>DASZDZ010000096.1:0-42497 GCA_035941355.1 Pseudaminobacter sp.
AAAGCACCGCACGAATTCGTAAAGAAGAACAGGCATTCCCATGCCCGCCCGTCCGGTGTCTGTCGCCACGGTCGACCGGTCACGCGCCCCGCTCCATGTTCTTTCCATGGACAATGACGCGCGGATGATCCGCCTCCTGTGTGATCACGCATTGGTGCCTGACCCACAGCATGCCGGCCCGTCGGACGCCCTCGGAGACGTGGATACCGAACCCACGCCGGGAGGTCACCGCCATTCTGCCTGATACCCGGTGCGCACCAGGTCCCGCCAGAACGATGAAGGGATTATGCGGGAGGGGCAGGGGGTGGGGACAAACGGAGATGCCAAGATTCTTCTCGCCGGCCGTTATGCCATTGATCCGCAATAGTTCTTTTTGCGAACAAGCCGGAATGGAGGTGAATTTTGTCCACAGGTGGCAGCGTTCTCTCAACCGCCTTCGGCGATCCCCTCCCCCGCTGCGCAGGGGAGGATCAGCTGCTCCGCTCACCCCACCGGCACGACGTCCACCGACTGGTCCCCCACCTGACCGCCCGTCGTCTTCAGGCGTCCGACGATCGGCGCCACGTCGGAATAGTCGCGACCATGGCCGACGGTGATGTGGTCGTTGCCGGCGCGCATGGCGTTGGTGGGGTCGAATTCCTGCCAGCCCATTTCGCGACCGCACCAGACTTTTACCCAGGCATGCATGGCGTCGGCGCCTTCGAGCCGCTCCTTGCCCTGCGGCGGGATGGTGCGCAGGAAACCCGAGACGTAGCCGGCCGGAATGCCGATGCCGCGCAGGCCGGCGATCATCACGTGCGAGAAATCCTGGCAGACGCCGCGCTTCAGCCTGAACGCATCGGCTGCATGGGTTGCTACTGTGGTGGCCTCATTGTCATAGGCGAATTCTTCGTGGAGGCGATGGCAGAGATGGTTGGCGACGGCGAGCACAGAGCCCGATGCGAGGCTTTCCGCCGCATAGGCGGTGATCGCCAGGTCGATGCCGGCCTGGTCGCTGGAGGCGAGGAAATGATGCGGCGCGTCCGGCGCCAGCGACAGCACCTGCCGGATCTCTTCGCGGAGCGCCGGCACGGTTGGTGACACGTCAAGGCCGGGTTCCGGCCGCTTAACGGCCACGCGCGCGCTCATCTTCACGTCAAGCGTCTCATGCGCGTCGCGATAGGCGATGGCGGTGGCATGATTGCCGAAGAAATCGCTGAAATGCGACCGTTCCGCCGGCTCTGGCGAAAACGACAGACTGGCGGCAATCACCCGCTGAATGCCGGGTATGGTCTGCGGCATGACGCGAACCTGATGCCTGCCGCCGCCGGCCCAGCCGTCGTAGTCGTAATGGAGAGTGAGGCGGATGTCGTAGTGCATGCCGTTCACCCGAAATACGTCCTGGCGAGCGTTTCATAGAGGCCGGAGATTTCCCATGCCAGCGCGTCAAGCACTTCCGGAGTCATCTCCGCCGGCTCCCGGATCGCAAGCGAGGTATGCAGCCGCAGAACCTCCTTCGCGGCGGGCGAGAGGTGCCCGGCCACACCCCTGCCCGGCAGCAGATCGATCTCGGACTTCAGCCGTTCGAGCTGGAACAGCACCGAGCGCGGGTTGAGCGGATCGAGCGCGAGCAGGTCGACCACGGTGCGACGGCCGGAGCGGACATTGTACTGGCGGCGATGGGTCATGACGCTGTCGCCGATCTCCAGCATCATGTCGAGCGATCCGTCCGGCGCATCGTCCCTGGTCACGCGCGACAGCGTGCGGGCGATCTGGATGGCGCGTTCGAGCCGCCGCCCGATTTCCAGGAAGCGCCAGCCGGTGAAGCGGTACATGTTCTCGTGAAGCAGGCCTGAAAATCCCGCGAGCTTGCGCAGCAGAACCGTCATCGCCCGTGTCGCGTCGTCGCCGGGCGCAACAGTCGCGGCGAACTGGTGCACGGTCTTCGACAGGTCGCGCAGCGCCAGCCATCCATCCGGCGAGAAACGGTCGCGGATCTGGCCGGCGCTGTAGACGGCACCGTCAATATTGGAGAGCAGCCCGGCGGGAATGGCAGCGTCGAGATCGATGCCGAAAGGTTCGAGATAGTCGCGTATGTCGGCAAGCAGCGGCAGGTCCGGATCGGAGGTCTCGGCAAGGCGCACGTGGTAGGCGCGCAGCACGCGTACAGTATCCTCAGAGCGCTCGATATAGCGGCCGAGCCATGTCAGGTTTTCGGCCGCGCGGCTGGGCAGGCTGCCCGGAATGCTGCGCACGAAGCCGGCGCCCGCGCCGGGCAGCAGCGTGTCGCGCTCGACCGGCTTGCCGCTCACCACCCAGACGTCGGCGGCGTGGCCGCCGCGCTGCATGGCGATCGCCTTTGCGTCCAGCGTGTCGCCGACGCGCGCGAAGCCGCCGGGCATCACCGCCCAGCCGTCGGCCGTGCGCGCCAGATGAACCCGCAAGGTCGCAGGCCGCGGCTCCAGCCGGCCGTCGACGAAGACCGGCGTGGTCGAAAGCGTCACCGCTTCCTGGCCGACGAAATCGCCGCCATTGGCCGAAAGCTTCGCCAGCAGCGTGTGTCTCTCCTCCGGGCCGAGCGAAGCGCCGAGCACGGTCGCGTCGTCGTCCTCGAACGGCAAGCGCGTCGACAACGCGGGGCCGATCATCATCCTGTCGAGGTTTTCCCCGACATGCCGGCGTTCCTCGTCCTGGCCGCACCACCATGTCGCGATGCTCGGCAGAAGCAGGGCTTCGCCGCGCACCGTCCGCGAAATCCGCGGCATGAACGCGAGAAGCGCGCGGGTTTCCAGGATTCCTGCGCCGAGCGCATTGACCGAGGTCACGGACCCCTGCCGGATTGCCTCGACCAGACCCGGCGTGCCGATACGCGAATCCGGGTTGAGTTCGAGCGGGTCGGCAAAGGCCGCATCGAGCCGCCGCCAAAGGACGCTGACCGGCTTCAGTCCGGATACGGTGCGCACCATCAGCCGGCCGCCGGTGACGGTCAGGTCCTCGCCTTCGAGCAGCATGATGCCGAGATAGCGGGCGATGTAGGAGTGCTCGAAATAGGTCTCGTTGAGCGGCCCCGGCGTCAGGATAGCGGCGCGGCCCTGCGGATCGGCGACCATGCCGATGAGCGCGTCGCGGAAGCGGCGGAAGAAGCCGGCAAGCCGGTGCACGTGCATGTCGCCATAGATGTCGGACAGGGCGCGCGTCGTGGCGACGCGGTTTTCGAGCGCGAAGCCGGCGCCCGAGGGGGCCTGCGTCCTGTCGCCGAGCACCCACCATTGCCCGCCGGGACCGCGGCCGAGTTCGAAGGCGCAGACATGCAGGAAATGCCCTCCGGCGGGTTTTACGCCCGCTACGGGCCGCAGATATTCCGGGTTCGATGCGACGAGGCCGGGCGGCAGCAGGCCTTGTGCGACCAGCCTGTTGTCGCCGTAGATGTCGGCGACGATGGCTTCGAGGAGGTCGGCGCGCTGGATCAGCCCGGCGCTGATGCCGGCCCACTCGTCCTCGCCAATGAGAAGCGGAATATGGGCGAGCGGCCATTCCCGCTCCCTCGCCCCCACATTGTCATAGAAGCGGTAATAGACGCCCGCGTCGCGCAGATACTGGTCGGCGCGGGCAAAGCGCTGCGTAAGCTGCTCGGGGCCGAGATCCTCGAGCGCGGCGATGAAATCACGCCAGACCGGCCGCGGATTGCCGGCTTCGTCGACCATCTCGTCGGCGACGCCGGCCACCGGCCGGTAGCTCCCGAGCAAAATGCCGGGGCCCGGCCCTGCCCTCTCGCGCTTCTGATTCCCCTCAGCCATCGCCAATCACAATCGCGGCGGACGCCTGAGGTCAAGCGTCAGCGGAAATTCGTCCGACGGCTCTTCCGGCCAGATCTCGAAGGTTGAGGGCGTGTGGCCGTGCGGCTCGAAACGCGCCAGCCGCCGCGCCTCGGCCTCGTTGGCGTTGACCGGAAAGGTCTCGTAGTTGCGCCCGCCCGGATGGGCGACATGGTAGACGCAGCCGCCGACCGAGCGGCCGGACCAGCGATCGTATATGTCGAAGACGAGCGGGGTATTGACCGGCAGCGCCGGGTGCATGCCCGAGGACGGCTGCCACGCCTTGTACCGCACGCCGGCCACTGCGATCTCGCGATTGTCGGTAGCCTTCATCGGCACGACGCGGCCGTTGCAGAGGATGGCGTGGCGCTCGGGATTTAGGCCTTCGGCCTTGACCTGCAGCCGCTCGACGGAGGAATCGACGAAGCGCACGGTGCCGCCGACCGCGCCCTGCTCGCCCATCACGTGCCACGGCTCCAGCGCCTGGCGGAGTTCGAGCTTGACGCCGGAGTATTGGACCTCGCCGCAGAAGGGGAAGCGGAATTCGAGCTGCGCGTCGAACCATTCCGGGCGGAAGGCAAATCCGTGCTGCGCAAGATCGTCGAGCACGCCGAGGAAATCGGCCCAAACATAGTACGGCAGCATGAAGCGGTCGTGCAGCGCCGTGCCCCAGCGGGTGAACCGGCCGTCGAGTGGGTTCTTCCACAGCCGCGCGATGATGGCACGGACCAGAAGCTGCTGGGCGAGGCTCATGCGCGCATTGGGCGGCATTTCGAAGCCGCGGAACTCGACCAGCCCGAGCCTGCCGGTCGGCCCATCGGGCGAAAACAGCTTGTCGATGCAGATTTCGGAGCGGTGGGTGTTGCCGGTGACGTCGGTTAGGAGATTGCGGAAGAGGCGGTCGACCAGCCATGGCAGCGGTGGATTGTTTTGACCGGGATGCGGCACCTGCGCCATGGCGATTTCGAGTTCATAAAGGCTGTCATGGCGTGCCTCGTCGAAGCGCGGCGCCTGGCTGGTCGGGCCGATGAACAGGCCGGAAAACAGGTAGGACAGCGCCGGATGGCGCTGCCAATGCAGCACCAGGCTTTTCAGGAGATCGGGACGGCGCAGGAACGGGCTGTCGTTGGGCGTCGCGCCGCCGACCACGACATGGTTGCCGCCGCCGGTGCCGGTGTGGCGGCCGTCGATCATGAATTTTTCGGCGCCGAGCCGGGTCTGGCGCGCTTCCTCGTAGATCGCGGTGGTGGTGGCGACACAGTCCCGCCAGCTCGACGCCGGATGGATATTGACCTCGATGACGCCGGGATCGGGCGCGACACGAATGACGTTGAGGCGCGGATCGTGCGGCGGTCCGTAGCCCTCGATATGGACCGGCAGCCCGGTTCTCTTCGCCGCATTCTCGGCCGCCGCGACCAGGTCAAGATAATCCTCCAGCGCCTCGGTGGGCGGCATGAAGACGCAAAGCCTGCCGTCGCGCGGCTCGACGCTGACCGCCGTGCGCACCGCACCACCGATCTCGCCGAGTTCCTGTTCAACCCGGTTCTGCTGGCCGGCGACGGCGGTGAAGGATGCGGCCGCCTGGCGGCGCGCCATTTCGTCCGCGCCGGCTGCTTCGGCAGGAGACGGAGCGGCTTCGCGCGTCGGTAAAGGGCCGCGCGGAACGGAGGGGTCGACCGGCACGATGAACGGAAACTGCGACGGCGGCACGTAGGGCAGCGTGCCGAGCGGCAGGCGGTAGCCGACCGGAGAATCGCCCGGCACGAGAAAAAGCCGGCCGCGGCGGGTCTCCCACTTTTCCGAACGCCAGCGGTGGCCTGCGGCTTGCGCGTTCCAGCGCTGCACCGGAAGCACATAGCCCGACGGCCGCGTCAGCCCGCGCTCGAAAACGCGCGCCATGCGGCTGCGCTCCTCCGGATCGTCAAGCTTCGAGTTGGACGGATCGACGTTTTCCGGCAGCTTGCCTTCCTTGAGCAGCCATTCGGCCGGATCCTCATAGGCCTCTGCGACCATGCCCGGCTCTATGCCGAGTTCGCCGGCGATGGCTGTGAGCAGCGTCTCCGCGTCCTTCGCCGTGGTCTTGGCATCGCTCTTTTCGGCGGCGATCAGCGACGGATCGCTCCACACCGGCTCGCCGTCGGCGCGCCAGAAAAGCGAAAAGGTCCAGCGCGGCAGGGATTCGCCCGGATACCATTTGCCCTGCCCGTAATGGAGGAACCCGCCCGGTGCGAATTTTTCACGCAGGCGGCGGATCAGGAGGTCGGCCTTTTCGCGTTTGGCCGGTCCGACCGCGGCGGTGTTCCACTCCTCGGATTCGAAATCGTCTATCGACACGAAGGTCGGTTCGCCGCCCATGGTGAGCCTGACATCCTGCGCCTGAAGCACGGCGTCGACCTCTTCTCCGAGCGCGTCGAGCGCCTGCCAGGAAGCGTCGGAAAACGGCTTGGTGATGCGCGGATGCTCGGCGACACGGTCGACGCGCATTTCGAACTTGAAATCGACATTGGCGAAACTCGCCATGCCGGAAATGGGCGCGGCGTTGCGGAAATGCGGCGTGGCGGCTAGCGGCACATGGCTTTCGCCGGTGAGCAGCCCGGATGTCGGGTCAAGTCCGATCCAGCCGGCGCCCGGAACATAGACCTCGCACCATGCGTGGAGGTCGGTGAAATCCTGTCCGGTGCCGGCGGGACCTTCGAGGGCGACTAGGTCGGGCTTGAGCTGGATCAGGTAGCCCGAGACGAAGCGGGCGGCGATACCGAGATTGCGCAACGCCTGCACCAGGAGCCAGCTTGAATCGCGGCATGAGCCCCTGGCCAGCGCCAGCGTTTCCTCCGGCGTCTGCACGCCGGTTTCGAGGCGCACGATATAGGCGACCTCGCGCTGGATCTGGGCGTTCAGCGCGACGATGAAGTTCACCGTATTGGTATGCGACCGGTCGATCGTCTTCAGGAACGCCGCAAGCAGCGGCCCGGCCGGCTCCGGCGTGCGATAGATCGCCAGATCGTCGCGGATGTCTTCGGGATAGTCGAAGGGAAAGCTTTCAGCCGACGGTTCCACGAAGAAGTCGAACGGATTGTAGACGGTCATGTCGGCAACGAGGTCGACCTCGATTTTCAGCTCCGTTACCGGGTCCGGAAAGACGAAGCGCGCCAGGAAATTGCCGTAGGGATCCTGCTGGAGGTTGGCGAAGTGCTCGGCCGGACCGACTTTCAGCGAGTGGCTGAGCACCTTGGTGCGGGAATGCGGCGCCGGCCGCAACCGGATCACCTGTGGCCCGAGAACGACCGGCCGGTCATAGACATAGTGGGTCAGGTGATAGACGGCTGCCAGAATTGCCATGTGTGCCGGGGGCCTCACCTCTTTATTGGTAAGCCACCTTTTCACACTTCGTCCGGGGCCGCCAAGGACTTATTGCACTGCGAAGAGGGCGGGGTGGCGGCTAGTGGTACCCACCTGACATAAGAGTCCGGCTCGGGATTCCCCTTGGCTGCACGCGAAGGAGCGGCATTTTGTTTGGGCCAACTCAGTCAGTCACCGTCGTGAAAAGTTCGAGTACCAATTCCATTCCCACGTTCTGCCTGCATCAGCGGAGAACGCACGGCTGTAAATCGGGGTTTTCGGGTTGCGCTTATCCCAGTGGAATTTCACGATAACGTCCTTGCCGGCCACAACCTCACGGCCGAAGAATTCGCCTTCGTCGCCATTGAACGAGCCCACCTTTCCGTCGTCGAGTTTGCCCGCGTTGCTGTCGGCCCAGTAGATCGTCCAGAGACGCGTCTTTGGATCGAACAATCGCACGGTGAGGCCCTCGAACGGCTTTCCTCCCAACTCCGTATGAAAAATATCGAAGTTGCCCAAACCCACTAGGATTTGGCGGAACTCCTGGGTCGCGTCGAATTCCTCCCACTCGTCGCTGCCGGCCAGCGGTTCCTTCAGCGTACGATTTCTGATGTTCCAGTTGCCCACCAAATAGTCGAAATCATTTTTGGACGACGTCTCGCTCGCCGTTATCGCAAGTTTCCCGTCCGATGAAAGGGAGAACGCACTCATCTACTTTCCTTTGGATCGACGTCGTGCCAGCACTCCCATCGCCGCGGACATGACGAATGTATGGGCGTTTCTTCGATGACTGCGGCGCGTTTCGCATGTCCGATCGCGGCAACAATGGATGGGACCCAACAGCGCGTCGTGACGCACGCCCGCCATCACCTCCATGTTGCAACGCGTAAGCCGAAGACCCGTTCCGGGCACGATCCGCTTCGGTTAGCTCCGCCACTCCGTCGCGAAGTCGCGTTGCTCCGCGCTCCACTCAGGATTCGCTAACCGCCCTGAACCCCTGAACTGACCTCCCAACCGGGTACCAAGTGTCAGATTCTGACCACTAGTTAGGTTGGTTGTTCGTTCGGCTCAGTCTGCGCCGCGGTGAGGGGCGGCTTGTGTTCAAAAGCCCCGCTACTCGTCCTTCTCCGGCTTGTCGCTGTCGCCTTCTTGAGCCTTTTCCTCGGCCTGCCTGGCTCTTTCCTCCGCCTGGCGGCGCAGCACCTCATCGGTTCCGACGATCGTCGTCTTGGTGGCGATGGTGGTCGAAACGACGGAGACCGGATCGCTGGCGGGGAATGTATCCTGCAGCCCTTCATCAAGCTGTTCTTCGAGCGTCTCGCGATCCTCCGCCCGGCCCTCTGTCTTCCGCCCCATTTCCTCGGCATGGCGCTTCCGCTCCTCGGCCTGGCGGCGAAGCACCTCGTCGGTGCCGACGATCTTCTTGGCCTTGTCGGCGCCGACGACCTTCCTGGCTTTCGAGGCGATCGTGGTCGACACCACGGAAACCGGATCGCTGGCCGGAAAAGTATCTTTAAGCCCTTCCTTCAATTGCTCCTCGAGAGTGGCGCGGTCCTCGGCGCGGCCTTCGGTCCGCCGTGGCTTCTCCTCGCAATCGTCGCGGGTGGGGCTTGTCCTGTGTTCGCGCGCGTCTGACATGACTTGCTCCATCGCTAAGGGCATGATCCCGAATGTTTTTGGACGAGACCATGCGCGGCCCAATAGAAAATCCATTCCGGTTCCGCCAGAACGGACTCGGCCTTAAGTTCACAGAAACGAATGTCCGCCGATAACGTTCCGCTTTGCCGTGTTAGATGCAACAATGGCCTCGAGGGGCGCAATTCGGCTGGTGAACGCAATGGCTTCAGCATTTCGTTACGTGGTGATCATGCTTGTCGCGATGCCGGTGTCCGGCTGCTCGTCGCTTCCCGCCGCGATCGAGGCCGAGGTCGTGCGCTCCACCGTCTATGACGAGGTTCCCTGCGCAAGCCTGAAGGCGGAACGCGACGCGCTGGTCGGCCGATATGGCGATCCGGCAAAGGAACCCGACAAGCGGCAGCCCGGCGAACCCATCACGCCGACTGGTATGAGCGTCGTCACGCCCGATTTCCGCTCGGCGGCCGAAAAGGAGCGCGGCCTCGCCTGGGGCAAAATCAAGGCGATGACGTCCTCGCTCGAGCGGCGGCAATGCGAGGAGCCGGCCGGAAATTAGAGCGTCACTTTAGGCCGCCGAATACTGCTCGTCGCTGACGTGCTCCATCCATTCGACGGCGACGCCGTCCAGCGCCTCCTGCATGGCGATATGCGTCATCGAATTGGCCGGCCCGGCGCCGTGCCAGTGTTTTTCGCCCGGCTCAAACCACACCGAGTCGCCGGCGCGGATGTCGAGGACCGGCCCGCCCCAGCTCTGCACCTTGCCGAAACCGGCAACGACATAGAGCGTCTGGCCGAGCGGATGCGTGTGCCACGCCGTGCGGGCGCCGGGCTCGAAGCTCACCACCAGCGCCCGGATGCGCGCCGGCGCGTCGGCCTCGACGATCGGATCCTGCCACACCGTCCCGGTGAACCATTTGTCCGGCGCGCGGCGTGACGGCGCGGAACCGCAGGGTGTGATTTTCATGATATTTTCTCCAAGGCCGGCAGAGTTGTGCTGCCCAACAATAGAGCGGCTGTGGACGGGAGGGAAATGCCTGTCACTGGAAATGGGCAGGTGTCGCCGAATTCTCTTTTCTCCTCTTGAGGGAACGCAAGAATCCGGCGCTGCTTTCCCTAATGAAGCTCGTCGACCTGATCCTTCCGCCTGATGATCTGGCCCGCCTTGTCGACCGCGGGCTCGACGCTGTTGCTGCGCGGACCCGGCTCCACGTCGCCGGAAATCTCGGGATCCTGCACTTCGGAGACGCGGCTGCGAGTCGTCGAGTCGCGATCATCGCGGCGCTTTGCCGGTTCACCATCCGGCGGCGGCGGCTGCTTCTTCCTGGGCGGCATGTCGGCCATGGCGTTTCCTTTTCGAACGGATCGTAAGAAAAACGCCGCGCCGGAGGATCAGTTGCACGATTCGGTTTTCCCTCCCGTTGAAGGGAGGGAAAACCGCCCTACCCCTCCACCACCGCAAGCACGGCGGCGCAGTCGCCGGCCTTGACCAGCCCCGGAAAATGCCGCGCGGTGAGCACACCGGCCATCTTTGCACGAATTTCCTGCGGCGCACCCCCCGTGCGCCCGACCGGGTGGATGCGCGCAACGACCTGGCCGGCTTCCACATTCTCGCCAAGATCGATCACGGTCTCGATCAGCCCGTCATCTTCGGCGAATGAGAAACAATCGCCCGACGGCATGTCGAGCCATCGCGTCGGCTGGGTTTCAACCCCGCCCGACACGATACCGGCATGGCGAAGCACATTGAGCGTGCCGCGCCGGGCGATCCGTACGGTTTCCGCACGAGAGGTGCCGCCGCCGCCGAGTTCGGTGGTGACGAAGACTTTGCCCATCTCCTCGGCTGCCGTGTCGTACATGCCGACGGTGTCGATCTCGATCATCCGCATCGAATAGGGCGCGGAGAACGCCGCGACCGCGGCGAAGGCCTTCCGCTCCTGCTCCTTGTCGGGCAGCACATGGGCAGCGCAAAAGGGCAGGAAGTCGAGCGTCTTGCCGCCCGAATGGAAGTCGAGCACGATGTCTGCGCGGGGCAGCAGATGCCGCTGGAAATAGTCGGCGATCTTTTCAGTTACCGTACCGTCCGGGCGGCCCGGAAAGCTGCGGTTCATGTTGCCCTTGTCGATCGGCGAGGTGCGCGTGCCGGCGCGGAAGGCCGGGTAGTTCATCGCCGGCACGATGATGACCGTCCCCGAGACATCCTTCGCATCCAGCGTGCGCGCCAGATCGTAGAGCGCGAGGGGGCCCTCATACTCGTCGCCGTGATTGCCGCCGGTGAGCAGCGCCGTCGGCCCCTCGCCGTTCCGGATCACGCAGACGGGGATCATCACTGACCCCCACGCGGAATCGTCGCGGCTGTAGGGCAGCCGGAGGAAGCCGTGCTGGACGCCTTCCGCGTCGAAATCGACGGTCGGGGTTATGGGGGAGGGACGCAGGTTTGGCATGGCTCAGTTCTTCACGAAAAGCTGGCGCGGGACATTGGCGAGGCACTCGACGCCGGTCTCGGTGATGACGATGCTCTCGGTAATCTCCAGCCCCATCGTCTCCAGCCACAGCCCGGTCATGAAATGGAAGGTCATGCCGGGCTTCAGCTCGGTGCGGTCGCCGGGGCGCAGGCTCATCGTGCGCTCGCCCCAATCCGGCGGATAGGAAATACCGATCGGATAGCCGGTGCGGTTGTCCTTGACGATGCCGTATTTCTTCAGCACCGCGAAGAAGGCGTTGGCGATGTCCTCGCAGGCATTGCCGGGTTTGGCAGCCGCCAGGCCCGCTTCCATGCCCTCCAACGTCGCCTTCTCGGCATCGAGGAATTCTTGCGTCGGCTTGCCGAGGAAGACAGTGCGCGAGAGCGGGCAGTGATAGCGGTTATAGCAGCCGGCTATCTCGAAAAACGTGCCCTCCCCGCTCCTCATCGGCCGGTCGTCCCAGGTCAGGTGCGGCGCGGAGGCGTCGGCGCCCGAGGGCAGCAGCGGCACGATCGCCGGATAATCGCCGCCGATGCCGTCGACGCCGCGCGTGCCGGCGTCATAGATCTCGGCGACGAGATCGCATTTGCGCATGCCGACCTCGATCTTGTCGACGATGCGCTGGTGCATGGATTCAACGATCCGCGCGGCCTTGCGCATATAGTCGAGCTCGGTCGGGCTCTTCACGGCGCGCTGCCAGTTGACCAGCGCCGTCGTGTCGACAAACCGTGCATTGGGCAAATGCTTCGTGAGCGAGGCGAAAGCGGCGGCCGAGAAATAGTAATTGTCCATCTCGACGCCGATCTTCTTCGACCCCCAGCCCCCGTCGGTCAGTACCTGGGACAGGTAATCCATCGGGTGACGCTCGGTCGATTGGACGTAGTGATCGGCGTAGCCGATGATGTTGTTGTGGTCGAGATAGGCCGTGCGCTGGGCGCCGTTCGCGTCCTGGCCGCGGCCGAACCAGACCGGCTCGCCATCCGGCGGCACGATCACCGCCTGGTGCACATAGAATGACCAGCCGTCATAGCCCGTCAGCCAGGCCATATTGGACGGGTCGGTGACGATCAGGAGATCGACGCCCTTGGCGTCCATCGCGCGCCGCGTCTTGGCGAGGCGATCCGCATATTCGCCGCGCGAAAACTTCAAATTGGGTCCGCTCATTTTCTTGAAAATCCTCGTTTTGTTGGGCCTTGCGGCCGGTATCAGCTTTCGAAAATCGTGCCGGCATTCGCCGGCCGCGCCCTGTCGCGCGCCAGCGTGGCGATCGCCGTATCCTGCACGCCGGTTCCGGTAAGGTCGGCGAGCGTGATCTGGTTGGGTGAAGTGCGCCCGGCGCGCTGTCCGGCGACGACCTGCCCGAGTTCGGCAAACTCCGCATCGGCCGCGACCAGCCCCGCTTTGATGGCGTGATGCAATTCGCCGAGCCGCCTTGTCTGCTTCAGGCTGTCGGCGACGTAGAGGCTGGCCTTCGCCACAAGCGCCGGCTCTATCTCGTTCTTATGCTCGGCATCCGAGCCCATCGCGGTGACGTGCTGGCCGGGCGAGAGCCATTCGGCTTTCAGGATCGGCGTCTCCGACGGGGTCGTGGTGACGATGACGTCTGCGCCTTTGACGGCCTTTACCGGATCGCTTTCAGCCCGAACCATGATGCCCAGCCGCTCGCGCAGCGCGCCCGCCGCGACCTCTGCCTTGACCATATCGCGCGCCCAGATGCGGGCCTCACGGATCGGCCGGACGAGCGTGAGCGCCTCGAGTTGCAGGCCGGCCTGCACGCCCCCGCCGAAAATGGCGGCCACGCTCGCATCCTCGCGCGACAGGTGCTTCGCCGCGACAGCGCCCGCGGCCGCCGTACGCACGTCGGTCAGGTAGCCATTGTCGAGCAGCAGCGCCTCGACCAACCCGGTGCGCGACGAAAGCAGCACCATCATGCCGTTGACGCTCGGCAGGCCGAGCTTCGGATTGTCGAAGAAGCCGGGACTGATCTTTATCGCAAAGCCGTCGATGCCCGGCACATAGGCTGTCTTGACGTCGACCTCGCCGCGATGCTCGGGAATATCGAGCCTGAGGATCGGCGGCATGGCAACCGGCAGCGTCGCCAAAGCGCGAAAGGCATTCTCGACGCAGGCGACCGCATCGAGGTCCAGCCGCACGATCTTGCGCAGATCGGTTTCGGTAAGAATTGTCATCCGGCTCATGCGTCGCGCTCCCCAGGCAATGACATCTCGCCGCAGATCACCCGGCGATGCAGCGTCATGTCGATGTTGCGGCCGGAAAGGAGGATCACGATCGGCCCCTTCGCGATGATTTTGCCGGCGAGCAGTGCAGCGATACCGACTGCCCCTGCGCCTTCGACGATCTCGCGTTCCTCGGCATAGGCGTGCGCTATGCCGGCGGCAATCTCGTCCTCCGAGACGAGCACGATGCCGTCGAGAAGATTTCGGATCATGGAAAATGTCAGGCGGTTCTCAAGGCCGATGCCGCCGCCGAGCGAATCCGCCAGGGTCGCCATTTCCTCGACCAGCACCGGCTTGCCGGCAGCCAAGCTGGCCTTCATGGCAGCGCCGCGCTCCATCGAGATGCCGATCACTTTTATGGACGGATTTCGCCCCTTGATGGCAGCAGCGACGCCGGCCGCGAGCCCCCCGCCCGAAACCGGCGCCACCACCATCGCGGCGTCCGGCACATCGTCGAGCATTTCCAGCCCGACGGTGCCCTGACCCGCGATAACCGCCGCATGGTCGAAGGGCGGCACCATTGTGAGCCCCTCTTCCGCAACCAACCGGTCGACTTCCTCCTGCGCATCGTCCTGGGATTTCCCGACGATACGGATGTCGGCGCCGAGCCGGCGGATTTCCGAAACCTTGTTTTCCGGCACCAGCCGCGACATGCAGATCACGGCGCGCAGGCCTTCGAGCCTGGCTGCATGCGCCAGCGCCCGCCCGTGATTGCCGGTCGAGGCGGCGACCACGCCCCGGCCTCTCTCGTCGGCGGTAAGCGAGGCGATGGCGTTCGACGCGCCGCGCAACTTGAAGCTACCGGTGGTCTGGCGGTGTTCGAGTTTCAGGTGAACCGGCACACCCAACCGCTCGGAAAGACTCGGTGAAAGCACGGTCGGCGTGCGCACGATCTTGCCGGCGATGCGCTCGCGCGCCGCCTGGATGTCGGAGAGTGTGACGGTTGGGTTGGTCATGACGAAATCAGCCTCGCGCCATCGGCATGGTCATCAGCCGCCCGAATTCCGGCCGCGCAGCCTCATCCCCGCAGAGGCGAAGACATGACCATGCGCTCGCCAGATTGCTGGAGACAAGTGGGCGGCCGATCGCCTTCTCGATGTCGATAGCAGCGAGTGCCGCGCGCACCGCCGTGCAGGAAATGAACAGCGCATCGGCATCATTGGACGTCGCGCCGCGTGCAAGCTCGACGAGTGCGGCCGGCGAAATCCGCGCCATGTCGCGGTCGTCGTCGAGACCCAACGCGGTAAAGCTGGCGATGTCGAAGCCGTGGCCGGCGAAATAGTCCGCCATCGGCCGGCTGGTCTCGACGGTGTAGGGCGTAAGCACACTGATCCGCCGCGCGCCGAGCGCTTTCAGGCCCTGTACGCCGGCCAGCGGCGGCGTCACGACCGCGACGCCGGGCTTTGCCTCGCGGATCGCCGCCTCGATCTCGGCATCGCCGATGACGACCGAGGCGGAGGTACAGGAATAGCAGATCGCGTCCAGTTCCTCTCCGGGCAGGATGAGCGTGGCAGCCTCGGTCAACGACGGCTGCATGGCGCGCAGATTGTCCGGCGTCACCGGATTGGCGAAGGGGATGCGCGCGACATAGACGCCGATATTTTCGCTCGCAACCATGCGCTGGAAATCGGGCTCGGTCGTATGGTCCGTTGCAAGGATGATCAGCCCGACGCGCTTCTTCAGCGGCCGCGCGTCGAGGGCGGGACGCACCGGATGCAGGCGGATTTCGACGGGTGACTTCATGAGAACGGACATGGTTCTGTTCTAGCGCTCGATCCGGCCGTAGCGGCGCTCAAGCCAGCGCAGCGCGATCACCGAGAACAGGCTGATGACGAGGAAGAACGCGCCGACCAGCGTTATCGGTTCGATATAACGATAGCTCGAATTGGCGACGCTTTTCGCCTGGTTCATCAGTTCGAGCACGGTGATGGCCGAAAGCAGCGGTGTTTCCTTGAACATGGCGATGAAATAGTTGGCCAGCGCCGGAATCATCGGCGGCAGCGCCTGCGGCAGGATAATGCGCGTCCACGTCTGCGTCGAACTGAGATTGCAGGCTTTCGCCGCCTCCCACTGGCCGCGCGGCACGTTCTCGATGCCGGCGCGGTACACCTCCGCCGTATAGGTTCCGTAATGCAGGCCGAGGCCGATCACGCCCGCCACCAGCGGCGAGAGCAGGATACCGATGTCGGGCAGCACGAAGAAGATGAAATAGAGCTGAACCAGCAGCGGCGTGCCGCGGATGAATTCGGCGAGAAAGCCGACGGTGCGCGACAAAAGCCGGTTCGGCGAACGCCGCGCCAGCGCAATTCCCAGCCCGACGATTGCCGCCAGGACCGATCCGAGCAGCGTAGCAAGAATGGTGATCTTCACGCCATCGACAAGCGTCGGGAAGATCTCGCGGACGAAGTTCCAGTCCCATTCCATCAGACGCGCACTCCGTCGAGGCCGCGCGCCATGCGGCGTTCCAGCCCGCGCACGCCCCATGAGATGACGCACGCCATGGCAAAGTACAGGAGCAGGATTGTGGTGAACGGCACCAGCGTGTTTCCGGTCTGGGCGCGCACCACCTGCGCCTGGAAGGTCATGTCGGTCAACGAGATCAGCGACACCACGGCGGTCGCCTTCAAGAGCTCGATGGCGTTGTTGCCGAAAGTCGGCAGCATCACCAGGAGCGCCTGCGGCAGGATGATGTGGCGCATGCATTGCCAGCGGCCGAGATTGAGCGCGGTGCAGGCCTCGTACTGCTCGCGGCCGACCGACTTGATCGCGCCGCGCACCACTTCCGCGCCATAGGCGCCGACATTGAGCCCCAGCGCCAGGATGCCGGCCTGCAACGGCGTCAGCGAGATGCCGAAGAAGGGCAGCACGAAATAGGCCCAGAAAAGCTGCACGAAGATCGAGGTGCCGCGGAAGAATTCGATATAGGCGGTTGCCAGCGCGCGCACCGCGAAGAAGCGCGACAGCCGGCCGAGCCCGGCAAGGAACGCCATGACCAGCGCCAGCGCCGATCCCATAAGCGTGAGCTGGATAGTCACCAGTGCGCCGTCGAGGATCAGTCCTATGTAGCCGGACCAGTTAATCATGAAGAGAGATTGCTTTCCGGTTTTGACGTTAGGCGGTGAGATCGCCGCTGCTGTCTTCTCCCCGTTCACGGGGAGAAGATGCCGGCAGGCAGATGAAGGGCAGCATGAACAGACGAGAGTAGGCGCCGCCCTCATCCGGCCCTTCGGGCCACCTTCTCCCCGTGAACGGGGAGAAGGAAGAGCGGTTGTTACTGCGCCGCGCAGAGCTTTTCGCGCGTGGTCGACATCGCCGCCGCGGCCGAGAAGCCGTAGGGCTCGATGATCTTGGCGAACTCACCCGATTCCTTCAGTTTGGCAAGCTCCACGTCGTAGGCGTCGCGCAGCGCCTCGTCGCCCTTCCTGAAGGCGGCGCCGTCGCAATAGACGGGAGCGCCCTCGACCGGTGCGACAACTTCGAGGTTCGGGTCGTTGGCCTTGCTGGCAAGGTCATTGATCGACAGGACCGGCAGCGAATAGGCGTCGATGCGGCCGTCCTGCAGCATCTTCAGCCCGCTCTGGCCGTCCGGCACCACGATCACCCGCTCGCGCGGCACGCCGGCCTCGAGCGCCAGCTTCTCTTCGGTGCCGCCGCCGGGCGCGCCGATCGTGCCGGTCGGGTCCTTGGCGATGTCGGCGAAGCTCTTGAAGCCCTTCGGATTGCCCTTTTTGAGCAGGAAGGCTTCGGCGTCGCACAGCACCGGCTCGGAATAGGCGACGGCCGCGCAGCGCTCCGGCTTCATGAACAGGCCGGCGGTGACCACATCGTGGCGTCCGGCCTGCAGGCCGGGGATCATCGCGCCGTATTCGGAAATCGAGGCGACGATTTCGGGAACGCCGAGCTTCTGGAAAATCACGCGCGCCACGTCAGGAGCAGCGCCCGAGACCTTGCCGTCGGCGCCGACCGCGGTGAAGGGCGGCTCGTTGGCGATGGCCACACGGGCAAAACCCTGCGCCTTCAGTTCCTCGAGCTTGTTTTCGTCGGCAACGCTCGACCCGGATGCGACGAATGCCGCCAGAACGGCCGCGGCCGCTACGCCGGCAGCGCCGGCCAGAATTGCTATTTTTTTCACTGTTCCCAACTCCATGGTTTTCTTGTGTGGTTCACTGCTTGCGGCTTTTTCGCCGCCCATTGCGGTCAGACCCGATGTCCGGCCGCGATGATCTTTTTCAGGAAGGCCTGCGTGCGCTCCTGCTTCGGATGCCTGAATATGTCGTCGGGCTTGCCCTCCTCGACGATCCTGCCGCGGTCGAAGAACAGGATCCGGTCGGCAAAATCATGGGCGAAGCCCATCTCGTGGGTGACGAGCAGCATGGTCATGTCGGTTTCGGCGGCAAGCTTGCGCATGACGTTCAGCACCTCCTCGACCAGTTCGGGGTCGAGCGCCGAGGTCACCTCGTCGAACAGCATGATCTTGGGCGACAGAGCCAGGGCGCGGGCGATGGCGACGCGCTGCTTTTGCCCCCCGGAAAGCTGCGCCGGCATGGCCTTTGCCTTGTCGGCCATTCCGACCATGTCGAGGAGTTCCATCGCCCGCTTCTCGGCGGCGGCGCGCGGCATGCCCTTGGTCAGCATCGGCGCCAGGGTGACGTTGTCGAGCACGCATTTGTGCGGAAACAGGTTGAAGAGCTGGAAGACCATGCCGATCTTCTGGCGCATCCTGGTCAGATGGCGCTCATCCGCCGGCAGCAACCGACCGTCGCGCTCCATGTGGTAGAGCTGTTCGCCGTCGATCTGGATATGGCCGTCGTCGATGCGCTCCAGCGTCATGAGGATGCGCAGGATGGTTGTCTTGCCGGAGCCCGAGGGGCCGATCAGCGCCAGCTTCTCGCCGGGCATCACTTCCATCGACAGGCCGTCCAGCACCTTGAAAGAGCCGAAGCTCTTGGAAATGTTATCTATTTTGATGATAGGCGCGGGCATGCGTTTCCCCGACGGAGGGCCGATAGCCTCGACGATGGGGAAGTTACAAAATCATGTCAATTGCGAAAATAAAATCATGACAATTATTTGGACGCCTTACCCAATCAGTTCCGCCACCGGCAGCACCGTCTCCTCCTTCACCGTCTTGGTGACGATGTAGGTGAAATAGCGGTCGATGCCGATCTCGCGCTCGAGCAGGCCGTCGACCAGCCGCTGATAGGCGTCGATGTCGCGCGCCATGACCTTCAGCACGTAATCGACGCCGCCGCCGACCGACCAGCAGGCGACGATCTCGGGAATGTCGCGGATGGCCCGCTCGAAGCGGTCGAAATCCGCCTGCCGGTGCGCGCCGAGCGTCACCTCCATGAGCACGGTGGCGACAGGCGCGATCTGGCGCATGGCGATCCTGGCGTGGTAGCCGGCGACGATGCCCGCCTTTTCCAGCTTTCTCAGCCGCATCCAGCACGGCGTCGGCGACAGGCCGATGCGTTCGGCCAGCGCCAGCTTGGTGATGCGCCCGTCGCGCTGGATCGCGTCGAGGATGCGCAGGTCGATCGGGTCGAGCTTCATGCCGGACATGGATGGGAGAATTGTCATGCGCCAAGCATGATCCCGCATTTTTTCGATTGTCAATTGGACTGATTCTGATCTCATATGAGTCATGACATTGTGGCGCCCCGATCCGGACCTCATCAGACGCCCCGCCTATCTCTCGCTCGCCGAGCAGATCGCGCGGGCGATCCATGACGGGCGGCTGCAAAGCGGCGCGCGGCTGCCGACACATAGGGGCATGGCCGACGATCTGCGGCTGTCGGTGCAGACGGTCAGCCGCGCCTATGAGGAGCTGATCCGGCGCGGGCTGATCTCGGGCGAAATCGGCCGCGGCAGTTTCGTGCAGACCCGCCGCCGCGAGCCGGACCCGCCCTACCTGCCGGAGCGGCTGGGCGAGGTCATCGACCTGTCGATCCTGAAGCCAGTCTGTGAGCCGATGCATCTCGACAGGATGAAGCGCGCGCTGGGCTGGCTGGCGGAAAACCTGCCTGCGAGTTCGGCCCTTTCGTTCAGGCCGAATGTCGTGTTCCCCCGCCATCGGGCGGTGGCTGTGGAGTGGTTGAACGCCTGCGGCCTCGACGTTTCGCCACAGAACGTAAGCCTCACCAACGGCGCCACGGCCGGCATGACGGTCGCGCTGATGAGCGTCGCTCCGCCCGGCTCCACGGTGGCGACCGAGGCGATCGGCCACCACACGCTGATCCCGCTCGCCACCTATCTAGGCTTCAATCTTGAAGGGTTGGCGATCGACGAACAGGGAATGATCCCCGACGCGCTCGACGCGGCCTGCCGGGAATCGCCGATCCGCGCGGTTTTCGTGCAGCCTTCAGTGATCAATCCGACCGCGACCCTGATGGGCGCCGAACGGCGCGAGGCCATCGCGGCGGTGGCGCGCAAGCACGATCTGGCGATCATCGAAAACGACGTGCTCGGGCCGCTGGTCGAGAACAGGCCGCCGCCGGTGGCGGCTTTTGCGCCGGAGCGCACGCTCTACGTCACCAGCTTCACCAAGATCGTGGTGCCGGGGTTGCGCATCGGCTATCTCGCCGCGCCGGACCGTTACGTGGCGGCGGTCGCCAACCGCCATCTGGTTTCCAACTGGATGGCGACGCCTATGGTTGTCGAGATCGCCACCAAATGGGTGGCCGACGGCACCGCCATGGAACTCGTCGAATGGCAGCGCGCCGCACTGGGCCGGCGCCACGACATCGCTGCCGAAGTGCTCGCCGACCTGCCCTATCGCGCGCATCGCAATGGCCTGCATGTCTGGCTGCCGCTGAGCGGCGAGCGTTCGGAGGAAGGGTTTGTGGCGCAGGCCAGGCTGCAGGGCGTGGCGATCGCGCCGGGCGCCTCTTTCCGGATCTCGCAGGACGAGTGGCGGCCGGCTGTGCGCATCTCGCTCGGCTCGACGACGGAAGGCGAGCTTCGCGCGGGCCTCGGCGTGGTATCGAAGCTGCTTCTCGGCGACCCGGAACTGCTTCTGCTGGCGATCTGAACCGGTCAGCGGGTGTGGATAGAATCGAGCATTCCCCAGGAGTTGAAACGGATTTTCTCCTGCGATCTCCGCATCTTGGCGCGAAATCAGGACAATCCGCGGCACGAATTTGCGCACAAGGCCTGTCATCTTGCGATCTGAGGCCGAAACAGTCGAAAATTTGCGCTCCCTTGCGCCATATGCGATAAATGACCAACTAACTGGTCAGGAGCACATCCATGCGCACGATCAGCCTTGCCGAAGCCAAGGCCAAACTCAGTGAACTCGTCGAAGCGGCGGCGGCAGGTGAGACGGTGGAGATCACCAAGCGCGGCAAGCCGGTGGCTCATCTTATCGCGCCGAAATCGGAGCGAAAGCCCATCAGAGCAGCTGACCTGCGCGCCGTTACCGAGAAGATGACGATGCAAAAAGAGTCGGCCGGCGACTTCATGCGCTGGTTGCGCGACACAGACCGCTACTAAATTGCTCTACATCGACACGTCTCTATTGGTATCGTCGCTGACGAGGGAACCCGACTCGACGCGTATCCAGGTATGGTTGGAACGGGAGACCGCCGACGGCGGGCTCATCAGTTGGCTTGTCGAGACCGAGTTCTCCGCCGCGCTTTCCGTAAAACTCCGCAGGGGCGACATCAACCGAGCCGAACGTGCCGCTGCGCGACAGGGTTTCGTCGACTTCATTGCTATGGCGCTGACAAGTGTTCCTGTTGAGCGGCATCACTACCAATTGGCGGCGAATTTCGCCGATCGTCATTCGCTGGGACTCCGCGCGGCCGACGCATTGCATCTCGCCATCGCGTATGACAACGGCGCCACGCTTTGCACGCTCGACCGACGATTGTCCGAAGCCGGTCCTGAAGTCGGCGTCGACACGGTCCTGGTTTGAGGGTTGAGAGGACGACGACAGGAATTCTCTTCTTCTCCGGACTGCGAGAGAGAATCTCTCTATATGCTCCCGCACCAACAGCCTCTTTCTCCCTTGGTCCTTGGTAGACTCGCCTCGATCCAAACCAGCGAGGCCCTTCCATGTCCGCGCATTTCGCACGACCGCACCGCCACGACGCGCTCGACCGGCTTTCCGACCGCCGGCTGCTGCGCGAACTCGCCTATGTCGACGGGCACTGGACGGCGAGCGATGCCGGCCGCACTTTCGAGGTGCGCGATCCCGCATCCGGCGACGCCGTTGCCTGGGTGGCGGCGCTCGATGCCGGGCAGACGACGGCAGCGATAGACGCAGCGGCAAAAGCCTTTCCAAAATGGAAGGCGCTCCTGCCGCAGCAGCGTTCGGCCATATTGCGAAAATGGTTCGAACTGATCATCGCTGCCAGGGAAGATCTGGCGCTGCTGATGACGCTGGAACAGGGCAAGCCGCTGGCTGAATCGCGCGGCGAGAGCGACTATGCCGCCTCCTTCGTCGAATGGTATGCTGAGGAGGCAAAGCGCCTCAATGCCGAGAGCGTGACCAGCCATCTCCCCGGCGCGGAGATGATGGTGCGGCGTGAGCCGCTCGGGGTCGTTGGCGTTGTCACGCCCTGGAATTTCCCTTCCGCCATGCTGACCCGCAAGGCCGCCGCCGCACTTGCCGCCGGCTGTACGATCGTCGCCCACCCCTCCTCCGAAACGCCGCTGTCGGCGCTGGCGCTGGCAGAACTCGGCGAGCGCGCCGGCCTTCCGGCGGGCGTGTTCAACATCGTCACCGGCGACGCTGCGACGATCGTCGGGCGGATATGCGAGGACGCCCGCGTTCGCGCGCTCTCCTTCACCGGCTCGACCGAAATCGGCCGGCTGATCGCGGCGCAATGCGCGCCGACCATGAAGCGGCTGGTGATGGAACTCGGCGGGCATGCGCCGCGGATCGTCTTCGACGATGCCGATCTCGACCGCGCGGTGAAGATCGCGATGGACGCCAAGTTCGCCACCTCCGGCCAGGATTGCCTTGCCGCGAACCGCATCTATGTGCAGCGCGACATCTACGATGCCTTCTGCAAGGCCTATGCCGAGCGCATTGCAATGCTGAAGGTCGGGCATGGCCTCATGGAAGATGCCGAGATCGGTCCGCTGATGCACGAGCGCGCCGTGGTCAAGGTCGAGGAGCAGGTCGCGGACGCGATCGAGCACGGCGCCCGGCTTGTCACCGGCGGCAGGCGGCACGTGGCCGGAAAACTGTTCTTCCAGCCGACGCTGCTCGCCGATGTCGGCGACGATGCGCTGATCATGCGCGAGGAGACATTCGGCCCGCTCGCGGCGGTCACGCCTTTCGAGACGGAGGCGGAGGTTGTCGCCCGCGCCAACGACACCGAATACGGTCTGGTGGCCTACGTCGTGACCGAAAACGGCGCACGTCAGCTGAGCATGGGCCGCGCGCTGGAATACGGCATGGTGGCGATCAACCGCGTGAAGATCACTGGTGCTCCGATCCCGTTCGGCGGCGTGAAGCAGTCGGGCATCGGTCGCGAGGGCTCGCGGCACGGCTTGGAGGCTTTTACGGACTTGAAGTATTTGTGCCTGGACGTGGCATAGCCGATCCCGTCAGGCAGGTGAAGGGCAGCACTGAGTCATCAGCGCTGGCCGAGGCGCCAACAGTCAAACTATCGAAAGGAACCTTCATGCTCGACCGCTCGAACGAACTTTCCGCCTGGGATCGCGACCACTTTTTTCACCCCTCTACCCATATGGGTACGCACGCGCGAGGTGAGTCGCCGACGCGGATCATTTCCGGCGGCGAAGGCGTCTACATCACCGACACAAACGGCCGCACGAGCCTCGACGCGTTCGCCGGGCTCTACTGCGTCAATGTCGGCTATGGCCGCCAGAAGATCGCCGACGCGATAGCCGAACAGGCGAAGAATCTCGCCTATTACCACGCCTATGTCGGCCACGGCACGGAAGCCTCGATCACGCTTTCCAAGATGATCATCGACCGCGCGCGGAAGGGCATGAGCCGCGTCTATTTCGGCCTGTCCGGTTCCGACGCCAACGAGACCAACATCAAGCTGATCTGGTACTACAACAACGTGCTCGGCCGGCCGGAGAAGAAGAAGATCATCTCGCGCTGGCGCGGCTATCATGGATCGGGCGTGATGACGGGGTCGCTCACCGGCCTCGACCTCTTCCACAACGCCTTCGACCTGCCGCGCGCGCCGATCCTGCACACCGAAGCGCCCTATTTTTTCCGCCGCGCGGACCGCTCGATGAGCGAGGAGCAGTTTTCTCAAGCTTGCGCCGACAAGCTCGAGGAGATGATTTTGGCCGAAGGGCCGGAGACTGTCGCGGCCTTCATCGGCGAGCCGATCCTGGGCACCGGCGGCATCGTGCCGCCGCCCGCCGGCTATTGGGAAAAGATCCAGGCGGTGCTGAAGAAGTATGACGTGCTTCTGGTCGCGGACGAGGTCGTCACCGGTTTCGGCCGGCTCGGCACGATGTTCGGCTCCGACCATTACGGCATGAAGCCCGACCTCATCACCATCGCCAAGGGCCTGACCTCGGCCTACGCGCCGCTGTCGGGCGTGATCGTCGGCGAGAAGATGTGGCAGGTGCTGGTGCAAGGGTCCGACAAGCTCGGCTCGCTCGGCCATGGCTGGACCTATTCGGCGCATCCGATCTGCGTTGCGGCAGGCGTCGCCAATCTGGAACTGATCGACGAGATGGACCTGGTGACGAATGCCGGCGAGACCGGCGCATATTTCCGTGCGGAACTGGCCAAGGCCGTCGGCGGCCACAAAAATGTCGGCGAGGTGCGCGGCGACGGGCTGATGGCTGCGGTGGAATTCGTCGCCGACCGCGACGACCGCGTGTTCTTCGATGCTTCGCAGAAGATCGGCCCGCAGGTGGCGGCGGCACTCGCCGAGCGCGGCGTCATCGGCCGCGCCATGCCCCAGGGCGACATTCTGGGCTTCGCCCCGCCGCTGTGTCTGACACGCGAGGAGGCGGATGTGGTGGTCGAGAAGACTGCTGATGCGGTGAAGGCGGTGTTTGCCGGCGTCTAATTCTGCCACGCCCCCTCTCCGTCTCGCTACGCTCGCCACCTCTCCCCCGCATAGCGGGGGCGAGGAACCGAACTCGCGACTGACGCGGCGCTTCAGAACTTGGGTTCCTCGCCCCACGAAGTGGGGAGAGGTGTCGAGCGAAGCGAGACGGAGAGGGGTTTTGTTCTACAGACCAGAGTAAAAATATCATGCCACTCAACCCCTCCCTCCCCTCCACCATGGCCGCCGTTCTCCTCACCGGGCATGGCGGGCTCGACAAGCTTGAATACCGCACCGATGTCCCCGTCCCCTCCCCCGCCCCCGGCGAGGTGCTGGTCGAGGTGACGGCATGCGGCATGAACAACACCGATGTCTGGGTACGCCAGGGCGCATACGGCACCGAGGAGGACGCCGCGGCGGTCTCGACCTGGCGGCGGCAGGGCAACACGCTGACCTTCCCGCGCATCCAGGGCACCGATACGGTCGGCCGGATCGTCGCGGTCGGCGAAGGTGTGCCGGAGAGCCGCATCGGCGAGCGGGTGATGGTCGATTTCTCGATCTACAACCGCGACGACGATAGTCTCGCCGACATCGACTATATGGGCCATGGCCGCGACGGCGGCTATGCTGAATACCAGACGCTGCCGGCCGAGAATGCGCATCTCGTCCGCGCGGACCTCTCCGATGTCGAACTCGCCACCTTCTGCTGCGCCTATCTGACCGGCGAGCAGATGCTGGAGCGCGCCGGCCTGAAGGCCGAAGAACGCGTGCTGGTCACCGGCGCGTCGGGCGGCGTCGGCTCCGGCATCGTGCAACTGGCGCGGGCGCGCGGCGCGATCCCCTATGCGATCGTCGGCCCCGGCAAGGAACAGGCGGTCAAGGATATCGGCGCGGAGGCGGTAATCACCCGCGGCGTGCCCGATCTGCTCACGGCGGTAAACGAGGCCACCGGCGGCCAGCCGATCGACGTCGTCGCCGATCTGGTCGGCGGGGCTATGTTCAACGATCTGCTGCGCATCCTCAGGCCCGAGGGCCGCTACACGACGGCCGGCGCGATCGCCGGGCCGGTGGTGCAGCTGGACCTCAGGACCATGTATCTGAAGCAGTTGCAACTGCATGGGTCGAGCCAGGGCACCCGGCACGATTTCCGCCGCATCGTCCGCTACATCGAGGAAGGCAAGATCAGGCCGCTGGTCGGCGGCGTCTACAGCCTGTCGGATTTCCACCGGGCGCAGACGGATTTCATGGCCAAGGATTTTGTCGGCAAGCTCGTCGTGGTTCCGGATAGCAAGCGGGGATAGCCGGTACTCACCGGCTGGCCGGGGCGCGGCCGTAGAGCAGCAGCATGGCGATGATGACGACGCCGTAGATGACCTGGCGGCCGGCTTCGGGCATCTGCATGACCGACAGGATCGACTGTAGGAGCGTGATCAGGATGACGCCCGCCACCGTTCCGAGATAGGAGCCGCGCCCGCCGAGGATCGAGGTGCCGCCGAGCACGACGGCCGCGATCGATGGCAGCAGGTAGGCGTCGCCCATGGATTGCGCGGCTTTCGAGGCATAGCCGGCGAGCAGCACGCCGCCGAAGGCGGAAAGGCCGCCCGAAACGGCGAAGGCGATCATGACGATGCGGCGCGTGTCGACGCCGGAAAGGTAGGCGGCGCGCTCGCGGTTGCCGATGGCGTAGACCGCGCGGCCGAAGGTGGTGCGGGTGAGCGCGAACACCATGACCGCGCCGACCATCGCCCACACCACGACGGCGTTGGGCACGCCGGGCAAGAGGAACCCGGTGGCGAGCCAGCGCATGCCGGCCGTGGCCGAATCCTGGGGCGAGAAGCCGCCCGTATAGACCACCATCAGCCCTTGCGCGACGGCATTGGTGGCGAGCGTGATGATCATGGACGGGATGCGCAGATAGGCGACGCCGATGCCGTTGACCAGGCCGATCAGGACGCCGCAGGCGACGCCGAAGGGGATGGCGAGGAGCATGCCGGCCGTGCCGTGAGCGGCGGCCGCGCACGCCATCATCGCCCCGACCGCGACCACCCAGGGCACGGAAAGGTCGATCTGGCCGAGCAGGATGACCAGCATCATGCCGGTGGCGATGACGCCGAGGAACGAGGCCACCTTGAGCTGCTGCAGCAGATATTCGGGCGACAGGAAGCTCGTCGAATAGAGGCTGCCGAAGACCAGCAGCAGGATGATGCAGGCAAAGGCGGTGGCGACCGCGGGGTCGGCGCGGCGCAGGAAGCCGGGAATGCGGCTGGCGATGGTCGTGTCGCTCATCCGAACCACTCCAGCCGGTTCTTGACCCTGAACAGCGCGAAGGCGCCGATGCTGACGGCCACGAGCAGCACCACGCCCTGGAACAGCGGCTGCCAGAGCGGGTCGAAATCGAAGACGAACAAAAGGTCGCCGATGGTGCGGAATGCGAAGGCGCCGAAGATCGCGCCGACGGCGCTACCCTTGCCGCCGAACAGCGACACGCCGCCGAGTACGACGGCGGCGATGGAGAACAGCGTATAGGCGTTGCCGCTCGCAAACGCCGCCTCGCCCGTATAGGTGAAGAAGGTGAGGAAAAGGCCGCCGATCGAGGCCAAAAGCCCGCCGAGCGTGTAGGCGATGAACTTCGCACGCCTTATCGGCACGCCCGACATGTAGGCTGCGACCTCGGACGAGCCTGCCGCGTAGGCGGCGCGGCCGGCGACCGAGCGCCGGAACGGAATCCAGATCACCAGCACCACGGCGACCAGCGTGACCAGGCTCGCCGGCACCACGCCGAACAGGCGGCCGGTCAGCGCGTCGGCGAGATCCTCGTTGACGGAGCCGCCCGGAAACGGCCGCAGCATCAGCGCGATGCCGAAATAGATAGCACCGGTGGCGATGGTGGTAACGATCGGCTGCAGCCGTCCGTAGATCACGATCGCACCGTTGATGGCTCCGCAGAGCACTCCGACGAGGAGCACCGCCGCGACGCCGAGGGCGGTCTCCATCGGCGTTCCGACGACGAGCCATGAGGCGAGGCAATTGGTGAGGATGAAGATCATCCCGACCGAAAGATCGATGCCGGCGGTGATGACCACCAGCGTCTGCGCCATCGCCACGAAGGCGAGCAGCACCCCCTTGTTGGAGGCGGTCTGGACCACGTTGGCGGTCGGTCCGGCGGGATGGTTCGCGGTGTAGAGGATGAACATCGCGACGAAGATGCCGAACGCGAGCAGCGTGCCGCGCTGTTCGGCCGCCCAATAGCGCCAGTCCTTCATGCGCCCGCTCCCACCGCCTTGGCCTCCGCGCCGCTCCTGATGTTGAGCGCGCTGGCGATCAGCGCCCGCTCGGTGATTTCCTCGCCGGCCAGTTCGCGCTTGATCGCGCCGTCATAGAGCACCAGCACGCGGTCGCAGCAGCCGATCAGCTCGTCATAGTCGGTCGAATAGAAGATGATCGCCGCGCCGGCGTCGGCGAGCTGGCGCAGCAACTGATAGAGCTCCTGCTTGGTGCCGACATCGATGCCGCGCGTAGGGTCGTTGAGCAGGATGATGCGCGGCTTGCGCATCATCCATTTGGCGATCACCACCTTCTGCTGGTTGCCGCCGGAGAGCGCGCCGACGGGAATATCGACCCCCGCCGTTCGAATGGCGAGCAGCCGGACCATCTCGTCGATCAGCCGCTGCTCGGCGGCGCGGTCGATGACGCCGGCGCTGGAAACCTTGTCGAGCGCGGCGAAGGAGAGGTTCTCGCGCACCGTCATGGGCAGCATCAGACCCTCGGTCTTGCGGTCCTCGGGTATCAGCGCCATGCCCATCCCTTTGGCGCGGGCCGCAGCGGGACTGGAGATCGACGCGGGCCGGCCGTCGACCAGTATCTCGCCCGAAACGCCGCGCAGCACGCCGAACAGGGCGAGCAGCAACTCGCGCTGGCCTTGGCCGTCGAGCCCGCCCAGGCCGATCACCTCGCCCGCACGAACCGACAGCGAGATGTCGCGCAGCCGGCCGTTCCAGCCGAGATTGCGGCATTCGAGCACCGGCGGACGGTTACTAGCGGCGGCCGGCGGCTTGGGCGGGAAGATATGGCTGTATTCGCGGCCGATCATCAGCTCCACGACCTCGTTGTCGGACTTGCTTCCGGCCTTGTAGGTGGCGACGTTGCGGCCGTTGCGAAACACGGTGCACTCGTCGGCGAGTTCGGCAATCTCGTGCATGCGATGCGAGATGTAGAGAAGCGCCAGGCCTTCCGAGCGCAGGCGCTTCAGCACGGCGAACACCTTGGCCACGTCGGCCGCGGTCAGCGCCGAGGTCGCTTCGTCGAGGATCAGGATGCGCGGCTTGCGCGCCAGCGCCTTGGCGATTTCCACCATCTGCCGGCGCGACAGCGGCAGGTCCTTGACCAGCGCGTGCGGATGGATGTCGGCGGCACCCGCGCGGGCCAGCGCCTCTTCCGCGATCTTGCGCTGCGCCTTGCGGTCGATCATGCCGAACTTCTTCGGCGGGTCGGAGATCACGATATTGTCGGCGACGCTGAGGTCGGGGATCAGCGACAGTTCCTGGAAGATGCAGGCGATGCCGGCCTTGTTGGCCTCGGCCGGCGAGGCGAAGGAGACTTCGCCGCCGGCCATTGTCATGCGGCCCTCGTCCGGTGCGACGACGCCCGCCATGATCTTGATGAGCGTCGACTTGCCGGCGCCGTTCTCGCCCAGGATGGCGTGGATGCGGCCGGCATGGACGCGAAGCTCCGCCTGCTCCAGCGCCCGCACCCCGCCATAGCGTTTCGAGACGCCTTCCATCTGGAAGAGAGGTTCATCGCTCACGACGCCTAACTCCGATCTTGTGAGTGCGGGGTGCGACCTTGCCTTCTCCGCTTGCGGGAGAAGGTGGATCGGCGCGCAGCGCCGAGACGGATGGGGGGTGCTGGACGGATAGCCACGCTGGAACACCCCTCATCCGACCGACCTCGCTCCGCTCGGCCACCTTCTCCCACAAGGGGAGAAGGCAGGACTGCGTCAGATCACTGGTTCGCTTCGGACTGGCCCATGATCTCCTGCGCGGTAAAATTGATGCCGCAGGTCGGGAACGAGTTTCCGACGAAGAAATTGTCGGACTGGTCGGGGAAGTAGTCAACGTTCTCCTTGAAGTCGGGATCCTCGACGATCGCCAGCGGCAGCTTGACCGACTGGGGAACGACGTTGCCTTCGAGAGCGGCGATGGCCGTCTTGATGGCGACTGCGACCTGCGCCGGTCCGGTGCCTGCCGAGGAGCACTTCAGGCCTTCGGCCGAGAATTTGGCGCAGAATTTGCGGAAGCCGTTCTCGGTCTCGGCGCCGATCGGCACCCAGGGGTGCTTGGCGTCGATCATCGCCTGCACCACGCCGGTGTCGCCGCCCTGCGCGGTGATGCCGTCGAACTTCTTGTGCACGGCGATGGCGTCGGCGGTCGCCTTCTGGGCAGTCGGATCGTCCCACTTGCCGAGAACCTCGACCACTTCCCACTTCTTGCCGGATGCCGCAAAGGTCTCGTGGATGCCGTTGTGGCGGTCGGTATCGACCGACGTGCCGGCGACGCCGCGCACTTCGAGAACCTTGCCGCCTTCCGGCAGATGCTTGATCAGCCAGTTGGCCCACAGCACGCCGAGGCCTTTCTGGTCGACGTTGACGTTGATCGCGTCCTCGGTGTCGAGAATATTGTCGAAGGCGACCAGAATGACGCCGGCATCCTTGGCGCGCTTGATGACGGGCGCGAACGCTGTCGGGTTCTGGGCGTTCACCACGATCGCGTCATAGCCGCTGTCTATGAAGTTGTTGATCGCCGAGATCTGCGCCGGCACGTCCTCGCCGGTGGAGACGACCTTGAACTCCTTGAGCTTGGCCGCGACCTCCGGCTGCGCGGCATAGGCCTTGGCGGTCTGGATCATCTGGATACGCCAAGTGTTGGCGATGTAACCGTTGGCAAGCGCGATCCGGAACGGACCTTCCTTCTTCGGGTATTTCAGGAATTTGGTGTCGGCCGACCACGGCGCGAAACATTCCGGCTCGGCGGATGGGCCGGCCACGATTTCCGGCTCGGCCATGGCCGTTGTATTCAACATGACGAGTGCAGTGGCGGCAACGATGCCGCCGATAACGGTCCTGATCATCGATATTCCTCCCGTTTGCAGATATTGGCTTTGCTTCTGTCCTTCTCCCATGCCCCGCGCCGGCAGCCGAAGCGCGCCGGATCGGAATCCGTATTCGCCGCTGACCGAAACTCCTCCTCAGGTAGCGATCGCCGGCAAGACCTGCTTTATCCTATGACATGCCCCGTACTCGATATTCCCGTGCCCGTTATTCCGACTGGCGGAAGTTGCGCACCCGTTCGAACAGCACCGCGAAGATGATGGCGCCGCCGATGAAGGTGCCCTGCCAGAAGGCGTTGATGCCAAGAAGGCCGAGGCTGTTTCGGATGACCTCGATCAGCGCGGCCCCGACAAGCGCGCCGAACGCCGTGCCGACGCCGCCGGCGAGGTTAGCGCCGCCGATGACTGCCGCCGCGATAACCTGCAGCTCCAGGCCGGTGCCGATGTTTGTGGTGATGGCGCCGAGCCAGCCCGTCTGGATGATGCCGGCAATGCCCGCCGAAAGCGCCGATATTACGTAGACCGCGACCTTGATCGGCTTGACCGGCACGCCGGTCAGCGTCGCTGCATGCTCGTTGCCGCCGATGGCGAAGACGTGGCGGCCGAACTTGGTCCAGCGCAGCACGAAGCCGGTCAGCAGCGCCAGCACGATCATGTAAAGGACCGGATTGGCGATGCCGAAGGTCGAGCCGCCGCCGAGCGCCAGAAGCTTGTCGTGATCGGGGCCGAATTCGAAAACCACCGTGTTTCCGGAGGCGACCATGGCGAGGCTGCGGGCGATCGACAGCATGCCGAGCGTCACCACGAAAGACGGAAAGCCGAGATAGGCGATCAGGATCCCGTTGAAGGCCCCGATGACCAGCGCCGTGCCGATTGCGGCGGCGATGCCGATTTCGATGCCGTAGCCCGCATGCATGGTGACGCCAAGCACCATCGAGCACAGGGCAAGCACCGAGCCGACGGACAGGTCGATGCCGCCGGTGATGATGACCATTGTCATGCCGAGCGCGATAATGGCGACGAAGGTGACGTTGCGGGTGATGTTGTAGAGGTTCCTCGTTGTCGCGAAGGAGTCCGTCGCAAAAGACAGGAATACGCAGGCGAGGATGACGGCGATCAGGACCCAGAATGTCTGGCTGCCCAAAATTGTCGAAAGCCAGCTCTGCTGCTTTTGTTCGATAGTCTGGTCAAGAGTGATTGCCATCGTCGACCTTCGTTCCTCCCAATGCTGACGAGCAGCTCTACGATACCTGTTCGATGGCGCCGGTGATGAGCCCGGTGACTTCTTCCGGCGAACTTTTGGCAATCCGCTTGTCAGCGACTTTGCGGCCGCGCCGCATCACGATCACCCGGTCGGCCACGTCGAACACGTCGGGCATGCGATGGCTGATCAGCACGACCGCGATGTTCTGGTCGCGCAGGCGCCGGATGAGATTCAGCACCTCGGCCACCTGGCGCACCGAGATCGCCGCCGTCGGCTCGTCCATCAGCACGATCTTGGCGTTCGACAGCCTGGTGCGGGCGATCGCCACCGCCTGGCGCTGGCCGCCGGACATCTTCTTGACCAGATCGCGAGGCCGGGTTTCCGACTTCAGTTCCTTGAAGATTTCGCCGGCGCGCCGGTACATCGTCGCATAATCGAGGACGCTGAGCGGCCAGATCCCCCTGCGAAGCTCGCGGCCGAGAAAGACGTTCGCCGCCGCGGTCAGGTTGTCGCACAGCGCCAGGTCCTGGTGGACGATCTCGATGCCGTGCCGGCGCGCGTCCACCGGCTTGTGGAGCACCAGGTCCGCGCCATCCATCTTCATCATGCCGTGGCTTGGCGCAAAGTTGCCGGCGATCATCTTGACCAGCGTCGACTTGCCGGCGCCGTTGTCGCCCATCAGGCCGACAACCTCGCCGGGCTCAATGGCAAGCGAAACATCATTGACTGCCTGGATGGCGCCGAAATGTTTTGAAATATTGTTGAGTTCGAGAACCGCCACCCGATTTCCTGCCTTCCGTACCGCCGCCAGCAGTCCGGGAACCGATCGATCGGTGAACGCGGACGCCATGGGCAAAATGCCGTTTGCCTTTCCCCTCCCAGGCGAAACGCTGCCGCAAATTATGCCAACCCCAGAGCGGGCGTCAATCGCGATTGTCGGACAAATCGACCTGGAGTTCGGAAAAATCCGTTTTATAGGACAAATACCCGTTGACGGGCGAAGTTCGCCGATATTAGTTGGCCGCGGGAGGAAGCGGATGCTTATCCTTGTCACTGGAGCCACGGGCAAGGTCGGGCGCAGCCTGATCGCTCGGCTTATATCCGATCCGCGGTTTTCCGGGGCTCGCATTCGCGCGCTCTGCCACAACCGCCTGCTCGACGAGACCGATCGCGTGGAAGTCGCGCGCGGCTCGATCGCCGACCGCGAGGTGGCCGCCGCGGCGCTGGACGGCGTGACTCATGTAGTGCACCTCGCCACCTGCAAGGAAACGCCCGATCAGGTCATGGACGTGACGGTCAAGGGACTGTTCTGGCTGCTGGAGGAATTCCGCCTGAGCCCGGCGGCGCGCCAGTTCATCCTCATCGGCGGCGACGCGGGTGTGGGCCATTTCCATCACCGCCACGACGGGCCCATCACCGAGGACGCGCCCTACATGGCCTATCCGGGGTGCTACGCCCTCTCGAAGGTCCTGGAAGAGGTCATGCTCGAGCAGTTCGGCATCCAGTACGACACCAATGGCTGCTGCCTGCGCGCGCCGTGGATCATGGAAAAGGACGACTTCAAGTACACACTGTCGTTTGGCGACGACGTCTTCGGCGGGCCGGACTGGAAGACGCTCGTGCCGGAGGCCGACGCCAGGCGCTATGCCGAGGACGGCACGGTGCCCCTGCTGCGCGACGCCGAAGGCCAGCCGCTGAAACGCAACTTCGTGCATGTCGACGACCTGGTCTCGGCGATACTGGCTGCGATCGACAACCCGCGCGCCAAGCGGCAGCTCTTCAACATTTGCATGGACCGCCCCGTCGACTATGGCGAGGTCGCCGCATATCTGGCGCGCACGCGCGGCCTGCGGTCCATCGACGTTCCAAGCCGGTTCCACTCGAACTGGATGGATAACAGCAAGGCCAAGTATTTCTTGGACTGGCAACCCGACTACGATCTGGAAATGCTTGTCGATTCGGCCTGGCAGTACGAGCGTTCGCAGAACGATCCTCGCACTGTCTGGTATCCGGGTTGATTTTGTGTGGCGGGCACGCCGTGTCCGTCTGTTTTAAAGGGAGGAATGAATGAGGAAATTGTTATTGCTCACCGCTACCGCCGCTTTGGCGCTCGGGGCGAGCCAGGCGCTCTCGCAAGAGAAGAAGCAGCTGGTCATCGTGGTGAAGGGTCTCGACAACCCCTTCTTCGAAGCGATCAACCAGGGCTGCCAGAAGTGGAACGCTGAGAACGCAGCTTCCGAATATGAATGCTTCTATACCGGCCCAGCATCGACTTCGGACGAGGCCGGCGAAGCTCAGATCGTGCAGGACATGCTCGGCAAGCCCAGCACGGTGGCGATGGCAATCTCGCCGTCCAACGCCAAGCTGATCGCCCAGACCATCAAGACCGCCAACGCGACTGTGCCGATCATGACGCTCGACGCCGACCTCGCCAAGGAAGACGCAGCACTGCGCAAGACCTATCTCGGCACCGACAACTACCTGATGGGCAAGCGCATCGGCGACTACATGAAGGAAGCGAAGCCGGATGGCGGCAAGGTTTGCTCGATCCAGGGCAACCCCGGCGCCGACAACATCGCGCGGCGCGCGCAGGGCTGGCGCGATTCCCTGTCGGGCCAGGAGGGCCTGGCGGAGCTCAAGGGCGAAGGCGGCTGGACCGAGGTTGCCGGATGCCCGGTCTTCACCAATGACGACGGCACCAAGGGCGTGCAGGCGATGACGGATATCCTCGCCGCCAACCCCGACCTCGCCGGCTTCGGCGTCATGGGTGGCTGGCCGCTGTTCGGCGCGCCGCAGCCCTATCGCGACCTGTTCAAGCCGTTGGCCGACAAGATCGCGAGCAACGAGTTCGTCATCGGCGCCGCCGACACCATCGGCGACGAAGTGGCGATCGCCAAGGAGGGCCTGGTGACCGCGCTCGTCGGCCAGCGGCCGTTCGAGATGGGCTATAAGGCTCCGTCGGTGATGATCGACCTGATCGAAGGCAAGCCGGTCGAGGATCCGGTGTTCACCGGCCTCGACGAATGCACGAAGGATACGGTCGACACCTGCATCCAGAAATAACCGCGCTCGAAACGCGCCCGGCAACGGGCGCGTTTCCCGCCGGTTCACCTGCCGGATGCGAACAAGCCGCCTGCGGAAGCATTCGCCGGCGGCCTGGTTTGGCCGTTGCCGCCGCGTTCGATGCGGGCAAGGGCTCAGAAAGCTGAAATGAAGAAGATGCGGGAAGCAAAAGCAAAGCGGCTTCAGGCGCCGGCCGATCTGGCGGCAGGCGCTCCGCGCTCCCCGACCGCCTGGCGCTCCGACGCCGCCCGCTTTCCCGGGACCAGCGTGCACGCCTCGCTGGCCAACGAGATCGGCCTCCGCATCGTGCGCGGCGACTATCCTCCCGGCACCATCCTGCCGAATGAGGCCAAATGGTCGGAGACATTCGAGATCAGCCGCTCGGCGGTGCGCGAGGCCATCAAGATGCTGATGGCGAAAAGCCTGCTCGCCTCGCGTCCGAAGGTGGGCAGTTGGGTGGAGCCCAGGGAGCGATGGAACCTGCTCGATCGCGACGTCCTGGGCTGGTACGCCATGTCTCCCGACCGCGAGGCGTTCTTGCGGACCGTCCAGGAATTCCGCCATATCATCGAGCCGGAGGCGACCGCACTTGCGGCGGAACGCCGCTCGGAGGAGCAGATGGCCGAGATCAGCGCCGCCTGCCGCGAGATCGGCGAGGCGAATTCGCTCTCGGCCCGCACCCAGGCCGACACGCGTTTTCACTTGGCGATCCTGCGCGCGTCCGGCAACGACCTGCTCGTCCCGCTTGGCGTGCTGATCGAATCGGCGCTGAGCCACCTCTTCGCCTTCACCACGCGCGAGCTGAGCGACCTGCCCCAGGCGCAGAAGCTTCATGAAAACATCGAGAAGAACATCCGCCTGCAGCGGCCGGATGCGGCGCGCAACTCGGTTCGCAAGCTCCTGGCCAACACTGACAAGATCATCTCGCCATCGCATCAATGATCATTGGAACGCTAGCGCGAGGCCCATCGGCGAGATGCGTGGGCGCGCCGCAACGGAATTGAAAGGCGAATGCCGACGATGCAGACATTTCGCGTAGCGGCGATCCCGGGCGACGGGATCGGTCAGGAGGTCATACCGGCCGGCATCGAGGTGCTGGAGGCCGTCGCGCGCCGGGACGGCTCGTTCCGGCTGCACTTCGACGCGTTCGACTGGGGCACGGACCACTACAGGCGGCACGGCGTCATGATGCCCGCCGACGGCCTAAGCCGGATCAGGGAGCACGACGCCATCCTGTTCGGCGCCGTCGGCGCCCCGGACGTGCCCGACGACGTGACGCTCTGGGGGCTTCGGCTGGCGATCTGCCAGTCCTTCGACCAGTACGCGAACGTGCGGCCGACGCGTGTGCTGCCCGGCATCGTCAGCCCGCTGCGCGGCGTTAACGGCGGCGAACTCGACTGGGTGATCGTCCGTGAGAATTCCGAAGGCGAATATTCCGGCCAGGGCGGTCGGACGCATCGCGGCCTGCCGTCGGAAGTCGCGACGGAAGTTTCGGTCTTCACCCGCACCGGCATCGAGCGGATCATGCGCTTCGCCTTCGAGCTAGCCCGCTCGCGCCCGCGAAAGCGGCTGACGGTGGTGACCAAATCCAATGCCCAGCGCCACGGCATGGTGCTGTGGGACGAGATTGCTGCCGAAGTGGCCGGCGAATTTCCGGACGTCGCCTGGGACAAGATGCTGGTCGACGCCATGACCGTACGCATGACGCTGCAGCCGCAGTCGCTGGACACGATCGTGGCGACCAATCTCCACGCCGACATACTTTCCGATCTCGCCGCCGCACTTGCAGGCTCGATCGGCATCGCGCCAACGTCCAACCTCAATCCGGAGCGAAACTTCCCGTCCATGTTCGAGCCGATCCACGGCTCGGCCTACGACATCGCCGGCAAAGGCATCGCAAATCCGGTTGCGACGTTCTGGACGGCGAGCCTGATGCTCGGCCATCTCGGCCAGCACGCCGCCGCGGCGCGGCTTATGCGCGCCGTCGAGCGGGTCACGCGCGATGCCTCGCTCCACACCCCGGATCTGGGCGGGAGGGCGACGACGCGCATGGTGACCGACGCCGTGATCGGCGCGATCGACGGCGAAAACGAATAGGCAGAACGGGGCCCCCTGCCCCGAGAAACAAAAAGCGGAGATTTACGATGTCCAAGCGGATCATGTTCACCGGCGGAAGCGGCAAGGCGGGAAAGCACGTCGTCCAGTATCTCGTCGAGCAGGGCCATCAGGTGCTCAACATCGACACGAAACCGCTCGACAACCCGAAGGTCCGCACGCTGATCGCCGATATCACTGACAGCGGCCAGGTCTTCAACGCACTGTCGAGCTATATGGGCCTGCACGAATTCGATCCGTCGCTCCGGCCGCAGCCGGTGGACGCGGTCGTGCATTTCGCCGCCATCCCCCGCATCATGATTACGACCGACAACGAGGTGTTCCGCATCAACGCGCTCGGCACCTACAACGTGATCGAGGCCGCGGTGAAACTCGGCATCAGGAAGGTGGTGATCGCATCGAGCGAGACGACCTACGGCCTGGTCTTCGCCAACGAGCCGCGCGAGCCCGCCTACTTTCCGCTCGACGAGGAATACGATGTCGACCCGATGGACAGCTACGCGCTGTCGAAAATCGTCAACGAGCAGACGGCGCGCGCCTTCGCGCTGCGCAGCGGGTTCGACATCTATGCGCTGCGCATCGGCAATGTGATCGAGCCGCACGAATACAGCCTCTTCCCGAAATGGTTCGCCGATCCCGGCTTCCGCAAAAGGATCGCGTGGAGCTATATCGACGCCCGCGACCTGGGACAGATCACCGACCTCGCCGTCAAAAAGGACGGGCTAGGCTACCAGGTGTTCAACGCGGCGAACGACGACACCTCGTCGGACTTGCCGACGAAGGAACTGCTCGAGCGTTTCTACCCTAGCGTTCCAGTTCGGCGCGAACTCGGCGAATATGAAACGTTGCTGTCCAATCGAAAGATCAAGGAAGTTCTTGGCTTCCGCAGTGCCCACAGCTGGCGGAAGTATGTGAAGTGAGGCTGGCGTCGCGGGAGCGTCGTCCGCCCGCGCTGGGCGTGCCGATATTGCCGATTGGCCGTTTCGTGCAGTGTTCAGGCCGCCGGCCTTGCCCTGCGATTGCGCCACTCCGGCCTGTGCTGTAAATGCTGCTTGGGACATTTGCGGGCGGGCGATAGTGGGTGAACTCGAACAAATTTCCGAACTCATCGGCCTGATCTACGACGCGTCGCTCGACCCCGGACTGTGGCCGAGCGCGCTCGGCAGAACCGCCGGTTTCGTCCCCGGCCTGTCGGCCACACTCTTTGCCAAAGACGCGGGCAGCAAGAGCGGAAACCTCTATTACGACGATGGTGGCCTGGAGCCGATCTACAAGCAGCTCTATTTCGAGAAGTACATCAAAATCGACCCATCCCACAACGGACAGGTGTTTGCGGAGATCGAGCAGCCGGTCTCGCTGGTCGACTGGATTTCCCACGCCGAGTTTCTCCAGAGCCGCTTCTATCTGGAATGGGTGCGACCGCAGGGCATCGTCGATATCGTCTGTGCCGTGCTGGACAAGTCCGCGACCGGCGCAGCTCTGTTCGGCGTCTTCCGCCATGAGCGCCACGGATTGGTCGATGACGAGGCGCGGCGCCGCATGCGACTAATCGCGCCGCATGTGCGCCGCGCCGCGCTGATCGGCAAGGTGATAGACCTCAAAACGGCCCAGGCGGCGACCTTTGCGGACACCCTAGACGGCATCACCGCCGGCATGTTCCTCGTGGACGCGAAGGGCCGCGTGGTCCACGCCAACGCCGCGGGCACAGCGATGCTGGCGCAGGCCGATATCCTGCACGCGCCCGCAGGACGGCTCGTTGCCACTGACGCGCAAGCCAACCGTTCGCTCGGGGACATTTTCGCGTCGGCCGGCAGCGACGAGGCGCTGGGCGTCAAGGGAATCGCCATGCCCCTGATGGCCCGCGACGGCGACCGTTATCTCGCACACCTGCTGCCGCTCACCTCCGGAGCGCGACGCCAGGCGGGGGTGAGTTTTAATGCGGTAGCTGCCTTGTTCGTGCGCAAGGCGGCGCTGGAGGGGCCTGGACCGGCCGAAGTCATCGCCAAAACCTACAAGCTCACACCGACGGAACTGCGCGTTCTGCTCGCCGTGGTCGAAGTCGGCGGCGCGCCGGAAGTTGCCGAGGCGCTTGGCGTTGCGGAGACGACGATCAAGTTTCACCTGAAGGGTCTGTTCGAAAAAACCGGCACGCGTCGCCAGGCCGATCTCGTCAAGATCGTGGCAGGCTACTCGAATATGCCCGCCGGCTGAGAGACCGTTTGATAATTCTACTCCGGCGGGCAGCAATCGCTTGCCGCATGATCTGCCTCGAAAAGTCTGCAACTTTTCGGGATCATGCTTGGGGCAGTTTTCTCCGCTTCCGGTGCTCACGGACCCAAATGTCCGCTGCGCTCCGGTTCTCGAAAACCACGCCATCTGCCTCGCCGGGGCGAATTCTCAAACGGTCTCTGAGCCGTAAGCCGCCTTCAAATCCATAAATACATATTAGCCCCCTCCGATCGGAGGGCGCGAGCGCGCTTGCACGCCGTCATGTTCCGCACCGTAAAGCCGCCTGCGCGTTGCCGCAGTCGCTGAGGCTGATCGGCGGCTGTCGAGCGCTGCCGCGGCAACTCACCGTTTTCGCAACCACCAACGACCGCATCGTCCGACTGGCGCGGTCATGTGCACTCAACTTCCAGGGAGATCGAACATGGGTCGCATTTTCGCATTCATCTACGGCCTCGCCGCTTACTTCATCGGCACCATTCTTTATGCCGTCGGCTTCGTCGCCGGTCGGCGCGCCCTGGCCCGCGACAACCGCCTGCAGAAGGAGCGAGCACAGCTACACGTGCACGCGTTGCCAGATCATCTGCTGCGCGACATCGGCGTCAGCCGTTGCGAAATCGCGGGGTTACGAGCAGTCGGACCTTCTGGACGGCGTCGTCATCGTCGGCGCGAGGCCATGCATGCCGAGATCAAGGAGGGCGCGGCGACGCTCAGCTTCTGAGAATCCTCGGCGCCCGGTCGCCGCGCCAGGCCATGATCCCGAAAAGCTGACAGACTTTTCGGACAAGATCACCCGTAAAAACAAAAGGTTAGAGCGAGATGACGAGTCAACGAAAGTCATCCCGCTTGAGGCAAGGGCAGCAGCGATGACCCCGACGGCAGGCTTCTGGGAAACGAAAATTGCATCCGAGCTGCCAATCCTCAGATGGCGGACATCGCCGCGGCGGGTGCGGCGCCGCGCGGTGGAGCTGATCGAAAATCATGGCGAGGTGGCGTTTTTTCGGGCCCACGAATTTGCCTGGGCGGCCCAGGGGCAGGCGAAGCACTACGAAGCCAAATTCTGGCAAGCGGTGTCACGCGAAATCGGCCGGCAGATTCAGCGGCAGCACATCATCGCGTTCATCTCATCCGCCGCTTCATGACACGACGGGCGGCCCCACGCATGGGCCGTAATTGCGTCCCGACAGAGCCCGACGGCCTTGCGGGCCGCCGGCATCGGTTGGGGCGAACCGTCAACAACATCCACAACCCAATACGCGGCCGCGACCGAGGTCGCACCAACAACAAAGCAAATGAAGGATAACACCAATGGATATCATCGGCACCAACGGCACCGACTTTCTCCAAGGCACGGTAAACGACGACTTCATCTTTGGGCTGGACGGAAACGATAGCCTGAGGGGCGGAGACGGCAACGATGTTCTCGTCGGCGGCGCCGGGGGCGACCTGCTGGTCGGCGGCGACGGCAACGATGTTCTCGTTGGCGGCGCTGAGGGCGACGTGATGGAGGGGGGAGCGGCATTGATACCGCATCCTATGAGGAAGCGCTCGCCTTCGTCGTGGCTGATCTCCTGCTCCCGAACGCCAACCAGGGCGATGCTGCCGGCGACACCTATGATTCGATCGAAAACCTCAGGGGTTCCCGTTTCGACGACCATCTGGGCGGCGACAATGGGAACAACGTCATCTCCGGCGGCGCGGGCAACGATTTCCTTGCCGGACGCGGCGGCGACGACACCCTGTTCGGCGAGGGCGGCGACGACTGGCTGAGCGGGGATGCCGGCGCGGACCACCTCGATGGCGGGGTCGGCACGGACACTGTGGACTATTTTGGCTCTGCATCCGCCGTGAACCTCGATCTCGATACCGGCGGCACCCTGGGGGATGCCGATGGGGACACTTATGCCGGCATCGAGAGAGTTCAGGGTTCCGATTTCGCTGACGGCATCAGAGGCGACGCGGCCGCCAACACTCTTGTCGGATTGAGTGGTGACGATATCCTTGACGGCAAGGGCGGCAACGACACGCTCGATGGCGGAGTGGGCAACGACCGGCTGTTCGGCGGCGCCGGGGCCGACCGGCTGTTCGGTGGAGAGGGCATCGACATCGCCGACTACACGGACGCCGCGTCCGCCGTGGTCCTCGATCTCGACACGGGCGGCACCGCGGGAGACGCCGCCGGCGACACCTTTGACAGCATCGAGATCGCCGTCGGTTCCAATTTTCAGGACAGACTACAGGGCCGCGCGGCGGCGAATGACCAGCTCTTCGGACTGGCCGGCGACGATTTTATCTTCGGCGAAGGGGGTATCGATCTTCTGGTCGGCGGCTCCGGCCGTGACTTTCTCGACGGCGGCGAAGGCGCAGACCTCATGCGCGGCGAGGCCGGCAGCGACACCTATTTCGTCGACAATGCTGGCGACGTGGTCGATGAGGCCAACGTCAACTCAAGCAGCGCCGACGAAATCCGCGCGTCGATCAGCGTCAGCCTGGCGAACCCGGGCAACGTTCTGGGCGAGGTCGAGAACCTCACGCTTGTCGGTGCTGCCAATATCAACGGCACCGGCAATGACCTCCAGAATCAAATCACCGGCAACACCGGCGCCAACACGCTTGACGGCGGCGGCGATAGCGACGGGCTATCGGGGGGCGCCGGCAACGATACCCTGCTCGGCGGGACGGGCGACGACTCTCTCGACGGCGGCTCGGGCGCCGACATCATGCAAGGCGGCGCGGACAACGACGTCTATTACGTCGACAATGTCGGCGACGTGGTCGACGAGGCTGCTCCCGGCTCCGGCGGCAGTGACATCATCGTCTCATCGATCAGCTTCAGCCTCGCCAATACGGCCGCCGTCCGGGGCTCGATTGAATACCTGGTACTCGCCGAAGGAAATTCCAACATCAACGGTACCGGGAACAATCTCGACAATTTCATTGAGGGCAACGGCGGCGCCAACATTCTAAGCGGCGGCAGCGGCAATGACACCCTCGACGGCGAAGCAGGCAATGATCGGCTCGACGGCGGCAGCGGGGCCGATTCTATGTTCGGTGGCGACGGCGACGACACTTACTACGTCGACAATTTCGGCGACAAGGTGATCGAAGCGAACGGCGCGGGAACCGGCATGGATACGGTGCGCACCACCGTCAGCTGTTCCGTGGTCTCGCAGTTCGTCGAAAACGTCGAGCTTTTGGGCAGCGGCTCGATCAACGCCATCGGCAACAACCTCAACAACACCATCACCGGCAATGCCGGCAACAACGCCATCGACGGACGCGGTGGCATCGACACGATGATCGGTGGGGCGGGCAACGACACC
>DASZDZ010000097.1:0-1577 GCA_035941355.1 Pseudaminobacter sp.
GCCGATATCGTTGAAAAACTCGGTTGTTGGCTGACTGGCGGCGTGATTCACTTCTCTGACCGATTTGGCGGAGGGGTGTTGCAATGATGGGCGTTCAGGCGGCTTCGGAGCAGCTGTTCTACGACTTCTGCTTGGAGGATCATGTGCCGGCGGATCATCTGCTGCGCGGTATTGATCGCCATGTCGACCTGACGCCGATCCGAGTTGCCCTGAAGCCATTCTACAGCAGAACAGGCCGTCCGTCGGTCGACCCGGAGTTGATGGTCCGGATGCTGATCATCGGCTACACGATGGGAATCCGCTCCGAGCGGCGGCTGTGCGACGAGGTCCACCTGAACCTGGCGTATCGCTGGTTTTGCAGACTTGGTCTGGATGGCAAGGTCCCGGACCATTCCACCTTCTCGAAGAACCGGCACGGGCGGTTCCGAGAGAGCAACATCTTGCGGCAACTGTTCGAGAGCGTCGTAGAGCGCTGCATGGTGGAAGGTCTCGTCGGAGCCGAGGGTTTTGCGGTCGATGCCAGCCTGATCGCGGCGGATGCGAACAAGCAGCGATCGATTCCGGGAGACAAATGGAAAGCTGACGAGGCGAAGCAGAGCGCCGGCCCCGCCGTTCGCGAATATCTCGCTACCCTCGATGATGCTGCTTTTGGGGCCGCATCACCAGTGACTCCGAAGTTTATCTCGCCTTCTGATCCGGCAGCGCAATGGACTGGTGCCCACAAAGGACACGCCTTCTTCGCCTACGCAACGAATTATCTCATCGACACCGACCACGGTGTGATTGTCGACGTCGAAGCCACGCGCGCAATCCGCCAAGCTGAGGTGGGTGCGGCACGCACGATGATCGACCGAACAGAAGAACGGTTCGGTTTGAAACCTGACTATCTGGCCGCCGACAGCGCCTACGGCTCCGCCGAGAGTCTCGCCTGGCTGGTCAAGCAGAAGCGGATCACGCCGCATATTCCCGTATTCGACCACTCGAACCGAACCGACGGCACTTTCTCGCGGGCCGACTTTGCCTTTGATCCGCAGCATGACCGGTATGCCTGTCCGGCAGGCAAGGAACTGGTCCAGTTCCGGCGCAACTTCTCAGCGCCGCGCACCGGCATCACCAGCGCCGGCACACGGCTTTATCGGGCCAGCAAAAAGGATTGCGGTGTCTGCGAACTGAAAGCGCGGTGCTGCCCTAACACACCGGCGCGAAAGATCCCGCGCGCTCTGCATGAGGACGCCCGCGACGCCGCTCGGGCGCTCGCGCTCACGCCGGAATACGAGGCAGCTTGTAAGCGCCGGAAGAAGGTCGAGATGCTGTTTGCACATCTGAAGCGGATTCTTCGGCTCGGACGCCTGCGCCTACGTGGCCCGTGTGGTGCCAAGGACGAATTCCTCCTCGCCGCCACCGCACAGAACCTAAGAAGGCTTGCACGGTTGAGACCGCTCATCCAGGCCGTACCGGCAATTGGGTAGCGCCGAACACACCTCGCGGCGCTCCGTGCTCGGGAGTCAGCGCCGGCGCTAGGCTGCCAAGCCCCAAGCAAACACCCTTGCGCGCACGCCGACTTCTTCAACAATATC
>DASZDZ010000098.1:0-86314 GCA_035941355.1 Pseudaminobacter sp.
GCGGCTCTCGTCGCAGTTTCCGGCGCACGCGCGGCCGATGCGGTCGTGATCGCTGAACCGGAGCCCATGGAATATGTGCGCGTCTGCGACGTGTACGGCACGGGCTTCTTCTACATCCCCGGCACCGAGACCTGCCTGCGCATCGGCGGCTACATCCGCTACGACATCGGCGTCGGCATCCTCGGCCACCAGGACGTCTTCGACAAGGAAGACCTCCTCGAGGGCGACGATGTTGAATTGAACGACACCTACTATAAGCGCGCCCGCTTCCAGCTGCGCGTCGACAGCCGTTCGGAAACCGAACTCGGCACCCTGCGCACCTACGCCGCGGTCAATTTCCAGTACACCACGAATGATGATGACGGCATCACCGATGCTGTCGACGCCCTCGGCATCGAGCACGCCTATATCGAGCTCGGCGGCTTCCGCGTCGGCAAGACCGACTCGCTGTTCTCGACCTTCACCGGCTATGCCGGCGGCATCATCAACGACGACCTGGTTCCGTTCGGTCCGTTCGAAACGCACCAGATTGCCTACACCTTCACGGGCGGCAACGGCTTCTCCGCTGCGATCGCTCTCGAAATGGGTGACGGCGGTGATTTTGGGGAGATCGACATCGACGGTGACGGCGTTTTTGACGTTGACCTCGATAACCTCTACACGCTCGACAGCTATGTCCCGCATGTTGTCGGCGGCTTGGCCTGGACGCAGGGCTGGGGCGGCATCTCGGCTGTTGCCGGTTACGATGCCAACTGGGAAGAGTGGGCCGGCAAGGTTCGCCTGGACGTGAACGCGACCGAACAGCTCGCCCTCTTCATCATGGGCGGTTACAAGTCGGGCGCGGATGACGACTTCCTCGGCGTCGAAGACCTCGACCGTCCGAACTTCTACGGCAACTGGTCGGGCGATTGGGCTGTCTGGGGCGGTGGTACCTTCACCGTTTCGGAAAAGACCAAGATCAACGCCCAGATCTCCTATGACGAAGACGAGAACTTCGCAGCGGTTGCGAACGTCAACTACGAACTCGTTCCGGGCCTCGTGATCACGCCTGAAATCGTCTACGTCGACAACTTCGAAGACGAAGACGAAGACGAAGATGAAGACGAGATTGGCGGCTTCCTCCGCTTCCAGCGCACGTTCTAATCGACTTAAAATCGATCTGAAAAACCCGGCGGGCAACCGTCGGGTTTTTTTGTTGGCCGCCTGCTGGCTTCGCGAGCGAAAATGGATGGAGATTGCACGAACCAGAATGCCTTCCGGCTCGACGGGCCACCGCCGGGTTTTCATTGGGGCAGCCGATCGCTCGCGGCCATGTGCGGGCAGGCGAAATCGGTGCGAATGCTGCGGTTGCGGGCCGAGCACGCCACTCCGGGCAGCAGATGCGCAATCGCTAAAATAATGGTTCACCATTGAACAAATCTTGAAGTCAAGGCAAACAGGATCGTCCGGGAGGGGGCAACTGATTCCGCCGGGGCAAGCATGTCACAAATCGTTGCTACAGCTTGGCCTCGCCCTAATCCTAAGGAGCTACCATGAACTTCAAAACCCTGCTTTTCGGTTCGGCCGCGGCTTTAGCCACGGTTTCGGTCGCCCGTGCGGCCGATGCCGTTGTCATCGCCGAGCCGGAGCCGATGGAATATGTGCGCGTCTGCGACACCTACGGCACCGGATTCTTCTACATACCCGGCACTGAGACCTGCCTGCGCATCGGCGGTTATCTCCGCTACGACATCGGCGTCGGCTTCCTTGGGCATCAGGACGTGTTCGACAAGGAAGACCTGGCGAACGGCATCGAGGACGAGAACGACACCTATTATAAGCGGGCCCGCGCGGCTTTGCAGATCGACTCCCGCTCCGAAACGGAACTCGGCACTCTGCGCACCTATGCGCACTTAAACTTCCAGTACACGACCGACGACGATGGCGGCATCACCGATGCGAGCGATGCGGTCGAAATCGAGCATGCCTATATCGAACTCGGCGGCTTCCGCGTCGGCAAGACCGACTCGCTGTTTGTCTCGATAACCGGTTTTGCCGGCGGTGTGATCAACGATGACCTCGTCGACTACGAACCCGACCGCACCCATCAGATCTCCTACACCTTTACGGGAGCCAACGGCTTCCAGGCAGCGATAGCCCTAGAAGAGGGCAACGGGGAGAGAGATGTCGACGTGGACGGTGACGGCGTTGCTGATTTCACCAAAAGCTACGTGCTCGACAGCTACGTTCCGCATGTCGTAGCGGGCGCGTCGCTCACGCAGGGCTGGGGCGGCGTCTCCGCGGCCGTGGGTTACGATTCGGTGTGGGACGAATGGGCCGGCAAGGCGCGACTCGACGTGAACCTGACCGAGGCCATCTCGGCTTTCATCCTGGCCGGCTACAGCTCGACCGACACTGGCAGCTATTACGCGACCTGGAGTGGCGACTGGGCCGTCTGGGGCGGCGGCTCGATGGAGGTTACGGAAAAGGCGACCATCAACGTGCAACTGTCCTATGACGAATCGGAAGACTTCGCGGCGGTCGCGAATGTGGCCTACGAACTGGTTCCCGGCCTGCGGGTCACGCCCGAAGTCGCCTATTTCGACAATTTCGGCGACGATGATGACGAGGACGATGGCGACGAGATTGGCGGCTTCCTGCGCATCCAGCGCTCGTTCTGACAGCAAACGTAGTCGACACTTTATCCAGACCCGGCGGGCAACCGCCGGGTTTTTCGTCTCTTAGGGCGCCGCGCGTCCTTTGGGACGCAAGAACGCTCAAAGACCATGCGTTAGTCAGTCGGGCTGCTGCACGGCCCGATCGAGAAACGCCTCGATCCGGACGGGAAGCGCTCCGGTTTCGAGCATCGGGACGTGGCCCTGGCCCTCGACGGTGATGGTTTCGATGGCAGGGTGACGCCGCACCATCTCCTCCAGCGTCGCCGCCGACAGCAGTCTCGAGTTCTCGCCCCTGATCGCCAACATCGGAACGCCGATGAGTCCCTGGAACTGCGGCCACAAAACGGGGAGAGGCTGGGCGAGATCGAGGCTGGTGATGGTTTTCAGGAGCGCCGGATCGAAATCCGGCACCGGCTTTCCATCTTCGTCGCGGTAAAGCGCACGCACCATCCGCTCCCAATCACGGTCGGTCAAAGCCGGAAACGCCGGGCCATGGGTGGTGCGCTGCAGGGCGGCCGCGTCGGCGAAGCTCGCCGGCTGCGGGGCGCGCTCGAGATAGGCGCGGATATGGGCGAAGCCTTCGCCTTCGACCACTGGGCCGACATCGTTGAGCACAATCGCCTTGAGTAAAGCGGGCCGCATCGCCGCCAGCACGTGGACGATCAGTCCGCCGCGCGACGTGCCGATGAAGGCGGCGTGCTCGATGCCGAGCGCGACAAGGCCGGCAACAATATCCCCGGCCTCGACGCCGATATTGTAGTTTTGCCACTCCTTGTCATAGGCGGACCTACCGCGCCCGCGATAGTCGAAGGCAACCACCTGGCGCGGCGTTTTAGCCTTGCGCGAGAGATGCAAGGCCAGTTCGTGGAAATCGCGCGCGTTGCGCGTCAGTCCAGGCAGGCAGACGACCGGGAGCGCGCCGTTGGCGTCGTCTCCATAGATCCGGGCATGGAGCTTCAGCCCGTCGGTCGAAGAATAGTAGAAATCGCTGAAGCTTTCGTCCGCCATCGCCCGTTTTTCCTGCCTGTGCGTCTTGTCAGGAGGTACAGGCGAGGGCATTCCGGGTCAAACGGGGAGTGCGTTACCGGAGATCAATACGGGGTATGGCGGCTGTCACCGATGCCGAGCTTGCTCAGCGCCCTTTGACTAGATCGCCGACGATGTCGAATTTTCCCGACAGGCGCATCTTGTAGACCTGGTAGTTCTCCATGACGCGCTGGACATAGCTGCGCGTCTCCGTGAATGGGATGCGCTCGACCCAGTCCACCACCGCGTCGATGTCCTGGCCGCGTGGGTCTCCGTAGCGTTTGATCCAGTCCAGGGCGCGGCCCGGCCCCGCATTGTAGCCTACGAAAGTCAGCACATACGAGCCGTCGAAACGGCCGAGTTGGTCGCCGAGAAAAGCGGCCCCGAGCGTGGCATTGTAGCCGGCGTCGGTGGTTAGCCGCGCCTTCGAATAGGTCATGCCGGCCTTCTTGGCCATCTCCTTCGCCGTCCCGGGAAGGAGTTGCAACAGCCCATGGGCTCCGGCGCCTGAAACGGCGGCCATGTTGAACTCGCTCTCCTGACGGGCAATCGCGTAGGCGAGCGCCTTGCCAGAGCCCGAAATATTAGCCGAAGTGGGGATTGCCCCCATCGGATGGGAAAGTGAACCGATGTCGATGCCGCGCGAAGACGCGATCTTGCCGACCTTCAGCGCCAGAAAATGATCGCCGCGGTTTTCCGCCATGACGGCGAGCAGCGTCAGTTCGCCGGGGCTGATGAGTTCCGCCGCGAGGTTGCGGCAGAGCATATCTGCGAGGCTTTCCTGGCCCATGGCCTTTAGCCGCTTGATTGCCCTTACGGGTTCGCGGCGCACGAATTTTTCATGGTCGGCCATTGACGGGTGCGGGTAACCGACTTTGACACTGTCGAGCCCGATGCGCTGCGCTGCCAATTGTCCGTAGAACGTCGTACCATAGGCGCCGGCGCGCTCGAAATAGACTTTGGCGTCGCCGGGCGCGCCCGCTTCCGCGGCGCGGCCCAGCCAGTAGTAGGCGCGCGAAATCGAGATCGGCCCTTCGGCGACTTCCGCGATGCGGGAAAAGTGCCGCGCGCCGGTTTTGGCGTCGCCCAGGCCGCGGAACGCGTACCAACCGGCGTGGAATTCGGCGTCAGCTATGTTTTTCGGATCTTCCGCCGCATGAGCGGCGGCTATCCGGTAGGCTGTCTTGAAGTCTCCCAGATCGACCAGTTCGCGCGACAGCACCCGTCGCTCTATCCACCATGCATCGGGATCGACGAGAACCGCGCCGTGCGTGGGAGCCTTGAGCATTAGCTCCGCGGCCTCGGCGAATTTCTCGTTCCGGCGAAGATATTTGGCTTTGGCGAAAAACCAGCCGGCCGAGCGCTGATTTGCCGGCACCTCGTCCAGGAGCTTGCCGGCGTCACGTTCGCCCCGGATCACCGCTGCCCAGGCATCGGCCAGCGATTCCGCACCGCCGAGCGCGGCGACGCGCCTCGCCGAATTGATCCGTTCCGCATGGAGCATCCGTTCCATGCGCGCGAGATGGTCGGCGGCCGGGATCAGATCGCCGAACTCCTTTATGACCGCGATCTCTCTCCTCGGCTCAAGCTTTTCTGTGCGCCAGAGCGGCGACAGCACCGCGCGCGCCGCTTCGCGGCCGCCGAGCGCGATATGCGAACGGGCGAGGAGGATTACGCCTTCCGAAGTCTGCGGCGGACTACTTTCAAATCCCCGAATGACAGCCGCCGGGTCGGGCTTGTCGCGATAAAGGGCCCGTTCGGCTTGGCGGCGCAACGCATCCTTCCCCGGCCAGTCTGGCAGCGCCTGCGCCGCCGCGATATCGCTGCTCGTAGTCGATCCGCCACCTTTCACGGCGATTGCCCAGGTCAGGATGTGGCGGTCGAGCGACCGTTCCGGAAGGCTGTCCCGCACTTCGCGAACCTCGCCGATCTCTCCGGCCGAAAGCGCTTCGAGGCCGGATTTCAGCTTCGCAGTGCTGCCGGCTATCGACATGTCGGGGCGGATCGCAACCGAGGCAGGGATTGCCTGCGTGCCAAAGTTCTTCTCGATGGCGGCCTTCGGCGGCGATGGAAGGATCGGCGCATACGGAAGCTCGCCGGTTTGCCCAAACGCGGCGACCGGACTGAAGGCAGCGACCGCCCACGCAAGCGCGAGGCTGGCTGACCAGTGGATCGGCATGAAATTCGTCATCCCCGTCCCTACACGATACAAACGGAAGCGGTCGGGGCATCCTACGCGCTGCCGGTGAAAAAGGAGGTAAGCCCATGGCCGTCGTCCGCACTCCGTCGGATCGCGACCTGCCCTCTCTTGCCGCCCATCCATGGCAAGACTATGGTGCGCGGCTTCGCTTTCGGATAGAAAGCCGCGACATCAAGAAAGGCCGGCCGCGAGGCTGCATGGAGTTGGATTTAAAATGCTGAGAGGCTCGATCACCGCACTCGTGACCCCGTTCGAAAAGAATGGCGGCTTCGACGAGAAAGCCTTTCGCGCATTTGTCGAGTGGCAGATCGCCGAGGGCACCAAGGGGCTCGTTCCGGTCGGCACCACGGGCGAGTCGCCGACGCTCTCGCATGACGAACATCGCCGGGTGGTGAAGGCCTGCGTGGAAACCGCCAAGGGCCGTGTGCCGGTCGTGGCCGGCGCCGGATCGAACAACACCGATGAAGCGGTCGGCCTCGTGCGCTATGCCGAGGAGGTGGGCGCCGACGCAGTCCTTGTGGTGACGCCTTATTACAACAAGCCGACCCAGCGCGGGCTTTACGAGCATTTCGCCGCGGTGGCCCGGTCAACCAGCCTGCCGATCGTCATCTACAATATCCCGCCGCGCTCGGTGATCGACATGATGCCGGAAACGATGGGCCGGCTGGCGCACGACTTCAAGAATATCGTCGGCGTCAAGGACGCCACCGGCAAGGTAGAGCGGGTGTCGGAGCAGCGCATGACCTGCGGCAAGGACTTTATCCAGCTTTCAGGCGAGGATGCGTCCGCGCTCGGCTTCAATGCGCATGGCGGAGTGGGCGCTATCTCGGTCACGTCGAATATCGCTCCCAGGCTCTGCGCCGAGTTTCAGGAAGCGACGCTGAACGGCGACAAGGAGAAGGCGATCGACCTGCAGGATCGCCTGATGCCGCTTCACAAGGCGATCTTTCTGGAGCCAGGTGTATCGGGTACAAAATACGCGCTTTCGCGGCTCGGAAAGGCGGAAAACGTGGTGAGATTACCGCTGATGACCGTCGAAGCTGAAACCGCCGAGAAGATAGACGCGGCGATGAAGCATGCCGGGCTGATCAATTAGGCTGGCTCTTGTCAAAGATCATCGCCGCGGCCATGTGATGGTTCCCTCGTTGTGCGTCCCTTCGAGGCTCGCTATCGCTCGCACCTCAGGATGAGGAAGTTTTGCGCCGTTGAGCGTCAATCCGGAAGCGATTGCCTGCTAGGAGGTAGGTCGCGCACAACCTCCCTCATCCTGAGGTGCGAGCGATAGCGAGCCTCGAAGGACGCACCTAAAGTGTACATGACGTCATGAACCAGAAGAAAGCCGACCCCAACAACAAGACCGTCGCGGAAAACCGCAAGGCGCGCTTTTCCTACGAGGTGCTCGACACGGTCGAGGCCGGCCTTGCGCTGACTGGCACCGAGGTCAAGTCGCTGCGCCAGGGTCAGGCCAACATCCAGGAATCCTACGCCTCGGTCGAAGGCGGCGAGATCTGGCTGATCAATTCCTACGTGCCCGAATACCTTCAGGCCAACCGCTTCAACCACGAGCCGCGGCGCCGCCGCAAGCTCCTGCTCAACAAGCGCGAGATGGCGCGGCTGGCGCAGAGCGTCGAGCGTGAAGGCATGACCATGGTACCGTTGAAGATCTACTTCAACGACAAGGGCCGCGCCAAGCTGTTGCTTGCCGTCGCCAAGGGCAAGAAATTGCACGACAAGCGCGAGACCGAAAAGCAGCGCGACTGGGCGCGGGAAAAAGGGCGGCTGCTGAAGGAGCGGGGATAGAACCCATCCCAAATGGCTGCCTAGCAAAGAACTAAATCCGGCCCAATTTCCCGCTGAGGCTCTGGCCAACGTCGAGAGGGTGGATTCGGTGGCTCGGATTGCAGTTGCGCTGGTACTTATCGTCTGTTTCGCTGCCGTCGGCGCAATTGCATATGTCTACTTCATGAGTTTCTCACCCGATCGAAGCAGATATCCCGTGCGCGGCATAGATGTCTCCAATCATCAGGGGGCAATCGACTGGCAGCGGGTAGCTGCCGATGATGTTGCCTTCGCGATCATCAAGGCGACAGAGGGCGGCGACTTCGTCGACAAATCTTTCGCGCGCAATCTGAAAGGAGCGCAGGCGGCGGGCCTGGCTGTCGGGGCCTATCACTTTTTCACGTTCTGCCGTCCGGGCGCGGACCAGGCGGCCAACTTCCTAGCGACCGTCCCTCGCGGTCGCCCGCTTCTGCCGCCGGTGATCGACATCGAATTCGTTGGCAACTGTGATCAGCGGCCGCCAGTCGACGAGGTTCGGGCGCAGGTAAAGGCTTTCCTCGACCCGGTCGAGGCAGCCTTCGGCAGGGCGGCGATTGTCTACCTTATCGGCGAAGCTGCGGACGCTTATGGCATAGCAGTGCCCGAGCGTCAGCGCGGGGTGCGATCGCTTGCTTACCATCCGGGACACGAGGACTGGACCTACTGGCAATATCACGACAAGGGCCGCATCGCCGGTATTGAGGGCGATGTAGACCTGAATGTCATGCAGGGCGACGAATCCGCCGTAAAACGGATCCTCAATCGAGATTCCTGAGCCCGGAACGGAACTCCGCTACTTCCTCAAACACGCCCACGAACATCTCCGTCGTCAAGCGCCCGGTATTGGTGTTGTAGCGCGAGCAATGATAGCTGGAAAAAAGCCGCACGCCGCCCGCGGTCTGGCCGGCGCCGTGCCTGAACGGGTAGTCGGCCACGCGCTTTCCAAGGGCGCGCACAGTCGATTGGTGGGCGATAGTGCCGAGCGCCAGGATCGCTTCCAGGTTCTTAAAACGGTGGATCGTCGGCCGCAGGAAACCCCGGCAGGTGTTGATCTCGGCCCCGATCGGCTTGTTTTCAGGCGGCACGCAGCGGACAGCGTTGGTGATTGCCGTTCCGATCAGTTCGAGGCTGTCGTCTGGCCGCGCCTCAAAGCGGCCGCGGGCGAAGCCGAAGCGGATCAACGTGTTGTAGAGCAGGTCGCCGGCATAATCGCCGGTGAAGGGGCGTCCCGTACGGTTGGCGCCGCGCAGGCCGGGCGCCAGACCAACGATTAGAAAACGCACCGCGTCCTCGCCTTCGGGCGGCAGGAATGTCGGTACCGGTCCGTTGAACCAAGCCGGCTCGCGCATACGCCAGACCGTCCTGAACTCGGCGAGCCGTGGGCAGAGCGGGCAGTCGTGCGACGGCTCAGCGGTGGATGGACAGGTCAACGCGATCAAAAATCGCTTTCCTCGGATTCGGCGGCTTCGGCGGGTTCGGCACGGCGCACCGGCCGCTCCGAGGGATCGCGTCCGATCTCGCTCTTCAGCGACATGAGGTCGATAAAGTGGTCGGCCTGGCGACGCAGGTCGTCCGATATCATCGGCGGCTGCGAGGCCATGGTGGAAACGACACTGACCTTGCAGCCCCGTCTTTGCAAGGCCTCGACCAACGTGCGGAAATCGCCGTCACCGGAAAAGATCACGTAGTGGTCGACCTTCTCGACAAGTTCCAAGGCGTCGACGGTGAGTTCGATGTCCATGTTGCCCTTGATCTTGCGGCGGCCGGTCGAGTCGGTGAACTCCTTCGCCGGCTTGGTGACCACCTTGAACCCGTTGTAGTCGAGCCAGTCTATCAGCGGGCGGATGGAGGAGTACTCCTGATCCTCGACAAGCGCGGTGTAGTAGTAGGCCCGCAGCAGGTACCCCCGCTTCTGGAAGCTGGCGAGCAGTTTGCGGTAGTCGATGTCGAAACCGAGCGCGCGCGAGGTGGCGTAGAGGTTGGCTCCGTCTATAAAAAGAGCGATCTTTTCGCGAGGATCAAACATGGCCGTAATATCCCTACAAAAATAGCAATCACTTAAATACGCGGGCGCAGGCCCCTCGGTTGCACGGGAAATACGTTCCGGCCGCCTCACGATGAAATTAGAGTTTGCCTCGGCCCATTCCAAGGCTTGACGGTCCGGAAGCAAGAAAATGTGATCTCGTGCCGGATCGGCCGCCCGCGCGGCTGCTCAAAAAGCCTTCAAGCTTGTATTTGACGCGCGCTCGGGTTATGGACCGCGCCTGTTTTCCATTACATCATCGTATGAAAGGGGCAATCCATGGCCCGCGTAACCGTTGAAGATTGCATCGACAAGGTCGATAACCGGTTTGAACTGGTGCTCCTGGCCGGCCATCGCGCCCGTCAGATATCCCAGGGCGCGCAGATAACCGTGCCGCGCGACAATGACAAGAACCCGGTCGTGGCGCTGCGCGAGATCGCGGAAGAGACGCTGTCGCCGGGCGATCTCAAGGAAGATCTGATCCACTCGCTGCAGAAGCATGTCGAGGTCGACGAACCCGAGACCGACGGCCAGGAACTGACCGACCAGACCGACGCCGCGGCGATCGCCGCCGATACGGACGAGGAGGACAACATCACCTTCGACCGCATGACCGAAGAGGATCTGCTCGCCGGTATCGAGGGGTTGGTGGCTCCTGAGAAGAGCGACGACTACTAAGGAGAGCTCTCTCCGCAGCGCTTGAAACAAAGGCCGGCACTTTCGTGCCGGCGGTTTCGTGTTTATCTATGGCATGCGCCGTATCGTCCGATGCGGCGCATGATCTCTTTTACAGCCCCGGGACTTAGCCCATGATGCGTCAGTATGAGCTTGTCGAGCGCGTCCAGCGCTACAAGCCCGACGTGAACGAGACGCTGCTCAACAAGGCTTATGTCTATGCGATGCAAAAGCATGGGCACCAGAAGCGCGCATCGGGCGATCCCTATTTCTCGCATCCGCTGGAGGTGGCGGCCATCCTCACCGACATGCACATGGACGAAGCGACGATCGCCGTCGCGCTCCTGCACGACACGATTGAGGACACGACGGCCACCCGCCAGGAGATCGACGAACTGTTCGGCCCTGATCTCGGCAAGCTGGTCGAGGGCCTGACCAAGCTCAAGAAGCTGGATCTCGTCTCGAAAAAGGCCGAGCAGGCCGAGAATCTGCGCAAGCTGCTGCTGGCGATCTCGGAGGATGTTCGCGTTCTCCTGGTCAAGCTTGCCGACCGGCTGCACAATATGCGCACGCTCGACCATGTTCCCGACGCCAAGCGCCTGCGCATCGCCGAAGAGACCATGGAGATCTATGCGCCGCTTGCCGGGCGCATGGGCATGCAGGGCATGCGCGAGGAACTGGAGGAACTGGCGTTCCGGTACATAAACCCGGAAGCCTACCGTACGGTCACGGCGCGGCTCGCCGATATTTTCGAGCGCAACCGAGGTGTGGTCGAGGAGATCGAAAAGTCGCTGTCGGCCCTCTTCGAGAAGCATTCGATCGAGGCGGTCGTGAAAAGCCGCCAGAAGAAGCCGTGGTCGGTTTTCCGCAAGATGGAGGCGAAGGCGCTTTCCTTCGAGCAGCTTTCCGACATTTTCGGCTTCCGCGTCGTCGTCGGCACGGTCGAGGATTGTTACCGCGCGCTGGGCGCCATCCATACGACCTGGTCGATGGTTCCGGGGCGGTTCAAGGACTACATCTCGACGCCCAAGCAGAACGATTACCGTTCGATCCACACCACGATCGTGGGTCCGTCGCGGCAGCGCATCGAACTGCAGATACGCACCCGCGAGATGAACAAGGTCGCCGAATACGGCGTCGCGGTGCATGCCCTCTACAAGGACACCGGCGGCAAGGTGAACGGCTCGGTCCCGTCGATCTCGAAGGAGACCAACGCCTATGCATGGCTGCGGCGTACCATCGAGCAGCTTGCCGAGGGCGACAATCCGGAGGACTTTCTCGAAAACACCAAGCTGGAGCTGTTCCAGGACCAGGTGTTCTGCTTCACGCCGAAGGGCATGCTGATCGCCCTGCCGCGCGGCGCAACTCCCATCGATTTCGCCTATGCGGTCCATACTGATGTCGGCGACACCTGCGTCGGCGCCAAGGTCAATGGCCGCATCATGCCGCTGATGACCGAGCTCAAGAATGGCGACGAGGTCGAGATCATCCGCTCAAAGGCGCAGGTGCCTCCCGCCGCCTGGGAATCCATCGTGGTTACCGGAAAGGCGCGCGCCGCGATCCGCCGCGCCACCAAGAACGCGATCCGCAAGCAATACTCCGGGCTCGGCATACGCATACTCGAACGCGCTTTCGAGCGCGCCGGCAAGCAGTTCTCCAAGGATAGCCTGAAGCCGGTGCTGCATCGTCTGGCGCGCAAGGACATCGACGATGTGGTGACGGCGGTGGGCCGCGGCGAACTGTCGTCCACCGACGTCATGAAGGCCGTCTATCCCGATTTCAAGGACGAGCGTGTTACACCGGCGCCCAAGCTGCGTGAGGAGGGATGGTGGAAGATCCGCAACGCCGCAGGCATGCTGTTCCAGATACCCGGCCGTTCGTCGCGCAAGGACAAGAGCCAGCCCAAGGAAGACGCCGTGCCTATCAGGGGCATCAGCGGCGACCTGCCGGTCCGTTTCGCCCCGGAGGGCGCGGTGCCCGGGGATCGGATCGTCGGCATCATGCAACCGGGCGCGGGAATCACCATTTATCCGATCCAGTCGCCTTCGCTGACCGATTTCGACGATCAGCCGGAGCGCTGGATCGACGTTCGCTGGGACATCAATGAGGAAACCAAGGAGCGGTTTCCGGCGCGGATTTCGGTTACCGCGATCAATGCGCCGGGTTCGCTGGCGGAAATCGCGCAGGTGGTCGCGGTCAACGACGCCAATATCCATACGCTTTCCATGGTCCGCACCGCGCCCGATTTCACCGAGATGCTGGTCGATCTCGAAGTGTGGGACCTGAAGCATCTGAACCGGCTGCTATCGCAGCTCAAGGAAAATTCGAGCGTCAGCGAAGCGCGGCGCGTCAACGGCTGAAGCATCGGGACGGCAATGGACAAGACGGAAGTTCTGGATATTTTTCGCGACGCAGGCGCGGTGCTGGAGGGACATTTCATCCTCACCTCCGGCCTGCGAAGCCCTATTTTTCTGCAAAAGGCTCGCGTGTTCATGCACGCCGACAAAACCGAAAAACTTTGCCGGGCTCTTGCCGAAAAAATTCGCGCCGAAGTGCCGGGCAGGATCGACTATGTGGTTGGACCGGCGATCGGCGGCCTGATACCCGCTTATGAGACCTCGCGACACCTTGGAGCACCGGCGATCTGGGTCGAGCGCGAAGACGGCAAGTTCCGGCTGCGCCGGTTCGAAATCGAAAAGGGCGCTCGGGTCGTGATCGTCGAGGATATCGTCACCACCGGGCTTTCGATACGCGAAACGATTGACTGCCTGCGCGAGATCGGCGCCGAGGTGGCTGCCGCCGCCTGCATCATCGACCGCTCCGCAGGCAAAACCGACGTCGGGGTGCCGCTGATCGCGCTCGCCGAATACGAGGTGCCGGCCTACCCGGCCGATAGACTGCCGCCGGAGCTTGCGGCGTTGCCGGCGGTCAAGCCGGGCAGCCGGAATATCTGATCATGATCATCGGCCTCGGCAGCGACCTGATAGATATACGCCGCATCGCGAAGTCGCTCGAACGTTACGGCGAGCGCTTCACCGCTCGCATCTTCACTGAGGTCGAGCAAGCCAAATCCGATCGGCGCAAGGAGCGCGCCGCCTCCTACGCCAAGCGCTTCGCCGCCAAGGAGGCCTGCGCCAAGGCGCTGGGCACCGGGATGTCGCAGGGCGTGTTCTGGCGCGACATGGGCGTGGTCAACCTGCCGGGCGGCAAGCCGACGATGCGCCTGACCGGCGGCGCGGCGGCGCAACTCAAAAAAATGCTGCCGCCGGGACATCGCGCGGCGATTCATTTGACGATCACCGACGATTTTCCGATGGCGCAGGCCTTCGTGATCGTGGAAGCGCTGCCTGTCGAATAACGGCCATGTTCTTGGGGCTTGTCGCCTCGGCACAGACGTTGCCCAGCGCGCGGCGAGCCCTTATACCCAACCGAAGAAATCTGAGGACGACATGAGCGTGGCTGAAAAAACCGAGAAGAAAAGCGGCGGACTAAGCGAGACCGTCAGCGTCATCGTGCAGGCCCTGATCCTGGCGCTGGTGATCCGCACCTTCCTTTTCCAGCCATTCTCCATTCCCTCGGGTTCCATGCGGCCGACGCTTCTGGAAGGCGACTATCTCTTCGTCACCAAATGGGCCTACGGCTACTCGCGCCATTCCCTGCCGTTCTCGCCGAATCTCTTTTCCGGCCGCATCTTCGGCAGCGCGCCCGAGCGCGGCGATGTCGCCGTGTTCAAATATCCGCCCAACCCGTCGCTCGACTACATCAAACGCGTGATCGGTCTCCCCGGCGACCGTATCCAGATGAGGGAAGGCCAGCTTTTCATCGACGGTGAAGCCGTGCCGCGCGAGAAGGTCGGCCAGATCGACAACCCCGACATCACCGAAGTCAGCGGTCCGGTCGACGTTTATCGGGAGGTGTTGCCGAACGGCGTCGCCTACGACACGCTCGACCTCACGCCGAGAGGCATCGGCGACGACACACGCGAATTCGTCGTGCCGGAAGGCCACTATTTCATGATGGGCGACAATCGCGACAATTCCACCGACAGCCGCTTTACCGTCGGTTTCGTGCCGGAGGAAAACCTTGTCGGCCGCGCCAATATCATCTTCTTCTCGATAGCCGAAGGCGCAAGCCCGCTCGAAATCTGGAAGTGGCCCTCACAGATGCGTCCGTCGCGCCTTTTCAATTTCGTGCGCTGACGAAGCTATGGCCGCCAAGCGACTTGACGAACAAGCCCTCGCCGAGGCGGTGAGGGAGCGAACGGGCTATGCATTCGGCGATACCGCGATATTGCGGCGCGCGCTGACGCATGCGAGCAAGCGCGGCTCCGACGGGGCGGACAACGAGCGGCTCGAGTTCCTGGGCGACCGGGTGCTGGGCCTCGTCATCGCCGAAATGCTGTTTCTCCGCTATCCCGACGCCCGCCAGGGAGAACTTGCCGTGCGTTTGAATGCGCTGGTGAGCGGCGAAAGCTGCGGCGTGATCGCCATCGAAATCGGGCTGGACAAGCTTATTCATGCCGACCCTGTGGCGAAGTCCGCGAAGGGCCGAAGGGTCGGCAATGCGCTCGCCGACGCCGTCGAGGCGCTGATTGCAGCGATCTATATCGACGGAGGCCTCGAAGCGGCCCGCGCATTCGTCGCCCGCCATTGGGAGCATCGTGCGGAGACCGTGGCCAAATTGCTGCGAAGCGCCAAGACCGAGCTTCAGGAATGGCTTGTTCAACGCGACGGATTGCGGCCGATCTATTCGATCGTCAGCCGCGAAGGGCCGGATCACGAGCCGGTCTTCACGGTTTCGGTGACGGCAGATGGCTTTGCAGCCATCAGCGGCGCCGGTCCCTCGAGGCAGGCCGCCGAGCAAGCTGCCGCCGCCGCCTTCCTGATCCGTGAAGGCGTGTGGGGCGAGGAAGGAATGCCATCGTGACCGAACCGGAAAACCCTGTCGAGACGCGTTCGGGCTTCGTCGCCCTGATCGGCGCGCCCAATGCCGGCAAATCGACTCTCGTCAACCAGCTTGTCGGGGCCAAGGTGTCGATCGTCACCCACAAGGTGCAGACGACGCGCGCCATCGTCCGCGGCATTGCCACCCACAACAACGCCCAGATCGTCTTCGTCGATACGCCCGGCATCTTCCGCCCGCGGCGGCGTCTCGACCAGGCGATGGTGACCACAGCCTGGGGCGGCGCGAAGGACGCGGACGTGGTGCTGGTGCTGATCGACGCCGAACGCGGCATAAAGGGCGACGCCGACGCAATGCTGACGAACCTCGCCGGCGTCCGTCAGCCGAAAATCCTGGTGCTCAACAAGCTCGACCGGGTCAAGCCGGAAAGCCTGCTGGCGCTGGCGGCGACCGCCAATGAGCGCGTTGATTTCCAGCGCACTTTCATGGTTTCGGCGCTGACCGGCGCCGGTTGCGACGCAATTCTCGACCACCTCGCCGAAACTCTGCCCGTCGGCCCGTGGTTTTATCCGGAAGACCAGATCTCCGACCTGCCGATGCGCCAGCTCGCGGCCGAAATCACGCGCGAAAAGCTTTATCTGCGCCTGCACCAGGAACTGCCCTATTCCTCGCATGTCGAGACCGAGAGATGGGAGGAAAAGCCGGACGGTTCGGTGCGCATCGAGCAGGTGATCTACGTCGAGCGCGACAGCCAGAAGAAGATCGTACTGGGCCACAAAGGCGAGACGATACGTTCGATCGGGCAGGCGGCCCGCAAGGACATCGGCGAGATCCTCGAACAGAAGGTCCATCTCTTCCTGTTCGTGAAGGTGCGCGAGAACTGGGGCGACGACCCCGAGCGCTACCGCGAGATGGGGCTTGAATTCCCGCACTGAGGAGTAAACTCTCCGGCGATGGAATGGCGCGACGAAGGAATCATACTCGGCGCCCGCAGGCATGGCGAAACCAGCGTCATACTTGAGGTGATGACGCGCGCGCACGGCCGCCATCTCGGATTGGTGCGCGGCGGGCGCTCGCGCAAGCAGCAGCCGCTGCTCCAGGCCGGCAACCGCGTCGACCTTACCTGGCGCGCGCGCCTCGACGAGCATCTCGGCACATTCCAGGTAGAGCCGCTCGAACTCAACGCGGCGCGTCTCTTCGACAGCGCGGTTGCTGTCTTCGGGCTGCAGACATTGGCCGCCCACCTTCGGCTGTTGCCCGAGCGCGACGCCCATGCGGGGCTCTACGAGATGCTGGTGCTGATGATCGAGCATCTCGACGATCCCGACGTGGCCGGCGAACTCGTCGTGCGCTTCGAAATGCTCGTGCTCGACGAACTCGGCTTCGGCCTCGATCTGACGCAATGCGCCGCCACCGGCGCGCGCAACGATCTGGCCTATGTGTCGCCTAAGACCGGCCGCGCGGTTTCGCGCGCCGCCGGCGCGCCCTGGAGTGCGAAAATGCTGCCGTTGCCTGCCTTCCTGCTCGGAAATTCCAGCCTGCGCGCTGATCGCGCGGCGATCGAGGACGCCTTCCGGTTGACCGGGTTCTTTTTCGCGCGCCATGTCTACGAGCCACGTGGGATGGAAGCGCCCGATGCCAGGACCGGATTTCTCGCGGCGCTCCGAAAGCACCGCCCTAACGAACCGCACAGCACCGGAGAACATGCCGCATGAGCGAGGTCGAACTGTTTCCGGGTTATGTTTCCCCACTCGGCCTCGGCACCATCCCCTTCGAAGATATCGCCAGGTTTTCCGGCATCGAACTTCTGCAGCGGATTATCGACCGGGAATACGCCGCGCCGCCCATATCGGCGCTTCTGAATTTCGCCCTGACCGAAGTCTCGGAAGGCCGGGCCGTGTTTCGCGGCCTGCCCGGCGAGCGTCACCTCAATCCGCTGGGTGGCGTCCATGGCGGCTGGGCGGCGACGATCATGGATTCGGCGCTCGCCTGCTCGGTCCAGACGCTTCTGGAGAAGGGCGAGGCCTACACCACGGCCGAGTTCAAGGTGAATTTGATCCGGCCGATTACGCCGAAAACCGGCGAGGTTGTCTGCGAGGGCAGGGTCGTGCACAAGGGCCGCACGCTCGCCGTCTCGGAAGCGACCCTGAAGGATAGGGACGGAAAACTGCTCGCCTTCGGCACCGAAACCTGTTCGATTTTTCCAATGGCTAACCTGGCGGCGCGCTAGAGCCGATTCATTCCAATGGGATCGGAATGGGCTCTAACTTGTTGACTAGATTAACAATCTTGTCCGAAAGTCTGCAACTTTTCGGGATTGTGCTATAGAAAATACAAACTGCCACGGCTGAATTCGGGGAACGGCCATGTTTTTCGACAGCTTCGGGCTCCTGGGCACGCTCGGCCTCATAGCCCTTGTCGTGATCGTCATTCGCTTGAACACGCGTCTGAAGCTGGTCGAGCGCGAGCTTGGCGCGTTGCGCTCCCTCGTGCTTTCAACGCCGCCGGCTGCCGCGATCTCGGCAGTGACGAGTGAAGAGGCCGCCGCCCCCGCGGCCGCTATCGAGCGGACCGGCGAACCGGCCACGGATGGCGAGGTTGCGGCCGTGGAGCAAGCTGCAAGTGAGCCTGCCGAACCAGCAGGACCTTGGGGAACGGTCGAGGGGAGGGATGCGGCCAGCGCTGAACCTGCGCCTGCGGCTGCTGTCCGGCCGGCGGCCGCGAAGGCCGACATAGAGACAGCGCTCGGCACGCGCTGGGCGGTCTGGGTTGGCGGCATAGCGCTGGCGTTCGGCGGCGTGTTCCTGATCCGCTATTCGATCGAGGCCGGCATCTTTGGCCCTGGCGTGCGCCTGACAATGGCGGCGTTGCTCGGCCTGGCGCTCGTCGGCGCAGGCGAGTTCATCCGCCGCACCGGCTTCCAGATACCGCTGAACGGCGGCAACAACGCTTACATCCCCGGCATATTGACCGCCGCCGGCGCCTTCACCCTGTTTGGAGCGGTCTATGCCGCGCACGGCGTCTATGGCTTCATCGGGCCGGCTCTCGCCTTCGTGCTGATGGGGATCATCGGCGTCGGCGCAATCGCGGCCGCGCTTCTGCACGGGCAGGCGCTGGCCGGCTTCGGCCTGCTCGGTTCGCTGGTCACGCCGCTGCTCGTCGCATCCGAAGCCCCGAACGCCTGGGCGCTGTTCGGCTATCTCGCCATTGTGCTGGCCGCCACCGCGGCGATAGCCCGCCTGCGCGATTGGCGGCTTCTGGCCGGTGCGGCTTTCGCCGGAACCGGACTCTGGTGCCTGGTCTATATGGCCGGATCGGATACCGTCGACTTCACTGTCGTGCTTTTCATCAACCTGGTCATCCTGCTGTCGCTGGCCTTGATCTGGCTTGGCTGGCGTGCCGGCGGCGAGGAAGCGCCGGTTGCCTTCGACTGGCCGACAGCCATTCCGGCATTGTCGGTTGCGCTTGCGGCATTATCGCTGCTGATCAACCCGGACTATCAGGCCGCGGGGGGCGCGCTATACGGCGCCATCCTGGTCGCGGCGATGGTCGCTATCGCGCTCTATCGCCCGGGCGCGCTCGCGCTTCTCCATGCTGCCGGCGCTGCGTCCGTTGCCGCTTACGCGCGTGCGGCGCTGAGCGGCTCCTTCGCGTTCGATTTTGCTGGCGGAAGCCTGGCCATAGAGGGCTTCCCCACCGCTCCGTTTTCGAGGCTCATGCCCTACATCGGAGTCGCGATCGGTGCGCTCTTCCTGGCCGCGGGCCTTTGGAGCGCAAGAAATCTGGCGGCATCAGCGCCGGTTCGCGGCGCGCATTGGGCCGCGTGGACAGCCGCCGCGCCGCTCGTCATACTCACGGCAGTCTGGATCATTTCCGGCAATCCCGACCGCGATTACGGCCTCGCTGCTGTGGCGCTGCTGCTCGGCGTGATATTGGCGGTGGGTGGCGAAATGATCGCCAGGGCCGAAAGTCCGCCGCTCACCGGCGGCCTGTCCGTGACCTTCGCGCTGGCGGGTGCGGGCATCGCGCTCGTCCTGATGCTGCACATGGCGTTCGGGCCCGGCCTGACGACGGTTCTTGTCGGCGCGGCAGCGGCTCTGCCTGCACTGGCGACGTGGCAACGTAGCTATCCCGTGCTGGGCTGGCTGTGCGTCGGCACGGTGATCGTCGTGATGGTGCGCGTCGCGGTCGACCCGACGATCGTCGGCCAGGAATTCCTCGGCAGGACGCCGGTGTTCAACGCACTCCTGCCCGGCTACGGCATCCCGGCGCTCGCCTTCCTCTTCGCAGCCTGGCAATTGGCCCGGACGACCGCCGGTCGGTCGCGCCTGGTCATGGAGGCGGCGGCCGCGCTGTTTTCGCTTCTGACGATCGCCATGCTGGTGCGCCACGCCATGCATGGCGGCGTGATAGACTCCAGCGCCCCGACGCTCGCCGAACAGGCCATCTATACGCTGCTCGCACTAGGGGCAGGGGCGATCCTCATCGCGCTCGACATGCGTTCACCGAGTCCCGTGCTGCGCTACGGGTCGATCGCAGCCGGGTGCGTGTCCGCCATTCTCATCGTCGCGAACCACTTCTTCATCCTGAATCCGCTGTTTACCGACGAGTCGACCGGACGGGTCCCGTTCTTCAACCTGCTGTTCCTGGCTTATCTACTGCCGGCAATCGCGGCCGGAGCCTTGGCGCTCTACGCGCGCGGCAAACGCCCGCGCTGGTATCCGGCGATGCTGGCGCTGGTTGGAGCCGCACTCGCCTTCGCCTATGCAACGCTGTCGGTGAGGCGGCTATTCAAGGGTGAGTTCATCGGCTCCTGGAGCGGGCTCGGCCAGTTCGAGACCTATTCCTATTCGGCGCTCTGGCTGGCTATGGGCGTCGGCCTGCTGGTAGCCGGCGTCTGGCAGAGATCGTACATTCTGCGCATCGCATCGGGTGTGCTGATCGCGATCGCCGTCGCAAAAGTGTTCCTGTTCGACATGTCGGAACTGGAAGGCGTGCTGCGTGCGCTGTCCTTCATCGGCCTCGGCGCCGTGCTGATCGGCATCGGGCTGTTTTACCAGCGGCTGCTCACGCAGGCGGCCAGGACGGACGAGCCGGCAAAGGCGCAGTAGGCGAAATAACCTACTCCGCCGCCGCCAACTGCATCCGTTCGACCGGCCGTTCCTTGATCGGCCAGTGGACCACAGCCGCGAACAGGCCGAGCGCGACGCCGAGCCACCATACCGGATCGTAAGTGCCGAAGCGGTCGTAGAGATAGCCGCCGAGCCAGACGCCGAGGAACGAGCCGATCTGGTGCGACAGGAATACGAGGCCGCCCAGCAGTCCGAGATGGCGCGTGCCGAACATGATCGCCACCAGCGCGTTGGTCGGCGGCACCGTCGAGAGCCACAAGAGACCCATCACGATCGCAAAAATGATGACGCTCGTCGGCGTCTGCGGCAGGAGCAGGAATGCCGTCACGGCGATCGACCGCCCGATGTAGATCCAGGCGAGGAAGATCGGCTTGGAATATCTCTGGCCGATCACGCCGGCCGCAAGCGAACCGATGATGTTGAAGAAGCCGATCAGCGCCAGCGCGATGACCGCGTAGCGCGCGTCGATGCCGAGATCGCCGATATAAGCCGGAAAATGCGCGGTAATGAACGCCACCTGAAAACCGCAGACGAAGAAGCCGGAGACGAGAAGCACATAGCTCCTGTGCGCGAATGCTTCGCGCAGCGCATGGCCAACCGACTGCTGCGCCGCCTTCTGCGCCGCCGCCGCATTGTGCGAACTGCCATAGAGCGGCATCGCCAGCACCGGGATAATCAGCATCGCCGCGCTCATGTAGATCAGCGTGTCCGACCAGCCGTAGGCGTCGATCATGCCCTGGCTGATCGGCGCGAAAATGAACATGCCGGCGGAGCCCGCCGCGGTGCCGATGCCGAAGATGACCGAGCGCTTTTCGGGCGGCGTGTGGCGGGCGAAGGCCGCGAGAACGATCGAGAACGATCCCGCCGCGACGCCGAGGCCGACCAGCACGCCGCCGCCTATATGCAACGCCGTGACGGAGGAGGCCGTGGCCATCATGTAGAGGCCGGCGGCGTAGATGACGCCGCCGAGCGCCAGCACGCGCCAGGTGCCGTAGCGGTCGGCGATAGCTCCGAAGAAGGGAAGACCGAGACCCCAGAACAGATTCTGCAGCGCCATCGCCAGGCCGAACGTCGTGCGGTCCCAGCCCTTTTCCGCCAGCATCGGCAACTGGAAAAAGCCCATCGCCGAGCGCGGGCCGAATGTCAGCGCAGCGATCAGGCAGCCGCAGATGATGATCAGCCATGGCACAGATTTCGCCGGGGCCGCGTTCGCCGTTATCGCCATCGCCATGTCTCCATCTGCTGGGCGTTGACTTTTAGCCGATTGGTCCGACGCAGCAAAATGAATTGCTCATGCGTGATGCTTCAATATCATTGATGCGAGCGGCAGCAGCGGGACGAATCCGGCGGTGCCGTGCGTTGTTGTTGATGAAGGAGCCCAGTGCATTCCGGCCGCGCATGCCCTTGCGGACTGCGGCCCGATCTGGAATCAGGTGGCGGGGGATTGCGGACGCGCGATGGACGACCGGAAGGCAGCGATACTTGCGGAAATACCGCGCCTGCGCCGCTATGCGCGCGCGCTGCTGCGCAACCGCGACGCCGCCGATGATCTCGTTCAGGACAGTCTCGAGCGTGCGCTGCTGCGCATGGACAATTGGCGCACCGGTGACAGCCCACGCCGCTGGCTGTTCACCATCATGCATCATCTGTTCGTTGACCAGATGCGCAAGGTCAAACGTCGGGGCGAAACCGCGATGCTGCCGATCGATACGAGCGAAGCGATGTCGCAGCCCGCTCACCAGGCCGAGGACGTCGCTTCCCGCGAGATACTGGACGCGTTGCAGGCCATCAGCCCGGACCGCCGCGCTGCCATACTGATGGTCGCGGTAGAAGGGTTTTCCTATGCCGAAGCAGCCAATGTGCTCGGCGTGCCGGCCGGTACGCTGATGTCGCGGATCGCGCGCGGCCGTGACGAACTGCGCAGCCTGCTGGATGACGGGGCGCGCCGTCGGTCGATCAGGGTGGTAGAGCCATGACCTCCCGAGAATTCACCGAACGCGATATCCATCTGGCGCTGGACGGCGAACTTCCCGCGGACGAGCGGGCCGGCTACGAGCGCTGGCTCGATGCCCACCCGGATATGAAGGCGCGAAGCGGACGCTATCAGGCTGATAGCGACCTGCTGCGCGGCGCGCTCGCCGGCGTGCTCGACGAGCCCGTGCCGGACCGTCTGGCGAAGATCATGACCGGCGAAGCCCCGCCGGTGCGCAATTCAGCGCCGCCACCCTGGCGGATGGCCGCGGCCGCCGCGCTGATATTCGCGGTTGGTGGCCTGGGTGGCTATTTCCTTGGGATTTCAGGCTGGCGGCCCGTTGACGCCACAGCGGCCCAACTGGCGGACGGCGCGATCGCCGCCCACGCGATCTACGCGGCCGAGAAACTGCATGTCGTCGAAGTCGGCGCGGACCAGAAAGAGCATCTGGTCAACTGGCTGTCCAAGCGCATCGGCGTGACGCTGGTGGCACCTGACCTCACGGCGAACGGCTTCGAACTGATAGGGGGCCGCCTGCTGCCTGCGGCGGCAACAAAAACCGCCGCGCAGTTCATGTATCAGGATCGTACCGGTAACCGCGTATCGCTCTACGTCGCCCGCGACGCGTCGAGCACCGAGACCGGGTTCCGGCTGCTCGAGGAGGGCGACACGCGTGCGCTCTACTGGCTGGACGACGGCTATGGCTGCGCCATTGCAGGCAATTTGCCGGAAAAGGATCTTCTGGCCATCGCCAATTCCGCCTATCGCCAGTTGCTCGAAGGTATGGAGGGTTGAACGGTCGCCCGCCGATGTTGGTTGGGCCACTGTCGTACCGACGATGAACCACCCCCGGTGGTAGACATTGGCAAGCTTGTCCAGTCACAATTCAGCCCGAATCGAGGAGCGATTCGCATCCGATGCTTCAGCTGAAGCTGGGCAGGGGACGCCCTCGAGCAAGCCTGATCTTCACCCTTCCGACTGAGGTTTCCGGTCCGCATGCCTGCCGAAATCCGCCCGGCCCGCGCGTCTGACGTCGATGCCCTGGCGGAGCTCGAAAACACGGCCTTTCAGGCGGACCGCATTTCGAAGAGATCGTTTCGCAGAATGGTCGGGAGTCGTTCAGCCACGATTCTGGTCGCGGCCGGACAACACGCCGTCGTCGGCTATTGTGCCGTGCTGTTTCGCGCCGGCAGCCGCAAAGCGCGCCTCTACTCGCTCGCGGCCGCCCGCGGCAGCGGCATCGGCCGGATGCTGCTGGTGGCTGCCGAAGACACGGCGGCCGCCCGCGGCTGCGAGGAAGTGCGCCTGGAAGTGCGCGAGGACAATGCGCGGGCGATAAGCCTTTACGAAAAATGCGGCTACCGCCGCTTGGGGCGCAAGCCGGACTACTATGCCGACGGTGCCGCTGCCCTGCTGTACGAAAAGCCGCTTCACTTGGCCGAACCGGCCGCCATCCACCCGAAAGCGTGAATGAAATGACCTGGGTCATACTTACCGGCCGGCAAAGCCATCTCGATCAGGTTGCGACGCCGCACAAGATCATCACCAACCGCGACTACCTCGCGCATCCGGCCCTGTTCCGGGGGCAGCGCCCGAAAGTCATCAATCTGTCGAGCAGCTACGCTTATCAGAGCCGCGGCTACTACGCGTCGCTGCTGGCGAGTTCCCGCGGCCACAAGGTCATCCCGACCGTGGAGACGATGATCGATCTTTCCGAGCACAAGCTCTACGAGAACGCGCTGCCCGAACTTGAGCTTGTGCTCAATAAATGCCGCAAGGAGCTTGGCGGCTCTTATCCCGCGAAAGTCACCTTCTTCTTCGGCATCGGGCCTTCCAGGGCGTGGGACCGTTTCGCCAAGCTGCTGTTCGACTGGTTTCGCGCCCCGGCCCTGGAGGTCGTAATCAGGGACAGCCAGCAATGGGCTTCTATCCACAAGATCGGTTTCTACCCCCTCACACGCATGAGCCCCGAGGAAAAGCCGCGGTTCCTGGAGAGCCTCGCATCCTACACCAACCGCGAATGGCGTGACACCAAGACCAGGACGCCGGCGCGCTACGCCTTCGCCACGCTCGTCAATCCCAACGAGGAACTGCCACCATCAGAGATCAGTTCGCTACGCTACTGGGCCAAGATCGCCGAGAAAATGGGCGTTGAAGTCGAGCCGATCACCAGGAAGGATCTGGCGAAGCTCGCCAATTACGACGCGCTGTTCATTCGCGAGACCACGTCGATCTCGAACCACACCTATCGCTTCGCGCGGCGCGCGCAGCAGGAGGGCATGCCGGTCATCGACGATCCGCTGTCGATGATCCGCTGTACCAACAAGGTCTATCTCCACGAGTTGATGACCTACAACACGGTGCCGGTGCCGCCGACCGTGATGATCGCGGGCTTGTCCGACCTGGAGGTGGCGGCGCAGACGCTGGGCTTCCCGCTGGTTTTGAAAATCCCCGACAGCTCGTTTTCGCGCGGCGTGAAGAAGGCGTCGACCTTCGAGGAGCTGAAGACGCTGGCGACCCTCTGGCTGGAAGATTCGGACCTTTTGATCGCCCAGAAATTCATCCCGACCGAGTATGACTGGCGCATCGGCGTGCTGGGCGGCCAGCCGCTTTTCGCCGTACACTACCTGATGGCGAAGAAGCACTGGCAGATCGTCAATCATGAGCGGTCCGGCAAGCCGGACCAGGGCGGCATCCGGACCTTCACATTGAAGGACGCGCCCGCCCACGTCGTGGAGACGGCGGTGAGCGCTGCGCGCTGTATAGGAGACGGCCTCTACGGTGTCGATCTGAAGGAAACCAGCGAAGGGGTGTTTGTCATCGAAGTGAACGACAACCCGAATCTCGACCATGGCTGGGAGGACTCCGGCGAAAAGGATGAGGTCTGGGTGCGGCTGACGCAGTGGTTTCTGGACAGGCTGGAGCGCCAGGGGCGGTAGGTTCGACAGGTTGGGACTTCCGCCCGGCGCGACATTCCGATCCGCCGCCCGAAGTCGATCAGCCCCATGATTATGGCTGTCGCGGATTGTGCGGCGGCGTATAGTTCGGGCTTGAGCTACGGGGGACTCCAACGGATCGCATGGCGCCGCAATCGGCCGAGGCACGGCCTGACAAGACGATCAGGGTGCTGCTCGTGGAAGACGACAGCCCGACCTGTGCGCGCTTGCGTGATGCGCTCGCAGGCGCCGGCGAGTTCGAGGTCACGACGGCCGCCACCCTGAAGGAAGCGCGGGCCGCGCTGAGGGACGTGCGCCCTCGGGTGCTGTTGACCGACCTGCAACTGCCGGACGGCCACGGGATGGACCTGATCCGCCAGACGCGCCTGGACTGCCCGGACACCGAGATCATGGTGATTTCCATCCTGGGCGACGAGCAAAGCGTGATATCGGCGATCATGGCCGGCGCTACCGGCTATCTGCTCAAGGATGCATTCCCGACCGATATCGCCGCCACTGTCCGCGAGCTGGTTGCCGGACATTCGCCGATCTCGGCTTCCATCGCCCGCTTTATTGTTCGCCGCACACAAGGCGCCGCGGCGGGTGCGGCACATCCCGCACTCAACACCGCCAAGCTGACCCCGCGCGAGATCGACATTCTGTGGGGCATTGCAAAGGGGTTCAGTTACGCCGAGATCGCCGGCCATCTGGGGCTCTCGCGCCAGACGGTGCCGGGCCACATCAAGAGCATATACCGCAAGCTGGAGGTCAATACTCGAGGCGAGGCGGTCTTCGAGGCGCTTCAGCAAGGCCTGATCCGGCTGTGAGCGTCGCGGGTGCGATCGAGGCTTCCGTCCCGGCGCGTCAATGGCGCTACCGGCTCGGCTTCTACTTGCTGATCCAGGTATTGATCGTGCTTGCCTGCATCTTCGTGTTGCGCCTGTCGCCTCCGGAACCGTCCGCCCGCTATCAGGTGACCGAGGCGATGCTGAGTGAAAACGGGGTGGAACGGCCTGTGCGCCTGCCATACCATCTGCCTGCGCGCTTCACCTCGATCGATCCGCAGGTTTTTTCCCTCTCGTTCGACCGGCCGGCGGGTGCGGCCGGCCAGACCTGGTCGGTCCTGCTGCCCCGCTTCATCAGCGGCATCGAGGTCGCGGTGAACGGCTCGGTCATTCTAGACAGCCGCATGCATCCGTCCGCCAACAGGCCCGACCGGAACACGCCGGAGATTGCCACCATTGGGGCCGTGCTGCTCCATGACGGCCCCAATGCATTGACAATCAAGCTTCATGCCTGGGGGCCTCTCACCGGATTTCTCGACCGCGTGTTCGTCGGGCCGGACCAGGAACTTCGCCCGGCCTATCAGAGCCGGGCGCTGCTTTTTATGACGCTGCCGGTCGTGTTTTCCGCGTGGCAAGCCATCCTTGCTGTGCTTCTCGGGGTTATGTGGCTGAAGCGGCGTCACGAGCCCACCTACGGAGTGCTTGCAGCCGCCATGGCGCTCGGCCTCCTCCAGGCCTTTGTTTACGCGCCGGTAGGGCAAACGGACCATGCAGGCCTGAATTCCATGCTGATTGCTTCGGCGCCGCTCGAGTCCGCCTGCGTCGTGTTCTTTGTTTTTTCATTTCTGGGGCTGAAATGGCCGAAATACTGCTGGGCTCTTTTCCTGCCGGGCCTCCTCATAGTCGCGATGGCGCTGCTTGGGGATTCCGCACTGGTGAGGCGGACTTACCTGTTTCTAGGTCCGCCTACGGTTTTCGTGTCGCTCGTTCTCATCTGCGCGATCGTAGGGCGGGCGGCGGTGACGCGCGGCGATGGCGTTGCGCTGCTTCTCGGCTGCGCGGTCACGGTCGTCCTGATCTTCCTGGTCCACGATCTGCTTCTGGCGTTCGACGTCGTGGTGGAAGGGCGCATCCTCGTTTCGCGCCTGTCTTATTCGGCGCTGTTGGTGGCGATCGGCATTGGCCTCATCGGGCGTTTTGCCACGGCGCTGAACGAGATCGACGGTTTTGCCGGCCGTCTCGTCACCCTCGTCCGTGAAACCGAGGAAAAGCTGCGGGCAAGCCTCGCATTGGAGGAGGAACGAGCGCGAGCGGCAGCGCTCGCGAACGAACGCAACCGGCTGACGCGTGACCTGCATGACGGCCTCGGAGGACAGCTCGTCAGCATCGTCGCGCTCAGCGAACGCGGCGCCTGGGAGGGCGACCGGATCGGCGAGGCAGCCCGCGCGGCGCTCAAGGATCTGCGGCTCGTGATCGACGCCATGGACGACATAGACGGCGACCTGATGCTGGCGCTCGGCGCCTGGCGCGAACGCACCGCGGCGCAACTCCGTCCGCATGGCCTGGCGCTCGATTGGCATGTGTTGATGCCCCAGGGCATGCCGGTTCATCCGGAACTCAGGCCATGGCACGTGATCCAGATACTGCGCCTGCTCGACGAGGCCGTCACCAACGCGGTGAAGCACGCCGGGGCGAAGCGGATCGGCATCAGGATCGAGACGGTCGGAGATACGGTTGAAAGCCAGCGGGGCCGCATCACGGTCGAAGATGACGGGCGGGGGTTTGTCGCGTACGACGATGGCCGCAGGGCGGCGAACGCACCGAATACGGCGCGCGGCCTGGCCAATATGCACAAGCGCGCCGCGCGTTGCGGCGCGCAACTGGAGGTGACATCGGGAAGCGGCGGGACCAGAATTCGCCTCGATTTGCCCCGCCGCTTCCCGGATGTCGAGCTGGCAAGCAGCTGAGCCAGGTCAGCGCCGTCCGACGCGGTTGACCGGCCCGCCGCGATTGCCGACCCGGCCGGGAGCCACGCCAACGCCCGGGGCTCCAACGCCCACCCGCGGCGCCACCACGACCGGAGCTACCACGACGGGCGCGGGCCTCACCACCACACGCGCGACAGGCGCCGTCGGACGGATCACGCAACCCCTGGGCACGCCCACGGTCTTGCAGTAGACCACCGCGGCTTCGGCCGATGCCACGCCCAAAGGCGTCGCCGCCAGGCTGGACAATGCGAAAAGCGCCGCGGCGGCGTGCGGCAAACGGATTCGACGAATCATGACGTTCTCCTCATTCGGCGCCGATTCTGTTAGTGATCAGGCGAACGACGCCGCTTCGTATACGTCTCTCGGCGCGCTCGGCGACATGCCATGATCATGGCATAGGCCGCCGACAGTTTGTCTCCGATGGTTTGCCGGCGCCCGCCCTGCGGAGGGTCCGGGCATGACTCACGCTTGAAAGGACAATCGATGATGAAACCGGTTTTCGTTGCACTCATGCTCGTCGCGGCGGGTGGTTCGGCGGCAATGGCGCAAGGCTCGCCGAGCAATGAGGAAAAAGCCGCCTGCCGCTCCGACGCGATGAAGCTGTGCTCCGCCGCTGTCGGCAAACCGGCGCAGATGAATGCCTGCCTTCGGGACAACAAGGCCGAGCTCTCCGACGCGTGCCGAAAGGTCGTGGAAGCACACGGCGGCTGATCGCTGCATTTGCGGGATTGGCCAGATGCGACGACAATTTGGCCATCCTTCATAAAGGGCCTCGGCTGTCGGATTACCTGCCGCGCAATTTCTGAATGGCCTCGAAGCGTTTCAGGAACGCCTTCTGTACGGCTTTGGTCGAGACGGGCAGGATTTCGAGCCCGTCGGCCGAAATGCCGCGCGGCCTTCCAAAGAACTGCGTGGCCTCCGCCACCGAGAAGCCGGCAAGCATGGTCGCCTCGAAATACGCGGCGACCTGGTCTGCCCGCTTGATGTCCTTCTTCAGCGTCTCGCCGATCTCGGCCGGGAGGCAGAAGCTGATATGGATCGAGCGCTGCAGCCGCTCCTCGACGGCCTTGTAGCCGCCGCCGACCACGGATTTGAAGGGCGAGATCATGTCGCCGATCACGTATTCCGGGGCGTCGTGCAGCAGGGCGGCGAGTTGCTTGTCTGGCGACACGTCCTTCGCCTGCCTGGAATAGATCGCCTCGACCAGCAGCGAGTGCTGGGCAACGGAGAAGGCATGGTCGCCGCCGGTCTGGCCGTTCCAGCGGGCGACGCGCGCCAGGCCGTGGGCGATATCGGCAATTTCGATGTCGAGCGGCGAGGGGTCGAGCAGATCGAGGCGGCGGCCCGACAGCATGCGCTGCCAGGCGCGCGGCGGCGCTCCGGCCTTGTCGGCCATCAGGCGTCACCTGCCGCGGCCGTCTCCTGCGGGAACGAAAACGTCGCCCATGGCGGTATCGCAAGCGAGAGCGGGACGCCGCCGGCAAGGATCGGCACGCCGTCGTCCATTGCCGCCTTGACCTTGTCGATGCGCACAATCGCCAGGCCGGAACCACCCGCGACGGAGCCGAGCGTTCCGATCGACCGGCCGTCGGCAAGCACATCCGTGCCCGAAGGCGGCAGCGCGCTTTCGGCCGAAGCGATCAGCGTGCGCCGGCGCGCGGTGCCGCGATGCTGCATGCGTGAGACCACCTCCTGCCCGACATAGCAGCCTTTCCTGAAGCCGACGCCGCCCATCTCATCGAGCATGACATCGTGCGGAAAGGCGTCGCCCAACTGGTAGTCCGCTCCGCTTTCGGCGATGCCATGGCTGATGCGGAATGCATGCCACGCGGCAACGTCGCCGTCGGTCAATTGTTCGTAGTGCCTTGTTACCTTCGCCGGCGCCGGAAAGCGCAGGTCGCGCAGTCCGGTTGATTCAGTTTGCGAAGAACTTGAATCGGAAGCCGAGGCCTCTGAATCATCCCGCCACGAAACCGAGACAAGTAGCTGATCCTGCACCGAAATGTCGACCTTGGCGCGCAGCCTGTAGAGCATCAGACGGCGGACGAAATCGTCCGCCACGTCCACCCGGCATTCGAGGATGAAGCCGGTTTCGCCATTGCGAGAGATCAGAAAATCGAAAAGAATCTTGCCCTGCGGTGTCAAAAGCGCGCCCGGTTTCGCTTCGCCGGCCGGCAGCGCGTCGAGATCGGCGGTCAATATGTTCTGCAGGAAGTGCTCCGCATCCGCTCCCGACACGGATATGAGCGCGTGATCGTCTAGCTGGGCGGTGGGCATGGGCGGCAACGCACCTGATGTTGCAAATCGGTCGGCCATTACGTAAGCCGCAGGCAACGCGCGAGCAAGAGCCAGAGGCAGGCAGATGACGGCGACTTTCGATCTCGTCCTGAAGGGCGGCACGGTGGTCAACCAGGACGGGGTCGGCCGGCGCGACGTTGGCGTGACCGGCGGGCGCATCGCCGCGATCGGCGATCTCGCGCAGGCTTCCGCCGGCCAAATCATCGAATGCGGCGGCCTTCATGTCCTCCCCGGCGTCGTGGATACGCAGGTCCACTTCCGTGAGCCGGGACTGGAGCACAAGGAAGATCTGGAATCCGGTTCACGCGCAGCGGTTCTCGGCGGCGTCACCGCTGTCTTCGAGATGCCCAACACCAATCCGCTGACCACCAGCGCCGAGGCGCTGGCCGACAAGATGGCGCGCGCCACCGGCCGCATGCATTGCGACTTCGCCTTCTGGGTCGGCGGCACGCGTGAAAACGCACGCTCCGCCGCCGAATTGGAACGGCTGCCGGGCGCGGCCGGCATCAAGGTCTTCATGGGCTCGTCGACCGGCGACCTGCTCGTGGAGGACGATGAAGGCGTGCGATCGATCCTGAAGAATACCCGCAGGCGCGCCGCCTTCCATTCGGAAGACGAATTCAGGCTGCGTGAGCGGCTGGGCGAACGCATCGATGGCGATCCATCGTCCCATCCGGTCTGGCGCGACGAGATCGCGGCATTGCGCTGCACCGAGCGGCTGGTGCGCATTGCCCGCGAGGCGCGGGCCCGCATCCATGTGCTGCATATATCGACGGCCGAGGAGATCGCGTTCCTCGAGGCGCACAAGGACGTGGCAAGTTGCGAGGCGACGCCGCATCATCTGACGCTGTCGGCAGACGATTATGCGCGCTTGGGCACGCTGATCCAGATGAACCCGCCGGTGCGCGACAAGCGGCACCGCGACGGGATATGGCGCGGCATTTCGCAGGGCATCATCGACGTGCTCGGCTCCGACCACGCGCCGCATACGCTGGAGGAAAAGGCGAAGGCCTATCCGGCTTCGCCATCGGGAATGACGGGCGTGCAGACGCTGGTGCCGATCATGCTCGACCATGTGAATGCGGGACGGCTGACGCTCGAACGCTTTGTCGACCTGACCAGCTACGGCCCGCAACGCCTGTTCGGCATGGCCCGCAAGGGCCGCATCGCGGCCGGCTACGATGCGGATTTCACCATTGTCGACCTGAAACGCCGCGAGACCATCACCAACGCACAGGCAGGCTCGAAGGCGGGCTGGACGCCATACGACGGCCGGCAGGTGACCGGCTGGCCTGTCGGGACGATCGTGCGCGGCAGGAGCGTGATGTGGGAGGGCGAGATCGTGGAGGCCGGGCAGGGGCGGGCGGTCGAATTCTCCGAGGCGCTGCCCCTATAGTCAGCGAGCCGACGAGCGGACCGTGGAAATGAAATGGAGGCTGCGGTCGAAGGCAAGGCTGAATGGCTGCGGGTAAAGATCGAGGCTCTGGTTCCACGTCGCCCGGGCGACCCCGATCCTCTCGAAAACCGCATCCCATTCCGCTTTCGACAGATAATTGTAGGGCAGCCGCACATCGTGGCCCCTGTTGCCCACCCAGTCCATCAACCGCAGCGTCGGAAACGCGCCAAATCCTTCGCGCAAATGGTCCTTGATGACCACGCCTAGTTTGGCCACCCGCGAGCATTCGGCCAGAACTCGGGCGGGGTCGTCGGTGTGATGCAGCACATCGACGATGGTGACCCAGTCGAAGGACTTGTCGTCGAACGGAATGCGATCGCCGTCATAGACCGTCACCGGAATGGCCGCCTGCGGGCGCAGCAGGACATCGATGCCCTGGAAGTTGAGCTGGGGCTTCAGCGCCATGATCGCTTGCGCGATCGAGCCGTCGCCGCAGCCGACGTCGAGCACCGTTTCTCCGCTTTCGATCTCGTTTGCGAGATGCCCCGACAGGACGCGCACGCGCCGCTGGAAGACGGCTACATCATGAACGCTATTCAGGACCTGCTTGTGAATACCCATCTCGGCTCCGGGCGCTGGCAAGGCTATGCGCCGCTGCTGTCGCGGCGCTTGGATATCCGCCTACAGCACAAGAATTAAGATAGGGTGAGATTTGCGTGGGCGGAGAGCTATTCCCCCGCCACGAAGAACGCCCAGCGGCCGTCCGGGGTTATGCCGAGGCGGTAGAAAATATACGAGCCGAAATTCTTCATGTCCTCATAGTCGCCGGCGGTCACGATCTTGAACAGTTCGACATGCTGGCGCGCGTCCAGCTTGTCCAGCGGAATGCCGAAGAAATAGGGCCAGACATAGAGTTCCTCCGGGGTTCCAGCGTCCAGGTGGACATAGCCGGCGCTCAGCACTTCCTCCATGATGGCGAGGATCTCGCGACCTTCACTGTCTCCCGACAAAGTTTTTAGGTGCGCGATCGGGTCTCCCTCGATGCCGCCCAGCGAGAGCTGGGTCATGTCGTCGCCAAGTCCGATCAGCGGCCGCAGCTTCTCGATGTCGCCGCTCTTCGCCGCCTCGATCAGCAGTTCGCGCATGCGCTTCACGTCGGGCGGCAGCCTTTCAAGGTCGTAGATCACCTCCGGAATCGGCGTCGCGGCTTCGGTATCCGGCTGTTCGGCGTCCTGAGGCGTTTCCGACTCGGACGGACCGGTCTTTTCGGGATCGATTGGCTGGCCGGTAGTCGGCGGCTGCACCGGGTCGGGAAACGGCACAGTGTTTTCGAGGCTGTCGTCGGAAGGGGCAGGCGAGTTCGGCGCCGGTAGTTCTTCGCGCTTGATCTCGCTCAGCGCGAAAGCAGGTGTATTGGCGAATATCCCAAACGGCAGAGCGAGGCTGATTCCTACTGCCAGGCGCGCGAGCAGTCCGGCGGCAGCGCCGCATAGGCGCGATTCGCCTGTTCCATGATCCATTCCGCAGTTTCTCCGGGCGCGCGGCCATTGTCGCTCCCCACGCCCTAGCACAATGAAAAGCCCTAGGCGGAACGTGTCAATGTCGCACGCGCACCGGCTCGAACTCGCCGGCAATGACTTTCTCGCGCATGCGGTCGAGCAGCGCCAGGGCCGCGTCCTCGCCATTAGTCCGCAAAATCTCGGCAAACGCCGTCGCGAGCGCGGCCTCCGCGATGATTTCGGATTCGATGCCGGCGGAAAGCCCTTCCGCCCAAGCCTCGTTATGACATTCGACGGCGGTCAGGCGCTTTTCTTCCCGGACCAGTGCGTCGAGATCGCTAACACTCTGTTCAACTGCCACTTTTACCACCCTTCCAAGTTCGGAGCCGGCGATTTCGGACCAACTTGAGCTATTCCCTTAATGTCCCGTTAAGAGTCCTAGCACACGAATCCGCGCCTGTACGCCTGCCATTGCCGGAAAAGTTAACCCCGGCTTAATTTCCGTAGCGGCCGGCGACCTCGCGCGTCAGCTCCTCGCCTTCCTTCATATAGCGGCGGATCGCCTCGGTGGCGGAGGCGGTGCAGCTTGTGTAGGTGCCGGCGTAAGCGCGATAGCCGCGATTGAAGCTGGCGATGAATTTGGCGCGCCGCGCTGGATCGGGGTTTTCCGCCTGCAGCAGCTTCTCCATTTCGCCGCGCCATTGCTCGCCCGGTTCGCCGCAAAGGTTGCGCAGGAAATGCAGGGAGCCGAGAATTTCGGCAAGCCGCACCAGGCTAGACTCGAACGGGGCTTCCGCCGCACGCGCCGGAGGTGGAAGAACCGCCGCGCTGAAGGCGACAAATGCGACGAAGAACAGTGAGGCTCGGCCCATAAGCCTTTGTGGCGAAACAAATTGTCTGCCGCAAGCCAGGGAGGATAGCTAATCCCCGCGAATTGCCGTCTAGCCGATGAGTTCGCGGGCGACGTCCAGAATGGAATCTGTGAGCGGGAGATTCTCCATTTCCGCCAATGTGTAGAAGCATGCTTCTTCGGCGTCGCTGGCGCAGGCCGGTTCGCCACTTGCCGCTTCTCCGGTAAACACCTCAAGCCGGTAGGTGATCTCCTCGCCGTCGACCTGTGTGTCGATCAGATATTCGCGCAACGGCGACAGCGCGGCTGCGATCATACCGGTTTCCTCCAAAAGTTCGCGCCGCGCTGCGTCTTCGCTGGTTTCGCCGGGTTCGACCCGCCCGCCCGGAAAGGCATAGAGCCCGCGCGACGGCTCCAGCGCGCGCTTGACCAGCAGCACCGTTTCCCCACGCACCAACGCCACCGATACCGCCGCGATCGTCCGCCTCTCCGTCATGTCCGCCGGCTCCGCTGATTGTTGAGGATAGGCTGCTGCGTCCACTGGATAGCGGTTGCGGCGCGGCTTTTCCATGGCCACATTGCCGGCTGCTGCCAATGGGATCGATGACGAATGTGCGGACGCTTTGCGCTGACCGCGACGCCGGAGGAGATCGAGGCGATGTTCGCGCTCCTCGACGTCGACGCGTTTCCGCCGCGCTACAATATCGCGCCGACGCAGCCCATCCTTATGGTGCTGGCCGGCGAAAGGCAGGAGCCGGGGGCAAACCGGCCCGACCGCCGCTCGCTTCTGGTGCGCTGGGGATTCATTCCGGCATGGGCCAAGGACACCAGGACATTTCCGCTGCTGCTCAACGCCCGCGCCGAAACCGCAATCGAGAAAGCCGCCTTCCGCAATGCGATGCGCCATCGCCGCGCGCTCATTCCAGCCTCCGGGTTTTACGAGTGGAAGCGGGACGGCAGCAGCCGGTCGCAGCCCTACTGGGTGCGCCCGAAGCATGGTGGTGTCGTCGCATTCGCGGGGCTGATGGAGACGTATGCCGAGCCGGGCGGATCGGAGATCGACACTGGCGCAATCCTGACCACGGCCGCCAACGGGGATATCGCCCATATTCACGACCGCATGCCGGTCGTGATTCAGCCGGAAGATTTTTCGCGCTGGCTCGACTGCCGCACGCAGGAACCGCGCGAGGTCTTTGATCTGATGCGTCCGGCGCAGCCAGATTTCTTCGAAGCAATTCCGGTTTCGGATCTGGTCAACAAGGTCGCCAACACCGGGCCTGACCTTCAGCGCAGGGTGGAGCCAGCCGCAGCCGCCCCGCGGGAGCCGGCGAGGAAAGCGCCGCCGGCCGATCAACTGACGCTTTTTTAAGCGGCCTTGCTGGGTGTGGGCGGAGCCGGTTTGCGCTTCTTGGCCGCCAGAAGTGCGGCGACGATGGCCGCGGGTCCGATCGCGCGATAGTGGCGCGTCAGCATGGCGTACTGGGCGCGAGCGCGTTCCTGATCGCTCTTGAAGGCTGACATGGTTCTCTTCCCTAAGGTCAACTCTGTATTTGGCCGTCCAGATGATGGCCGATTTGGTCCAAATCGTGACGCCGGACCGCGTTCCGCGCCGGCTTCCCGATTCTTGTTTAGACATGTTTAATAAAACCTTTGGGTTTTCGTTCCGACATTGGAAAGGCGACCTGTTTGCTACGAAGTTGCGACTTGACGGCAACACCCGCCAGGCGCGATAAAGCTGCCCATGAAAACGTATCGCGCCATTTGTGGCATTTGCATTATTGGCTAGCGCTCGCGCTGGTCCGGACGTTTTCGCCTTTTCTCTCGACAGACAGGACAAACGCCCCGGCCAGCAGGCTGGAGTACGATCGCGCCTGCGCCGCGATCGGGCTTCGTGAAACCGGACTGGATTTCGAATGGCGGACGGACAAAAGGGCCTGAAACTCTACAACACGCTGACCCGCGCGAAGGAGGACTTTGTCCCCATCGATGCGGAGAATGTCCGCGTGTATGTCTGCGGCCCGACAGTCTATGACTTCGCCCATATCGGCAATGCCCGGCCGGCCATCGTCTTCGACGTGCTTGTCAGGCTGCTGCGCCATCTCTACGGGCCGGATCACGTCACCTATGTCCGCAACATCACCGACGTTGACGACAAGATCAACGCGCGCGCGCTGCGTGACTACGGCGCGCAGATCGCCGCTGGCCGGCTAACCCTCAACGAGGCAATCCGCAAGGTCACCGAGCCGACCTACGGCCAGTATCAGAGGGATGTGATGGCGCTCGGCTGCCTGGAGCCGACTTTCCAGCCGCGCGCCACCGAGTTCGTGCTGCCCAGGCCGGACGGAAAGGCCGACATGGCGACGTTGATTCAGCGTCTGATCGAACGCGGCCATGCCTATGAAGCCAAAGGCGAAATCCTGTTCGATACGGCGTCCATGGCCGACTACGGGCAGCTTTCGAAGCGCAATCTCGACGAGCAGCAGGCCGGCGCGCGCGTCGCCGTCGAGGCGCACAAGAAAAACCCACAGGATTTTGTGCTCTGGAAGGAATCATCCTCGGAAGAGCCGGGCTGGGACGCGTCGTTCACGCTGCCGGGCGGCAGGGCCGTCACGATCCGCGGCCGGCCGGGTTGGCACATCGAGTGCTCGGCCATGGCGGAGGCATATCTCGGCGAGGTCTTCGATATCCACGGCGGCGGCCTCGACCTGATCTTCCCGCACCACGAGAACGAGATCGCGCAATCGCGCTGCGCCCACGGCACCGACGTGATGGCGAACTATTGGATGCACAACGGCTTCCTCCAGGTCGAGGGCCGCAAGATGTCCAAGAGCGAGGGCAATTTCGTCACGATCAATGAATTGCTGGAGACGGAGAAGTTTGGCGGGCGCAAATGGCCGGGCGAGGTGCTGCGCCTGGCGATGCTGATGACGCATTATCGCGAGCCGATCGACTTTTCCGTGCGCAAGCTGGAGAATGCCGAAAGACTTCTCACGCGCTGGTATCGAATGCTCTCGGAAATCCGGCCGGTCGAGCCATCTTCGCCGCGCATAGAGATGATCGAGGCACTCGGTGATGACCTCAACACGGTCGAGGCGCTCGATGTTCTGTACTCGTCGTTTACGTCACACGAGGCTGGTGTGTTGGAGGCCGGTACCCCAGGGCCTGATTGGGATTTCTATAATCCGAAAAATGCTGCGGCTGCGCTGGCGTCCGCCCGTTTCCTGGGATTGCTGACGATGGACCCTGCCGCGTGGCTACAGGGCTCGTCAGACGTGGACGCGCAACGGGTGGCGTCACTGATCACTGCGCGCCTCGCCCTCATCCGCGAAAAAAACTGGGCCGAGGCCGACCGCATCCGCGACGAGCTTCTGGCGCAGGGCATCCAGTTGAAGGACGGCAAGGATCCCGTCACCGGCGAGCGCGTGATCACTTGGGAGGTGAAGCGATGATCGATCACACCGGCATCTCCGTCGCGGATTTCGACGCCTCGAAGGCGTTCTACGACCGGGCTATGGCGCCGCTAGGTGCATCGCTGCTCTATATGGTGCCGGTCGAATTCACCGGCGGCGTCAAGGTCGGCGGCTATGGCCGCGACCGGCCGACGTTCTGGCTGCATGAGAATGCAAATACCGGGCCCGGCCGACATTACGCGTTCACGGCGCGCTGCCGGGCAGAGGTCGACGCGTTTCATGCGGCGGCGCTTGCCGCGGGCGGCAGGGACAATGGCGCGCCGGGCCCGCGCCCGCACTATCATGCGAACTACTACGGCGCCTTCGTCTTCGACCCGGATGGAAACAATATCGAGGCGGTCTGCCATGCGCCCGAATAGCATGCCGGAAATGAGTGAAATCAAAACGATTTCAGGTGGTTGCGCGCGCCGGCGGAGTACGTTTCGCAGCCGGTTGGGAGAGGGAGCGTCGCCATGCTGAGCCTCGACAACAAGCCGCTCTACAGCGGCGGCTGCCAATGCGGCGCGGTGCGCTTTCGCGTCGAGGGCGCGCTCGGCGACGCGTCGGTCTGCCATTGCCGCATGTGCCAGAAGGCCTCCGGCAATTTCTACGCCGCGCTGGTTTCCGTGCGCGACGCGAAGCTCGAATGGACGCGCGGCGAGCCAAAACGCTTCCAATCGTCGAATTATGCGTTTCGCGGCTTCTGTCCCGATTGCGGCACGCCGCTAACCTTTGAGGCTCCGGAGGGCATGGCGCTTGCCATCGGCGCGTTCGACGAACCGGCCGAGATTGCTCCGCGTGTTCAGTGGGGGATCGAGGCGAAGCTGCCCTACGCCGACGGCATTCCTGCGCTACCCGGCGCGGAGACCATCACCGACGAAGAGGCAAGTTCCTACCTGGCCCACCTCGTCTCCTATCAGCATCCAGACCACGACACCGAAACTTGGCCGCCGGAGGACAGATCATGACCGAGACCGTTAGAACCGGGGGATGCCAGTGCGGAGCGGTGCGTTTCCGCATCCGTGGTGCGCTTGGACGCGCATCCATCTGCCATTGCCGGATGTGCCAAAAGCAGTTCGGCTCGTTTTTCTCCGCGCTTGTGACAGTTCCAAAGGACGGGGTCGAATGGGTACGCGAAGAGCCCAGCTATTTCCAATCGTCTGTTAACATCGACCGGGGCTTCTGCCCGAGATGTGGAACGCCGCTGACCTATCGCTATCCCGGCGGGCTGGACATCGCGATCGGCACGTTTGACGATCGTTCCGATCTCGCGCCGAAGATACAGATAAACCACGACGCGCGTCTGCCGTGGGTGGAGACGATTTTCGACCAGCCCGTTCTTGACGATCCCGATCATTATGGCCGGCAAGAGGCAATCATCTCTTTCCAGCATCCCGATCACGAAACGCCGGTCTGGCCGGCCCAAGGTTTGAAATTATGACCGTTGAACTGCGCACATTCTACCCCGAGATCGAGCCCTTCGAGACCGGAATGCTCGACGTCGGCGACGGCCACACGATCTATTGGGAGCGCGTCGGGACGCGCGGCGCGAAGCCGGCGGTATTCCTGCATGGCGGGCCCGGCGGCGGCTCTTCGCCCAAGCAGCGGCGGGTCTTTGATCCGAAACTCTATGACGTGATCCTGTTCGACCAGCGCGGCTGCGGAAAGTCGACGCCCCATGCCGGGCTGGAGGCCAACACGACCTGGCACCTGGTCGCCGACATCGAGCGATTGCGCGAGATGGCCGGCTTCGACAATTGGCTGGTGTTCGGCGGTTCGTGGGGTTCGACGCTCGCGCTCGCATACGCCGAGACCCATCCCGAACGGGTCCGCGAACTCATCGTTCGCGGCATCTATATGGTCACCCGCCCCGAACTCGAATGGTTCTATCAGTTCGGCGTCTCGGAAATGTTCCCGGACAAATGGGAGCGTTTCGTTGCGCCCATTCCCGAGGCCGAGCGCGGCGACATGATGGCGGCCTACCGCAAGCGGCTGGTGGGTAACGACAGGCAGGCGCAGGTCGAGGCGGCGCGCGCCTGGAGCATTTTCGAGGGCGAGGTGATCACCTTGCTGCCAGAGCCGGAGACCAGCGGCAAGTTCGGCGAGGACGATTTCGCCGTCGCCTTCGCCCGCATCGAGAACCACTATTTCGTCAATGGCGGCTGGCTAGAGGACGGGCAGTTGCTCCGCGACGCCGGAAAGCTCAGGGACATTCCGGGCGTTATCGTGCATGGCCGTTACGACATGCCGTGCCCGGCGAAATATGCCTGGGCCTTGCACAAAGCCTGGCCGGAAGCCGAGTTTCATCTGATCGAAGGGGCAGGGCACGCGTTTACCGAGCCGGGCATTCTCGACCAACTGATCCGGGCGACGGACAGGTTCGCGGGGAAATCGTGACCCGCGAACGGATCCACCTCTTCGACACGACGCTGCGCGACGGCCAGCAGACGCCGGGCATCGACTTTTCCGTCGAGGACAAGATCGCCATCGCGAAACTGCTCGACGAATTCGGCATGGACTATGTCGAGGGCGGCTATCCCGGCGCGAACCCGACGGACACGGCGTTCTTCGCCGAGAAGCGGACGGCTGGCGCAAAATTCGTCGCATTCGGCATGACCAAGCGGGCCGGGGTGTCGGCCTCCAACGATCCGGGCCTTGCCGCGCTGGTCCAGTCGAAATCCGACGCGATCTGCTTCGTAGCCAAGAGCTGGGACTACCATGTGCGCGTCGCGCTCGGCTGCACCAACGAGGAGAACCTGGAATCGATCAAGGCGTCGGTCGAAGCGGCCATCACCGCCGGCAAGCAGGCGCTGGTCGACTGCGAGCATTTCTTCGACGGCTTCAAGGCCAATCCGGATTATGCGCTGGCCTGCGCCCGGACGGCGTTCGAGGCCGGCGCCCGCTGGGTGGTGCTCTGCGACACCAATGGCGGCACGCAGCCGTCGGAAGTGCGCGAAATCGTGACAAAGGTGATAGCGGCGGGAATTCCGGGAGAAAACCTCGGTATCCACGCGCATGACGATACCGGCCAGGCAGTCGCAAACTCGCTGGCCGCGGTCGAGGCCGGCGTGCGCCAGATCCAAGGCACGCTGAACGGCATCGGGGAGCGCTGCGGCAATGCAAATCTGATTTCCATCATCCCAACGCTGGTCCTCAAGCGGGCCTTTTCCGAGCGCTTCGAAACCGGCATCTCGGCGGAGGCGCTCGCGGGCATATCGCGCTTGTCCCGCGCGTTCGACGAACTGCTCAACCGCGCGCCCGAAGCGCAGGCGCCTTATGTCGGCATGTCGGCGTTCGCCACCAAGGCGGGCATCCACGCATCCGCACTGGCCAAGGACCCCGCCACCTACGAGCATGTGCCGCCGGAGGCGGTCGGAAACCGGCGCAAGGTCATGGTCTCCGACCAAGGCGGCAAGGCCAATTTCGTCGCTGAACTGAAGCGACGCGGCATCGAGGTGCCGCAGCGAGGTGACCGGCTCGACGCGCTGATCAGCGTTGTGAAGGCGCGCGAGGCGGAGGGCTACGCCTATGAGGGCGCGGATGCCAGCTTCGAGCTCCTGGCGCGCAAAATGCTGCACACGGTACCGGAATTCTTCCGCGTCACCTCGTTCCGCTGCATGGTCGAGCGGCGGTTCGACGCCATAGGCCAGCTGAAGACCGTGTCGGAGGCGATCGTGAAGGTGCTGGTCGACGGCGAGGAGAAGATGTCAGTCGCCGAGGGCCACGGGCCGGTCAATGCGCTCGATCTGGCGCTGCGTAAGGATCTTGGCAAGTTCCAGCACGAGATCGGCGACCTCGAGCTGGTCGACTACAAGGTCAGGATCCTGAACGGAGGCACCGAGGCGATAACCCGCGTGCTGATAGAATCGCGCGACGCTACCGGCGCGCGCTGGTGGACCGTCGGCGTGTCGGACAACATCATCGACGCGTCGTTCCAGGCATTGATGGATTCGATCGTCTTCAAGCTGATGAAGAACCGCGACATGGCCGGGCTGGTCGCAGCGGAGTAGGCGCGACCCATAAGCGAAACACCGCGCCGCATCAGAAAATTGAAATGGTGCTCCGGCGCGCCGCGGCTCATATGAGGCCGATGACGACAGAGACCCTGACCGCCCGAGACAGCGCGACGCGCGGATTTTTGTTCGCACTGTCGGCCTATCTTCTTTGGGGCTTCTTGCCCTTTTACATGAAGGCCGTGGCGCATATTCCGGCGGCCGAAGTGGTGGCCCACCGCATTATCTGGTCGGTGCCGATCGCCGGAGCGCTGTTGATCTGGCTGGGCCGTACCGCCGACATCAAGACAGCGCTGCGTTCGCCGCGGACGCTAGCCATGGGCGGGCTCACCGCTGCGCTGATCACGGTGAACTGGGGCGTCTATGTCTGGGCGATCGCCGCCGACCGGGCGCTGGAAACCGCGCTCGGCTATTACATCAATCCGCTGTTCAGCGTCTTTCTCGGCGCCGTGCTTCTCGGCGAGAAGCTGAGCCGCGCCCAGGTCGCGGCAATCGCGCTCGCCGTGGCGGCGGTGGCGCTGCTGACCTGGGAGGCCGGCGGCCTGCCCTGGGTCTCGATAGCGCTGGCGCTCAGTTGGGGTTTCTATGCGTTCTTCAAGAAGACGCTGCCGATAGGGCCAGCGCAGGGCTTCTTCCTCGAAATACTCGTCCTGAGCATACCGGCGATCGGCTATATAGGCTGGCTGGGAGCTTCGGGCGCCGGCCATTTCGGGCGAACCGGAGCTGTCGATATCTGGCTTCTTCTTGGGTGCGGCCTGATCACGGCGGTGCCGCTCATTCTTTATGCGAACGGCGCGAAGCTGCTTCGGCTGTCGACGATCGGCATCATGCAGTATATCGCGCCGACGATGATTTTCGTGATCGCGATCTTCATCTTCCACGAACCGTTCAGCAGCACCCGCGCAATCGCGTTCGCGATGATCTGGGCTGCCCTCGCGCTCTATTCCTGGTCGATGTTCTTCCCCGGGCGGGCTGAGAGCGAATCCTAGAATTCGACGATCGACCGGAAGCCGCCAAAGATCATGCGCTTGCCGTCGAACGGCGATTCCTCCATGTCCATCTTCAAACGCGGGTCGGCCATCACCTTCTCGTTGATGGCATCCCGCTTCTCGCGCGATTCATAGGTGATCCAGGAGAATATGACCGTCTCGCCGTCCTTCTGCTGCACCGCGCGCGGAAATGAAGTGAGTTCACCGTAAGGCACGTCATCGGCGACGCATTCGACAAAAGACAGCGCGCCGTGCTCCATCCACACCTCGCCGGCCTTCTGCGCCATCTTCTTGTATTCATCGAGCTTGTCAGCCGGCACGGCAAGCAGGAAACCATCGACATACATTGGAACCTCCTCGTTCAGGCTGGGAAATTGTCCAACGGGCGGGAGGAAGTCGCGTTCCCGGCTGCCGGAGCCAACCTACAATTTATCGATCACCGACTGGACTCCCTCCGTCGGTGCGTCGACCGAGGCACCCTCGGTCAACAGCGCCGCAACCACGGCTTCAGCCCGGCCGATCACCAGCGGCTTTACGAGATGCGAAGTGTGGATGAAGCCTTCGGCGCGCATGTGGTCCATCAGGTTCATCATCGGATCCCAAAAGCCGTCGATATTGGCGAAGACGATCGGCTTGCGGTGATGGCCAAGCTGAGCCCAGGTCATGATCTCGACGATCTCCTCGACCGTGCCGATGCCGCCGGGTAGCGCCACAAAGGCGTCCGATTTCTCGAACATCGTGTGCTTTCGCTGATGCATGTCCTCGGTGATGACGAGTTCGTCAAGCCGGTCGAGTGCGGGTTCGGTCGCTTCCCGGTTTATGAGGAAACGCGGTATGATGCCCGTGACCTTGCCTCCGGCGCGCATGGCGCTCTCGGCGACAGCGCCCATTATGCCCTTCGTGCCGCCGCCATAGACGAGGCGCAGGCCGGCTTCGGCGATCGAGCGTCCAAGCGTGTGGCCCGCTTTCATATAGACGTCGCTGCGGCCCGGCGAAGAGCCGCAATAAACGCAGACCGATCGAATCGTGTTCATGCTCAGATTGGTGATTGCCTACGCAACTATGGTCAAGTCTCAACAGGGGCTTTTTCTTGTCGATTGGGCTAAAACAGGCTAGACCCGCCTTAGGCGGCTAAGGGGCAGGCAAATATGGCATTGACACCGATAAAGGCTCTTCTGTTTCTCGCGGGCGGCGCAGCCGCCGCGGGCGGGGTGGCCTATGTGTCGGGCGTATTCGATCCCTACCTCGACGGCCCCGATGCAAAGATGGCCTCCGCTCCGGTTCCCGAGGCATCCGAAACGCCGGCTCCCGGAACATCCCAGGCCAATCCCAAGACGGCGAGGCTGCCTCAGCCTCCGGGCGCAAATGCTCCTGCCGGCGAAGCTCCTGTTGCGGGAACGCCTGCCGCGCAGGAAGTCATGCCGCCATCGTTCGACGTGGTTCGCGTCGAGGGAGACGGCTCGATCGTCATCGCCGGCAAGGCCGTGGCAAAAGCAACGGTCGAGATCGTCACCGGCGCACGCGTTATCGGCAATGCGGTCGCCGGACCTGACGGCGATTTCGCCGTCGTGATCGACGAGCCGCTGAAACCCGGCGGATATCAGATCGTGCTGCGTTCGACCGCGCCAGACAATGTGGTGGCCACCTCGCTGGAAACCGCCGTCGTCTCCATTCCCGAAAAACCGGATGGCCAGGTGCTTGCGCTGGTGGAGAAGCCGGGACAGCCGAGCAAGCTGATCACTGTCCCGGAGCCGCAACCCGCTCCGCCGCTGAGCGGCGCGAAAGCACCGACTTCCGGCGAGCCGGCCCCGCCTCAGGACGCCGCGGGCGCGTCGACCAAACCGCCGGAAGCTTCGGCCTCGGCCGGTGGGTCTTCGCCGGCTGCGGAGCCCCCAGCGGCGAACCAGCCTGCTACTGCGCCGGTGCCGCCGGGAACGCAGACGTCCGACCCAGCGCCCGCCAAGCCCGCGCCAGCCGGACAGCAAGCCGAGGCGAAGCCGGATCCCGCGCCGGTCGAACTCACGCCGAGCGCGCCACCCGGCGAGCCGCAGGTCGCGGTCGAGGCTGTCGAGATCGAGGGCCGCAAGGTGTTTGTCGCCGGCCTCGCGGATGCCGGGCGCAAGGTTCGCGTCTACGCCAATGACATATTGCTCGGTGAAGCAGAGGCATCGCCCAGCGGCCGTTTCCTGATCGAGACAGAGCGGGATCTTCCAGTCGGCGACTACATCATTCGCGCAGACGCGCTGGAGCCGGACGGCGTGAAAGTCGCAGCACGCGCGGCCGTGCCGTTCGAACGCGAGGAAGGCGAAAACCTTGCCGCAGTGGCGCCGTCGGCAACCCCGCCGGTCACAGCCGAACCAGGGTCGGCAGCCGGCGCTCCGACGACGGCCGCGCCTCCGGCTGGAGATGCGCAGGCCTCCACGGAAGCGCCCGCTTCTGGCGAAATCGCCAAGTCCGGCGATGCGCCGGCTGCGCCCGGCGCAACCACGCCAAGCGCTTCTCCGCCCGCAGCGGATGTTTCGCCGCCGGCCGTGCCTTCCGGCACGGCGGACGCCTCGAAGCCTGCAGCGCCCGCGCCGTCGGAACCTGCGGGAGCGCCCGGGACGCAGCAAGCCGAGCAGCCGGGCCAGTCGGTAGCCGCTCCCGCCGAGGGCGGAACCGCACCGGCGACCGCTGCCGCGCCGACAGCTCCCGCGGAACCGGCAACGAAACCCGCGACTGGCGCTGACATAGCGGCCGCGCCCGAAGCGACCCCGCTTGCGCCGAAGCTCGAAAGCGCAGACGGAGCCGTCATCATTCGCCGTGGCGACTCGCTGTGGCGGATTTCCCGGCGGGTTTACGGGAAAGGCGTGCGCTATTCGACTATCTATCTGGCCAATCAGGAACAGATCAGTGATCCCGACCGAATCTGGCCGGGGCAGGTGTTCAAGGTTCCGGAAAAGACCAGCGAAGGCGAAGAGGCCGACATGAAAGCGGTCGGCGAGCAGGCGACAACCACCACAACGCAATAGTCGCGGTTCGTGCTTGCCGTCCAAAGCTTCATCGTCTATCGTCGATAGACGATGAATGTTTCGCCCGCTGTCGAGTTTCGGGAATGCGGTTCGGCGTCGGCCAAGGCGCTGGCGGCGAAACTTGCAGCCTTGTCGCACCCGGCCAGAATTGAAATCCTGAAGCATCTTTCCGGCAATCGGGCTTGCTGCTGCAAAGACGTCGTCCAGCAGCTTGACCTGGCGCAATCGACGGTATCGCAGCACCTGAAGGTGCTGGTCGAAGCGGGGCTGGTGCGGTTCTCGGCGGAGCGGCAGCGCTCGCGCTACGAAATCGACCGCGAGGCGCTGGCAGACATGTCGGCCTCGGTTGCAACGCTCGTAGATACCTGCTGTTCCGGCCGCTAAAATCAAACTGAAGGCAAGAAACTTGGCCGCAAAAACCGTCTCCGCAGGCTCGACTTTCAGCACGCTGCTCAATTTGTGGCCATACATGTGGCCGGCCGATCGGGCCGACCTGAAGGCGCGGGTGGTGTGGGCGACAGTGTTCCTGTTCGTCGCCAAGCTTGTGCTTGTGGCGGTGCCGTACTTCTTCAAATGGGCGACGGATGCGCTGGTGGGCGATGCCAAAACGCCGCCGCCGCTTCCCGATTTCATGGTCGGGCCGGTGGCGTTGGTCATCGCCTACAATATCGTGCGCGTGGTGCAGCTCGCGTTCAACCAGTTGCGCGACGCGCTTTTCGCGCGCGTCGGCCAGCATGCCGTCCGTCAGCTCGCCTATCGAACATTCGTGCATATGCACGATCTCTCGCTCCGCTTTCACCTTGAGCGGCGCACCGGCGGGCTGTCGCGGGTCATCGAACGCGGCACCAAGGGCATCGAAACGATCGTCCGCTTCACCATCCTGAACACCGTGCCGACGGTGCTCGAATTTGCGCTGACGGCGGTGATCTTCGCGGTTGCCTACGGCTGGGTCTATGTGCTGGTCGTCGCCGTCACGGTGGCGGCCTACACTTGGTTCACCGTCTGGGCGAGCGACTGGCGCATCACCATCCGCCGCGAAATGAACGATTCCGATACCGACGCCAACACCAAGGCAATCGATTCGCTGCTCAATTTCGAAACGGTGAAATACTTCAATAACGAGCACATGGAAGCGCAGCGCTTCGACCGCTCGATGGCGCGCTATGAAGTAGCGGCGACGAAAACCTGGACCTCGCTCGGCTGGCTGAACTTCGGGCAGGGCGTCATTTTCGGCGGCGGGATGGTCATCGTCATGTGGCTTTCGGCTCTCGAGGTCATGGCCGGCACCCAGACGATCGGCGATTTCGTTTTCATCAACGCCATGCTGATGCAGCTTTCCGTGCCACTCAACTTCATCGGCTTCATCTACCGCGAGATCCGTCAGGGCCTGACCGACATCGAGCAGATGTTCGATCTCCTGGACGTGAGGCAGGAAGTGGTCGACCGGCCGGGAGCGAAGCCGTTGGCCATCACCGAGGGCAGGGTCGAGTTTCGCGACGTTCAGTTCTCCTACGATCCCAACCGGCGGATCCTGAAAGGCGTGAGCTTCGAGGTCCCGGCTGGCAAGACGATCGCGATTGTCGGGCCATCAGGGGCGGGCAAGTCGACCGTTTCGCGGCTCCTGTTCCGCTTCTACGACATCCAGGGCGGCGCCATCCTGATTGACGGACAAGACATTCGGGATGTGACCCAGGACAGCCTGCGAGGCGCGATCGGAATGGTGCCGCAGGACACGGTGCTGTTCAACGACACCATCGCCTACAATGTCCGCTACGGACGTCCGGACGCGACCGACGAAGAGGTAGAGAAGGCTGCCGAGCTCGCGCAGATCGGCGGGTTCATAAAGAGCCTGCCGGGCGGCTACAAATCGATGGTCGGGGAGCGTGGGCTGAAGCTTTCGGGCGGCGAAAAGCAGCGCGTGGCGATTGCCCGCACCATCCTGAAGGCGCCGCCGATCCTGATGCTGGACGAAGCGACCTCGGCGCTCGACACCCATACCGAGCGCGAGATCCAGGCCGCGCTCGACATGGTCAGCCGGGGACGTACCACGATCGTGATCGCGCATCGCCTGAGCACCGTGATCTCCGCAGACGAAATCATAGTGCTCAAGGACGGGCAGATCGCCGAGCGCGGCACCCATGCCGATCTGCTGGGCCAAAAGGGCCTTTATGCCTCCATGTGGGACCGGCAGCGCGAGGCCACCGAGGCCGAGGAGCGCCTGCGCATCGCCCGCGAATCCGACGAGTTCGGCGTGGTGGTTCGCCGCCGGACAGCCGAAGTGTGACCCTTCTGGATCAGGCCCGGGATTGCCGCGTTGCGGCGGACGGTGCTTTCGGCTAAGCAGACCGCATTCAATCGGAGCCGCCCAGCGCGATGAGCCTCGTCGACACCGTCAAGAACGTTTTCGTGCCGATACATCGCGAAGGCTATCCGTTCATCGGCGCGTTTGCCGGCGTGACCCTGATCCTCGGCCTGTTCTCGACGAGCCTGTTCTGGATCGGTTTGATCCTTACCGCCTGGTGTGCCTATTTCTTCCGTGACCCGGAGCGCGTCACGCCGGTTGACGACCGGCTGGTGATCAGCCCGGCCGACGGCGTTGTTTCGGCGGTCGGTCCGGCGGTTCCGCCGCGCGAACTCGGCATCGGGACAGCCGAGATGACCCGCATCTCGGTGTTCATGAACGTCTTTTCCTGCCACGTGAACCGCTCCCCGGTTCGGGGGCGCATCACCCGGATCGAGCATCGGCCCGGTAAGTTCCTCAATGCGGAACTGGACAAAGCGAGCAGCGAGAACGAACGCAACGGCCTCGTCATCGAAAGTCCCAACGGCACCATAGCGGCCGTGCAGATAGCCGGCCTTGTCGCGAGGCGCATCCTCTGTTGGGCCGAAGCGAACGGCAATATCGCGGTCGGGGAGCGTTTCGGGCTGATCCGCTTTGGATCACGGGTCGACGTGTTCCTGCCGCTCGACGCGACGCCGCGCGTCGCCGTCGGGCAGACCGCGGTTGCCGGCGAAACCGTCATCGCCGAATTCGGCGGCGGCGCGGCGACGCCGCTGGTGAGGGTGTCGTAGGTGGCCACCCCGTTCCAGCCATTCGAGCCGCATGGGCGGGGAGGGCCGCGCATCCGCGAAATTCCGCTGCGCCTGGTGCTGCCCAACCTGATCACTGTGCTGGCCATTTGCGCCGGGCTTTCGGGCATCAGGCTTGCCTTCGAGCACCGATTCGAGACGGCCGTGGCCATGGTGCTGATCGCGGCCTTCCTAGACGGCATAGACGGCCGCATCGCCCGGATGCTCAAGGCGACGTCGAAATTCGGCGCGCAGATGGATTCGCTTGCCGACATCGTCAATTTCGGCGTGGCCCCGGCGCTTGTTCTCTACGCCTATCTGCTCGACCAGGCCGGCTCGCCAGGCTGGATCGCCGCACTTCTGTTCGCCATCGCCTGCGGCCTGAGGCTGGCCCGCTTCAATGTGCTCGACGAGGATTTGAGCCGCCCGGCCTGGCAGGCGGAGTATTTCGTCGGCGTGCCGGCTCCCGCCGGAGCGGTGGTCGTGCTCCTTCCAATCTATCTGGTCTTTGTCGGCGCCATCGAGCCCGGCCGCACGGTTGCTTTCATCAGTTCCGGATTCACCGTCCTCATCGCGATCCTGCTGGTCAGCCGGCTGCCGATCTATTCCGGCAAGAAGTTCAGGATTCCCGGCGACAAGGTGTTGCCGGGGATCTTGGCGGTGGTGTTCTTTGTGTTGTTGTTGTCGACGTACACTTGGGAAACGCTGGCGGTTTCGGTGATCGCCTATCTCCTGTTCCTGCCGCTCAGCGCGCGCGCCTATTCGCGGCGGGCCAAGCTCGAAGAGGCGAAAGCCGCCGAGCCTTCGGCAGAATAGCTCATGCCGCCGCGCTGAGACCCAGCCGGTCGAGCGCCAGAAGCCGCGCCGAGGCGTAATCGGTCTTGCCGGAGCCGAGCAGCGGAATCTCGGGAACCTTGACGATGTCCTGCGGCACCATCAGTTCGGTGGCGCCCGACAATTTCCCGAACTGCCGCAGCATGCTCGGATCGGCATCTCCGGCGGTGGTGACCAGAACGATGCGCTCGCCTCGGCGCTTGTCCGGCACGGAAACCACGGCGTGGCGTTCTTCCGGCCACAGCGACTGCACCAGCATCTCGACCGCGCCAAGCGAGACCATCTCGCCGGCAATCTTGGCGAAACGCTTGGCGCGGCCGCGTATCGAGATGAAGCCGTCGCGGTCGACCGAGACGATGTCGCCGGTATCGTGCCAGCCGCCCGCGAGCGGCTGCAATTCTCCGGGACGATCGGCCGTCATATAGCCCAGCATCATGTTGGGGCCGCTGAGCCAAAGCCTGCCGCCGTTCTCGACGCCTTCGACAGGCTCCAGCCGCATGCGTATGCCCGGCAGCAGCCTGCCCACCGTGCCCTCGCGGTTGTGCGTCGCGGTATTGACGGCAACCACTGGCGCGGCCTCGGTCAGCCCGAACCCTTCTATGATCTCGGCGCCGAAGCGCTCGCGCCAGATGCGGCGGGTCTCGCTCCTGACGCTTTCGGCGCCCGAGACGACGAAACGCAGGCTGGAGAAATCGTCGTCGCCGGCCGTCCTCGCATAGGCGGAGAGGAAAGTGTCAGTGCCGAACATGAAGGTTGGACGGACTTTTGCCGCGACTTCCGGGATGAGTTTGTAGTGCAGCGGCGAAGGATAGAGGAACAGCTGGACGCCCGAGACCAGCGGCAGGATGGTCCCGCCGGTAAGCCCGAAGGAATGGAAGACCGGCAACACGTTCAACAGCTTGTCTTGCGGCGAGATGGAGATGCGCGCCTCGACCTGCGCGGCGTTGGCCAGGAGATTGCGGTGCGACAGCACGACCGCTTTCGGCGCTCCTTCGGAGCCCGAGGTGAAGAGGATGACAGCCGGCCCCGCGGCATCGGGCTGTGCGGCGACAGGGCGGCGCCAATTGAGGGCGGCGGCCAGCTTCTCCACGGCGCTTACGCCGTCGCGCAGTTCCTCCAGCCAGACGAACGACGCGCCGCCTACTTCAGCGGCCGCGACTATGTCGGCCAGTCCGGCCTTTTCGATGAATGCGCGCGAGCAAACCACCGTGCGGATCTGGGCGGTGCGGACCGCCGCCGTGACGCTGGCCGGGCCGGCGGTGTAATTGATCATGGCGGCGACGCGCCCTGCCGACATCAGACCGAGCAGTGACAGGACCACGCCGTTGGCATTGGGAAGCAGGATGCCGACCGCCTCGCCGGGCGTGGTCAGAGCCGAAAAGCGGCCGGCGAGCACACGCGCGCCGACGAACATCCGTTTATAGGTCATGGAGCCGCTGACCACGTCGTCGATGATCGGGTGGTCCGGTCCGTAGCGGTCGGCTGCGTCGCGGATCGCCTGGAACAGGGTCCGGTCTGGATCGGTGGCCGCGAAACGGGCCTCCGCCAGCCGGTCGAACAGCGCGTTGGAGGCAGGCCCCGATTGGGCGCCAGACCGGACCGTCAGCTCGGCGACGGTCATGGGCGGCAAGGTCGAGATTGCGAGGCGCGGGAACAGCCGGCGCGGCGCCTTTTCGGCCGGGACCAGCGAGAACGGCAGGTGCCGTGCGCCGCCCACGAAGATTGGCACGATGCGGGCATCCGCCTGCATGGCGATGCGCGCTACCGCCCGGTAGAGCCGCAATGACTTGGTGTCGGGCTCTATGTTTTCGGGGATATAGACCGCCAAGCGACCCTTGCCTTTCAGCACGCGGACCAGGCGGCGGCTGACGAAAACATGCTCGGCGTTGAAGGCAATGGTGCGGGCAAGCTCCCGCCACGGTTCAAGCCAGGGCGACTTCGCCGACCACAGGTCGAGAATGTGCAGCGTGTTTTCCGGAAGAAGCGACAGCATGAGCGCGGGATCGAGGCGCGACTGGTGCGACACCACGTAAATCACTGGAGCGGCAGCCTTTTGGGCATCGCGCATCGCTTCGTCCTGGACGCGATAGGCGAGCTTTAACGGCGCGTAGAGCAGCGCCTGGTGCACGCTGATGCCGAGGCGCAGCTTCTGCAGCAAGGCGAAGGCCGCATAGGCAAGCGCGATTCCAAGTAGAATCAGGCTGGTCAGGACCATGCCGCAACCTCCCAACGCATTGTCTCGCCGCCAGCGAACGCCGCGACGAAAAAATAGACTAAGCGGGGGGAACGTCAATGCGTTGTCTTTGAGGTGAGGCTTTCCCCGCGTTTCCATCGCCAAGGGCAAACGGGGGAGAAGGCAGCGCCTGCTCAGGCTTTGGCTCGGCGGCGGGACGATCGCCGAGGCCTTCTCCCTAAAGAAAAAGCCGGCCTTGCGGCCGGCTTAGTAAGGAGGACGGGCGAGGGGGTTTGGGCATGGGGACAGCCCGTCCGAGCAACAAACACCCGAAACCGGATATGGTTCCAAGAAAAATTCAATTTTTCTTCGCGACAGCGCATTTTTCTAAAATCGCCGGTTCGGCGCGCGCCACCGCGAGGTCGCGCGCCGCATGCGCGAACACCGCCGCAAGCACGATCGCGCCGCCGAGCAGGCTGGCCACCGGCGGAAATTCGGCCAGGAACAGCCAGCCGAACAGGATGGCGAAGGGCACTTCGGCGGAGCCTAGCAGCCCGGCCTCGGCGGCGGGGATGAGCCGCGAGCCTTCGGTCCACAGCACGGAGGCGATGGCGAAGGACACGCCGAAGGCCGCGAGCAGGACCGCGTCGCGCGTCGAGATGGCCAGGGGATCGGTGACGAACCAGCCGAGCACGAACAGCAGAAATGCAGACACCGCGCCTGCCCAGACCACCGGCGTGTCGCGGAATTTGCGGATCAGGACCATGTAGAGCGCGCTGCCCAGCGTCATCAGCAGAGCCAGCCCGTCGCCGAAGGGCCGGCCGGTCCCGATGCCGGAAAACACCATGAGGCCGACGCCGGAAAGCGACAGGGCTGCCGCAAGCATGGTTTGCGGGCGTATATTTTCGCGCACCAGAAGCCAGGCGAGAAGGGCGGCAACGAAGGGAGCAGTCGCGTAGATGATCGCGACATTGGCGACATAGGTGTTCTTGAAGGCTGCAATGAAGGCGATACTGGCCAAGGCTCCGACCACCGCCATCAGCCAGCCGCGCCAGCCGAGCCTGAGCGGTCGCGGCGCGACCTCGCGGGAGCGCCGCCAGAAGACGTAAGCCGTTATAAGCAATGCGCCGACCAGCCCGCGCCAGCAATTGATCGTCAGTGGATCGGCGTCAATCGACTTGGTGAGCACGCCGGCAAGGCCGAACACGGCGGCCGAGCATGTGACCAGCGCGATACCGAGGCTGTGTGTTCGAGCTTCGCCTGTTCCGGCCCGGTCCATGCCCATATCTCCGCTTACCGCCCTCAATCTATGCCGGCCCAACTGCCAAAGCCTGTCAGGAGAGTTCCGGCGCCGACATCGGTTGCGCCGCCGGTTTTGACATGTGATCCGTCATGACTAGCATGGCGGCGGATGGATCACTTGGGAAGGAGGGCACCATGGACGCGGCGGAACTGAAGAATGTGCAGGGGCCGCTGAAACAGGCGTATCGCGACGATGCGCAAAGCGCGGTGATCACGCTGCGCGCCAAAGGCTCGATCGACGACCAGTCAATCGCCTGCAAGGTCGAGACCGGCCGGGCGATCGCGGTTGCCGGGCTGCATCCGGCGACCGGCGGCTCGGGGCTCGAACTGTGCTCCGGCGACATGCTTCTGGAGGCGCTGGTCGCCTGCGCCGGCGTAACCCTGAAGGCCGTGGCGACGGCGCTGGAATTCCGCCTCGACGGCGCGAAGGTGGAAGCTGAAGGCGACCTCGATTTTCGCGGCACGCTCGGCGTCGCCAGGGATGCGCCGGTCGGCTTCCGCGCCATCCGCCTGCGCTTCGAACTCGACACCGACGAGCCGCAGGACCGCATCGACACGCTGATCAAGCTGACCGAGCGCTATTGCGTGGTGTTCCAGACCATCAACCAGAAGCCGGAACTGTTGGTGACGGCCGAGCCGCATCGCCCGGCCGCGCGGATGTGAGAAGGTTGGGTGATCAGTTGGCTGCGAAGCAGTAGAGCAGGCCGTCGCCGCCGGTGCTCTTGAGCGCCTCCAGGCTGCACCCGCCCCGTGAAGGATGCGCAGCGTTCCAGGATTTCGCGGTGGGCAGCGTGTCGGGTCCCATGCGATCGTGGTGGCCGGTCATCGCGGCGCCTTCCGCACCGCCCAACGTCCAGTCGCCGCAAGTCTGGTCCGCCGCCACGGTGCCATCCGCCTGGCTGCCGGTCAGAATATCGTGCCGGTTGGGCTCGTCGCCGCGGCCGCTGACCACCTGTCCCTTCTCGTCGAGCGCCGTTTCCTTGGTGATGTTGTTCGCGTCGCTGTGCAGGGAGGCGACATCATCGGCGATCTTTTCGCCCTTCTGGTTGAACCACGGGCCGCTGCCGATGCGGTCCTTTGCGTTCTCCGTGCTGGTCGATAGATAGGCGCGCCAGGTCTTGCCCGTCGCGCCGGCGGCTTCGGCGAGGCTCTGGCAATGCGCGTCCGCGCCGGCCAGACCGCCAAGATTGGCGCCGTTGCCTGGACCTTGGCTGGTGATGAAGAAGCTCATCGCATTGTCCTGCGCGCCGGCAAGCGAGACGGTCGCGGCAAGCGCCGCGGACGCCAGAAAGAGACTGCGTTTCATGGAATTTCCTCCCGGGATGCAACCCGCCCGGGAGGAAATTAGGGCTGGTGCAAAATTGCGGCGAATCACAAGCCCGTGTTGGCGGAGCCCGACTGCGATGGCTATTCCGGCAGCCGGTAGGAGACGAAGCGGTTCTGACGTGCCTCATAGATCAGGCCGGTTTCCTTCAGCGATGGGCTCGCCAGCGGGATGATTTTTGCCGCGATTTCGGACGGGGTCGGCAGCGTCTCGGGGTTCTCGCCCGGAAAGGCCTGGGCGCGCATGGCGGTGCGCGTTCCACCGGGATTGACGCAGTTGACCCTGAGCGGCAGGTTCCTGGTCTCGTCGGCCCAGGAGCGGGCGAGAGCTTCGACGGCGGCTTTTGACGCCGCATAGGGCGCCCAGAAGGCGCGCGCGGAATGCGCTGCGCCCGACGACATGATGATGGCGCGGCCGGCCTCCGACATGCGCAGCAGCGGATCGACCGAACGGATCAGCCGCCAGGTGCCGGTGACGTTCACCGCCATCACCTTCTCGAAGACCTTGGCCTCGACATGGCCGATCGGCGCGATGACGCCCAGCACGCCGGCATTGGCGACGAGAACGTCGAGCTTTTTCCAGCGCTCGTGGATCGCGCCGCCGAGCCGGTCGATGCCGGCCATGTCCGTCAGATCGAGCGGAACCAGCGTCGCCTCGCCCTTTCCGGTGCGCGCGTTCTCGGCCTTGATCTCGTCGTCGAGCTCTTCCAGGCCGCCGACGGTGCGGGCCACCGCGATCACATGCGCGCCCGCCGCCGCCATCTGCTTTGCGATGTGGTAGCCGATGCCGCGCGATGCGCCGGTGACGAGGGCGACGCGGTCGGTGAGGTCGGGGGTGGGGATCATGCGGGCATCCAATTCGAGCCTATCGAAACCGGCACCAGATAGGACTTATTTGCCGAGAACGGAACCCTGGAATACAGATTCGCAAATCCGACCCGAGATTCAGGTGATGCCGGCCTGCAAATGCGGCTTTCTGCGCTTCCGGTACTCACGTACTAAATGTACGCTCCGTTCCGGTTCTCGAAATCCACCACTTTCGGCTCGGCCTGACCTAAATCTCAAGACATCCTGGCTTAGGAAATCTTCGGCGGCCGATGTCGGAAACGCATGCTGGCCAGCGTCCTAGATGCAAATGAACATCGTTGGAGGAATTGGACCATGAGCAAAACCGTTGCAATCCTCGTCGCAAGACTGATCTTCGCCGGCATCTTTGCGATGGCGGCGAGCTTCAAGTTTGCCGGAATGTCGGACACGGCCGGCTACATCGCGGCGGCGGGATTTCCGTTCCCGCTGCTTCTGGCCTGGCTCGCCGCGATCTTCGAAACCGCGCTCGTCCTCGCTTTCCTGACCGGCGCCTTCTTCTCGGAAGCCGCGCTGCTCGCCGGGGTCTATGTGATCTTCCTGGCCTTCGCCTTCCACGGCCCATCACGTTGGGAAGGCAACCAGGTCGAGTTCGGCTTCTTCGTCGACCACTTCACCTTCCTGGCGGGACTTCTGTTTGCGGCCGTTCACGGGCCGGGCGAGCGGCTGGCTGTGCACCGGAGTTTTATCTGGAAGCGTGAGGCCGGGCCTGCGCCGCGACCAGGCTGAATGTTGCGTGTTGCGCTAGAAGAATGCACTCAGGAACGCCGCCGCTTCATCCGAGATGCCGACAATCTTGTTCGTCGCCTGGCGATAAAATTTGAAATTGAGCTCGGTCCCGGGCCGGCCGTCGCTCCAGTCTGTGAGATGTTTGAGTTCGCTCCGCCCCAACGGCCGCGTTGCGAGCGCCGTACGTCTGATGGAGAGGCTCACACGTGGCGTTTGCCGGGCGATGCCGCGTTTCTTCGCGATCGCTTCGGCGGAAATGACAACGCCGCGGGCGATGAGACCTTGTCCGCCCTCGTTCTCGCTCGCGAACACGAAAACCGTGTCGTCTTTGGCGACATGCTTACCGCCGTACATCGTTTTTTGCGCGACAAACGCAAATGTCTTCGCCTGCGGATCGCAAATCTCGGCTTTGATCGCGAACGCCATGCTTCACGCCAGCGCCGGCGGACAAAAGGCTACTGTCCGCCTGTCGCCAGCAGCGACAGGGTGCGGACGTTGTCGGAGCCTTCGAAATCGGCGAGCCGGGTCGGGTAGTCGGCGGTGAAGCAGGCGTCGCAGAATTGCGGCTGCTCGTTGTTGCGGGCCGGTTCGCCGACGGCGCGGTAGAGCCCGTCGATGGACAGGAAGCCGAGTGAATCGACTCGGATGAAGTCGGCCATCTCCTCGACGGACATGCGCGACGCGAGCAGCTTCGCCGTCTCGGGCGTGTCGACGCCGTAGAAGCAGGACGAGCGCGTCGGCGGCGAGGCGATGCGCATATGCACTTCCTTCGCGCCGGCTTCGCGCACCATCTGCACGATCTTCTGGCTGGTCGTGCCGCGCACGATCGAGTCATCGACGAGCACGACACGCTTGCCCTCGATCATCTTGCGGTTGGCGTTGTGCTTGAGCTTGACGCCCATGTGGCGGATGGAATCGGTCGGCTGGATGAAAGTGCGGCCGACATAGTGGTTGCGGATGATGCCGAGTTCGAAGGGCAGGCCGGCCTGCTGGGCAAAGCCGATCGCCGCGGGGGTGCCCGAATCGGGCACCGGAACGATGATGTCGGCGTCTACAGGGCTTTCGATCGCAAGTTCCGCGCCGATGCGTTTTCTCACGTCATAGACGTTGCGGCCTTCGACCGACGAATCCGGCCGGGCGAAATAGACATATTCGAAGACGCAGAAGCGCGATTTCTGCGGCTCGAACGGGAACAGGCTCTCGATGCCCTTTGTGGTGACGACGACCATCTCGCCGGGCTTCAAATCGCGGACGTATCTTGCACCTATGATATCCAGCGCGCAGGTCTCGGAAGCGAGGATCCAGGCGCCGTCGAGATCGCCGAGCACAAGTGGGCGGATGCCGAGCGGATCGCGACAGCCGATCATCTTCTTGGAGGTGAGCGCTACCAGCGAGAACGCGCCCTCGAGCGTCCGCACGGCCTCGATGAAGCGTGCATTGACGTCCTTCTCGCGGCTGGTGGCGACGAGATGCAGGATGGTCTCGGTGTCAGAGGTGGATGAGAAGATCGCGCCCTGCTTCTGCAGCGTGCGCTGGACGGTCATGGCGTTGGTGATGTTGCCGTTGTGGGCGATGGCGAAGCCGCCGTCGGCAAGCTCGGCAAACAGCGGCTGGACGTTGCGTAGGCCGGAGCCGCCGGTGGTGGCGTAGCGGGTATGGCCGATGGCGCGGCTGCCCTTCAGGCTTTCGATGACGCGCGGCTTGGTGAAAGTGTCGCCGATCAGGCCGATATGGCGCTCGACGTGGAATTGCGTGCCATCATAGGAGACGATGCCGGCCGCCTCCTGGCCGCGATGCTGGAGCGCGTGCAGGCCGAGCGTGACGATCGCCGCCGCGTCCTGCCGGCCGAAGATGCCGAACACGCCGCATTCGTCGTGGAAATGATCGTCGGCCTCGGCCAGCAAGGTGTCGTCTGCATGCGCCATAGCGGGGCGGTCTCTCGTCAGAAAGCACTCATATAGGACGACCGCGCACTGCGCGCCACCGTCAATTGTTTGCCGGCGGCGCTTCCCCGGCAGGCGCTTCCTCAGCAGGCGCTTCGCCGGCCGGCGCTTCCTCGGAGGGAGGCGCCTCGGTCGGGGCGGCTTCGGCTGGCGGCGTTTCGGCCGCGGGCGGCGCGTCCGTGCCTGCCTCCGGTTCCGCCTCGTCCAGCTGCAGCCGCTTCAGGATCGAGTTTTCGGGGTCATCGGGCAGCATCGATTCCAGCGTGTTGCCGATCGATTCGAGCAGCGGGCGCGATTTCGCCTCGGAGATCCAGGCGGGCGGATTGGTTCCGACCAGCCAGTTGAAGAACAGCAGGCCGACCGCGACGACCAGTATGCCGCGCGCCGCGCCATAGAGAAAGCCGAGCGTGCGGTCGAGCGCGCCGACGCGGCTGTCGATGATGAAGTCGGCGATCTTCATCGTGATGACCGTCACCACGATCAGCGCGATGATGAAGACGATGCCCGCCGCCGCCGCCATGGCGAGCTGTTCCTGGTCGATATAGGGCTGCACATAGGGCAGCACCGCCGGATAGAAGAAGAACGCAGCGGCGGCTGCCGCCACCCAGGAGGCGATGGAGAGTATCTCGCGCGAGAAGCCGCGCACCATGGCCAGCATCGCCGAAACCAGGGTGAAGCCGACGAGGATTCCGTCAAGCAGCGTTATCGGCATTGTTTCCCACTCCATCTGGCGGTGTGTCGATATTCAGGTGATGTCGCCCTGCAAATGGCGGTTTCTGAAATCCACACACCCTTACCGGTCGCCGCCGGTTCAGTCTTCCGCGTTCCGGCGCAATGTGCCTGCGATCCGCACCACCAGATCGGTGAGCGTTTCGGGCTGAAAAGCGCCGAATCCGTTTCCCCCGGAAATTTCCTCGCTGCCGCGCGGCAGAACCGCTTGTCCAAACCCCAGCTTTTCCGCTTCCTTGAGCCGCTGCTGCGCATGCGCAACCGGCCTGATGGCGCCCGAAAGGCTGATTTCGCCGAAATAGACGCAATCGGCAGGAAGGGCAATACCGGTGAGCGACGAAACCAGGGCGGCGGCGACGGCGAGGTCGGCGGCGGGCTCGGTGATGCGGTAGCCGCCGGCGACGTTCAGATAAACGTCATGCGTGGCGAAGCGGACGCCGCAATGGGCTTCGAGCACGGCGAGGATCATGGACAGCCGCGCAGAATCCCAGCCGACGACCGCGCGGCGCGGCGTGCCGAGCGGCGAGGGCGCGACCAGCGCTTGAATCTCGACCAGCACGGGACGCGTGCCTTCCATGCCGGCGAAAACCGCCGCACCAGGCGATTTCGCGTGTCGTTCGCCGAGAAAAAGCTCTGACGGATTGGACACTTCGCGCAGGCCCTTGTCGGACATCTCGAAGACGCCGATCTCGTCGGTCGGGCCGAAGCGGTTCTTCACCGTGCGCAGGATGCGGTAGTGATGGCCGCCTTCGCCCTCGAAATAAAGCACGGCATCGACCATGTGCTCGACGACGCGGGGTCCGGCGATCTGCCCCTCCTTGGTGACGTGGCCGACCAGCACCACCGCAGCGCCGGTCGACTTGGCGTAGCGGATCATCGCCTGAGCTGAGGAACGCACCTGCGTCACCGTACCCGGCGCCGAATCGGCCATGTCGGTCCACAGCGTCTGGATGGAATCGAGGATGAGCAGGTCGGGGCGGCGGCCATCGGCGATGGTCGCCAGAATGTCCTCGACATTGGTTTCGGCGGCAAGCTCGACCGGAGTATCGGCGACGCCGAGCCGCTGCGCGCGCAGCCTGATCTGGGCGACGGCCTCTTCACCCGAGACGTAGACGATGCGGTGGCCCTTGGCGGCGAGGGCGGCGGCGGCCTGGGTGAGGAGCGTCGACTTGCCGATGCCGGGATCGCCGCCGACGAGCAGCGCCGAGCCGCGTACGAAACCACCGCCGGTGGCGCGGTCGAGTTCGCCTATGCCGGAAGCGATGCGCGGCGCGTCCTCGATGTCGCCCGACAGCGTGGTGAGCGCCACCGCGCGGCCCTTGCGCGGCGAGCGGAGACTTGCGGGACCGCTGCCGATGCCGCTGTTGGTTCCCTCTTCGACGAGCGTGTTCCACTCGCCGCAGGCGTCGCATTTGCCGGCCCAGCGCTGATGCACCGAGCCGCAATTCTGGCAGATGAACTGGATGCGGGATTTAGCCATGGTGGGTGGTCATCATTGCACTCGTTCTGCGAACGAATACAAACGGTCGGCAACGGCTGTGCTCTACGTTGCTAGCCAAACGCTTACTCATACCGTTCCGGCAGGTGATGTTCCTCCGCCAGGTCGGAGAAGCGGGTGAACTCGCCGGTGAAGGCCAGCGATACCGTGCCGGTCGGGCCGTGGCGCTGCTTGGCGATAATGACTTCGGCCTTGCCGCGCACCTCGTTCATTTCGGTTTCCCACTGCGTATATTCGAGCGTGCCCGGCTTGGGCTCCTTGTTCTTGAGATAATATTCCTCGCGGAAGACGAAGAGCACGACGTCTGCGTCCTGCTCGATGGAGCCGGATTCGCGCAGATCCGACAGTTGCGGGCGCTTGTCGTCGCGGCTTTCGACCTGACGCGAGAGCTGCGAGAGCGCGATGATCGGCACGCCGAGTTCCTTGCCGAGCGCCTTGAGGCCGGTGGTGATCTCAGTGATTTCCTGGACGCGGTTCTGGGAGGATTTTGAGGAAGAACCCTGCATGAGCTGGATATAGTCGATGACGATGACGTCGAGGCCGCGCTGACGCTTCAGCCGGCGTGCGCGCGCGGCGAGCTGCGCGATCGAGATGCCGCCGGTCTGGTCGATGAACAGCGGGATCTTCTGCATGGTTTGCGAGCAGGCGACGAGCTTTTCGAAATCGGTCTCGGTGATCTCGCCGCGGCGGATCTTCGACGACGGGATTTCCGTCTGCTCGGAAATGATGCGGGTGGCCAACTGCTCGGACGACATTTCGAGCGAGAAGAAGCCGATGACGCCGCCATTGGCCGCTTTGAACGAACCGTCGGCCTGCTGCGCCGGCTCATAGGCATGGGCGATATTGAAGGCGATGTTGGTGGCGAGCGAGGTCTTGCCCATGCCGGGACGTCCGGCGAGCACGATAAGATCGGAAGGCTGCAGCCCGCCCATGCGGCGGTCGAGGTCACGAAGCCCGGTGGCGATGCCGGACAGGTGGCCGTCGCGCATATAGGCGGCGTTGGCCATATCGACCGCGGTTTTCACTGCGTCGGTGAAGCTTTCGAAGCCGCCGTCGTAGCGGCCGGTCTCGGCAAGCTCGAACAGCCGGCGTTCGGCATCCTCGATCTGGTCGGAGGGCGACATGTCGACGGGCGCGTCATAGGCGATGTTGACCATGTCCTCGCCGACCGTGATCAGCGCGCGGCGGGTGGCCAAGTCGTAGATGGCGCGACCGTAATCGGCGGCATTGATGACGTTGACCGCCTCGGCGGCGAGGCGGGCGAGATAATGGGCGACGGTCATGTCGCCGACCTTCTCGTCGGCCGGCAGGAAGGTTTTTATGGTGACCGGATTGGCCATCTTGCCCATCCGGATGAGCTCGGCCGAAACCTCGTATATCTTGCGATGCAGCGGCTCGTAGAAATGGCCGGACTTGAGGAAGTCCGAGACGCGGTAGAAGGCGTCGTTGTTGACCAGGATCGCGCCGAGCAGCGCCTGTTCGGCTTCGATATTGTTGGGCGCCTCGCGATAAAGCGGTTGCTCCGCCACGCCGAACTTGCGCGCTGCCTCTGCCATTTTTGTCCCCGGTTCTGGTCTTGCATCTTGGGTATCAGAAGCTGCGGCCGGCGACCGAACAAAAGTCAGGTTTTCCTGCTTGTGCCCGCGATCCACAGGAGTTGGGAAAATGCCTCCGGCCGTCAGATTCCCAGTTGACGCGAATCAGGTTGGTAGCATAGCGCGCGAATGGAGAACAAAACAAGAAAATGCGGTGCGCTGTCACTTCGGTTTGCCGCGATGGACATGAAAACGTTCGTTCGCAGGAATTCACCGTAGCAAGCCTCCCTGCTAGGTTCGGCGTCGATTCCGCGGGTCAGGCGAAAAGCGAGGCGGCATGAAAGTTCTGGTTACGGGAAGCGCCGGTCATCTCGGCGAGGCGCTGGTCCGGGCCTTGAGGGATTTGCGATATGAGGTCGTGAGTCTCGATATCGCGGCGTCGTCATTCACGACCGAGACCGGCTCGATAACCGACCGCTCTTGCGTGGAGCGGTGCATGGCCGGCGTGGAGAAGGTGTTTCATGCGGCCACCCTGCACAAGCCGCATGTCGCCACCCACAGCCGGCAGGATTTTGTCGACACCAACATTTCGGGCACGCTCAACCTCTTGGAGGAAGCAGCAAAAGCGGGCGTCAAATCGTTCGTCTATACCAGCACGACCAGCGTCTTCGGCGACGCGCTCGTGCCGCCGGCCGGCGCTCCGGCCGCCTGGGTGACCGAAGATGTCAACGCCGTGCCCAAGAATATCTACGGCGTCACCAAGGCTGCGGCCGAGGACCTTTGCCAGTTGTTCAGCAGGAACAACGGGCTCGCCTGCATTGTGCTCAGGACCTCGCGCTTCTTTCCGGAAGAGGACGACAGCAAGGACGTGCGGGAGACTTATTCGGACGAGAATTTGAAGGCGAACGAGTATCTCTATCGCCGCGTCGACATCGAGGACGTGGTGAGCGCGCATTTGCTTGCCGCGGAACATGCGCCGGCGATCGGGTTCCGCAAATACATAATCAGCGCGACCACGCCCTTCCTGCCCGAAGATCTGGTCGACCTGCGCGCCGACGCGCCACGCACAGTGGGAAAGCGCATTCCGGGCTACGAAGCGGAATACCGGCGGCGGGGCTGGAAAATGTTCCCGAGCATCGAGCGGGTCTATGTGAACGAGCGCGCGCGAACCGAACTCGGCTGGCGGCCGCGACATGATTTCGGTTCGATCATCGAACGTCTGGGGAAGGGCGGCGAAGTCGCCAGCCCTCTGGCCCGGATCGTCGGGTCGAAAGGTTATCACACCGAAGCGTTCGCCGAGGGGCCGTATCCCGTCGAATGAACCTTTGGCTGCGGTCGGCCCAAAGACACCTGGCGGGAGACGAAGTGGCTGTACCTATTCTCCGGGCTCCGGCATCCGCTTCGTGCGCGCCTTTCGGGCAGCGACGGGCTTTCGGTGCGCCTCCTCGTGGATGGCCAGGGCCTTCTCGCATTTGCCGATATAGTCGCGGGTGATCGGCAGCGTGTCGTTGCGGCGCGTGAGTTGGATCTGGAAAACCATCAGATCCTGCCAGCGGAACGAGGCTTCCGAGCCGGCGAGATAGAACTCCCACATGCGGCAGAAACGCTCGTCGTAGATCTCCCTGACGCGGTCGCGATTGGCGAGGAAGCGCTCGCGCCAGTGCTTCAGCGTCTCGGCGTAGTGCAGGCGCTGGATCTCCACATCGACGAGCATCAGCCCGGAGTTTTCGATCGCTGGCAGCACGTCGGAAAGCGCCGGAATGTAGCCACCCGGGAAAATGTGCTTGCGGATGAAGGCGTTGGTGGCCCAGGGCGGGCCGTTGCGGCCGATCGAATGCAGAAGCATGACGCCGTCGGGCTTGAGCAGGGAAGCGCATTTGTTGAAGAAGGTAGCGTAGTGGTTGACGCCGACATGTTCGAACATGCCGACCGAGACGATGCGGTCGAAGCGTTCGGTGAGTTCGCGATAGTCCCTGAGCTCGAAATGGACGTGGTTTTCCAGGCCCTCGGCATGGGCGCGATCGGTGGCGACGGCGTGCTGTTCGGTCGAAAGCGTGACGCCGAGCACTTCGGCCTCGAAGCGGCGTGCCAGATAGAGGCCGAGCCCGCCCCACCCGGAACCGATGTCGAGCACGGTCTGGCCAGGCTTCATCGCGAGTTTCGCGGCGATGTGACGCTTCTTGGCCATCTGCGCCTCTTCCAGCGTCATGCCGGGGCGCTCGAAATAGGCGCAGGAATATTGCATGTCGGCGTCGAGGAAGAGCTTGTAGAATTCGCCCGACAGATCGTAGTGGCGCTGGACGTTGCGCCGGGCGCGGGCGGCCGTGTTGACCTGCTGGAAACGGCGGAACGCATGGCGCAGGCCTTCGACGGCCTTGGTCCATGACGCCTCGATGCCGCCCGGTCCCATATTCTGGTAGACGATGCGCAGGAGGCCGAGCATGTCGCCCTCGACGACCTCTAGTTCGCCTTCCATGAAGGCTTCGCCCAGCGCCAGCATGGGATCGAAGGTGATGGCGCGTTCGGCGTGGTTTGTCTTGATCACGACATGGACGGGATCGCCGCTGCCGTCGCCGAAAAAATGGTTGGTTCCGTCCGGGCCTGTAACGGTGAGATTTCCCGTCCTTACCAGCCGTTCGACAACACGCTGCAGCAGTTTGTTCATCGCAAAATCCCGATCATCGCGAAGCGAAATCAAGCCCATGCGGTCCCCAATAGATTTCAAATAGCAAAAAAAAGCCCGGGCACAAGGCCCGGGCATTGGTCCAGCATTATGCGAACCGGATCAGGCTTCTTCGCCTTCCTCCGCGTTCGGATCGAAGAAATTGTCCGGGCGCGCATTGTCGTTGATGTCTTCGCCGTAGATCGCCTCGGCGGTGGTCAGCGTCTCGCCCTTGGCCTGGCGCTCGGCTTCGTCGGCCGTGCGGGCGATGTTGAGCGTGATCGTGACCTCGACCTCGGGGTGCAGTGCGATCGCCACATTGGTGAGGCCGATCGTCTTGATCGGCTGGTTGAGCTCGACCTGGTTGCGGCTGACCGAAAAACCCTCGGCGGTGACGATCTCGGAAATGTCGCGGGTCGAGACCGAACCATAGAGCTGACCGGTTTCGCCGGCGGAGCGCACGACGATGAAGCTCTTGCCGTCGAGCAGGTCGGCGATCTGCTGGGCTTCCGACTTGCGCTCGAGATTACGCGTCTCGAGCTGGGCGCGCTGGCCTTCGAACTTGTTCTTGTTGGCCGCGTTGGCGCGCAGCGCCTTGCCCTGCGGCAGCAGGAAATTGCGGGCGAAGCCGTCCTTGACCTTGACGGTGTCGCCCATCTGGCCGAGGCGGGAAATGCGTTCGAGAAGAATGACTTCCATTGTCTTGTCCTTTCAGAGCCTGAAGCGGCTGATTCAAAAAGACGAGGTCAGGAAGCAAGTGGCGGCGCGGGCCGCTTGTGTCGCTGTCCTGCCTGTCGCGGCAGTTAGGGTTCAGAGCCTAGAGAACCCAACCCGGGATTTTCATGTCGCCCCTGAGAACCGCGCCCGTCGCGGAAGGGGAATGGCTGCGGGCGGCGAAACCGCCCGCAGCCGAAGAGATTTACCTGACGACGTAAGGTAAGAGACCGAGGAAACGGGCGCGCTTGATCGCCTTGGCGAGCTCGCGCTGCTTCTTCTGGCTGACCGCCGTGATGCGCGACGGTACGATCTTGCCGCGCTCGGAAATGTAGCGCTGCAGGAGACGCACGTCCTTGTAGTCGATCTTCGGAGCGTTGGCGCCGGAGAACGGGCAGGTCTTGCGGCGGCGATGGAACGGGCGCCGGGTCGGGATCTGATTAATGTCGACCATTATTCTGCACCTCCTTCAACGCCTTCGCGCGGACGGCGCGGGCCACGATCGCCACCTTCGCGGTCGCCGAACGAGCGCGGGCCGCGATCGCCGCGGTCACGATCGCCGAACGAGCGCGGGCCACGATCGCCACGGTCGCGGTCGCCGAAGCCGCCGCGGTCGGAACGCTCTTCGCGCTTCTGCATCATCGCGGAGACGCCTTCCTCGTGCTTGTCGACCTTGACGGTCAGGAAGCGCAGCACGTCCTCGGAGAGGCCCATCTGGCGCTCCATCTCGTTGAGGGCGGCCGGAGGACAATCGAGGTCCATCAGCGTGTAGTAAGCCTTCCGGTTCTTCTTGACCCGGTAGGTGAGGGACTTCAGTCCCCAGTTCTCGACCCTGCCGATCGACCCGCCATGCGAGGAGACGACATCCCTGTAATGTTCCACAAGGGCGTCGACCTGCTGCTGCGAGAGGTCCTGCCGGGCAAGAAACACATGTTCGTATAGAGCCATTGTTCTTTGCCTTTCTTCGTTTCCCTGTCGGTCCCGGCGGCTAAAGCCTCTGCAACTTCTCTTGGATCCTGCGGGAGCCTGGCGGCGCCTTGAGGAGAAGAAAGGAGCATGACGAGACGGTCGAGAGCGGAGACACGGGAGGCGGAAGCACTTTTGCTTCACACGGCGACTTTCCTGAAGAAAACCTCCGGCCCTCCGTTCAGCCCCCAGCTGGGACCGGCAGATTGCGCGGGTCTATACAGGGTTTTGGCGCGGATGCAAGGATTTCTCGCCATTCGGCGAAGGCGGATATCACCGACTGGTCGACGATGGAAGGCAGCGTTGGACGGCGCATCGGCTCCAACCGGCTGGCAGTGGACCCTGCGTGGCGCACCCAACAGGCTCAACTCGTGCTTCGCTTGTCCTTTTTCGGGCTCGGGAAGAAAGCCTTCTCGCCGTGGCGCTTGCCGAACATGATGTCGAATTGCAGTAGGCGGAAGTCGCGGATAGCCGGATCGATCTCCTTCGCCCGCCCCCAGTCGAATGTCGCCATCCCCCGCGGCGTCACGAGTACATTGCGGTCCACGACGCGATAATGCTGGCGCATCTCGCCGAGGAAGCCGGTGTAATAGGGATGGCTCATGCCGGCCGTCTCCAGCACGTGGAGCGGCAGGAAGGATGGGCTGATCGAGCCGAGATGGCCGACCGGGCCCTTGCGGTTCGACCAGATCACCAACGGCGTTTCGTGCTGGATGCGCATTTTCGCGAGTGGCGCCTTGCGCTCGGCGACCGGGTTTTTCATGAACCCGGTCTCGACGAAGACGGGGCCGAGCGGCGGCAAATGGTCGCCGAAGAAGGCGATGACGGTGGGGCGCTCTCGTTTTTCAGCCCATTCGATCAGCCGAGCCAGACCTTGGTCGGCATCGGCGGCTCCCTCGGCGAAGGTCAGGATCGAACCCCTGCTCCATGCGCTCACCGAAGTTTCGACCTTGTGGCTGGTGGTGGGGTAGCGGCTCGGCTCGTAGGGGCCATGGCTCTGCAGCGTCACGGCGAAGAAGAAGAACGGCTCGGCGGTCGCTTCGGCCTGGCGGATGATTTCTTCCGTCAGCGCGGCATCGGAGACGAGCGGTCCGCGCGTGGCCAGCGGCGGCAGGTTTTCTTCCGACATGAAGCTGTCGAAGCCGAACGCCTCATAAACCGGCGTGCGATTCCAGAACCAGCCTTCGAACGGGTGGATTGCGCGGGTGGCGTAGCCCTGGCTCTTCAGGAAAGTCGCGAGCGACGGCAGCGGCTCGCGGACATATTGCTGATAGGGAATGCTGCCATAAGGTAGGAACGCGTTGGAGAAGCCGGTCAGCGCCTCGAATTCGACATTGGCCGTCATACCGCCGAATTCCGGCGAAAACACATGCCCGGACTGCACCGCGCGGACATTGGAAACCGGGTCGGGCGTGATCGTGACACCTGGCAGCCGGGTGGGATCCCAGAACGATTCGCTCATCACAATGATGATGTCGGGCCGTTCCGGCGGAACCGACGCCGAGGCCGCGGGACGCCTGATGGCCTCGATCGCCTCCTTTGAATAGCCCTCAGGAGCCTTGACCTTGGCCATCGGCACATTGAGCGCAAAGGCGATGGCGAAGCCGTTCGAGGCGTAGTTTTCCTTCTGGTCCCACATCATCGGGATGATCTGAAGCCGGTCGCGCGCCCAGGAGAAAGTCGCGTAGTCCATGATCGAGCCGAAGAACAGCAGGGCCGGCAGGGCGACCGCGAGCCGCGCGGCGCGGGCGCGCATCGGCAGGGCGGGAACCTTGCGCCGCCAGAATCGCCAGAGCGCCACCAGAAGCGCGACCGTGGCGATCGTGGTGATGATGAGCATGACTGCCAGCAGCGGGCGCTCGCGCACCAGCAGCGGCGTCAGTTCCACGATCTGGCGCGCATAGAGGAAATCTGTCGGGTAGAGCGGATCGCCGAGGTAATGCGCTTTCTGATGACCCACAAAGGCCAGGAACAGGACGGCGGGCGCGACCACCAGCAGCGCGTGATAGGCGCGGCCGAGCAGGGCGTCGAAAAAGACGATGAGCAGCGCGAACAGGATGACGGTGGTCCAGCCGGGGCGGAACGGCTGCTGGAAGAAAAGCAGCGTTTCGGGAAGCGAGCCGCGCACGATCCATTCAACCGAAAACACCAGGACTGCCGAAACCAGGAGCGTCAACGCCGCCGAACCGGCAATGCGAAATAGACGGACACGTCGCCGCGTTTCGACCAAATTCCCTTTTCCCGAGGCTTCCCGCGTCGCCGAAACCCGGTCTGCGACAATCTTTGCCAACTTAATGTCCTCAATGCGTAATAAAAAACGTCATGCAACTGTCATTGTTCCGTCACAGAAGCTAGCGCGTGTGGCGGAAATAAGAAGTTCAGCAGCGCTTTGTTCCAAAGCAGGAGGCACGGGCTTGACTCGCCGGCCCGCGTCACGCCACACGGCAGCGGAGAAGAAATCGCGGAGCGAGATCATGGCCGTCGCATTCACTTTTCCGGGGCAGGGGAGCCAGGTCGTCGGAATGGGCAAGGACCTCGCCGACACGTTTCCCGAGGCACGCCGGGTATTCGACGAGGTTGATGACGCGCTCGGCCAGAAGCTCTCGAAAATCATGTGGGAGGGGCCGGAAGAGACCCTGACGCTGACCGCCAACGCGCAGCCCGCGCTGATGGCGGTGTCCCTCGCTGCGGTGCGGGCGCTTGAGGCGCGAGGCTTCTCGCTGAAGGACAAGGTTTCCTATGTTGCCGGCCATTCTCTCGGCGAATATTCCGCACTTGCCGCCGCAGGCACGTTCACGGTGGCCGACGCCGCCCGGCTGCTGCGCATCCGCGGCGATGCCATGCAGGCCGCGGTTCCGGTCGGCGAAGGCGCGATGGCCGCGATCATCGGACTGGAGCAGGGCGATGTCGAAGCGGCCTGCGCGGAGGCCGCCAAGGGGTCTGTGTGCCAGATCGCCAACGACAATGGCGGCGGACAATTCGTGATTTCAGGGGCCAAGGCGGCGGTCGAACTCGCGGCCCGGCTCTGCACCGAAAAAGGCGCCAAACGGGCATTGATGCTTTCAGTCTCCGCTCCCTTCCACTCCGCTTTGATGGGTCCGGCCGCAGAGACGATGCGCGAAGCGCTGGCCAGCGTGAAGAAAAATGCTCCGACGGTGCCAGTGGTGTCGAACGTCTCGGCGACGCCGCTTAGCGATCCGGACCAGATCGTCGCCCGCCTCGTCGAGCAGGTGACCGGCCGCGTGCGCTGGCGCGAGACGGTGGAATGGTTCGGCGCCAATAGCGTGACGACACTTTACGAAGTGGGAGCAGGGAAAGTGCTCTCAGGACTGGCGCGGCGTATCAACAAGGAGATCGCTACCAGCGCCATCAACAGTCCGGCCGATGTCGAGGCGGCGATGGCGGCGTTGGGGTGATCGATTAAGCTAGAGCACTCCCTTACAAGGGAGTGCCCTATCAATTGGAACGGGAGTCAAAAATGTTTGATCTGACCGGCCGCAAGGCGCTCGTCACCGGGGCGAGCGGGGGCATCGGCGAGGCGGTGGCGCGCGCGCTGCATGCGCAGGGTGCGACCGTCGGCCTGCACGGCACGCGGGTGGAAAAGCTGGAGGCGCTGGCCGCCGAACTCGGCGGGCGGACAAAACTGTTTCCGGCCAATTTGTCGAATCGCGACGAGGTCAAGGCGCTGGGCGCAAAGGCCGAAGCCGATCTCGAAGGCGTCGACATACTGGTCAACAATGCCGGCATCACCAAGGACGGACTTTTCGTCCGGATGTCGGATGCGGATTGGGATGCGGTGATGGAAGTCAACCTGACGGCGGTGTTCAGGCTCACCCGGGAATTGACCCATCCTATGATGCGCCGCCGCAACGGCCGCATCATCAACATCACCTCGGTGGTCGGCGTCACCGGCAATCCCGGCCAGGCGAACTACTGCGCCTCCAAGGCAGGCATGATCGGCATGTCGAAATCGCTGGCGCAGGAGATCGCGACGCGCGGCGTGACGGTGAATTGCGTGGCGCCGGGCTTCATCGAATCGGCCATGACCGACAAGCTGAACGACAAGCAGAAGGAAGCGATCATGGCCGCCATTCCGGCCAGGCGCATGGGCACCGGCGCGGAAGTCGCCTCGGCGGTGGCCTACCTCGCTTCCAACGAGGCTGCTTACATCACGGGCCAGACTATTCACGTGAATGGCGGCATGGCGATGATCTAGCGATGCGGGATATCCAACAGCCTTACCTCTGGTGTCGGTTGAGAAGCCGTTTTCGCCTTGGACGTGCGCGTTTTTTCGTGTAATGCCGCGCTTAACCCGGCGGTTCGCACCAGTTCGCGCCGCGGGCGGTTGCGTTCCTGCAGGGAACATTCTTTCAGCTTGATTAGCGGCATTCCGGCCGCTAACGAAGACAGACAAACACACAGACGAGGATGCCCAAATGAGTGACACCGCAGAGCGCGTCAAAAAGATCGTTGTCGAACATCTCGGCGTCGAAGCCGAGAAGGTGACGGAAGCGGCGAGCTTCATCGACGACCTCGGCGCGGACAGCCTTGATACGGTTGAACTCGTCATGGCTTTCGAGGAGGAATTCGGCGTCGAGATCCCGGACGATGCAGCCGAGACGATTCTGACCGTCGGCGACGCCGTGAAGTACATCGATAAGGCGTCGGCCTGACGCTTTGCCAGGCGCAAGCTTCGGGAATTCCGCGATGAGGCGAGTAGTCGTCACCGGCATGGGCCTGCTCTCGCCGTTCGGCGTGGGCGTTGAACACGGCTGGCGCGAACTGCTGACTGGCCGCAGCGCCGCCAAGCGGATTACCGAGTTCGAGGTCGAGGATCTCCCCTGCAAGGTGGCGCACGTCATCCCTCGCGGCGACGGCGGCAACGGCACCTTCAACCCTGAGGCGTATCTAGAGCCGAAGGAACTCAGGAAGATCGGCGACTTCATCCTTTACGGGATCGCAGCCGCCGACGAGGCGCTGAAGGATTCCGGCTGGGAACCGAAGTCGGACGAAGACCGCAACGCCACCGGTGTAATGATTGGCTCCGGCATAGGCGGCATCGACGGCATCGCCGAAAACGCTATGGTGCTGAGGGACCGCGGCCCGCGCCGCATCAGCCCGTTCTTCATTCCCGGCAACATCATCAATCTCGTATCGGGCCAGGTGTCGATCCGGCACGGGCTCAAGGGCCCGAACCATGCGGTGGTGACCGCCTGCTCGACGGGTGCGCACGCGATTGGCGATGCCGCGCGGCTGATCATCTTCGGCGACGCCGACGTGATGCTTGCCGGCGGTGCGGAATCCCCTGTCACGCGCCTGTCGCTCGCGGGCTTCGCCGCTTGCAAGGCGTTGTCGACCGACCGCAACGATGCGCCCGGGACGGCCTCGCGCCCCTATGACCGCGACCGCGACGGCTTCGTCATGGGCGAGGGCGCCGGCGTAGTGGTTCTGGAGGAACTGGAGCACGCCAAGGCGCGCGGCGCGAAAATCTACGCTGAGGTGACCGGCTACGGCCTGACCGGAGACGCCTATCACATCACCGCCCCGGCGGCCGATGGCGACGGCGCGTTCCGCTGCATGAGCGCGGCTATCAAGCGCGCCGGACTGGCGCCCGCCGATATCGACTACATCAATGCCCACGGCACCTCGACCATGGCGGATACGATCGAGCTCGGCTCCGTCGAGAGGCTGGTCGGCAACGCGGCCTCCAAGGTTTCGATGTCGTCGACCAAGTCGTCGATCGGCCATCTGCTCGGCGCGGCCGGCGCCGCCGAGGCGATCTTCTCGGTACTGGCGATACGCGACAATATCGCCCCGCCGACCATCAATCTCGACAATCCCGAACGCGAGACGGCGATCGACCTCGTGCCGCACAAGCCGCGGGCGCGCCAGATCGATGTCGCCCTGTCGAATTCCTTCGGCTTCGGCGGCACCAACGCATCGCTGGTTTTCCAGCGCTACAATGGCTAAGCGCCGGGATAGCGCCTTCCTCGCCGCGAATTTTGCCATACTCTGGTGATTGAGAAATGAAGGCGCGGCGCAAGGGCATTATCGAGGCGATATGAACACCAATCCAGCGAACCCGGGGGAGTTCGGCCAGCGCGCCGAGGCGCCGAAACCGATTGTGCCGAAGACGGCGAGCGAAGTCTTGCGGCCCGAAGTCGGAACGCCGCCGCCGAAGCGCTCGCGCGCATCACGCAACCAGATCGTCGTGTTCATGAACTTCATCGTCTCTTCGGCGATGCTCCTTGTGCTGGCGGCCGGCCTCGCCGTTTATCTCGGCAAGCGCGAGTTCGACGGACCCGGCCCGTCGGAAACGACGCAGACCTTTCTGGTCAAGCCCAAGAGCGGGCTGATCGAGATCGCCGACCAACTCGAGCGGCGCGGGCTGGTCAGCGACGCGCGCATCTTCCATCTCGGTGTGCGCGCCTACGGCAACGAGGGCGAGCTGAAGGCCGGCGAATACGAGATCGCGGCCGGCGCCTCGATGCGCGACATCATGGAAATCCTGAAAAGCGGCAAGTCGGTGATGCAGTCGCTGACCATTCCGGAAGGGCTGACGGTCGTGCAGGCTTTCCGCAAGATCGCCGAGCACGAGGCGTTGACCGGCGACATGCCTTCCGAGATCCCGCCGGAGGGCATGCTGGCTGCCGACACGCAGCGCTTCACGCGCGGCGCTGAGCGCAAGCAGATCATCGACAAGATGCTGGCGCACCAGAAGGAACTGGTCGAGGAAATCTGGGCGCGCCGCGCGCCCGACCTGCCACTGGCCAACATAAATGAGTTCATCACGCTGGCCTCGATCGTCGAAAAGGAAACCGGCAAGGGCGACGAACGTTCTCGCGTCGCCGCGGTGTTCCTCAACCGGCTGAAGAACAATATGCGGCTGCAATCGGACCCGACGATCATCTACGGCCTGTTCGGCGGTTCCGGAAAGCCCGCTGACCGGCCGATCTATCAGGCGGATATCGAGAAGCCTACGCCGTACAATACCTATACGATCGACGGGTTGCCGCCGACGCCGATCGCAAATCCGGGCAAGGCCGCTCTCGAAGCCGTGGCCAATCCGTCGAAGACCGACGACCTCTATTTCGTTGCCGACGGCACCGGCGGGCATGTCTTCGCCAAGACCCTGGAAGAGCACAACGAAAACGTCGCGCGCTGGCGCAAGATCCGGAAGCAGCAGGCGGACGAAGCGGCCAAAGCGGCTGCCGGCGGCGGGGCGGCGGAGCCGGCCGCCGCGCAATAGCGTGGCAAAAGGTTCGTTGGGGTCGAATCGAGTTATTTGAGGCGTGGTCCATTCCGGATCATTGTCGTTGGGGATGCGGGGCGCGCCATGAATCTGCAGAGCATGACCGGCTTCTCGCGCGTCGCCGCCGAACATGACGGCGCGGCGATCGCCTGGGAGCTGAAGTCGGTCAACGGCAAGACCATCGAAGCCAGGCTGCGCCTGCAGCAGGGTTTCGAGAGGCTGGAGCCTCTCGTCAGGCAGTTGGTGCAGAAGCGCTTTTCGCGCGGCAACATCCAGGCGTCGCTGACCGTCGGTCGGGCCGCGGGAACGCTGGCGCAGCCCGTCATCAACGAAGCGTTCCTGAAGGATCTGGCAGGACTGGCAAAACGTCTGGAGGAGCAGTTCGGCGTGGCGCCGGCAAGCGCCGACGGGCTTCTGGCGCTGCGCGGCGTGCTCGACATTCCTGAAGTGGCCGAGACCGAGGAGGCGCGCGCCTCCGTCGACGCGGCGGTGCTGGGTGTGCTTGACCTTGCCCTGGCGGGACTCGAGCAAGCAAGGCTGGCGGAAGGTGCGGCGCTTGGAACGGTCCTGTCCGCGCATATCGACACGATCGAGGTCCTGGTGCTGAAGGCCGAAGCCGACCCCTCGCGCGACCCGGCGGCGATCCGTGCACGGATCGCCGAGCAGGTCGCGCTGCTGATGGATGCGTCGGCCAATCTCGACGAAAGCCGCCTGCACCAGGAGGCGGCCTTCCTTGCCACCAAGGCCGACATACGCGAGGAGATCGACCGGCTGAAAACCCATGTCGCTTCCGGACGCGCGCTGCTCGACGGCGGCGGCGCGGTCGGCCGCAAGCTCGATTTTCTTGCGCAGGAATTCAACCGCGAATCGAATACTCTGTGCTCGAAATCCAACGCCGCGACGGTGACCGCCATCGGGCTGGAACTGAAGGCGGTGGTCGACCAGTTCCGCGAACAGGTTCAGAATCTGGAATAGCAGCCAATGACAGCGGATATCGTTGCTCCAGCCATCCGCCGCCGCGGCCTGATGCTGGTTCTGTCGTCGCCGTCGGGCGCAGGCAAGTCGACCATCGCACGCAATCTCCTGGCGGAAGATCGCGGTCTAAGCCTGTCGGTCAGTGTGACCACGCGGCCGCGCCGCGCCAGCGAGATCGAGGGCGTGCACTACCACTTTGTCTCGCAACGCGAGTTTGACCGTCTGCGCGATTCGGATGCATTGCTGGAATGGGCCGAAGTTCACGGCAATTGCTATGCGACGCCGCGCGAGCCAGTGGAAAAGGCAATGGCCGAGGGTCGCGACATGCTGTTCGACATCGACTGGCAGGGTGCGCAGCAACTCAAGGAAAAGATGCGCGCCGATATAGTCTCGATCTTTATCCTGCCGCCATCGATGCGCGAATTGAAGGAGCGGCTAAAACGCCGCGCCGAGGACCAGGAGGCGGTGATCGAAACGCGGCTGACCAACGCCCGCACCGAGATCGAGCATTGGAAGGAATACGACTTCATCGTCATCAATAATCAGCTCGACCGCGCCTATGCCGAGGTAAAGGCGATCGTCATCGCCGAAAGGCTGCGGCGCGACAGGCGGCCGGGCCTGTTCGACTTTGTGTCAGGGCTGCTGGACGAGAAGACAGCATAGCGCCGGCTATGGCCGCAACATCCCGCGTTCGATCAGGATTGACTGCTGGCGCTCCAGCGGCAGGCTAACCACCCTGTAGCTGTCGACATTGGTCAGCGCCGATCCGCGATCCCACGCAGCTTCCAGTGCCGTGAGATACTCCGCGCTGGCCTTATCCGAAAAGCGCATCGCGCAGATATGGACTTCGGCTTTCCTGTTCCAAACCCGGCAATCGGTGACGCTGATTTTGTCTATGGCTTCCCGGGTGATTTCCCGCACCGTACCGTCTGGCCGATAGACTTTCCCGCCGCCATCGAGCACGTAGCGCAGGAACCGCGCCGCGAGTTCGTCGGAAGGCTGGATCGCCCGGGCAAACAGCAAATACACGGCGGCGGCGATCACCGAGACCACCCCGATCGCGATTTTGGCGCGTATCTTGTAGCGGCTCAGATCGTCCATTCGCGGTTCTCTCGTTCGAAAAATCCGGGTTTATTGTCGAAATCGATCATGCTGCAGGTCGCATGGCGGTGCTTTCCAGCAAGATGGTTCGATCGCGCCTTATTTGCGGCTGCGATTATGCATCCATCTTAGGTTATGTCAGTAAATTGCTTCACTAAGCGGAAGCTAGCGGAGGCCTCACACCGCGTTCGCCAGCGCCACGAATTCCTCGACGCTGAGTGTTTCGGCGCGCCGGGTTCCGTCGATGCCGGTAGCCTCGAGCAGGCGCGCGCCCTCGATGCCCTTGAGGCTCTGGCGCAGCATCTTGCGGCGCTGCCCGAATGCGGCCTCGGTGACACGGCCAATGGTGCGGACATCGGCCGGCAGCGGCGCTGGCCGCGGCACCAGATGGACCACCGAGGAGGTGACCTTGGGCGGCGGGGTGAAAGCTTGTGGCGGCACGTCGAAGGCGATCCTCGCCTCGGTGCGCCAGCCGGCGAGCACGCCGAGCCTGCCATAGGCGTCGCTGCCTGGCCGCGCCACGATACGCTCGGCGACCTCGCGCTGGAACATCAGCGTCATCGACTGGTAGAAGGGCGGCCATTCGGCGACGGTGAGCCAGCGCACGAGAAGCTCGGTGCCGATATTGTAGGGCAGGTTGGCGACGATCTTGACCGGAGCGCCGCCAGCGATCGCGGCGAAATCGGTCTTCAGCGCGTCGCCGGAAATCGTTTCGAGGCGGCCGGGATAGTGCGCGGCGATCTCGTCCAGGGCCGCCAGGCAGCGCTCGTCGCGCTCGATCGCGACGACGCGGGCAGCTCCGTTCATCAGCAGCGCGCGGGTCAGGCCGCCGGGGCCGGGACCGACCTCGACGACTGTGCACTGCGTAAGGTCGCCGGCAGCGCGGGCGACCTTGCCGGTGAGGTTGAGGTCGAGCAGAAAGTTCTGGCCGAGCGATTTCTTCGCCTGCAGCCCATGACGCTCGATCACGTCGCGTAGCGGCGGCAAGCCATCAAGGCTCATCGGGCCTTGCTTTCGTTGTCGGCGAGGCGCCGCGCAAGCTTCAGCGCGGCAACCAGGCTGTCGGGCCGGGCGATGCCCTTGCCGGCAATGTCGAAGGCGGTGCCGTGGTCCGGCGAGGTGCGGATGAAGGGCAGGCCGAGCGTGACGTTGACGGTCTCGTCGAAGGCGAGCGCCTTGGCGGGGATAAGCGCCTGGTCGTGATACATGCAGATCGCCGCGTCGTAGCGTTCGCGCGCACGCGAATGAAACATGGTGTCGGCCGGCAACGGCCCGACGGCGTCGACGCCTTGGCTCCGAAGGGCCTCAATGGCCGGGCGGATCACCGCAATCTCCTCCGTGCCCATGACCCCGTCTTCGCCGGCATGCGGATTGAGGCCGGAGACGGCCAGGCGCGGATTCGGGATGCCGAAGCGGGCTTTGAGATCGCGCGCAGTGATCTGCGCCGTCTCCACGATGGCCTCCAGCGTCAATGAGGCCGGCACGTCGGCAAGGGCTATGTGTATCGTCACCGGCACGGCGCGCAGATCGGGTCCGGCGAGCATCATCACCGCAGTCGCCTTCGCGCCAATCTTCATCGCCGAAAGATAGGCGAGGTATTCGGTATGGCCGGGAAAGCGGAAGCCTGCGTCGTAGAGCGGCTTCTTTGCGATCGGGCAGGTTACCACTGCTGACGCAAGTCCCGACATGGCATCCGAGACGGCGCGGTCGATCGCCTCGATGATGCCCTTCGCATTCGCCTGGTCGGGCAGGCCGGGCGCATCGACGAAGCGCGCCGCAAGCGGGACGATCGGCAAGCCTTCGGGATACCGCGTGGCAGATTCCTCAGGCGTCGTTTCGACGATCGGGATATCCAGCCCAAGCCGCCGCACGCATGCCGCAACCGAGGCAGGATCGCTGAGGAGATAAAATGGCGGAACAGTGTTTTCCGTGCGCCGGAGCCACGCGGCAATGGCGATCTCGGGGCCGATCCCCGACGGATCGCCGGCCGTCAGCGCCAGCGGCGGTATGGTTCTGCCGTCATTGCCCACAATGGGCTAGCGTTCGACGATGCGGGCTCGTTCCCGCAGCTCGGCGATGTACTTCTTGTCCAGTTCGCCAGCCTGGTCGTCGGTATTGGTTTCGGACTGGAACACCATCTTGGCGACCCGGTCGTCCGACACCTCGCGGCTGCTGCAAATGCCGATGAACTCTACGCCGCGGTCCGTTTCCTTGACGCCGGTAGCGCTGCCGGTTTGGGTCTTCTTGATCTGGTCGGCCCATTCCGGCGGAAGCTCGGGGGCCAGAACGCGGCCGAGATCACGCACGGTCACGTCGATCAGACCCTTCGCGAACTCGCGCGAGCTGTCGCAGCCGTTGAAGCGTGCACGCATCGCCTCGGCCTCGCGCTTGCGCTGACCCATTTTGCCTTTTTCCGCCGCGGGCACGACGAAAATGACCTGCTGCAGCATGTATTCGGTGGCGCTGGGCTTGTTGCCGCCCTGCTGTAGCATGCGACGAACCACGTCCTGCTCGCTCATCGTGCCGCCTTGCGACTTGAAACGGGACGAAAGCGCCTGATTCCATCCCATCTGGGCGCGGATGAAGTCCTTGAAGTGCTGTTGGGTGATGCCGTTCTTGTCGAGGATTCCGGCCATCTGGGTGGGGGAAAGCTTGTTGGAGCCGGCGAAACGCTTGAACGCGGCGTCCACCGCCTCATCGGTGATCCTAATCCCGAGCCGATTGATCTCGGCGACCCGCAGTGTCTGCTCGACCATCTCGTCGGCGGCCATCTTATTGAGGTTGCCCTTGCGGTTCTGCAGCTTCAGGAAGGCGGCGCGCCGCTGGATGTCGTAGGTCGTCACCGGAACGTTGTTGACGACGTATTTGATCTCGCTGGCTGCCGCGGGCAGGGCGATCACCGCAGTTGGGACCGCGGCGGCAACTGCAATAGCGAAACTTGCCGAAAACAGGTACTTCCTGATCGAAAACATGCCAGATACTCCCCGTATTCCGCTTTTGTTCTTGATGGACTTGAGCCGTGATGCCCAGCCTATGCGGCGAAACGATGACCGCGGTTCAGGCGGTCACTCTTCCCCGAATGTATCGGCCAACGTGCTTGTTGAAGATCCGAAGTCGCCAAGCGTGCGGAACGAGATGTTGAAGCCGATCGAACGCTCGTCCGGTTCTCGCTCTGATTCGATGCGGTTCGGATCGCGCTTTGTCGACAACGTCATCATGTAAGTGAAGCACTCGTCGTCATAGGCGAAGCCGATAGAATCCCGGACCAGAACGCCGGATTCGAAATCGTAGGTGCCTGAACCGAAGGCCCGCCAGTTCTCGTGGAAACGGCCCGAGGCGGCAAGAGTGACCTCGCGGCGGTCGTCGGAGAAGCCATAGAGCGGCTGAGCCTGGATGAAGGCGTATTTGGCCGTGACCGAAATGGGCGTCCCCGCATAGCCGACCTTCACTTCCGCGCGCCGCACCTCGAAACTCTGCTCGTCGAAGCGCGCGCTGGTGGATGCGGACAGGCCGACCGGGGTGGTGAAACCTACGAGGCCGACATAATCCGACGTATCGGTATCGAGGCCCGAATAGGCGCCGACATTGACGAGGTCAGCCGCCGCGAACGGATTGTCGCCGCCCAGCTGATAGGACTGGCCAAAGAGCGCGTTGGTTGCCCAGCCATTGCCGAAGGCGCCGGAATAGCGCAGGCCGATATTGGCGCGCGAGCCGCCCTCAATGCGGTCGTAACCGGAGAATTTGTCGCGTTCGAACAGCGTCGAAGCGTCGAAGACGAAGCTCTGCGCGTCCTCATTGGGAAGGCCGAGCGTCTCTTCGTAAGCCGCATCCGGGCGGGCGAACACCTGGGCCATCGGCTCCAGCACATGGGTGGCGCTGGTGGTGGAGAACAGGACAGGCCAACGCAGTTCTAGACCGGCAGTGGCCATGGCGCGGTAATAGGCAGAACGGATGTCAGTAGCTACATCTATGGCAGGTTCGGCCGCCATGGCGTTGATGGCGTCGATCGAATCGTTCGAATAGCTCGCATACGTTGCGTCGCTCTGGAAATGCAGGAGCGGTGTTACGACCAGACCACCATCCGTGACGAAGGATCGCTTCCACTCGGCTTCTGCTGTTAGCCGGGTCGAATTACCATCGATGCCGCGAATAACGTCGGACTTTGGATCGGGCGTGTCGGCACTGGGTATTACAAGATCGAGCTTGGAGCGCCGGATGGAGCGGGCATTGATGTCGATGTTCAGTTCGCCGCCTGCCAGCGGATTGTCGGGCGTGTAGGAATAGTCGAACGACGGAAGCACCCAAGGCTGCTTTTCGCTGATGGAACCGGGGTCGCTGTTGAACCGGTCTTCCTGGACCTGGAAGTACATTCCCCTCAGGTCGAAATAGTTCCGATCATGCAGGCCGACCAGGTAGATTTCGGATTGGTGGGTGGAATCCGAATACCCGTCGATCTCATAGGTGCGGGAGAAATTCTTGTCGGTCTGGACAAGCACCTCCCAACCGAAGACCCAGCGCGGATTGATGTCGAAGCGCCCAGTGGTGCCGACCATGCCGCGGAACTTGTTGGGGTCGTCTTCGCGGCCGGAATCGACGTTCTCGCCGGTGTCGTTAAAGGCTTCCGGATCGTTCTGGTGGATGCCGGCGATCTTCAGAGTGTATTCGCCGTTGTTGAAGCGCTGGCGCCATTCAGCTTCGCCGAGAAAACCTTGCTTCGTGTATCCGGTCCCGGTGAGCGTCAAGTCATAGGTCGGCGACAGAGCGAGGTAGTAGGGGATCGATACGCCGACACCAAGCTCGCTTTTGTAGTTTACGCCTGGGAACAGGAAACCGCTCTTGCGCTTCACCGTCGGGTCGGCGATCTCGAACGAAGGCAGGAAGGCGAGCGGGAAACCGAAGAACTCGAAACGGGATTTCTCGAAGCGCACAGTCTTGGCGCGTCCGTCCCAGATGATCTTGCGCGCCTTGATTCGCCAGATCGGGGCCTGGTCCGGCTTTTCCTCGCAGGGTTCGCAGGCCGTGTAGACGCCGTTGTTGAAGGTGGTCAGCACGCCGCCCTTACGCTCCGCGCTTTCGGCCGCGAAGTAGGTCTTGTCGACCGTTTCGACACGTAGCGCGTTGACGAAGCCGTCGCCGAAATCGTCGGTGATGTCGATCTCGTCGGAGAAGATCTTGGTGCCGCTGCTGTCGACGATCTCGACATTGCCGCTGGCGATCAGCCGCGAGGTCTTGCGGTCATAGGTGACACGCTGCGCGACCAGGCGATTGCCGCCGTAGTCGATCTGCACGCCGCCGACGGCCGTAACCGTGTTGGCGTCGTTGTCGTAAACCAGCGTATCGGCTTCCAGCAGCATCTGGCTGCCTTCCGGAACGCTCTCGCCGATGTCGGGCAGTTCCTGCGCGGAGAGGAGCGCGGCAGGCAGAACGTAAATGAAAACGCAGGCAAGCGCCGTCGCGCCATACAGGCGCGCCAAACGGGCCGATTTGCGGTCAGATGTCACCGCCAACCCCACTAACCGTCCTCCTTGTAGAGCAGGAACGTCACCCCGAAAAACAATGCTACGACAACCGGAAGCCAGGCCGCAACAAAGGGTGGCACGAATCCCGCATTGCCAAACGCTTTTACCAATACCGAAACGACATAAAGCAGAAACCCGGCGAGGACGCCACCCAGAATCATCGTCGCCGACTGCCCCATTCTGGCGAACCGCATCGACACAGTCGCGGCGATCAGCGTCATGGCCACGAGAAGCGGCGGAAGCGCCATCAAAGAATGGAATTGCATGGCGAAAGCGTTGGCCCGGAGGCCGAAGGAACGGGCCACCTCGATCGTGCTCGGCAGGTCGAAGAAGGGAATCGTTTCAGGCCGCGCCAATCTTTCCTGTACGAACTCCGGCTTGAGATTCGTTGCGACGCGATCCTGCTCGAGCAATTCGGGCGCGACGCCGCGATAGCGCTTCACGTCGTTCAGTTCCCAGTAGCCGTCGCGCAGATAGGCGCGAACGGCATCCTTGCGCTCGACGATCTCGCCGTCGGCGCCGATCTCGAAAAACACCGCGTCGGAGAGTTCGAGGCCCTGGTTCAGGACGGCGCGCGCGCCGATGATGGTATCGACATTGTTGGCCTTCTGCCGGATCCAAGGCGCCGAGAAGGCGGAGATCTGATTGGAATGGCCCGAGCGTATTGTGGTTTCGAGGAATTCGGAGCGAGAAAAGCCGTAGGCGGCGATCGGATTGAGCACACCGACGGTCAGAATGCCGAAAAGCAGCGCGCCGATACAGGCCGGCAGCAGGAACTGCCATGCCGAGATGCCGGCGGAACGGGCGATGACCAGTTCATACTTGCGGTTGAGCGATATCAGCGTGGCCATGGCGGAGAACAGCGCAACGAAGGGCACCGTCTGCTGCATGATCATGGGAACCCGCAGTGCCGAAACGGCGACGGCAGTACGGAAGGTGAAGTTGGGCAGCCCTGAGGTACGGCTGGAGAATTCCGTGAAATCGATAAGGAAAACCAGCGCGAAGATGCCGACGAAAAACCATGCCGTAATGGCCGAATAGCGGATGAAGAAATAACGTCCAAGCGTCCAGCCCATCACACGCCTCCACCGGAGGCGGCGCGGCGTCCGAAGAGCCTGGTCCAGAACCGGGCCATACCCTCGTTCACGCGACGGCTCAAAGCCAGGCCCCGGTCGGTCCAGGCGACGGGCACCTCCATCGTGCGGTTGCTCTGGATGAACCAGATTGCAACGGCCGAGGCGACGAGGGGCACCGCATAGGCGAACGGGGTGAAGGCAGCCGAGGACTGCGCCTGATTCGTAGCGAAGAAACCGAGCCAGCGAACGAAAAGGGCAATGGTGATGGAAGTGATCAGCGGATTGATTCGCGCCTCGCGGTGGGAGCGCGCGTCGCCGGCGACCGCTAGCGCGATCAAGGCGAAGACCAGCGGATAAAGCCATTCCGTGAAGCGCCGGTGCAGTTCGGCGCGGAACGATTGCGGCTTATGCTGGAATACGGGGTCGTTTGGATCGGGATCGAGCAGATATGCGATTGTCCGGTCCTTCGGAAACATCCTGATCTCGCCGCTGGACGAGGAGAAGGCGGACAGGTCGAAGGCATAGGAGGTGAAGCGGATGACGGAAACCTCGCCTGCCGGCGTCTTTCGGTGCACCACGCCGTCCGCCATCACCAACAGGCTCTTGTCTTCATTTTCGACGACGGCGCCCTTCTTGGCGTAATAAACCAGATCGACGCCTTCCTCGCGCGAATCGGCGACGAATATGCTGCCGAGCTGGCCGTCCGGCAACCGCTCACCGACCTGTACGAACAGGCCCTCGTCGACCTTTCGGAAGGTTCCTTCCTGGATGACCAGCGACAGGAGATCGGCCCTCGCCGCGGCGACCAGTTGGCGGCCGCGTTCGCGCGCGTAGGGATCGACGCCGTTGTCGACCGCGAAGGAAAAGACGCTTGCCATCAGCGCGAGCAGGATAATGGGGCGGACGATCATCATGCGAGAGGCGCCGGCGGCGGAGATGACGACCAGTTCCGAATCGGTGTTCATCACGCTTAGAGTCTGCGCGACGGCGATGATCAAGGCGAACGGAATGATGATCGGGATGATCGACGGCAGGATCAGCGTCGCGATCTCGAAGAAAGTGAAGGCGGACTGGCCGCTGTCGGTCACGAGATCGATGCGCGCCAGAACCTGCGTGGTCCAGACGATCGCAAGCGTCCAGAACAGCGCCGCGACGAAAACTTCGAGCGTGCGACGCAGTATATAGCGTTCGACGACCTTCATGAGATGCGCGATTCCGTTCCGGCGACAATTGTCCTGCCGCGGACCGTTCCCGCAACCAGATACGCGCGCAAATTACCCGTCGGAGAACGGGAGCACAACCGGCTCGAATTGGTATCCGTCCCGTCTCGATATTCCGGCATGCTTAAATTGTCCCTACTATTGGATAAGGAAGTGCCAACGCGAATGGTGAATCGCGCGTTAACGCGATCCGCGCCCGCCCACCGAAAGGGTCGGCGCGACCTTGCCGGCTAATTGGAGCAAAAAGCTGGCGCGATGGCTTTCGCCTTGCCAAATGCCTCAAAACGCCCAAATGTCGCACACTCCGATTTGCGACTTGTCCCCGAAAGCAGGAATCCATGACGTCCAGACCATCGATCAGCTTTGCGAAACCCGGCGTGCCGAAAAACGGCAGCGTCATCGTTCTTGCGACCGAGGGAGGCGAACTGAGCGACGCGGCGAAGGCCTGCGACCCCGGAGGGACATTCGCGCGCGCCTTTCCGGCCGCGGAGTTCACGGGCAAGCTCGCCAGCGCGGTCGAGGTTCTGGCGCCTCAGGGCGTGCCGTTCAACCGGCTGGTGGCGCTCGGCGCCGGCAAGACCGACGGTATCGACGGTCATGCCTGGCTGAGGATCGGCGGCGCTGTCGCCACGCAATTGCGCAAGGACGGCGAAGTGGCGGTGATAGCCGACCTGGCAGGCGCCGAGGTCGATGCCGCTGCGACGGCGAATCTCGCCGCCGGCGTGCTGCTCAGGGCCTATTCCTTCGACAAGTACAAGACCCGCAGGGACAATTCCGAGGACGAACAGCCCAAAACAACAGCCAAGACTGCGAAGATCACCATCCATTGCGCCAATCCGGCAGCCGCCAGGAAGGCCTTCGCCGAGGTGCAAGCTGTTGTCGACGGCGTGACGCTGGCGCGCGATCTCGTCAACGAGCCGGCAAACGTGCTGGGACCGGTTGAATTCGCCGCTCGTGCGAAGGAACTGGAGGCGCTGGGCGTAACGGTCGAGATCCTGACCGAAAAGGAGATGAAGAAGCTCGGCATGGGCGCCCTGCTTGGTGTGGGGCAAGGCTCCATACGGCCGCCGCGGCTGGTCATCATGAGCTGGAACGGCGGCAAGGCCAAGGACAAGCCGGTGGCGTTCATCGGCAAGGGCGTGGTCTTCGATTCGGGCGGCGTTTCGATCAAGCCGGCCGCCGGCATGGAAGACATGAAGGGCGACATGGGGGGTGCTGCCGCGGTGACCGGCCTGATGCATGCGCTGGCGGCGCGCAAGGCCAAGGTGAACGCCGTCGGCATTCTCGGCTGTGTGGAAAACATGCTGGACGGCAACGCCCAGCGCCCGGGCGACATCGTCACCTCGATGTCGGGGCAGACCATCGAGGTCCTGAACACCGACGCGGAAGGACGGCTCGTGCTGGCCGACGCGCTCTGGTATTGCAATGACCGCTTCAAGCCCAAATTCATGGTCAACCTGGCGACGCTGACCGGCGCCATCATGGTGGCGCTGGGGCAGAGCCACGCCGGCCTTTTCTCCAACAATGACGAACTGGCCGGCCGGCTGACCGCCGCGGGCCTCGCCACCCAGGAAAAACTGTGGCGCATGCCGCTGGGCAGCGAGTACGACAAGCTGATCGACACCAAGAACGCCGACATGAAGAACATCGGCGGGCGCTATGCCGGCGCCATCACCGCGGCCCAGTTCCTGCAGCGTTTCGTCAAGGATACCCCGTGGGCGCATCTCGACATCGCCGGGACGGCGATGGGATCGCCTTCCAGCGAGATCAACCAATCCTGGGCCTCGGGTTTCGGCGTGCGGCTGCTGGATCAACTGGTCCGGGATAATTATGAGGGCTGATGCCGTCATGTCGGAAGCGTGATGACCGAAGTGCTGTTCTACCACCTGACCGAATCTACGCTCGAGGACGCTCTTCCCGGGCTCCTGGAAAAGAGCGTCCAGCGCGGCTGGCGGGCGGTCGTCCAGACCGGGACCGAGGAGCGGCGCGACGCGCTCGATGCGCATCTGTGGACGTTCCGGGACGATTCTTTCCTGGCGCACGGGACCGACCGCGAGCCGCATGTGGCCGAACAGCCGGTGCTGCTGACGACCGAGGCGAATAACGGCAACGACGCCGAGATCCGCTTCATCGTAGACGGCGCGGCTCCACCCGACGTCGCCGCCTATGAGCGGGCGGTGTTCATGTTCGACGGCCACGATGCCGAGCAGCTCGAAAGGGCGCGGGAACACTGGAAGGCGATGAAGGCCGGCGGGCACGCCGTCACCTACTGGCAGCAGACGCCGGAGCGTCGCTGGGAGCGCAAGGCGTGAGCGGCCGCTGCATCGCAAAGGTTTGGCGCGTTGCTGGCGAGAGGTATCGCTGATGCGCATGCTGTTCTTCGTCATGCTCGTCGCCGGCTTGGGATTCGCGAGCTATCCATGGGTGTCGGCAAACTTTCTCGAACGCAATGTTGGCATCTGGAGGATCTATGACGCTGTTTCCGGCCCGTTGCCGGCGCATGCTCGGCTAACGGAGAGCGATGCCCCACTGAGGGTCGTTATCGAAATGACGATCACCGGCGTGCTCGATCCGGCGGATGACCAAGCGGTCCTGACTCTAACCGCAACGACGGGCGGGCGGACCGTTTTGGCCGAGGCTCTGGACTTCGAGGATGCGGAGCCGCGCGAAACCAATCCGCAAACCCAGGAGAAAGTGTTTCGCGATACCGCTGGCGTGCTCGATACGCTTGAACCCGGCGCCTATGTCTTCACGGCCGGCCCCGGCGACGCGGAGGGCGTGTCTGTCCGCTTCGTCGATCTGGTCCTGCGCACCGAGGCCGCGCCCTTCGACGAGCGCCTTCAGCCGCTGGGCTTCTCTCTGATGGCGATAGGCTTCTTCGGCTTCGTTCTGGCGCTGCGCCGCGGCCGGCCCGAGCGCAACCCGAACTCGCAGCCGCCTGGCCCGCGCTGGGGCAGAGGCGGCGCGCCGCGCTGAGCCCGGTCTGATGAACTATCGCCATGCCTATCATGCCGGCAATTTCGCCGACGTCGTCAAGCACGCGGTGCTGGCGTGGCTGGTCGAATATCTGAAGCAAAAGGACAAGGCCTTCCGCGTCATCGACACCCACGCGGGCGTCGGTCTCTACGATCTTTCGGCGGAGGAGGCACAGAAGACCGGCGAGTGGCGAAGCGGCATCGCGCGCCTTATCGAGGCGAAGCTCGAGCCCGAG
>DASZDZ010000099.1:0-33876 GCA_035941355.1 Pseudaminobacter sp.
TTGTGCTTGGTGCAGGGTCGCGTGATGCCGATCGTGTCGCATTCCTGGAACGCGTCCGAGCCGATCAGCGAGGTCGGAACCTGACCGGTGATGCAGACCAGCGGGATCGAATCCATCAGCGCATCCTGCAGCGGCGTCACCGCATTGGTCGCTCCGGGCCCGGACGTCACCAACATCACGCCGGCCTTGCCGGTCGAGCGTGCATAGCCCTCGGCCGCATGGCCGGCGCCCTGCTCGTGGCGCACCAGAATGTGCTGGACGTCGTCCTGCTGAAAGAGCTCGTCATAAATCGGGAGAACCGCGCCGCCGGGATAGCCGAAGAGATGCTTGACGCCATTGTCCTTCAGCGCCTGCACGACCATTTCGGCGCCGGTCATTTCACGCCGTCCGGTTTCATCCTGTCGGTTGCTCATCGGTCTGTCCCGTTCTTGTCGCCTGGGGCGATTGCTGGTCGTTTAGTCTTGTTTCAGGCAATAAAAAAGGCCCCCGAGGGAGCCTGTGTGTAGCGCATGGGAGGTTTTCGCCCGGCGGTTACACCGCCTTGCCCACGCGCTTTCCTACTACGAGAATGAGTGTCGTCTTCATGGGCGCGGAGACTAATTGCGGGAAAGGCATGGTGTCAATGGGAAAGTGCGGCATGTTGTTCACTCTCCCAGGCGGGCGGTGGCGTCCCGCAGCAGCGAAACAATCAGTTGGGCGTAAGCGCCATCCGGGTCGAGGTCAGGATCGAAGATGGTCATGTCGAGGCCAAGGCAGCGCGGGCTGCTTAAGAGGCCTCGGAGCAGGATTGTCAGGTCATTCGGATCGATGCCCGGGCTTCCGGGCGAGTCCACGGCAGGCATGAGGGCCTGATCGAGGACATCGACGTCGAAGTGGACCCAATACGGCAGATCGATGCGTTTCAGGGCTTCTTTGATATCGGCAAGCACAGCCTCCCCGCCGCTGTCGCGGGCGGTAAACACGTCGATACGCGTGATGGCGGTATCGTTGATATCGGGCCAGGCAAAATCCGGTTCGCGGGCTTCCCGCTCGCCGACTTGGATAACGTATTCGTCCGGCACCAGCGGCGCCGGCACGTTCGGCCACTCGGTAAGGAGTTTTTCGCCGCGTCCCGTTGCGAGCGCAAGGTCCATCCCCGCGACCGATCCCAGCATAGTGGACGGATCGTAGTTTCCGGGATGCCGGAAGTCGCTGTGGCCATCGATGTGGACGAGCGAAACGGGCGTCATTCTCCGTACGCCCGCTAGCGCACCCAAAAGGACGGAGCAGTCGCCGCCGACGACAATCGGGAATTCCTCCCTCCTCAACGCCGAGAGGACCGCGTCAGCGAGCAGGAGATTGAATGTCCGGATGGCATGGCCGTTGCGCAGCCGTGTGCCGGCCTGCTCTCCGCTTTCATACCTCGGGCGGGGAAGATCGACGACACGCGCAGGCGACAGGGCATCGAGGAGGCCGGCCTTTGTGAGGGCCTCGGGGGCCCGCCATGTGCCCGGTTCGTGGCCGGGCCGCAGCGGCCGCAAGCCGAGGTTCGAGGGTGCTCGTATGAGAACGGAGTTTCTGGGCAGCATATTGCTCAACTCTCCACTGCATTGGATTGCGAGGACTCCCGCAAACCAGCTTGAGCCTCATGCATCCACGGCGCATACGAAATGCCGACGATCGCCCCTTCCATCGTTTGAAGCCGGGCGACGGTCTGGCCCCACGGTTCGGTCCGCGCGTCATGCAGCAGCGCGTATCCTTTTTCCTGAAGCTCCTGCGCGGCAGTGGCGACGCTGTCCAGATCTTCGACTTCGAACTCGATACATGCTTGCGGTATCGGCCGATGCACCGGCCAGTCGCGGGTGCCGAAGCATGCTTCGGCAGCCTGCGAGAGCGGCCATACACCAAAGTGTTTGCTGCCGCCAATATTCTCGCTGAAGTAATAATCGTCGCCCTCGTGGCGCTTGAGTGGCAATCCCAGCGTATCCATGAAGAGTTTGCGGCTCGCCGCTGGATCAGGCGTGACGATGGCCATGCTTGAAATGAACGAGATCTTCATGTGACACTCCTTTCTGCAGGCGGTGCTATTGCCCGGGCTTTCTTGTGAGGAAGCGGCCGAGAGCGTCCGCAGTCTCTTTGGGCATCGCTTCCGGGAAAAAGTGGCCGCCTTCAAGCTTCTTCCCTTGAACGTCATCTGCCCAGGCCTGCCAAAGCGCGATCGGTCCGGACTCTGCCGCATACCAGGTATCGATTGGCCCGTTGGCGTTCCACAGGGCGAGCAGCGGGCAGACGATCCGGCGCCCGTTGCCTAGATCGGCTCTGTCGTGTTCGCGGTCGATGGCCGCTGCCGCTCGATATTCCTCGCAGATCGCGTGGACGTGCGCGGGATCGCGAAGGGCGTCGACATAGGCTGCGCGGACCGCCGCGAGAAATGTGTCCGGCGACGAGCCCCATTCTGCGAGCGCATTGTCGATAATGGCTTCAGGGGCGGCCGCCAGAATACGCTCAGGCAACGGCTCGGGCTGGGCAAGCAGCGACCAGGGCCAGAAGGCCAGTGCAAGCCGTGCGTCGGCCCGTTCCCATGTCGTTTCCGTGGGCAGGATGTCGAGAACGGCAAGCCGATCGACGCGGTCGGGATGGTCGAGCGCCATGCGATAGGCGACGCGGCCGCCGCGATCGTGTCCGGCGACCGAGAAGCGCTGAAATCCAAGCTGCTCCATGACCGTCACCATATCCCGCGCCATGGCGCGCTTGGCATACGGCGCATGATCCGGCGCGGAAGCCGGGCAGCCGCTCCGCCCGTAGCCGCGAAGGTCAGCGCAGACGACCGCAAAATTCCGGGCCAGCAGCGGCGCGACCCCGCGCCACATCAAATGCGTCTGCGGAAAGCCGTGCAGCAAGAGAACCGGCGGTCCTGACCCGCCTGAGCGCACGAAGATCGTTGTCTCGCCAGTCTCGATTTCGGCGGTTGCAAAGTCGTCCATCGGTCTGGCTCGTTCCTTGGAGCGAGGCCGGAGCAGCGCGGCCTGCCCGCACAACTAGCGGATGGACGAGCCCTTTCCACGCCGGTTGTCGAAATTCATACCGGGGCGCTGCGCCTTCGCCGCTTCCGCGCCGCCTTGATCTCGGCGATGCGGCTCGCGTCTTCCGGCTGGAGATGCCGTCCGCGCTCCAGTATCTCCAGCGTGTATTCCTCATAGGTGAGCCCGATCCGCTCGGCGCGTTCGAGCCGCATCAGCATCACCTGCCGGCTGGGCGCTTTCCAGGCTTTCTTGTGAGCCGCCTCCCAGCACAGGAAGACGAACGCATCGCCCTTGCCCCAGCGCGGGCCTGTGTAATCGTCGAGCGGCGGCCCGCCATTGTGATTGCGCCGAAGACGCCGAGTCATTGGCTGCCCCGCATCAGCGCGACGAGATAGATCGTGGCAGCAGGTCCCGGCGCATGAAAAGTGCAGTTGGCGGGCGGGCCGAGCGCCAGGCAGTCGCCCGCCTCCATGACATGGACGACACTGCCCTCCGCAAACTCCAGGCGGCCTTCTATCAGCCATATCTGCTGGCGGATGAAGGCGTAAGACGCCGCAGGCAGGCTGACCTTTGCGCCGGCGGGCAGTTCGATCCTGATCAGTTCGAGCGGCATGTCGGATGCCGGCGAGAGGTGACGGCGAACGTAGCCTGTCTCGGGATCGCGCCAGACCGGCTGATCCTTCGCGCGAAGCAGGCCCGCTCCGCGCAGTTCGGCCTGGGCAATGAGTGACGACAAGGTCATTCCGAATGCCGAAGCTATCCGCACCAGAAGGGCCGCGGTCGGGCTGGTTCCCTTACGCTCGATTGCGCTCAGCATGGCCTTCGAGACCCCGGATCGCTTCGAGAGATCGGCAAGCGACCACCCCCGTCCCGTTCGCTCCGCGCGTATCCGGTTGGCTATGCCGCTACTGATATCGTCTGATATATTGTCCATGCGGACAACATAAAGGAATATCTGTTTGCGTAAAGTCGCGTTCGGTCGAATTGCGGCAGCTTCCTTAACCGCGCCTATACCATCCCGCATCACGCGACCTTAACCCGACACGGGTACGGTTCGACGGCAGAGGGATTGTCGGGGGCGAGGGTCCATCCAGATGTTTGCAGAGCGGGAAAAATCCGCCGGTGAAGCCACGTCGCAGGAGCGCCGAGACGCAGCGCAGAACGATGCTCGAATTCTAGGTCACGTCGTGCAGTGCGATGGCGCGCGCGCCACCATCAGCGCGTTCGCCGATACAGGCGACGGCGCTGTCACCGGGCTCTGGACCGTCGGCAAGATGATCTCCATCAACCTCGGGTCGTCGCGTACGGTCGGCCTCGTCTACGGCATCGGCAAGGCCGATGGCACCTGGCACAGCCAGGAGCAGAACGCCATCGAGGTCAGCGTGGAGCTGATCGGTGAGGTCCGCGACAGCGTCGCCCCGGCAAAGCCCGTCTTCGACCGCGGCATCACCGCCTATCCTCATATCGGTGCGGTCGCGCACCGCATCCGCAACCGGGATCTCCAGGCGGTCTACGATCTGGCGGGGCGCCATTCGGTAACGATCGGAACCTTGTCTCAGGACGAGACGATCGACGCCTGCATCGCGATCGACGACACGCTTGCCCGCCATTTCGCCGTGGTCGGCACGACCGGCGTCGGCAAGTCGACCGCGGTCTCGCTGCTTCTGCGCAAGTCGATCGAGGCGAGGCCTGATCTCAGGGTGCTCATCCTCGATCCCCACAACGAATTCGCCGCCGCCCTGCCCGACAACAGCGTCAAGGTCGACACCTCGACGCTCGACCTTCCCTTCTGGCTGTTCCGCCTCGAAGAATTCGCGGAGGTGCTGTTCCGAGGCCGAGAGATCGTGCCCGAGGAACTGGACGTGCTGCGCGACCTGATCCCCGCCGCCAAGAACCTCTACCGCAATCCGGGCGCCGGAACCTTCATCCGCCGCGGCGGCGATTCGCTGACGGCCGACACGCCTGTGCCCTACAGGATCGCCGACCTCATCAAGCAGATCGACGAGCGCATGGGATTGCTCGAAAGCAAGGACTATCGCCCAACCTATCGATCGCTCAAAACCCGCATCGAATCGGCCATCAACGACCCGCGCTACCGCTTCATGTTCGCCTCGCGGTTGATCGAGGACACGCTGCACCAGACCATCGGCAACATCTTTCGCATCCCCCATGGCGGCCGGCCCATCACCTGCTTCGAAATGGCAGGCATGCCGTCGGAAGTGGTCAATTCGGTATGCTCGGTGCTGGCGCGGCTGGCCTTCGACCTTGCGCTGTGGAGCGAAGGCAAGCTCAAGCTTCTGGTGCTGTGCGAGGAGGCGCATCGCTACATGCCTTCCGACCCGCGCCTCGGCTTCGCACCGACCCGGCACGCGCTGTCGCGCATCGCCAAGGAAGGCCGCAAATATGGCTGCTACCTTGGCGTCGTTACCCAGCGGCCGGGCGAACTAGACCCGACCATCCTGTCGCAATGCTCGACGGTGTTCGCAATGCGCCTTGCCAACGAGCAGGATCAGGCGATCATCCGTTCGGCTATCGCGGACTCCTCCGCGTCGACCCTCTCGTTCCTGTCGTCGATGGGCCAGCGCGAAGCGATCGCCTTCGGCGAGGGCGTGGCGACGACCATGCGCCTGAAATTCGAGCGGCTGCCGGCGAACCTCATACCCGGCAAGCGCCAGGATCTGGGTGTGGCCGCCGGCGATGGCGGAGATGTCGACCTGGTCATGATCGTCGAACGTCTCAGGAATGTGCCCAAGCCGCAGCAGAATCTCGGCTTCGCCGAACCGGTGGATGTGCAACGCCAGGCCGGCGATTCAGGCTACCGCAAGCCCCCTGCCGAGGCTGCCGCGCCACCTTCCGACGAGGATCTCGATGTCAGCTTCGGTCTCCGGGCCGGCACATTCGGGCTGCGCCCCAAGACTGGCTGAATTCAGGTCGTTCAAGCGCTACGAGTATGGCCATAAATTTATAGCTACTGGGGAGAATTCTTGCTGGAATTCGTCAGGCTGAGACTTATGGCGCGGATTTTCGAGAACCGTAGCGGAGCGGACATTTGGGTCCGTGAGCAACGGAAGCGCAGAAATCCCCGTCAGAAGGCCAGCATCACGAATTCATGCTGAATTCTCAGAGCATGGTCCCGAAAAAGTGCGGACTTTCGGATAAGATCATGCGGCAAACAAAAGGTTAGAGCCCCATTCCGATTCAATCGGAATGGATCAGGCTCTAGGCGCTGACACGGTTCCGGCCTTGCCGCTTCGCCTGGTAGAGCTGCTTGTCGGCGCGCCGGAAGAATTCCTCGGCGCTTTCCTTGCGGTCCCAGACAGCCAGTCCGACGCTGGCGGTGATCTTGAGCCGCACATTGCCCGACAGGATCGGCATGGCGGCGATGCCCTTGCGGATGCGCTCGGCCAGCCTGACGAGCATGTCGTGGTCCATGTTGGGCGCCACGACGGCGAATTCCTCGCCGCCCAGCCGCGCCACCACGTCATGATAGCGCGTCATGTCCTTTAGGCAGCCGGCAACCGCACGCAGCACCTCATCGCCGACATCATGGCCATGCGTGTCGTTGACCTGCTTGAAATGATCAAGGTCGAAGATCATCAGACCGACCGGCTTGTCGATGCGGCGGAACTCGTCGAGATATTCCTTAAGCGCATCGTCGAAATAGCGGCGGTTCTGCATCCCGGTCAGCCCGTCGGTAAGGGCCGCATGCTCCAACGTCTCCGAGCGCGCGCTCAGCGAAACGGTCATGGCGCGAAGCTTGCCCTCTTCCTTCACCTGGGTGCGGATCAACGGGAAGATGAAGAAGATGCCGAAGAACAGCGCGGTGGCCAGGAGCACGCCGGTGGCGAACAGCAATTTCGATAGATAGGCGACGCTTTCTCTGCCTTCCGGCTGGTATATCGCCTCGGCGCCGTCACGAAGAACGTCGTAAGCGTGCAGAATCACGAGTCCGGCCGCGAGAATGACGGCGATGAACACGAAAAACGCCGATTCGGACTTGTGGAACCGCATTTGCTCCCCGTTAAGCGGCCTTGACTTTCCGTTATGGCATGGGCCGCCTTACGGACGGTTAACAGAAACAACTTCAGCGTGAAACTAACGTTAACGTCAAGTTGCGGCGTAGCTAATAAACGGTGTCTGCATGGCCCGTTTTTCGTCTCAGCGGCCGTGTATCCGCCGCCACTCGGGACCCAATTGATTGCGGAACCAGGTCGCCTGCCGCTTGGCATACTGCCGGGTCGCAATCTTGGCGCGTGCGATCGCCTCGTGAAAGGTCATTTCGCCGGCATCCGCCGCGGCGAGTTCGCGAACGCCGATCGCCTTCATGGCCGGCAGCGACGGATCGAGATTCAGCGCCATAAGCGCGCGCACTTCCTCCAGCGCGCCGGCTTCCAGCATCCGGTCGAAGCGGCTGTCGATCCGCGCGACCAGCGCCGCCCGCTCCGGCTCGATCACCAGGAATTCGGCGCTGTCGCGGTCGATCAGCGGCCTGCCCTTTTCGGCCTGCCATTGCAGGATCGAACGGCCGGAGGCTTCGAGCACTTCCAGCGCACGCACAATGCGTTGCCCGTCGCTCGGCCGCAGAAGTTGCGCTGCTTCCGGGTCTTCGCGCCACAGAATCCGGTGCAGCCGCTCCGGTCCGTCCTCGTTGAGATGATAGCGCCAGCGGTCGCGCACGGATTTCGGGATGTCCGGCATCTCGGAAATGCCTTCAACCAGCGCCCGGAAGTAAAGCCCGGTCCCGCCGACGAACACAGGGATCCTGTCTCTGAAAGCATCCTCGGCCATCAGCCGCATCACGTCGCGCAGCCAGGCGCCGGTCGAATAGGCCGTTCCCGGATGGATGTGGCCGTAGAGATGGTGCGGCGCCCGCGCCATTTCTTCGGAATTTGGCCGAGCCGTCAGCACGTTGAGGATCGAATATCCCTGCATGGAATCGGTGTTGACGATCGCGCCGCCCCTGCGCTCGGCTATATCCAGCGCCAGAGCCGACTTGCCGCTGGCCGTCGGCCCGGCTATCAGGACGGCATTCTTCAGCCGCCCCTTGCCGCTGCCGTCACCGGATTTTTCCATGCCGCTCGTCGCCACGCTCATTTCCCATCCGGCCATGCGCTCTATCTCGCAGCCACTGGCGACGCTGGCTTCGCAAGCTGTGGCTGCGACCGCGGCCGACTGGCTGGCCGACGATGTCGCCTGCGACCTTGCTCTACCCGCCGGCCTCGACGCCGCGGAAGCCCTCGCTACCCTGCGCGAGGCGGTCTCGTCGGAGCCGGTCGATATCGTTGTGCAGCAGCACGAGGGACGCGCCAAGAAAATTCTGATCGCCGACATGGATTCGACCATGATCGACCAGGAATGCATCGACGAGCTTGCCGACGAGGTCGGCATCAAGGAGCATGTCGCAGCCATAACCGCCCGTTCGATGAACGGCGAAATCGCCTTCGAGCCGGCGCTGCGCGAGCGCGTGGCGCTGTTGAAGGGGCTGGATGCGGCAGTGATCGACCGCATCATATCGGGCCGGCTGACGCTGGCGTCAGGCGGACGCGAACTGGTGGCGACGATGCGGGCGAAGGGTGCCTGGACCGCGCTCGTTTCGGGCGGCTTCGACGTCTTCACGTCTCGCATCGGCGATATGCTCGGCTTCCATGAGAACCGCGCCAACCGCCTCATCGTCGAAGCCGGCGGGTTGCTTGCCGGCACCGTCGTCGAGCCCATCCTGGGCCGCGCAGCCAAGGCCCAGGCCCTGCTGGAGATCTCCGCCCGGCTGGGCCTGACGCCAGCCGACGCCATCGCTGTCGGCGACGGCGCCAATGATCTCGACATGATCAGGCTCGCCGGCACAGGTGTCGCCTTGCATGCTAAACCTGCAGTTGCAGCCGAAGCCGATTGCCGCATCGATCACGGCGATTTGACCGCACTGCTCTATATCCAGGGATACAGCCGGGAGGATTTCGCCACATGAATCCGATCCGCACCGAACGCCTGGTCCTGCGCCAGTGGCAAGACCGCGACCGCAGCCTCTTCCACCGCATCAACTCCGACGACCAAGTGATGGAGTTTTTCCCGGCCAGGAGAACCCGCGAGCAGTCGGACGAATTGCTCGACATGTTGCGCGAGGAGATCGATCGCAAGGGCTTCGGCTTTGCGGCCATCGAACCCGCGGCAATCGGGGACTGCATCGGCTTCGCCGGACTGCACGAGGACAGCGTCATGTCTTCGTGGCCGGCCGGCACGATCGAGATCGGCTGGCGGCTTGCGCCCGAATACTGGGGCAAAGGCTACGTGACCGAAGCCGCTGAAGGCTGGCTCGCCTTCGGCTTCGAGACGCTTTCGCTGGATGAGATCGTCTCGTTCGCCGTCTGGAACAATTTTCGCTCGACCGCGGTGATGGAACGCCTCGGCATGCGGCGCGACCCGGCACGCGATTTCGATCACCCTCGCGTGCCCGATACGCAACCGCATCTCAAGCGGCACGTGTTCTACCGATTATCGCGGGAGGACTGGCGGAAGCGGAAAAAAGCGGTCGGCTGACTGATCCGGCAATCCATATTGCATGCGCGCCAGTTCACTGCCTTTTAGAAGCAGATGGGCTCATCATCGCGCCCGGTGGATAACACCGCGTAGACCGCGTCGTCTGCCCAAGCGCCTTTGAACCACTCAGACTGCCGGAAATGGGCTTCTTTCACGAAGCCGGATTTTTCCAGGACGCGGACAGAAGCCACGTTGCGCGGATCGACAGACGCAATGATGCGGTGAATAGGGAAATTGGAGAAGGCGTATTCGATAAGGCTGCGCACAGCTTCCTGAGCGTAACCCTGGCACCAATGTTGCCGCCCTATCGTGTACCCGATCTGCGCCAGTCGATTATCGGTCTCGAATGTCTTGAGGCCGCAATCGCCTACGAACTGTCGATCGTCCTTGCGCTCCAGCGCAAACTGAAACCATCCCGGCTCGCCCGGGCTGCGCAGCGCGTTCGATTCCAGGAATGCGCGTCCGTCATCCTCAGTGAAGCTCTCCCAGCTTTGAAAGCGGGCAACTTCGGGCTCGGCGCGCATTGCGACGAAGTCGTCGAGATCGAGCGGAGTGAAGCTGCGAGCGATCAGGCGCTGCGAGGCGAAGAAATGGCTCATCGAGCACCGCCGGATGGCATTTCGACCTGGCTAAAGCAGGCGCATAGACCGCCGGATTTCCACCGAGGCACTCCCTAAGATTCAATCCATCCGGATCGTCACGAAGCGCAACTCGCCGGTCTTGGACGCCAGCATCAACAGCGCGTTCTTGCGGCCCTGCTCCTTCAGCGTGTCGATGCGGTCCATCACATCCTTTGGTGACGACACCGATTCCTGCGCGATCTCGGTAATGACCTCGCCGGCGAGAATGCCGCGCTCGGCAGCGGCGGAATCGGTCGCCACTTCGGTGACGACGACGCCCGATACGTCGGCTCCGATGCCGAATTTGGTCCGCGCTTCGTCGTTAAGCTCGCCGATGGTCATGCCGAGCACGGTCGCCGAGGCCACGGCCTCGCCTTCCTCTTCGGGTTGGCCTTCCGCGCTCTCGGCGAGCTTCTCGCCATCCTCGAGCCGGCCGAGCGTGACCTTCACCGTCTGCTCCACACCCTTGCGCACGACCACCACGTCGACCGCCTTGCCGACCGGGCTTTCGGCCACCACGCGCGGCAGGTCGCGCATTTCGTCGACGTCCTTGCCGTCGAACTTGATGATCACGTCGCCAGGCAGGATCGTGCCGTTGTCGACCGGTCCGCCCTTGATGACGCCGGCCACCAGCGCGCCCTTGGCGACCTTCATATCGAGGGTTTCCGCGATCTCGTCGGTGACTGGCTGGATGCGCACGCCGAGCCAGCCGCGGCGCGTCTCGCCGAATTCCGCCAGTTGGCTGACCACGCCGATGGCCAGTTCCGACGGGATCGAGAAGCCGATGCCGATCGAGCCGCCCGACGGGGAAATAATGGCGGTGTTGATGCCGACCACCTCGCCTTGCATGTTGAACAGCGGTCCACCGGAATTGCCGCGATTGATGGCGGCGTCTGTCTGGATGAAGTCGTCGTACGGGCCGGACTGGATGTCGCGGTTACGGGCCGAAATGATGCCCACCGTCACTGTGCCGCCGAGTCCGAACGGGTTGCCGACCGCCATGACCCAGTCGCCGATCCGCATCCTGTTGGAATCGCCGAACTTGACCGCTGTCAGCTTCTTCAGTGTCGGGTCGACCTTGAGCACCGCGATGTCGGTCTTGGTGTCGGTGCCGACGAGTTCAGCCTTGAGCTTCGAGCCGTCGGAGAAGTTGACTTCGATCTCGTCGGCGTCGGCGATCACATGGTTGTTGGTGATGACGATGCCCTTCTCGGCATCGATGACGAAGCCCGAACCGAGCGACTGCACTCTCTGCGAGCCGGGGCCTCCGCCATTGCCGCCGCGATCCTTGAAGAACTCGTCGAAGAAGTCCTGGAACGGCGAGCCTTCCGGCAGTTCCGGCATTGGCACCGCGTCGGGGCTTTCCGCGCCCTTGACGTTCTGAGAGGTCGAGATGTTCACAACGGCGCCAAGCAGGCCTTCGGCCAGGTCGGCGACGGAGGCCGGTCCCTGCCCCTGCGGCTGCGCCGGCAGTTGCTGCGGCGGCGTCTGCGGCGCCGGCGCCGGCTGGGTTGGCGCCTGCGTCTGCGCCAGCGCCGGCGCGACGATGGATGGAGCCGCAACCGCGCCTGCAAAAGCAGCTGCGACGGCTGAGAGCAGGATTCTTCGCACCGCGGGCAGGATAATCTTGGTCGCCATTGAAAAATGCCTCCGGTGTTTCGAAAAATTCCGTGCCGCCCCTGGGCAGACACGCCATGTTCTGAAGAAATAAGGCGTGTTTGCGGCCTTGCCTACGGTCCGGGCCACAAACTTGCGTTACCCGCGCACCATCCAAACCACGCCGACCCCGATGGCGATGGCCGCGAGACCGGCGACCCGAAGCGCGCTTTCGGGTGTTGCCAAAACCTCCGACGCCAGCCGCTTGGCAAGCGCGGGAAATCCTCCGTAGACCAAGCCTTCCACGACCAGGACCAGACCCAGCGCGGCGAGGAAATCGGCCATTGGCGGCTACTGGCCCGTGCCTGCCGCGCCGTTCGGTTGCGTTGCGCCTGTCGCGGCTCCGTTCGTTTCCGGCGCCGGCGTGCCGTTACCGCCGCCCGCTGGAGCCGAGCCCGGCGCCGCGCCCGCCGGGTTGCGGAAGAACCGGAAGAACTCCGAATCAGGCGACAGCACCATCGTCGTGCCCGCCGGATCGAGCGCTGCCGCGTAGGCGATCATCGAGCGGTAGAACTCGAAGAAATCCGGATCGCGTTGGAAGGCGTCGGCGAATATGGCGTTGCGCGCCGCTTCGCCCTCGCCTCGCAGGATTTCGGATTCCTTGCGCGCTTCCGCGACCGTCTCGATCACCTCGCGGTCGGCCCGCGCCCGGATTCGCGCCGCGGCTTCGCGGCCGCGCGCCCGCAGCCTTTCGGCCTCGGCAAGGCGTTCCGCCTTCATCCGGTCGTAGGTCTGTTGCGACACCTCGGCCGTCAGGTCGGTACGGCGGATGCGGACATCCTCGATCTCCAGCCCGAGCGAAGTCGCGTCGGGGCGAAGCTGGTCGCGCACCTCGGTCATCATGGAGGCGCGCTCTTCCGACAGAGCCGCCTCGAAGCCGCGTACGCCGTAGACGCGGCGCAACGCCGCGTCGAGGCGGGTCCTGAGCCGCTGCTCGGCCAATTGTATGCTGCCCGACACGGTCTGGCGGAATGTGCGCGGATCGGCAATGCGGTAGGCGACGAAGGCGTCCACTTCGTAAAACTTGCCGCCCGAGACCTGGACGCGGATGTCGTCGAGGTCGAAGCGAAGCACCCGGTCCTCGATGATCTGGACGTTGTCGGCTTCGAACATGCCGAACGGCGCCTTGAAATAGATGCCCGGTTCGGTTTTCACGTCGACGATCTCGCCGAAGCGGAGAACGATGGCCTGTTCGCGCTCGTTGACCACGAAGATCGACGAATAGATCAGGAGCAGGATTACGGCGACGATGACGCCGATGATGGGAAGACGGTTGGCCATCAGTTAATTCCTTCCGCGGCCGCAGCGGGGGCCGGCGCGCGCTTTTGCAGTTCCGGCAGCGGCAGATAGGGAATGACGCCCTGCCCGTTTTCGCCCTGCTGGATGATGACCTTGTTGGAATCCTTCAGGACCTTCTCCATCGTTTCGATGAACAGCCGCTGGCGCGTCACATCGGGCGCCTTGGCATATTCGTCGTAGACCGAGATGAAGCGCTGCGCCTCGCCTTCGGCTTCCTGCACGACACGGTTCTTGTAGGCGGCAGCATCTTCGCGGACCCGCGCCGCCTCGCCGCGTGCCTGGCCCAGCTTCTGGTTGGAATACTGGTTGGATTCCTCGACGAAGCGGTCCTCGTCCTGCTCGGCGCGCTGCACCTCGTCGAAGGCGTCAGCCACTTCACGCGGCGGCGCCGCATCCTCGATCGAGATGGCGTTGATATTTAGTCCGGCGCCATAGGCGTCGAGCGTGCCCTGGATAATCCCGCGCACCGCGTCGGCTATGCCTTGGCGGTCATCGCGGAAAATGTCCTGGGCCGGCCTGCGTCCGACTGCCTCGCGCATGGCGCTTTCGCCGATCTGGCGCACCATCTCGTCCGCGTCGGCGACATTGAACAGATAGGCCTTGGGATCGGAAACCTGATACGCGACGGAGAACTTCACGTCGACGATGTTTTGGTCGCCCGACAGCATCAGCCCGGACGATGTGCTGCCGCGGACTTCGCCGAGGTCGACCAGCTTTTCGGCGGTGTTGGCGATCTCGACGGTTTCGATCGGCCACCAATGGAAATGCAGGCCCGGACCGGACAGTTCTTCCTTCGGCTTGCCGAAGCGCAGTTCGACCGCCATTTCGTCCGGCTGCACCGTATAGACGGACTGGAACACCCAGAAAGCGAGCAGGGCAAGCGCGATCAGCCCGAACAGGGCCGGGCTTGCCGCGCCGCCGCCAGGCAGCGCGTTCTTCAGCCGGTCCTGACCGCGGCGGATGATGTCCTCGAGATCGGGCGGTGATCCCTGCGGGCCGCTCGGGCGCGGACCCTGGCCCCACGGCCCCCCGCTATTGCCGCCGCCGCCCCACGGGCCGCCGCCGCCACCGCTCTGATTATTCCAGGGCATGAAAGTCCTTTCAGTTCCGAAGTCTCAGCGCGGCTGTGTTCGCCGGCGCGCGTTGCCTGATCCTTCTATAGGGTCACGAAGGCGCGCTTTCAACGCAACCGCCGCGTAAGCCGGCGATTTCGGTGTCATGCAGCCCCGATCCGGCTTCAATGCACGTCGCGGCGCCTCTCGTAAACAGTATACCGCGTCGGATGGCTGTCCTTCTCCCCCGCCGGCACGTCGATGGAGCGAACAGATCGCCAAACGTGCGGATCGATTGCGGGAAACAGCGTATCGCCGTCGATCTTGGCCAGAACATGCGTCACATGGAGGCGATCGGCCAGCGGCATCGCCTGACGATAAATTTCGCCGCCGCCGATCACGCAGATTTCATCGGCGCCGGGCATGCAGCGGCCGCGCGCCCTTGCGAGCGCAATCGCGTCGTCGAACGAAGGCACGGTCTCGGCGCCTTCGGCCCGATATGCCGGATCGCGCGTCACCACGATGTTCAGCCGGCCGGGCAACGGGCGTCGCGGAAAACTCTCCCAGGTTCTGCGGCCCATGACGATCGGCTTGCCCATCGTGTCGGCTTTGAAGCGCGTCAGATCGCTCGACAGCCTCCATGGCAATCCGCCCTCGCGGCCGATCACACCGTTTTCGGCAATGGCGACATAGATCGCGATGTCCATCGTCACACCGCGATCGGCGCGCGGATGGTCGCGTCGGCGACATAATTCTCGAGCCGGAAATCTTCGTAGCGGAAGGCGAACAGGTCCTTCACCTCGGGATTGATCCACATGGTCGGCAATGGTTTCGGCGTGCGCCGAAGCTGTTCGCGCGCCTGCTCGAAATGGTTCGAGTAGAGATGCGCATCGCCCAGCGTGTGGACGAAGTCGCCGGGCTTCAGCCCCACCACCTGCGCCACCATCAGCGTCAAAAGCGCATAGGAGGCGATGTTGAAGGGCACGCCGAGAAAAATGTCGCCCGAACGCTGGTAGAGTTGGCACGAGAGCTTTCCGTCTGAGACGTAGAACTGGAAAAGGCAGTGGCATGGCGGCAGCGCCATCGCGTCCACCTCGGCCGGGTTCCATGCCGAAACGATCAGCCGCCGCGAATGAGGATTTGTCCGCAACTGGTTCAGAAGATTGGCAATCTGGTCGATCTCGCCGCCATCCCGCGCCGGCCATGACCGCCATTGCTTGCCGTAGACCGGGCCGAGATCGCCGTTCTCGTCGGCCCATTCGTCCCAGATCGTGACGCCGTGGTCATTGAGATATTTGATGTTGGTGTCGCCGGCCAAAAACCACAGAAGCTCGTAGATGATCGACTTCAGGTGCAGTTTCTTGGTCGTGGTGACGGGAAAGCCCTGCGCGAGATCGAAGCGCATCTGGTAGCCGAAGACCGAGCGCGTGCCGGTGCCGGTGCGATCGCTGCGGTCGGAGCCGTTTTCAAGGACATGGCTTAAGAGGTCGAGATATTCACGCATCGCTGCCGCTTCGATTCGAGGTTTCGGCGATCATAGCCGACGTCAAATCCGGCGCATATGGCATATTGCCGATTGCCGCCATTGCGGTCTTCCATTTTCACCCGGGGCTTCCTATATTCATCGAGCCGGCTTTGACCGGCTATGGCGATAAACAGACGATGTAATAAGCCGTTCGGACCCGGGGGCGGTACCCGGCGCCTCCACCAAAAACCGCTTTCTGGAGCGGTTTCTGATGGGGGCGAAATAGGATCGACGAAGGTGTAAAGATCGTACTTTTGCCCGGCATTGTACCACCGTTATCGGGCTAACTCAGTAGTTGCAAACGACAACTATGCGGAAGCACGTCTCGCCGCTTAATGCGGTGCGATAGCTTCAAATCAAGTCCTAGGGGTTCGCACTTCTAGGCGGGGTTCGGAGGTACCTGGCAACAGAAACCTCCATTTCTCCCTCCCCTTCCTTTCCCATTTGGGTCTCGACCGCGGCCGCGATGTGCAGAGCATCTTGCGCTTGCCGTGGGAGCCTTGCGCCATTCCTTACATATCTGGAGACAGGCATGCACAGCGGTTCCGATCGATTCTTCGTTCTGACCGGCGGCCCCGGATCGGGCAAGACCAGCCTGATCGAAGGCTTGCAGGCGGCCGGCTTCTCGGCATCCATCGAAGCCGGACGCGCGATCATCAAACATCAGGCCGCGATATCCGGTCCGGCTTTGCCATGGAATGATCCGGCTCTTTTTGCCGAAGCGATGCTTTCCTGGGAAATGCGCTCATACGACATGGCCCAGCAAGAGCCGGGCATCGTCTTCTTCGACCGCGGCGTGCCGGATGTCGCCGGTTATCTGCGGCTAACCGGACTGCCGGCGCCGGACCATTTGCGGCGCGCCTGCGATCTCTACCGCTACAACCGCCGCGTCTTCATTATGCCGCCCTGGCCCGAGATCTTCCGGCAGGACGGCGAGCGCAAGCAGGATTTCGACGAGGCCGAACGCACTTATCGCGCAATGGTCGAAACTTACTCGGGCTGCGGCTACGACCTGGTTGAGGTTCCCTGCGCGCCGGTCGAGGAACGGGTCGATTTCGTGATCTGCGAGATTCGGCGTTCCGGCAACAGAGACGTGAACCCATAAATCAGGATTGACCGAGATGGGTATGGAAAGCGGACTGGCGGCTTTTGTCTTCGATTGCAGGCATTGGCCTGTGCGAGCATCGCTGCGAACGACTTTTTCAGCGAGCCCAGCAACAGAAGCCGCTGCTCTAAAAGCTCGGCGCGCTTAGGCGGAAAACTTAGCAACTTGACGAAGTTTTCGCTTGCGCCACTGCAGAACGTGCGATAGTTAGCGACATGGCTAAGCATGATCTTGATCTCTCGCTGCTCTTCCACGCGCTCGCTGATCCGACCCGCCGGTCGATCCTGACCCGGCTCGCCGAAACACCTGCGCGGGTGACGGAATTGGCTGGCCCCACGGGACTGCGACTGCCCACGGTGATGCGGCACCTTTCCGTGCTGGAGGAAGCGGGATTGATAACCACGTCCAAGGACGGGCGGATACGCACCTGCGCCATCGTACCCGAGGCTCTGGACCCGGTGCGGACGTGGCTCGATGAACAGCGGGCCATCTGGGCGGCCCGGCTCGACCGGTTGGATGAATTTGTTATGAATGTGATGAAGGAAAGCGAAGAATGACACAGAACCTCGCTGCAAACAGTGCGACCCGTCCGGTGCCTGATGACAGGAAGGGCCGCTTTGCGACGCTCACCTTCGAACGGGACGTGGCCGCGCCATTGGCCGTGCTGTGGGAGGCATGGACGGCCCCGGCCGCGCGGGCGATCTGGGCTGCGCCATCGCCCTCGGTCACCGTGGAGTTCTTGGAGGCCGACACCAGGGTGGGTGGACGCGAGGTCTCGCTCTGCAAGGTAGAGGGCCATCCGGACATCCGCTGCGAGTGCGGCTGGCTGGTGTTGCAGCCGGCGCTGTGCAGCGTGAACTACGAGGTGATCTCATCCGAAGGCGTGACGCAATCGGTCGCGCTGGTGACGGCGGATATCTCGGGCACGCAGGAACGCAGCCGGCTGGTCGTGACGGTGCAGCTTTCCTCGCTGGGGGAGGACATGGAGGCAGGCTATCGGGAAGGCTTCGGCGCCGGTCTGGACAACCTCACGGGCGCGGCTGAACGGACCATGGTGCTGCAGCGGGTGATTCAGGCGCCGCGATCGATCGTGTGGGGCGCCTGGATGAACTCTGAAACGCTGCCGCAATGGTGGGGGCCGGAAGGCTTTTCCTGTCGCACGAAAAGGATCGATCTGCGCGCGGGCGGCGAATGGGTATTCGACATGATCGCGCCTGACGGCACGGCCTTCCCCAACCACCATCTCTATAACGTGGTCCGGCCCGAGGAGAGGATCGGCTATACGCTGCATTGGGGCGAGAACGGGCCGAAACATGCCGACGCCTGGGCCTCGTTCGAGGATCAGGACGGGGCAACGAAGGTAACGCTGGGCATGGTATTCAGCACGGCTGCCGAGTTCCAGGACGCGAAGGCCTTTGGCGCCGTGGAACTGGGATTGCAAACCCTGGGCAAACTGGAACGCTTCGTCGCATCCCGCTGAAATGCTGCGACTTCCCGTCGGCTCGAATTAGAGCTTGTGGAAGAGGTCCTCATCGCGCCAGTCCTCATCGGCGACGGCATCCGCCTCTTCAGTCAGAAGGGCATGGAGCCGGTCAGGCTGGAGAAGACCGAGGTCTCGGAAGCGCGGCAGATCACCAACATGCGCTTCCGCTTCGCGGGATAGGCCGAGAATTCACAAAGGGATACACGAAGAGGAGGGTTCTATGAGAAAACTGATCATATGGGACATGGTGACCGTCGACGGCTTCTTCGAAGGTCCGGATAGGGACATCAGCTGGTTCGTCTTCGAAGAAGAACTCGAAAACTACATTCGTGAGACCCAGGAAAAGGCCGACACGCTGATCTTCGGCCGCGTGACCTACGAGCTCATGGCAGCCTATTGGCCGTCCGAAAAAGGCTGGATCGCGGACTTCATGAACAAGATCGAGAAGGTGGTCTTCTCGCGCACGCTGAAAAGCGCCAACTGGAACAACACGAAGCTCTTCAACGGCAATGTCGCGGAAGAAGTCTCCAAGCTGAAGACCAGGGACGGCGGAGACATCTTCGTGTTCGGCAGCGCCGACCTCACGGCGACCCTGATGGAGCACGGGCTGATCGACGAGTATCACCTCGGGATCAACCCCGTCATTCTCGGGAGAGGCACGCCGCTCTTCAAGGGCGGCCCGAACCGGATAGCCCTGAAGCATCTGGAGACGAGGACGCTCAAGTCAGGTGTTGTCATCCTCCATTACGCGCCGGAGAGCAGACAATGACGATCGATCCGCTCTTTCCCGTCAACTAGACTTGTCGAAATGGGAGGGCCTGGGGAAGCGGCGCGCTCCGGACGATTGGCGCCAAGGGGCGTAGCTTCCATCACCTTAAATCTGTGAATGACCGATGGCGGAAGGCAGGCGTGTGGGGCCGACTGATGGAGAGTATCACAGCTACGCACGACGGCGAGATCCAGATGATCGACAGCACCTCCGTTCGCGCCCACCAGCAGGCTGCGACGGCAAAAGGGGGGCCAGATCATTGTCTCGGTCGATCGCGCGGCGGGCTCACGACCAAGATATATGTCGTCGTTGACGCGCAAGGGCTCCCGATCCGGCTCGGTCTAACCGCCGGCCAGACATGACGGGCAGATCGCCGATCGGTTGCTGGACCACCTCGGCCCGAGTACCATCGTCTTGGCTGACAAAGCCTACGACGTCGACCCTCCAAGCTGAAGTATTTCCGCCGGGTCGCCACCCGCTACGACAACTCGCGGCCAACTTCCTCGCTATGGTCCAACTCGCCTCAATCCGGCTGTCGCTGCGCGCTTATGAGTCTACGACTAATAAAAAGGCCGGGTTTCCCCGGCCTTTTTAGTGTTCTACTCTGCCGCCTCCGCCACCTCGCGGCCACGGCCTAGCGTGAGTTGCGTCAGCCCGAAGGCGATCGCCGCGCATGTTGCGATGCCGATCACCATGGGGAGCGGGGTACCGTCGAAGAAGACGCCGGCCACCGCCATCGCGACAGCGCCGGTGGCGAAATGCAGTGTTCCCATCAGCGCCGAGGCCGTCCCTGCGATCTCGCCATGGTCTTCCATCGCCAGCACAGAGGTGGTTGGAATGACGAGGCCGAGGAACCCGTAGCCGACGAAGAGCAGCGCCGCCATCACGGCGAGTTGGTCCATGCCCGACGCCATCGTGGCCAGAAGGACGACCATGACCGTGGCGTAGCCGGAAACGGCGACGCGCACCACCCGCCTAAGTCCATAGCGCTCCGAGAGCATGCCCGTCATCTGCGACATCGCGAAGAAGGCGACTGCGTTGATGGAGAAGAACACGCTGTAGACGGCCGGCGACACGCCGTAATGATCGATCAGCACGAAGGACGAACTCGCCAGGTAGACGAAGAAGCTCGATATGCCGAAGCCGCCGATGAAGGTCAGGCCGAGGAAATTGCGGTCGCCCATCAGGAATTTGTAGCCGGCAAGCGCGCTGCCGAACGAACTGCCGACCCGGTGGCCGGCCGGACGCGTTTCCTTCAGACCGAAGGCGAGAAGCACGACCGCTATCAGCGCGGCGATGGTCACCGCCCAGAACACGGCGCGCCAGCCGAACCCCTCGATGATGAAGCTGCCGGTCAGCGGCGCCAGGATCGGCGAGATCGAGAACACCAGCATCAGGAGCGACATCAGCCGCGCCGCTTCGGTTCCGGTGTGCAGGTCGCGCACCACGGCGCGCGGCACCACCATGCCGGCACAGGCGCCAAAGCCCTGGATGAACCGGAAGGCGATCAGCCAGCCAATGTCGGGCGCCAGCGCGGAGCCGATGCTGCCTGCGACGAACAGCGCCAGGCCGAAATAGAGCGGCGCCTTACGCCCCACCATGTCGGAAATCGGCCCGACCACGATCTGGCCGAAACCCATCGAGAGGAAGAACACCAGGAGGCTCATCTGCACAGCCACTGTGCCGGCGCCGAGATCCTGCCCGATCGTCGGCAGCGCGGGCAGATACATATCGATGGCGAAAGGACCGATGGCTGACAACAGGCCGAGAATGACCGCCGTGCGGAGGAAGTTGGATGTCATGACTTGATTCTTTCGGATCGAGTGACCAATTGCCCGCAAGCGCTCGCGCTTGGGTAAAGCTTCCATGCTCCCGCAACCGACTCCTCCAGCGGTTACAGCAGCGGATAATATCCAGAAAATTAGACAGTCTTGTCTAAATTGTCAATCACGACTATCTTGTTTTCATGACAGCAGCTGACATCATGGTCTTCGATCCAACCGCCCAGCGCGGACATCTGGCGAAGCGCGTCTCGATTTTGGACGCAGCGGCCAACGTGTTCTGCAGGGAAGGGTTTAGCGGCGCCAACATCGACATGATCGCGGCGGAGGCCGGCGTATCGCGCCAGACGGTCTACAATCATCATGGTGACAAGGCAAACCTCTTCGTCGCCGTCGTTCGCGAAATCACCGAGCGCGCCAATGCCGGCGTGTTCGCCACGCTCGCCACCTTTCCGGACCAGCCGCGTGATCTTGAGGCCGACCTTGTCCAGTTCGCGATGCGGCTTAACCGGAATTGCATGTGCAACCGCGACGGCAAGTTCCTGCGCAAGCTGATCCAGACCGAAGGCGAGCGCTATCCGGAACTCTTCGAAGCCTGGCGTTCCGACGGTCCCGGCAAGACATGGGCGGCGCTCGCGGCGCGTTTCGCCCGCCTCGCCCATGCGGGGTACCTGGAAATGGACGATCCGGACGTGGCGGCGCGCCAGTTTCTGGCGCTGGTCAACGCCGACCTGCATATGTCCCTGATGCTGGGCACCACACCCACCGATGAGGAAGTGGCTAGCGCCGCGACCAATGCGGTGCGGACTTTTCTGCGCGCGTATGGCCGTCGGCCACAGGCCACAGCCGCCTCTTCCCCTGCCCCGTGAGAGCGGATTCGGCCTGAAAACCGCAACTCGTAGGCGCCCGACGCCGCTTGCGCGTTGGCGCGTCCACGCCACCGACCTATATCCAGTTTACGGCAGCGCGAAGCTTCATTAGAGGTAGGGCTGACGATTCACCGGAACCGCTTCCAATATGGCCGAGGACCACATCCGCTACGACATTCTTGCCCAGGAGGCGTTGCGCGGCGTCATGCGCAAGGTCCTGGCGGAAGTCGCGCGCACCGGCCTCCCCGGCAGCCACCATTTCTTCATCACCTTCCTGACCGGCGCGCCGGGCGTGCGCATTTCCAGCCGCCTGCGGGAGCGCTACCCCGAGCAGATGACTATCGTCGTGCAGTTCCAGTATTGGGACCTGAAAGTCTCGGAAACCGGCTTCGAGATCGGCCTGTCTTTCTCCGACGTGCCCGAGAAGCTCGAAATCCCCTTCTCGGCCGTGCGCGGCTTTTATGACCCGTCGGTCAATTTCGAGCTTGAATTCGACGTGAAGTCTGAAGACGCGGCGCCAGCAGCCGAACAGGCCCCGCCGCCGAAGCTCGAAGCAGCGCCGGGCGCCGGAGCGAAGAAGACCGAGCCCAAGAAAAAGGCAGCCGAGGCGGTGAAGGACGCAGCAGCGGCAGAAGCTGGTCCGGCAAAAGGTGCCGACGTCGTTTCGCTCGACTCCTTCCGCAAGAAATAGCGATGGCGGAAATCGTCAGCCTTCGGCAAGTGCGAAAGCAGAAGGCGCGCGCCCACAAAGAGCGCATCGCCGAGCAGAATCGCGCCCTCCATGGACGCAGCAAGGCCGGAAAGGCCCGCGACGCCGAAGCTGAACGGAAATCCCAAACCTTTGTCGAAGGCCACCGCCGCGAACGCCCGGCCGGAGACGGCGACGCGTGAGCCTGGTGCACAAGCGTTCGGTCTCGATCCGCGGCCACCGCACCAGCTACTCGCTCGAACAGCCCTTTTACGACGAACTCCTGACCATCGCGGCCGAGCGGCAAATCCCACTCGCGGCACTGATCGCCGAGATCGATGTCCAGCGTCCACGTGAGGCGAACCTGTCCTCAGCGCTTCGGCTGTTTGTGCTGGAGAAGGCAAAACGCAAATCGGCGAAGAAATAACAGGCCAATGGCCAGCCAGCCGCCGCGACAGATTCGCGGCGGCTGTGGGTATGACTGCTCGGACTAAACGCGAGCGTCTGTTACGATTTCACCTCGATACGGCGCGTCTTGTCCTTGGCGGCAGGGTTCTTCGGCAATTCGACGGCCAGGATGCCGTTCTTGAACTTCGCCTGAACCTTGTCGGCATCGACCTCCGTGTCCAGCGGGATTGAGCGCATGAAACGGCCGTAGCTGCGTTCGGCATAGCTCCGGCCGCCATCTTCTTCCTTATGCTCCCGCCGTTTTTCGCCGCTGATGATCAGCGCGTTGTCACGCAGGGTGACTTCGACATCCTTCTGCTCGAGACCCGGCAGTTCGGCGGTCACCTTGTAGGCTTTGTCGGTCTCGTCGACGTCGACGCTCGGCCATACGCCGCCATCCTGGCCGGCCGCGAGGGCGGGAGCCTCGATCGGTGCCAGAAAATCGTCGAACAGCCGCTCCATCTGCTGTCGGAACGAGGTGAATGGATCGCGCGCCAATGGAGCGATTCCGCGGGACCGCGTCCAAGGCGCCAGGTCGCGGTTGTGCATGGCTTTTCTCCTTGTTTTCCGGTTCGATAGGTCGCCGCGCTGTTGGTCCGGCGACCCCTAATTTGGAACGTTTTCATATGGCGGATGTTCCGCAAAATCCGGCCAGAAAGCCGGCGCCCGGCGGTCCAAAAATTCTGAAAAAAAAGCTACTCCGAGCTCTCCAGCGACTTGAAAAACTCCTTGAGCGCAAAGGGCTCGAGCTTCCCGGTCGGAGCCGCTGGAGGCGTCTCGTTGGCCTGCGGTTCAGGAGGCGGCGTCCGCCAGATCTCGCGTGCGCGATTCGCCTGCCGTTCGGCGTCAAGGCGAGCCTTTTCCTCCGCAGCGTGCCTGGCCGCTTCCAGCGCCTGCCGGGCAGCCTGCTCGGCCCTCAGCCGGGCCTCGGTTTCCGCCTTGGCCTTGGCCTCGGCTTCGCGCCTTGCCTTTTCTTCGGCTTCGGCCTTCAGCCGCGCCTCTTCCTCCGCCCTTGCCGCCTCCGTCAAAGCCTTCACGCGCGCTTCCTCCGCCACTCGCGCCCGTTCGGCCGCGCGCTCGCGTTCGGTTTGCAGCGCCGCATAGTAGCGCACCTCGCGCCGCAGTCGCTGCTTCTCCAGAAGTGCTGCCTGCATAGCCTCGACACGCGCCTGCTCGCGCTCCAGCGCCCGCTGCGTCAGGAACTGCGCCAGCGGGCCGCTGTCGAATATGGGCTTTGCCTCGCCGGGGCGGCCTTCCAGGCTGAACCGCAGCGACGGCTCGGATCCGGCCAGCGCCTCGTCGCCCGGCCGGTAGGCGATCTCGCCGTCCGCCACGACGATTTGCGTATTGAGATCGGCGCGAAGATCGGCCGTCACGGTCGCATCCGGGTTTTCGAGACTTATCGGCGGCGCCCTGACGATGCCGCCGGCCACGGTGAAGGCAATCTCGGTTCCCGCCGCCGGGAAGCTGCCGCCCGCCGCGATCTCCGGGGCAAATGCCGCTGTCCGGTCAGCGTCGATGTCGCGGCCGATGGCATCGGCCCGGGCAATGAAAGCCGGGAAAGCCCGGCTGTTGAGGCCGGCGACCGTGAATTCCCTCAGCGCCGCCGTGCCCGACCCGGACAGGGCCGCGATCATGCCGCCGACGGACTTGCCGCTCGCCGACAAGGCGGCCGAGAAATCGCCCGCTCCCGACAGCCCGGCGCCCGGCAGCGCAAGTTCGAGATCAGCTCCGCCGAGCGACAATTGCCCCGAAAACAGGCCGGTGCCGCCATCGTTCTTGAGTTCGAGAAGGCCCGCGAGGTCGCCGCCGGCCAGCTTGGCCTTGAGGTCCGATATCCGCAAGCCTCGCTCGTCGAGGCGGAGCGCCAGGCTGGCCTCATAGGCGCTGGCCGCGGCGCCCGCCGAAAGCGTCGCCGCCGAAATGTCCATTTCCGCAGTGAAGGGCGCCGAGGTTTCCTGCCGAAAAGGCACCGACGACCAGGGTCCATCCTCGGCCACGATGGAGCCTTCGCCGAGCACCATGGCGGCCGCCGGCTCGAGGTCCAGCGCATCGAGCGCCAGCGCGCCCGTCAGATGCGGCAGCCCGCCGCCGATCTTGGCGTTGACGTCGCCCGAAACGGAATTCTCGTTGAGAGTCCCGATGAGGCCGGCAAGCACCAGCAATTCGCCGGCATAGTCGGCTTCCGCAGCCAGCGAAACCGGCATGCCCATGCCCATGCCAGGCAAAGCCACGCCGCTGGTCATCAGCCATGGCTCCAGATCCGCGCTGTCGAGTTCGGCCCTGCCCTTTGCCGCAAAACCCTCGCCGCCGAAGCTGGATGTGCCTTCGAAACGCGCCAGAAAATCGTCCGCCGAGAGGCTGAAAGTCGTTTCCATGCCGGCGGCCGGTTTGCCCTTGGCCGAAAGCGTCATATCGCCGGGCCCGATCACGCCGAGCGGCAGCGCGGGCAGGCCGGCGAGCGCTACCAGCAGTGTGGAATCCTGGTTTCGCGCCGAAAACGACAGCGAAACCTCGCCCTCGCCGATCGCGTCGGCCCTTCCCGAGCCCGATACGGTGCCCGAAATCGCCGATCCGCCGGTATCCCCCTGAACGCTCACCGCCAGTCCCGTCGCCCCTTCGTCCTTGCCGAGGGCGCTTGCGATCAGGTCGATGCGGGTGTCGGCAAGCAGGCCCGGATAGGCTGCGGCTCGCCTGTCGAGCCCTGCGAGCAGCGGATTGCCGGGGTAGCGGGCAGCGGCCAGCGACACCAAAGGCGCCAGGTCGACCGCCACTATGGAGGCGTCGAGATTGCCGGACGGGTTTTCTGGAAAACCCTTTATCGTGCCGGTCGCGCTCACGGAGGCGCCGGCCAGCCCGCCGATCGCCAGCCGGTCGACTTCGAGCACGCCGCTGCGCAGGCGAAGCGCGGTGTCGATGGTCTCCGCCGTCAGGCCGCCGGCGCTCACCGGCCCGGCCTTGATCTGGAAGTCGAGGTCGCGGTTTGCGAAACGGTTGGCGCCATCGTCGCTGACGAACAGCGAAGCGAAGGCGGTCAGCCCGTCGACATCGAGTGCCTCGCCGTCGAGCTTGAGGAATACGGAGGGCCGAAGGTCCGGGGGTTGGCGGCTGTCGATCGCGCCGTGGAAGACGGCATTCCCGAGCACCAGTTCGAGATCGCCGAAAAGCTGGCGCTGCCTGGTTATCTCGACATCGGCCTTGAACCCGGCCGCCGGAAGCCGCCGGATCGCGTCGTCGACGTCCTTGGCCAGCCAGGCGGCGAAGCCGGAGGGCTGGTTGACCGCCAAAAGCAGCGATCCGTCGAAGCCGAATTCGCCTTCCGTGCGCAGGAAACCGTCCGCTTCCAGCGTCGTCCGCCCAGGCAGGGTCGCACCCAGGGATTTCAGGGTCCAGCCGCCTTCTGCCGGCTCGGCCGACAGCCGCACGTCGCGGATCGTCGTGTCGCCGACCACCACGGCCGGCAGGTCGACCTTGACCGCGCCTGGGATCGCCGGCCTCGGCAGGCCGGTCAGCGCCGCCTCCAGCGCCGCGATGCGCTGCGTCAGCGACAGCTTCGCGCCCTCCTCCGCCCCGACCGCCTCGTCGAAGCGCACCTGCGCGCCGCTAGTCTCGATCAGGAAGCGCGGCTCCGCGCCGATCTCGACGAAGGCCGTTCCGTCGGCCGTGTAGGGATTGTCGAGAGGCCCGGTCTCGAAGCGGAATTCGTCTATGCCAAGCCGCTTGTGGTCGAAGGTGAATTGCCCGTTGATGCGGTATCCGGGGTCGCCTTCAAGCGCACCGACCTTCACCGGCTGGCCGTCGCCGCCTCGCAGGCTCTCGGCCTTGCCCGCGCCACCTGCGATCCTGAACGCGCCGGAATAGACCGCCGCGCCTTGCTTGAGAGTGACGTTTCCGTCGGTTTCTATCGCAATTCCATAGGGTTGCGGCTCGGCCTTGAGGCGAAGCCGCATCTGGCCGGTTTCGTCGGCCGCGCCGGTCGACACGGCCAGGGCTGTGCGCATGCCGTCGATCCTGAGCGTTCCATCGGCGCGCCACGGCCCGGCGAAGGACCGTGCCGAAATCTCCGCGTTGATCTCTGAGAGAAGATGCGTGCGCCCTCCGGCTGCGTGCCGGACGGCGATCTGGCCTTCCGTGACCGTCAGTTTCTCCAGCGATATCTGGCTTGCCCGGAACGGCGCGGAAGGCCGCACGGTCCAGTCGACCGTACCATCCTCGGCGACCTCCACCGTCGCCTTCGGCCGCACCATGCGCATGTCGAAAATCAGAAACTCGCCGCGCAGGAACGGCGCGAGTTCGGCGTCCATCGAGAATGTCTCGATCGTCATCGCCGGCGCATCGGCGGAACCGCCGACCGAAACATCTGAGAACGTCACCGACGGAAACGGCAGCAGCCGCGCACTGGCGTCCCCTTCCACCGTCACCTTGCGGCCGAGTATTGCGCTCGCCTCACGCTCGAAATCGGCGCGGTAGGATGTCCAGTCGACGAAATACGGCCCGACGAGCGCCGCCGTCAGCGCCAGCACGATCAACCCGCCGATAATGACAAAAAGCCGCGCCAGAATCAGTTCCTCGCGATGAATTGGAAACGAGTTTGCACTCTACCGTCATCAGTCCATGCATAAAGTGGCAAATTTGCCGAGGTGTTCCCGGCAATGTCTCAAGTTGGACTTCGGCTCACGGACCCGTTGCTGCCGCTCAACGATAGCCCTGGGCATGTCCTGTGCTGACCCAAAGCGAGGCGCCTTCAAGCCGCGCGGCGGACACGTGCGGCAGTTGTGCCATCGATATGAAGCTCATCGCCGTTCGTAGAACTGCGAATCAACGGCGGTCGAGCAGTCTTGCCACGGCTTCCCGAACAAGGGCGGGAACCGTTTCGGGATTATCCAGGTAGGCACTTTCCAGCAGGCCGTCTGATACGGCGACGAGGAGGGAAGCGGTGACGGAAGGAGATGGATCGCCATCCGCTGCAAGAAGGTCTCGAAGGCTGTCGTGATACCACACGCGGCGCGCATCAATGGCCCGCCGCACTAGGCTGGTCGGGTCGGGATACTCGGCCGCTGCGTTGAGGAAGGGACAGCCCCGCCAACCTCCCGCGACCACGGCCCCGCTGATACGCCCCATGATAGCTGCGATCATTTTGCGAGGAGACTGTTTCGGCAGCGCTGCCACTGCCGCCCGCCCGAGTCGGTCCTGCTCTTCGATATAGGCGACGACGAGTTCATCCTTCGACGGAAAGTGATTGTAGAACGTCGCCTTAGCCACGCCGGCTTCCGCGATAATGCGGTCGATGCCGACGGCATGGATGCCTCCTTCGTAGAAGAGCCGGGTCGCGGTATCGAGCAAACGACGACGCGCGGGACTTGCTTCGGGATGGCTACGGGAAATTTTTGCCTTCATCGCTTGACTATAACAGACAGGTCTGTATATTGCAAATGGCAGACAGACCTGTCTGGATAGGAGAGCGCCATGGAAACGAGAGAAACACCTGAAGTCATCCGCCGGTTCAACCAAGCGTTCCAGGAACATGACCCTGCGATCCTCGAGGACCTGATCGCGCCGGATTGCGTCATGGAGTCGATTCAGCCGGCACCGAATGGCACGCGCTACGAAGGCTACGACGTAAATCTGGCGTTCTGGCAGGCCATGGCGGCCGACCGCGTCAACCACTTCGAGGTCGAAGACACCTTTGTAATGGGCGACCGAGCCAACATCCGCTGGCGCTCCATTTCAGCGACGGCGGCTCGGTCCGCGGCGTCAGCCTGATCCGTGTCCGTGACGGTCGGATCGTCGAAGCCCTGGCTTATGCCAAAACACCTGGTCAGTCGGCGCCCCTTCCTGAGTAATCCTCGGCAAGGACGACAAGACAGCTGAGAGTCGCAAGCACCGTCGTTTTTTGTTCAACCGGAGCCTAGTTCATCATCGGCCACGCGCTCGGGATCGACGGCGGCTCCATGGCTCAATGAGGTGAGACAATGACCACCGAAAGCAAAGTTACCCGCGAAATTATGGAACGCTTCCATAACGCATTTGAGAAGCATCGCCCCGCAGACCTCGATGATCTCATCGGCGAGGGCTGTGTTCTCGAAAATACGGCGCCGGCCCCGGATGGAGCGCGCTACGAAGGGCGTGAGGCTTGCCTCACTTTCTGGAAGGGCGTCGCGTCGTCCGCCAACCTTGTCTTCAAAGCTGAGGAAATCTCGGCGATGGGCGACCGCGGGATCATCCGCTGGCAGCTTCGCTGGAGCGAGCGTGAGGCGGATCGGGTTCGAGGCGTCAACATCATGCGTGTCCAGGACGGAAAGATCGTCGAGGGTCTGGGCTACGTGAAGGGGGGCTGACGTTCCGATCGCGAACCGGCGATCCTCGCGGGGCGCTATCCCAGACCATGCACGGCGGCGTGTCGCCGGAATAGGGCACCAACCCAAAGGAGCAGACCAATGATCATCATAGCCGGCTACACCCGCACCGACGCTGAGAAGCGGGACAGCGCCGTGGAATCCTTCAGGGGCATGGTCGAACGCGCGAGGGCGTACGACGGCTGTCTCGACTTCTCCATAAGCGCGGACGCGGTCGATCCGGAGCGCGTCAATCTCTTTGAATGCTGGCGCGACCAGACCACGCTGGACGCCTGGCGCAGGGTCGCGAAGGGGCCACGCGGGAAACCTCGAGAGGTCGCCGTAAGCCTCTACCGCACCGACAAGGCCGAAAAGCCATTCTGAATCACACGGCGCGGCGTTCCAATGTCCACAATTGGCGCGCACGCGCCGTCAGAGAGGTGGTGAGTTAAGATCTCCTTCCCACCACCCTCAGCCGAAATTCAAACCGATACACTGTCAGAACTCCCGATCAATATTCATGGGCGCTCATTCGTGATACTCTTCTTCGTCCGGCTTTCGGCCGGTTTCAGGGAGGAAATCATGGCATCCGCGGACTGGAGACTGGAAGGCGAGTGGCTCAAGAATTGTAATTGCGCGTTCGGCTGTCCCTGCGATTTCAACGCGAGGCCGACAAACGGCGAATGCGAAGGCCTCGTGGCCATGCGCATCACGAAAGGCCATTTCAACGATGTCAGCCTGGACGGGCTGCATTTCGCCGTCACCGTCCATTTCCCCGGCCCGCTTCATGAAGGCAATGGCGACGCCCAACCGATCCTGGACGAGCGTGCCAGCCCCGAACAGCGCAACGCGCTGGCAGCCATCCTGTCTGGCGAGAACTCGGCGGAAGGAACGCTGTTCCACATTGTCAGCATCGTTGTCGCCAGGATGCACGAGCCGATTTTCGCGCCGTTCGAATTCAGTTTCGACATGGCCGGCCGCACCGCGCGGATGGTGGTGCCCGGCGTTCTCGAAACCGAAGTCGAGCCGATCAAGAACCCGGTGACCGGAGAGCCGCACCGCGCCCAGATCGTCATGCCCGAGGGCTTCGAGCACCGGATGGCGGAGATCGCCTCGTCCAACATCCGCAGCATGGGCGCGATCAAGTTCGAGACCAACGGACGGCACAGCTCGCTGGCGCATGTGGTCCAGACGCCGCAAGGCGTCGCCGCCTGAAGGGGCCAAAGATGCCGTTCCTGACGGCGCTGCACCGGCACGACCGGGCGCTTGTCGTTGCCATCGTCGCGGGCGTCGTGCTCGCCTCATGGGCCTATCTGCTCCTGGGCGTCGACATGCCCATGCCGGAAATGCCTGGCATGGATATGCCGATGGCCGAGCCGGTCTGGACCGCCGGCTACGCCGTGCTGATGCTTTTCATGTGGATGGCGATGATGACGGCGATGATGCTGCCCAGCGCCGTGCCGATGCTTCTCTTCTATGATTCCATCGCGCGCAAGCGCAGCGCCGGGGCGAGCACGATCGGGCCGACCAGCCTGTTCGCGTTTGGCTATCTCGTCATCTGGGCAGGCTTCAGCATCGGCGCCGTCCTGCTTCAATACGGCTTCGACCGCGTAGCCCTGCTGTCGCCGATGATGCAGACGACGAGCACGGCGCTTGCCGGGATCATCCTGGTCGGCGCCGGCCTCTACCAGTGGACGCCGCTCAAGCAGGCGTGCCTGCGCCAATGCCATTCGCCGCTTGATTTCGTGATGACCAACTGGCGGAGCGGCAAGAGCGGCGCCTTCGCCATGGGGCTGCGACACGGCCTCTACTGCCTAGGCTGCTGCTGGCTCCTGATGCTGCTGCTGTTCGTCGGCGGCGTCATGAATGTCGCCTGGATCGCCGGCATCGCGCTGTTCGTGCTGGTCGAAAAGCTCAGCCCCGCCGGCCACTGGATCGGCAAGGCCGCCGGGGTCGCGCTCATCTTGTGGGGCGGGGTTGTGCTGGCCGGTCTCGTTCCAGTGAGTTAGCGGGCGTCGCGCTTTGCCTGCGCAACCGCTGCAGCCTTGCGCTGCCGTCCGCGTTCCATCGGCCGGACCAGGTCCTTCCGCTTCCGGCTCTCCACCGCGCGCATTCCCTGGTGCGCGTGGCGGGCATTGAAATCGGCGCCGTTGCCGGCCTTCTTTTGTTTCAGGGCCAGCGCATTGCGCGACTTTTCGATGAGATCGAGCTTTGCGGCGAGGCGCCGCCTGCGTTCATGCTCGCCCTTCAGCCGGCGCATGCTCATCGAGAGCACTTCGAGCTTGGCTTGCGTGCCTCGGTCCTTGGCGGCTGCTTCAGCGCCCTTCGGCGCCGCCTTGCCGCGCATCTCGCGGCGTTTCCTGTGCGCCTCCGCCTGCGCCCGGTCGCGCCTCTCGCGCACCGACTTGATCAGGCCGAGCAGTTCGGCGTCCGGCAGGTCCTGCACCGCCGGATGGTGCGACTTCTGCACCAGCTGCCATTCGTCTTTGTTCAGCGCCCGTTCTTCCTGCTTGCGCGACACCGCCATCTGTCTGTCCTCGCCTTAAATCGCCCACCGCATCGAAAGCTTCGGCTCAAGCCGCAGTCAGGTCAAGCGTGGCTACCCCAACGGGGCCGGCAAGATCTTCCCCGGATTGAGGATGTTCTGCGGGTCGAGAGCGGCCTTGATGGTGCGCATGATATCGACGCCGTGGCCGAGTTCATGCTCGAGAAAGCCCATCTTGCCCTGGCCGATCCCGTGCTCGCCGGTGCAGGTGCCCTCCATCGCGATCGCCCGCATGTTTAGCCGCGATACGAATTTTTCGGCGAGCGCGATCTCCTTGGGGTCGTCGACGTCCATCAGCACCAGCGTATGGAAATTGCCGTCGCCGACATGGCCGACGATCGGCGCTATCAGGCCCATCTCGGCGATGTCCGCCTCCGTCTCGGCGATGCATTCGGCCAGCCGCGAGATCGGCACGCAGACATCCGTCGACAGGCCCTTCGCCCCGGGCCGCAGCGTCAGCGACGCCCAGTAGGCTTCGTGCCTGGCCTTCCAAAGCTTCGTCCGCTCCTCCGCCACGCTGGTCCACAGGAACGGCCCGCCTCCAAATTCCGCGGCGATCTCCCCGAAAGTCTCGGCCTGTTCGGCGACCCCCGCATCGCTGCCGTGGAATTCCACGAACAGGCACGGGCTTTCGGGGTAATCGAGCTTCGAATAGTTCTTCAGCGCCCGCATCTGCAACGCATTGACCAGTTCTATCCGCGCCACCGGAATGCCCATCTGGATCGTAGCGATGACCGCCTGGCACGCCGTCTCCACGCTCGGAAACGGGCAGACGCCGCCCGAAATCGCCTGCGGGATGCCGTAGAGCTTCAGCGTCAGCGACGTGATGATGCCAAGCGTGCCTTCCGAGCCGATCAGAAGCCGCGTCAAATCGTATCCGGCCGAACTCTTCTTCGCCCGCCTCGCCGTTGTGACCATGCTCCCGTCGGCCATCACCGCCTGCAGCGCCAGCACGTTCTCGCGCATCGTGCCGTAGCGCACCGCGTTGGTGCCGGAGGCCCGCGTCGCCGCCATGCCGCCGAGGCTGGCGTTTGCGCCCGGATCGATCGGGAAGAACAGCCCGGTGTCGCGCAGATAGGCGTTTAGATCCTCGCGCGTCACGCCGGGCTCCACCGTGCAGTCCAGATCCTCGGCGTTGACGGCAAGCACCCGGTTCATCCGTGACGTGTCGAGCGAGATGCCGCCGCCCGGCGCGTTGACATGCCCTTCCAGCGAGCTGCCCACCCCGAACGCGATCACCGGCACCCGATGCTCGGCGCAGACTTTCACGATCTCCTGCACCTCCTCGGCCGATTCGGGAAACGCCACCCCGTCTGGCGCCTGCGTCGGGATATAGGTCGTGGTGTGCGCGTGCTGCCCGCGGATCGCCATGCCGGTCTGGAATCGCTCGCCGAAGCGCTGTTTCAGGATTCCCAGCGCGGCCGCGATGCCCGCTTCGTTGCGTTCAACAGTTCGAACGTCGCTCAGAGCCATGTTCGTTCCAATCCCGTCATTCTTTTCGCAACGTCTAGGTCACTTGCCGCACGGCTGTCCATTGACTATTCACGAAAGCGGCGGTCGGACATATGGGGATGTGTCCATTGGGGGAAACATGCGTCGCGGAACTTTGATAGGCTGGGGGATTTTCGCGCTTTTCCTCTTGCCGGCTTGGGCCGTCAAGTCCGCAGCGATGCAAAGTCGTATGATGTGGTTAGGAGTGGTTCTGTTCTTCGCCTTTTTGGGCGCTATGATAACGCTGATCACCGCCATAGGCCCACCTTCGAGCAAACACGAGCCCGGTCCGGTTGTGAAGCGCCATCGATCGCGACAAGCCTTGGTGTGGGGGTTGAGCTTTCTGGTGGCCGAACTTTCCGCAATCGCGTTTACACATGCGGAACCCGGAGTGGGGCCGGTGGGTTCGTATGGACTTCTGGTCTCATCGGTGGGAGCGAACCTCTTTCCCGTCGTTGCCAAATACGCAACTGCAATGCAGCCGCCTTTGTCTCCGACATCGTTGTTTCGCGTTCAATCAATTGTTTCGATATTCATGCTGGCCGGGATTCCATGCCTCATAGCTAGGGTCAGGACTTCGGTAACGGGGCCGTCCTCGTCAAGGCAAATTTGATGCAAGAAGGGATCGCCCATCCGGGTGTGCGGAGAGCGTGATTGCATTTTGGTTGTGCTATATCG
>DASZDZ010000100.1:0-14578 GCA_035941355.1 Pseudaminobacter sp.
TGCCAATCCCACCGATCAGCACGTCGGCCCCGCATTGGGGTTCCACGGCGCTTTCGAAATCGCCGTAAAGGGTGTCGTCGCCCGAGCCACCGTCCAGCCGGTCGTTGCCACCAACACCTAGCCGGGCGAAGCCCTCGTCGCCGATGAGAATGTCGTTTCCGGAGCCGCCATAGAGCTGGTCGTTGCCGCCGTATCCGCTGTCTAAAATTGGGCTATCAGCATCGCCGTAAAGAGTGTCGTCTCCCGAGCCGCCATAGAGCTGGTCGTCGCCGCTATGGTCGGGATGAGAGGCGCTACTCCATAGCTGATCGCCGTAGAGGACATCGTCTCCGGAGCCGCCGTTGAGCCGGTCATCCCCGGCCTGGTTTACAATGATGTCGCGCCCGTCGCCGTAAAAGATATCCTCGCCGGAGCCGCCGTCGAGTTCGTCGTCGCCTCCCTCGGTGAGGCCGAAGAAGGATGCGTCGCCGACATCGCCAACGAGGACATCGTTTCCCGAGCCGCCATAGAGCCGGTCGTCGCCGACCAGTGAGAAAAAGTCGGTCAAGGTGCCGGCATCACCGTAGAGCGTGTCGTTCCCATTACCACCGGTGAGCCAGTCGTTGCCGCCACGGGCGCTGTCGGACATGGTGTTGGCATCGCCGTAGAGCGTGTCGTTCCCCTGACCACCGGCGAGCCAGTCATTGCCGCCCCGGGCGTTGCCCGACATGGTGTATGCATCGCCATAGAGTGTGTCGTTTCCCTGGCCGCCGATGAGCAAGTCGTTGCCGCCTCGGCCCTCGCCGCTGATCTCCCAGCATCGCCAAAGAGCCAGTCATCGCCGCCGAGGCCGATGAGCAAGTCATTGCCGCCACGGCCGGTGGCAAGCGGCCCGCCGATCTCGAGGACTCCCAGGGTGTTGCCCGTCGTGAACGGGTCACCGAAGATGAAGTCAGCGCTGGCCGTGCCGATGATGAGGTTGTTGATACCGCGATAAGGCGCGATTCCGCCGATTAGATTTGCCATGATTCTCCTCCATGGAGTTCTGCGCCCTAGGCTTGGCGCTTGTGAACTGTCTCATTGCAGCGATGCTGTGAGGAGGTGCCGCCATCAGGCGATGGACCCAGCGACACTCGACACAAGATTGGCGTCCCGCCTTACGTGTCGAGCCGCAGTTTGCGTCGCCTTTAGAGCGCGCTAATCGCTATTGCCGCGTCGGAGCCACAGGTTGAGGCGTTAAGCAGCATGCTCCTTATCCGGGGTTGGGACAATCGACGACTGGTTGAGCGAGGGCACGACGGCAACGATCTGGTGCCACAAGCGGCGGTGGCACAGCACCGTGGTGTCATGGAGGTTTTGGCGACCACTATGGCGCTGTGCCGAAATGAAAGGCGTAGGGCGCTCCGACGTAAGCGCGACACGCACGCGATGGCATGACCTAACGTCACATGCTAGCTTGTCTCAGCGTCTGTGCATGGAGGGGTGAGAATGCGAGACCACGGTAACCGAGAAGTCGTCCTGCAGGATGGTGCCGGCATTACCGTCGTGGAACACGCTCCTTTGGTGCACGCTGAGCCAGTCCCTAAAGATTTGCTGCAATCGCCTCCACCCTGGGCGCTGACCCTCATCGAGCGCGGCGCAACATTTCGCGAGCTCGTCGAAAAATTGGGGGAAGAGGCCCAGCGTGTTCACCACACTGAGGAGATGAGTGAGCTGATCAGGGTCGCCGAGCAGCTTGCGCAGACTGCTCAAGGGCGCTCCACCATCGATCTAGTACTGACGCCGGATTTCATGCCGCGACTGATCGCATCGATGATCCCAACAGCGGTCGCAGCGCCTGCGATGATCATCTATGAAAATGCCGACGCTTCGGGTCGTTCCGCCTGGATTAGTCCATGGGAAGACGAAACCATTTATCCGGTCAGCACTCTACAGCAGCTTCAGCTTGACCAGGCGGTCTCAGCGGTATGGCAGAATTACGAACGTTCTTTCGTGGAATTATTCCTGTTCGATGGGACTGACCTGCAAGGCCGCTTCGTACGGTTTGTCCGTGTCAAGACATCCACGCCGGGGCTGCCGGTTGTTCTTGATGACTCTGCCCTCAATAACCGCTGCCGCAGCTTGTTGGGCAGCTTCCGCAACAGTCCCGGCCGGCGGTTCAGTGCCAAGCACCATCTAGCTTCCGTGATCACATCGATCTTCGCGCAAAGGGCCAACACGCCCTTCGGCACGATAAGACTGACCGAGCAGCCGCAATTCTCATGGGATGGTTATGCTTATTGGCTCGGACCAGGCGGCTATCCGCCCCCTCCCAAGGCTGCCGGGCTACGACTAGTCTTTCTCTTTGCCATCAGTGATGTGCTCTACGGTCCTGTGAACGGCTCCATGCACATGTCTGTTCTGTTCAAGCGTCCCGGAGGGACCTCTCCGGTCCTATACTCAACCATGACATCTTCATCGCGCGTCCCGAACCCCTGGAGCGGTGGTCTCTTTGAGGACTTTCGCTGGACCCATCACATTGAGGGTATCAGGTACGCGATAGTAGATGCCATGGAGAGCATCATCGGCCAGCTCGCTGGACCGGAGCCAGGCCATCTGCTGATTTTCCCGGGACGATCTGCAACCATCCCCTCGCCGCCGGCCACCCATTGGGGCCTTATCGAACTTGGGCGAACCGACGAGGATGCGACCATTGTGCTGTCACCCTGAACGAGGAGACGCAGACGTCCAGAGCAGGTTGACGCTGTACTCAGCGGCATTTCATGGCGCAGAGCATATCAAGAGACCATGGCAACAACGTTTGCCGTGGCTGGTGCAGTTGAGATTAGGATTTCGGTGGCGGTCCTGTTGTCCATGTGGCGTAGAGAGCATTTCCGACGCTTTTCAGGTTCTCGCTCCGGGGAACTTCAAGGGCAAATCGTGACCCAAAGACGACTGACGTCTGCCGCTACGTGGACGACTGCTTGTTCAGCATGTCGGACATTGAGATCAGCATTGCCGCTTCCTGAAAGCCGACATCCCAAGCGACCACGCTGGAGGTCGCGGTTGCGCCATAAGCCGCCGTTCCCGACAGTTCTCCGGACCGGACGTTCACGCTCCGGCAGGTGTCGACCCGAATAGGCCTTCGCTCCGGCCCATGACAAAGTCGCGAAAGGGCATGGAAGTTGTCCTTGTGCGCAGTCGCGGAACACAACTCGCTGCAGAATTCATAACCTCGCCCTGCCGCCATATTGTCCGCATGTCGGACCCCGCGAGAGGCGGCTAATCCGGCTGCCTTATGGCGACGCCCGCGTAATGGCTCCCCAACAGCCAGAAGGCGGGCGGAAATCGCTCCTGCCACGCGTCGCGAATGTCGAAACGGGCATTCGCGACGAGCTGGAACGGGTTACGATTGAGATTGCATCCGCCAGCAAGGACGCCCCAGACGCGGTTGAACCGATCCTGCAACCTTCTTCGCCAGAGGATGCCCGTCTGCCCATGTTCGAGGAAGATCAACCGCCCGCCGGGCTTCAAGATGCGCCGGATCTCCGCCAGCGCGGCCCATGGCTGCGGAATGGTGCAGAAGGCGTAAGCGACGACCACCGTGTCGGCGAATCCATCCACAAGTGGCATGCTTTCGCCGCGGGCCTGGAGGCATTCGACATCGAACGGCAAAGCGCGGTTCTGTCGTTCCGACAAAGCGAGCATGGTGCCGTCAGGATCAACGCCGACGAGCCGTCTCACCTTGGCTGCATCGTAGTAGGGCAGGTTCAGGCCCGAGCCGAAGCCGACTTCGACCACAACGCCCTCCGCCAGCGGCACGATGCGCTGCCGCATGCGCGAGAAGGATTCCGCCGAGCAGCCGGCGTGGACGACATAGGGAGCTAGGCGTCGCCGGTACCAAGAAAGACATGACTTGCACATGGCTCAATCCTTCCACTCTATGCTGCACGCGCCCACACGGCCGAGGAATTCGTCGACAATCGGCACGATCGTCTCGACATCGAGAAAGGCCGTCACATGGTTCTTGCCCGCCAGCGGCAGGAATTCGCCGCTTGCCAGTTCCGCGAAATTCCGGACGCACTCCCAGCGTGGATCGAGCGTACCGCTGATCGCCAGCACCGGGATGTCGAGCTTCGCAAGGGCCGCTGAGAAATCCGCCCTATCCTTGGCAAGGCTTGCCTGAACAGCAGGGAGATCATTATCCCGGATGCGTCGGCAGCTGTCCGGCGAAAGGTCGGGGGCCAACTGCTTCACGAAGGCGAGCCACGCCTCGAAGTTATCCTTGAGTGCGGCTCGCAAGGGAGTCAGGTCTTCCGCGAAGGGATGCGCGCCATTGACGATCAGTGCACCGACGCGGTCCGGATGAAACGCGGCGGTGGCGAGTGCGATCACGCCGCCCATCGAATGTCCCACGAGCGCGGCGCGCCGAATGCCGGCATGGTCGAGGACAGCGATGATATCGGCCGCCCGCGTGCGGCCCGAATAGGCGGCCGGATCGTGCGGCTTGCCGCTGAGGCCATGGCCGCGGCAATCGACGAGGATCAGCCGCCGTTCGCGTTGCAGGAACTGCTCGACATAACCGGCTTCATGCCAGGACTTACGGCTTTCGGTTAGGCCGTGAAGCAGTACGAGCGGCTCGCCGTAGCCGAGGTCTTCATAAGCTATCGTGGTGCCATCCTCGGCAACAGCCTCGGATTCGCAGTGAGGGATGAAAGTATTGACCAGTGACATTTATCGCTCCAGAGAAATTCTGCGGGCGCGTTGGCCGAGGGTTGCAGGGGAACGATAGACCGCCGGCGTCCCCTCAACGTCCCTTCCCCGATGCGATTTGTCGCGTGTGGATCGATGGAGCGTTTGGAATTTCGGCATCTGAGCTTTCCGGAGTTCCGCCTGAATGGGCGGCGGGTGTCGCTTGCGTTGCGCAAGGCAGCCGCGCTCCTCATCTTCCTTGCCGAGGCCGGCGGGCCCGTCGCGCGTGAGACCGCAGCCACATTGCTGTGGCCCGAAGCCGACGAAGGGACTGCTCGGGCGCGCCTGCGGCGTACGCTTTACAAGATCCGCGTCGCCTTCCGCAGCGAGATCGTCGCTGCAAGCAGCACCACCCTCAGTCTGCAGCCGGCGCTTTCAGTGGAGGTCGACACCAGAACTTTTGAGCATGCCTGCGACCGCGGCTCTCTTGAAACGGCGGTCAGCACCTATAGGGGCGATTTTCTTACGGGCTTCGCCCTGCAGGACTGTCAGGAATTCGAGGAATGGGTGTTCTTCAGGCGCGAGGCCTTGCGTAGCCGCCTGACGCAGGCGTTGGAGCGCCTGATCGAAACGCAGATCGCTGCCGGAGAGGCGCGCACCGCGGTTGTGCATGCGACCCGTCTGCTGGGGCTGGACCCGTTAAGCGAAAGCGCGCACCGCCATCTGATCCGTGCCCTTCTGGCGGCTGGGGACAGGGCGGCAGCCGAGCGCCAGCTCGAAGCATCCGCCCGGCAGTTGCGGGAAGAGCTTGGCGTTGCCCTTGACCCTGCTACCCTTGCCTTGTTGCAGGAGCCAGGCAGGGACACTGCTCAGGAAGCGCCGCGAACGCGCTATGTTGAGGTGGATGGTATCCACCTCGCGTTCCAGACCGTCGGCAGTGGTCCGCCGGACATTGTCCTCGTTCCGGGCTTCGTTTCGCATGTGGAGCGGATCTGGGAAGACAGCCGCTGCCGCGCATGGATCGCGGCGGTTTCGCGTATTGGTCGCCTGATCTTGTTCGATCGGCGCGGCGTGGGCCTTTCCGACCGCGTCGGAGCGCGTCCAACCGTCGACGCGACCGCAAAGGACATATTGGCGGTCATGGACGCGGCCGGAAGCGGCCGCGCCCTCCTTATCGGCTCGTCGGAAGGCGGCCCCGGCTGCATCCGTTTCGCCGTCGACCATCCCGATCGCCTGGTCGGCCTTGTGCTATGGGGCTCCCTTGCAAAAGGCAGTCATGCGCCCGACTACCCCTTCGCCTTGACCGCCGAGCAATACGATCTCTGGAAGCGACGCCTGATCGCCAACTGGGGCGGACCGGCCGAGATCGAGACCTTTGCCCCGAGCCTCGTCGGAGATCGCCAAGCGGAAGCTTGGTGGGCCGGGTTGCTGAGGGCGGCGTCCAGCCCCGGCGCTGTTGCGGGCGTGCTCGAAGCGCTGCGCGACACCGACGTCCGCCATCTGCTTGCCAGGGTCTCAGTCCCAACACTGGTGCTGCATCGCTCGGGCGACCGCGCGGTCCGCTCGGAGGCGGGTCGTTTCCTTGCCGCGAAAATTCCCGAAGGGCGGTTCGTGGAGGTCGCCGGCGACGACCACTGGTTCTGGGCCGGCGACCAGAGCCAGTTCCTCCGCAGCATCGAGGAGCTTGCGACGCGCTACCGCTGATTGCTCAGCTTGCGCAAAATCCGGCATCGCTCTCTTCGAGATTTTGCCCTTCCGCCTCTCTCGTCAACAAATAGCCGACGGGGCAGCACATCCAACGACGAACCCGGAATGTCGGATGCCTGGCGCAGCCATTCACTCCGAAAGCCACGCCGTGGGACAGATTTCCGCCCAACCGCGACGTAGAACGCTCCGCGGCTGTACGGCGGAACCGAATCCTTCGGCCGGCTCGGTCGCGCCATTTTGCTGACCTTCGCAGGTACGACAGCTAAAGGCGTGTCACTATCCAATTGCGGTCATTTCGCATTGGCCAATTTCTGGCGAACGATTGTGCTGCACCAATCCTCGCTTGCGAGTGGCGGATTCGCACGAACACCGGAAACCAGTCATGCCTGACGGGACAGCACCCGAGCCGATCGTGGAAATGCGTGGCATCGAAAAAGTCTTTGGGGCGGTGCAGGCGCTCCGCAACGTCGACCTCGTGCTTTACCCGGGCGAAATTCTCGGCCTGGTCGGCGACAACTCGGCCGGCAAGTCGACGCTCATGAAGATCCTGACCGGCGCCTATCAACGCGACGCCGGTGAAATCTTCGTTGCCGGAAAGCCGGTGCATTTCAAGAGCCCGCATGAAAGTCGCGACGCCGGCATCGAGATGATCTATCAAGATTTCGCCCTCTGCGGAAACATGGATGTCGGCCAGAACATCTTCCTTGGCCGCTGGCCGCTCAGGGGCCTCTTCGTCGATCGGAAGCAGATGTACGCGCAAGCCGATAGCGTGTTGAAGCGGCTCAAGGTCGACGTGAACTCCGTCTACCAGAAGGTCGAGAGCCTGTCGGGTGGACGCCAGCAATCCGTGGCGATCGCCCGCGCGATTTCGTTCGAGCCGCGTGTGGTGATCCTCGACGAGCCGACCGCTAATCTCTCGGTGATGGCAACCGAGCGCCTGCTCGAAACCATGCTGGAGCTGAAGAAGCAGGGTGTCGCCCAGATCATCATCTCGCACCGCCTGGTAGACATCTTCGCCGTTGGCGACCGCGTGATGGTGCTCAAGCGCGGCGAGAACGTCGGCGACCGCTACGTCAAGAACACAGACGAGCACGAGGTTCTGGAGATTATCGTCTCCGGCACGCGAGAGCATGCGCTCACGGCCGATGAGGCAAGAGCGATTTGACCGATCAGGTCAAATTCTCCAGGCGTGGCTGTCAAACCCTTTTCACTGCGGACGCGCCCTGCCAGGTAGCACGCAACGGATATTCGGTTACGCGGCGCCGTAAGCACAGTGTCGCTTTGTGGGGTTCCCTAAGGCAATCAGACATCAGGGTCGAACGAGATAGGTTTCCATCTTCCCGACGCCTCTCAGTTCCATAATGCAGCGGGGTTCGAGCTCCCAAGAGGTGTGTAACGCGCGTCTGGTTGCCTCTGAGATTTGCATGCGGTCGGGTACGCCCTGCGACTCGAGCCGGCTTGCGATGTTCACCGTCTCTCCCCAGACATCGTAGACGAACCGATGTCGGCCGATCAGACCGGCGATCACCGGTCCGGTGTGCACGCCGATGCGGACACGAAAACTATCACTGCCTGATGCTAAGGCCCTCAACGAGTCCAGCATGGATTTTCCCAGCGCCACGATCCGATCTGCGTGGTCGACTGCTGGCTCCGGAAGACCACAAGCGGCCATATACGCGTCTCCGATGGTCTTGATCTTCTCCACGGAATGCTTCTCCGCCAGCGCGTCGAACATGCTGAACATCTGGTCGAGGCGCTTGATAAGGTCCGGTGCCGGCAATCTTGCCGCGATAGGCGAGAAACCGACAATATCGGCAAAAAGGATGGTCACCTCCTCGAACCGGTCCGCAATGATCTCCTCGCCCCCCTGCAACCGCGCAACGATCTGACCGGGCAGGACAGCATGAAGAAGCGAGTCGGCCCGCCGCTTTTCCGCCTCGATCCGCTGAAGATACTGGTGCTCGCGGTCGCGCCAACGCTTCCTCTCCAGACTGGAGTTGATCCGGGCACGCAGCAGGACTGGATTGAAAGGCTTAAGCAAGTAATCGTCGGCTCCCGCCTCGATGCAGCGGACTACGGCGTCCACTTCATTCAGCCCCGATATCATGATGACCGGGATGTGCCGCCACCGGCGCTCGGCTTTCAATCGTGAAAGCACCTCAATGCCGTTCATGTCCGGCATCAATATGTCCAGCAGCACGAGGTCGAATTCGTGATCCGCAAGGCGGGTCAGCGCGGACAAGCCAGATTCGGCAGTTAATACCTGATGACCGTCGTGCAGCAAGCGGCGCGAGAGGAGATCGCGGTTACTGCTAATGTCGTCGACGACAAGTATCCTGCCGTTGCCGCCCGAGAATGGATCGCGCTCCGTCTTACCTAGCGCCCTTTCGAGCCCTGCCGCATCGATCTCTGCCAGCCCCTCGGTGCTGCTAGCACGCGATAGCCCAGCTATTGCATCGACATGCGCCAACAGCTCGGCCGCAGCCGCGAGCATCACCCTGACATCTTCGTCCAATGCGTGTTCGTGCAATTCTTCAGCTTCTTCAAGGATCATTTCGGAGTAGCCGATAATCGCGTTGAGTGGTGTTCGCAAATCGTGGCGCAGTTTTGCCTCGATCTCGCGCCCTGTATGGTCCGGATAGTCGGCTTTGCCATGGATCAAGCTGTCGATGAGGCTGTTCAATTGCCGGGCAGCGGCGCCGACCCTCTCAAGATCTGGTGTGATGTGCACCAGACCGTGGTTCTGCACTTGTTCTAGCAGCAGTTCCTGAAATCCCGAGATTGCCCGTGCCGGTCCAGCAAGCCGCTGCGCCAGATGGGCGGCTATTGCGTGGCGTTGGAACTCGTTCTTGGCAGTCATGTCTCCAATCCGCTGACTCGGCGGTTCACGGATTTGCGGCAAGCAATTGTTCGATTTTCTGGACAAGCCTCGGCAGGTCCACCGGCTTGCTGTCGTAGTCATCGCAGCCGGCCTCAAGCGCCAATTCCCGATCGCTGGTCATAGCATGCGCAGAAAGCGCAATTATAGGGATTCCGGAGGTGGCCGGATCAGCCTTGATCCGCCGTGTCGCCTCCCATCCGTCCATCACGGGCAGGCTCATATCCATAAGGATCAGATCCGGTCTTTCTGAAATGGTGAGTTCCACGCCCGATTGTCCGTTTTCCGCAATAAGCACTTCGAACCCACGCCGCGACAACCGCCGCGAGAGCATGTCGCGATTCATTTCGTTGTCTTCCACCAGAAGGATCCTCGTCATCTTCGACCTCCTCTAACCATGGGCAGCTCAACCATCCGCGATACCGGGCCAACCTAATCGGCTGCGGAAATCTGGCGTTCAAGGGCCTTGACCAATTGAGACCTGCTGTTTGTGCCCTTGGTCACAACGGCAACCGCCCTGTCGCGCAGCCATTTGAGCTCGTTCGTCGACAAATCCTTCGAGGTAACGACAACGACCGGAATATTCTGCAGTTCGGGCGTCTGCTGCATCTCGTTCAATGTCTGGAACCCATCCATTTCTGGCATCAGCAGATCAAGCACGACCAGACGAGGCAACAATCGTTTCATCAGCCCGAGGCCGCGCACGCCGTCGCTTGCCTCGTGAACCCGCCAATCTTTCTTGATCAGGATACGCCGAAGGAAATCGCGGGAGGCTTGGTCGTCATCAATAACAAGCACATCGCGGTTGCCACCACCGCAAGCCTCTATTGTTTGTATCAGCTTCTCGGTGTCGATTGGCTTCGTCAGGTATTCCACCGCCCCGAGGGAGAGGCCGAGTTCGCGATCTGCAAGTATCGTCGCAAGGATCACAGGAATCTCGCAGAGCTCCTTATCGCTCTTCAGCGAGCGCAGCACTGACCAGCCGTCCTGATGAGGCATGATGATGTCGAGAATGATTGCAGCGGGACGATGCGCTCGAGCAGCGGCTATTCCTTCCTCTCCGCTTGCTGCTTCGAACGACGCCAGTCCGGCCTCCGCCAAGGCCCTAGCAATGACAGTTCGCGCAGCGGGTTCGTCATCTATGATCAAAACCGCCTTGCCCGGCGGCAGCGACGGCACCGGTTCGGCGGGGTGTTGCTCGCCAGGTTCTTTCTTGAACTCGGCTGGAATCTCCATTGTGAAGGTCGAGCCTTTTCCAAGTTCACTCTCTACCGTTACAACGCCTCCGATCATTCGGCAGAAGCTCCGGGTTATGCTGAGGCCCAACCCTGTTCCGCCATAGTTGCGAGTGGTGGATGCGTCCGCCTGAGTGAAAGCGTCGAAGAGCCGCTCTTGCTGCTCCGGGGTCATCCCGATCCCGGTGTCGGACACTTTGAACATCAGCCAATCGCCGTCCGGTCGTTTGTCGCGACGCAGCATGAGTGTGACACGACCCCCTTCGGTGAACTTGGCGGCGTTGCTGAGCAAGTTGAAGAGGTTCTGACGCAGCTTCGTCTGGTCCGAATGCATTTTCCCGAGGTCGCCCTCGAGGTCCAGCACGAAACTGTTTCGGTTTTTCGCCATCAGAGGCGCGACTGTGGCCTGGACATCGCGCATCAAATCGGCGACATTGAACGTTTCCAGGAAAATTTCCATCTTGTTCGCCTCGATCTTCGACAAATCGAGGATGTCGTTGATGAGCGCCAGGAGATGGCGACCGGCTGCGGCGATCTTCTCCAGTTCCGGGACGAACGCCTCCATTTGCTGGTCGCTGGCATCTTCGATCAGCATCTCGCTGTAGCCAATAATCGCGTTCAGCGGCGTGCGCAGTTCGTGGCTGACGGACGCGACGAAGCGGCTCTTGGCTTCATTTGTCGATTCAGCATGGCTCTTGGCCCGCTCGAGTTCGTCCTGTCTCTGCTTCAATTCCGTGATGTCGGTGTAAACGGCAACGGCGCCGCCGTCAGGCGTTCTTCGCCGGCTTACGCGAACCCATCGGTCGCCGAAGCGATCCTCACCGACGAAGCCCGCCGGATCTTTGTGGATGTGTAGCCTCTCGGCAATCCAATCCTCCGGCGACGCGCCCTCAAGGGCGACTTGCCCGCTCGCCAGGCGTCGCCTCAGGATATCCTGAAAGCTTTGTCCAGGAAGAGAAGCTCGCGAATGGTCGGGGAAAAATTCGCAAAACTTGCTGTTGGCCAGGATGACCCTATCCTGCGGATCGAACAGGACAAATCCGTCAGAAATTGCCTCAAGCGCCGCTGCAATCGTCCGTCTTTGCCGCTCCGCCTCGTCTTCCAGTTGTTTCTTCTCAATCGCGCCCGCCCGAAAAAGCCGAAGCGTCCGCGCCATCGCGCCGAGTTCATCGCCTCCCTCCATCGGTATTTCGACATCGTAGCGTCCTTCCGTCAGTTCGCCGATGGCCCGGTTCAGCCGCCGCAACGGGCCAACGATCGAGCGAAGAACGAGGAAGGTTAGAACTGACCCAATCAACAGCACGATGGCCACCAGAATGGCGGCGGCAGTCGCCGTTTTCTGGGCTTGCCTTACGGCGTCGTTGCGAGCAGCTTCTGCCTCGGCGCTCACTTGCTCGACAAGTTTGTTAAGGGCGGCATCGACATTTGTGCTGTGAGTTCGCGCCTCGGCCAGGAGAGCGTTTCCAATGATGCGGTTGTCCTGAGTATAGCTGTCCGCCGCCTCCAGCGCCGTTTTGACGTAGGCGCCGATCTCAATACGGATTTCCCTCACTGCATCGGGGGACGATTTCGCAAGGCGGTCGAGTTGGTCCAGCAGTCGCTCACGCGCCTGCTCGGCGTTGCGCTGGGAGTTCATCAGCAAGCTGACTGACAAATCGGTGAGCCAGTATCGCAATTCGCCGAAGGTCACGTGCGTCGCAGCCGCGGTCGCCGCGAGGTCGAACAATGCCTTGGTGTCTGCTGTGCGGTCGGCACTGCGATAAAGCGCCTGCGTGAGAAGGAAGGAAGATACGATGAGGCTGATGAGGCCGGCCGCCGTCAGCGCAGCTACGCGAACGGCGATCGGCAGACCGGCAATGCGACGTCCAAGGGATTTCGCCGGCGCCGGTTTGGCTTCCACCTCGTGGGGTGAGTGTTCAAGAGCGCTCATTCGAACAAGACGATGCTGATTGCGCCCCCCAGATCGCCCGCTTTTCCGCCCTCCTTTGGATATCCGGTCACATCGATCTCGCCCTTCGGCTCGCCGTGGCAGGAAAGGCACGAGTCCGTATAGTATTCGGGCAGCAGCATTCGAAATGCCGGGCGCCCGTCCACCTCGGTTACCTCCGTATAGGCCTCTCCCTTTGCTCTCTTCGGGTCTGAAAAGACGCTTACGATGATGCTGGCTTCCCAAGCGTCCGGAAGCGATTTACGGTTGCGCACGAGTTGCTCGGGCGCAGTCACGCGCACCAGAGCTTCGTTGCCGACCTTGGCGGCGAATTTCTCATTCAACAGACGCGCGAAAACGGCCGGCACGAAGCCCTTGAACCCGATCCCAGCGCGGTTGATGTCATCTTGCTGCTCGTCCACCACCTCCCGCATAGCCCCAATCTGGGCCTCAAGCAGACGCCGGTCGCGATTGGTTAATTCGCCGGAAAACGGGTCCTGGCCGGTGTTTTTTGAGTAAACGGCGATGGCCTCGCTCGCAAACCGCTCGCTGTCGAGGTGCTTGTCGCCAAGTGCGGGATCGTTGATTAGTGTCTGATAGTTGGAGACAACGCTTCGCCCCGCGCGAAGCAATTCCGCAAGGCGGATTCCCATCGCGACATCTTCAGTAACTCCCGCTCCTATAGCAGCCGGCGCGACGAACGCACAACCGACAAGAGCAGCAGCAATACTTCTTCGCGTCAAGGTTGACAGGGCTGACATCTTCTTTCCCTCGAAGGAAACCAAAAAACAGTATAGCACGATGGAGGCTGATGGCGTAGAGACAACCGCCTATGCGCAAGCGATATTAGAGCGTATGCTCACACACCGTATACTTCACAGAAAAAACGTTTGTAGAAGAAATCGAGTGTTTGGGCTCTCACGTTGTTGGCTCGCATAAGTTGCATGCCATTTTGGTCATTTGATCGACCATTACCGCCTAAATGAAAGGAGGGCTATGTTACGAAAAGCCATCAGCATTTCGACCTTCAGAGGGACGATTACCGTTTGCTGCCACCGCAGTGCTCCCAGCCCGCAGAGAAATGCTCGGCATCGGGATGGGCCAGTAGTGATACAACCAGTCCTTCGCGCGCTGAGTACCGCCCGTGCCGTTCCGTGCCGTCAATTCGAACCAATGATGAAGGGATGACTTCGATGTGGACGAATTTTCATTTTGTCACCGTTGGCCCATTCGCGGATGGTTCCGCCTTCGCGCCGAGCGAAAAGCTATGTGGATGTCAACGGACGGGCTGAGCCGGTCTCCGGATGACATTCTAAGCGACATCCGTATCTCACGCGACGAAATCACGTGCGCTTTCACAGCGACCGAGATCCGAGTTACGGATCGGGAATGGGATACGGCCCTTGATTTTGATCGGCGCACAATTTCTGCCGAGTGCATGCCAAAGTCTCACTGGAGGCGACGATCCGAACTGATCCCGAGTTGATCGCGGCGCTGCCCGATCTTTACCTACTCGCCAGTTGTGATTCCGTGGGTCGTCGTTCCTCGACTGCGCAACAATGACAGCTTACATGCCCCTGTGCAGACGTTTAGCTCTACGCCAGGAAGGTCGTTAACGGATCACGACTGCTGGTTCCGGCCAATGTCGGCTTTCAAGAAAAGAATTCGGCTCCGGAAGGTCGCGTTAGGGTCAGTTCACGTCGATGCACGCAGCCCGCCTGAAGGTCCGCTTCTGACATTCCGAGCCTCTAAGCCGCAAGTCCGCCAACAGTCGCAAGGCTGACTGTCAGCAACGCGCCGCCAAATCGACCGTTCACCTACGAACCCTTGCCGCATGAAAGCCGACATCCCTGTTGAGGACGTTAGGCGTTCCGGAACTACGGCAAGAGATCCGTCACAGCGCGCCCACCTCCGTCCATTGCCATAGGGAAGCTGGCATGTTCGTGGATGATTTTCCAAGAACCGGCGATGCGCCTTAGCACGATGGTTCGCCGGCTCCAGGAGTCGACCTTTGTGCCATCGGTCTTAATGCCAGTCATGCGCGACAGCCCGAAGGCCACTGCAAGATCGCCGTCGATTATGAGCTTCGGGTCAGCCATGTGAACGGTGACGCCGTTGCGCCAAGTTGCAAACCAAGCATTTATCCCTTCGATGTCGCGTGCCTGTTCGCCTCGATAGGCA
>DASZDZ010000101.1:0-31316 GCA_035941355.1 Pseudaminobacter sp.
GATCCAGGGCCGCGTCGCCCAGATCAAGCAGCAGATCGAGGAGACCACCTCGGACTACGACAAGGAGAAGCTGCAGGAGCGTCTGGCCAAGCTGGCCGGCGGTGTTGCCGTCATCCGCGTCGGCGGCGCCACCGAAGTCGAGGTCCAGGAAAAGAAGGACCGCGTCGACGACGCGCTGAACGCCACGCGTGCAGCCGTTGAAGAAGGCATCGTGGCCGGCGGCGGCGTTGCGCTGCTGCGCGCTTCGCAGGCCATCAAGGCGACCGGTGTGAACTCGGACCAGCAGGCCGGCATCAACATCGTGCGCCGCGCACTGCAGGCTCCGGCCCGTCAGATCGCCGCCAACGCCGGGGCCGAGGCCTCGATCGTCGCCGGCAAGATCCTCGACAACAAGGGCGTGACCTTCGGCTTCAACGCCCAGACCGGTGAGTATGGCGACATGATCGCCATGGGCATCGTCGATCCGATGAAGGTCGTGCGCACGGCTCTCCAGGACGCGGCCTCGGTCGCCGGCCTGCTGGTCACCACCGAAGCCATGATCGCCGAAGCTCCGAAGAAGGACTCGGCCGGCGGCGGCATGCCGGGCGGCATGGGCGGCGGCGGCATGGGCGGCATGGGCGGCATGGATTTCTAAGGTCCACGCACCTCAACAATCTCGGAAGGGCGGCAGTGATGCCGCCCTTTTTCTTTGCGACGAACCCGGTCGGGAAAAAGTTCGGGCGCTCGCGAAATTTTTTGGAACCAACGACCGTCATTGTCGTTAGCGCGATGTCAAAGGAGTTCCGGAGGAGAAATCCGAAGAAACGAATTTGACAAAAGGCGCCCCCCGCAACCAACCACTGCGAGGGGCGCTCTTGCATATGGGCAAACACAGCCGATGGCGCACGGGCGAGACCCGAACCATGCGGGAAAGCGTCCTTTTGCGCCAGGCTCGAGGATTCGCTTTTCAAAATTGTGCATGGCGTCGCGGTGTTTCCGCCAAGCCAGTCGCTGTCTCTGGAATATCGTGCTTTGCCGAAGGGTGCGCCGGCATGCTCTACATGCAAAAATATCGGGCATGTCCAATCCATGGGCGCCTGGCGCGGCGCTCTCTCATGGCGGACACCAATGACTGAATTCATTCTGTTCGCCGTTGTCGGCTTTCTTGCCCAGGCGGTCGACGGCGCGCTCGGCATGGCCTACGGCGCGATCTCGTCCACCGTGCTGCTCTCCTTCGGCGTCCCGCCGGCACAGGCTTCCGCCTCTGTGCACGCGGCCGAAGTGTTCACCACGGGCGCATCCGGCTACGCCCATCACTATCACCGCAATATCGACTGGAAGCTGTTCTGGCGGCTCGCGCCGTTCGGCGTTCTGGGCGGCTGCCTCGGCGCCTTCGTGCTGACCTCCTTCGATGGCGATATGGTGAAACCCTATGTCACGACCTACCTCGCTGTGATCGGGCTGTGGCTATTCGTCCGATCGTTCCGCAAGCTCCCCAGCAATCCCGTTCCGACCGGCCTGGTGGCTCCGCTGGGCGCCGCGGGCGGGTTCCTGGACGCGGCGGGCGGTGGCGGATGGGGACCGATGGTGGTCACTGGGTTGCTCGGGGCCGGCGCGCCGCCCCGCTATGTGATCGGCACTGTCAACGCCAGCGAATTCCTGATCACGCTCGCAGTGTCCATCACCTTCATCGTCGCGCTCGTCACCGGGCACTGGCAGGATGCCGGGGCGCTGTCTGACCACGCAGCCTCGGTGGCGGGACTGGTCGTCGGCGGCATAGTCGCCGCGCCACTTGCCGGATGGATGGTCAAGGCGATGCACGAGCGGACGCTTCTGCGGCTCGTCGGCTGCCTCATCATGCTGCTCGCTCTGTTCCAGACAGTGCAGCAGTTGGGATTCGTCTGACGCAGCCCGCCCTTTCGGGCAACGGACCGGGCGGGCGTCAGCGGCCCGCTGCCAGCGCCTCGGCGCAAATCCTCAGCATGCCGGCATCCTGCTCGGTCTTGGCCATAGACATCGCCCCCGAATAGGCTGCGACCGTCAGCGCGGCGAAGCGGTCCGGATCGGTCCCCTGCTCCGCGCCGCTTTCCTGGTCGAGCCGCAGCCTGTCGGCGATGGCCTCCCGCCACGCCTCGAAGATACCGGCAAGCACCATGCGGAAGTCGTCATCGGCCAGCGACAATTCATGCGCCAAATTGTTGAGCGGACAGCCGCGCACGAAACCCTGGCGCTCCAATTCGCCGGCCACTGCCTCAAAGACCTTCGCCACGCCTTCACGCGCCGACGCCGCTTCCTCGATCGGCCTCAGCCATGTCTCCTCCACCGCCGCTGCCACCCGCTCGGCGATCACCGCCATGCCAAGCGCCTTCTTGGTCGCGAAATGGTGGTGCAGCGCGCCACCCGTCACCCCCGCGGCCTGCATCAGGTCACCCAGGCTGGCGGCGTGATACCCTCGCTCCTGGAAGGCCAGTTCGGCCACGTCCAGGATCCTCTGCCGCATCCCTTCGGGGTCGTTTGTCCGTCTGTGCGGGCTTCCCGTTCGTCCAACCATCGCTGCACTCCTTCACCGCAAAATAGCACATTGACAAAACCGGACAACCGGTCTGTTATTAACAGGGTGATCACCCTGTTTTGGAGAAACTGCATGGACGAACAAGCCTGGACTGCCGGCGTATCCGCAAACGGCGCGCGAACGACATTCTCGCCGGTTGTCGAACTGCGCCAGTATACGCTCCATCCCGGCAGGCGCGATGCGCTGATCGACGTCTTCGACAACCATCTCGTCGAACCGCAGGAAGAGACCGGCATGAAGGTCATCGGCCAGTTCCGCGACCTGGACCGTCCCGATCGGTTTGTCTGGCTGCGCGGCTTCAACGACACGGAAGCGCGGCGGGCGTCGCTGGAAGCCTTCTATGGCGGTCCGGTCTGGGCCGAGCGCAAGGACGCCGCCAACGCCACGATGATCTCGTCCGACGACGTGCTGTTGCTTGCGCCGGCATGGCCGGGTTCGGCCTTCGACCTCACCGGAGCCGAACGCGGCGGGCGCGACCCGGAAGGCACCATTGTCACGGCGACGATCTTCCACGTCGAACCCGCCGGGGAAGCGGATTTCGTCGATTTGTTCCGGAAGGAAGCAGCGCCGCAGCTTGCCGGTCTCGGAGCGCCGCTCCTCGCCGCTTTCGTCACCGAGCACGCCGAAAACAGCTTTCCGCGCCTGCCGGTGCGGTCCGACGAAAATGTCTTCGTAGCGTTCTTCCGCTTCGCCGATGCTGCGGCGCACACGCGCCACGAAGCGGCGCTGGCCAATTCCGCCGCTTGGCAACGCGACCTGCTCCCCCGCGTGCAGAGGTATTTTTTCAAACCCCCGGAAGCGCTCAGACTTGCGCGTACTGAGCGTTCACTGCTTTGAACCGATTTGTATCGAATGCCCGCGCAATCTGCGCTTGAAGCCAATTGTGCAAAGCGGTAGGCCGTGCCGGCATTGAAAAATTTCCGGGAGACGGACCGTGCGCGCTGAAAGAACCGAAACCGACACGTTCGGGCCGATCCAGGTCGCCGCCGACCGCTACTGGGGCGCGCAGGCCGAGCGGTCGCTCGGCAATTTCAGGATCGGTTGGGAAAAGCAGCCGCTGTCGGTTGTGCGGGCGCTCGGCATCGTCAAGCGCGCCGCCGCGGAGGCCAACATGGAACTTGGACGCCTTGATCCGACGCTCGGCGAGACGATCGTCAAGGCGGCGCAGGAAGTCATCGACGGCAAGCTCGACGAGCATTTCCCGCTGGTGGTCTGGCAGACCGGTTCCGGCACGCAATCCAACATGAACGCCAACGAGGTCATTTCCAACCGCGCGATCGAAATGCTGGGCGGGGTCATGGGCTCGAAGAAGCCGGTCCATCCAAACGACCACGTCAATATGAGCCAGTCGTCGAACGACACCTACCCCACGGCGATGCACATCGCCTGCGCTGAGGAGATCGTCCGCCGGCTGATCCCGGCCCTCGTCAAGCTGCACAACGCGCTCAACGACAAGGCGCGGGCCTGGGATCACATCATCAAGATCGGCCGCACGCACACGCAGGACGCTACGCCGCTGACACTCGGCCAGGAGTTTTCCGGCTACGCAGCGCAGGTCTTGAACGGAATCGAGCGGATCACGCAGACGTTGCCCGGGCTGATGCAGTTGGCGCAGGGCGGCACTGCCGTTGGTACGGGGCTCAACGCGCCGGTCGGCTTCGCCGAAAAGGTCGCCGAGCGCATCGCGGCGATCACAGGACTTGCCTTCATCACTGCGCCGAACAAGTTCGAGGCGCTCGCCGCGCACGACGCGATGGTGTTCAGCCACGGCGCGATCAACACAGCGGCCGCGTCGCTGTTCAAGATCGCCAACGACATCCGCTTCCTCGGCTCGGGCCCGCGCTCTGGCCTCGGCGAACTCTCGCTTCCTGAGAATGAGCCTGGCTCGTCGATCATGCCGGGCAAGGTCAACCCGACCCAGTGCGAAGCGCTGACTCAGGTCTGTATCCAGGTGTTCGGCAACAATGCAGCCATTACCTTCGCCGGCAGCCAGGGCCATTTCGAACTCAATGTCTATAATCCGTTGATGGCCTATAACTTCCTGCAGTCGGTGCAGCTGATGGCCGATGCGGCGGTCTCGTTCGCCGACAATTGCGTCGTGGGCATCGAGGCGCGTGAGGACAATATCAAGGCCGCTCTGGACCGCTCGCTGATGCTGGTCACGGCGCTGGCGCCGAAAATCGGCTACGACAATGCCGCCAAGATCGCCAAGACGGCGCACAAGAACGGCACCACCTTGCGCGAGGAAACGCTCGCCACCGGGCTTGTCACCGAGGAGGAATATGAGCGGCTGGTCCGTCCCGAGGACATGACGCATCCCGGCTAGAAAACTATTCTCCTGTGAACGATCTGTCGCCAAATTCCGGGCTTTGGTGAGCGGCCGACTTCGTTTATCTGGCGGAGGAATAAACCTCCGGAGAATCACCCATGTCTTCTTCCAACGCCGCTGTCGTCAAGAGCGGCTTCGTCGCCAACAATGCCGCGCTGATCGCAGTCGGGCGCGTCCTGCTTTCGCTGATCTTCATTCTCGCAGGCTACGCCAAGCTCACCGGCATCGCCGGCACCGCCGGCTGGTTCGGCAGCATCGGCCTGCCCTTCCCAACCGTGGTAGCGGTTCTCGTCGGCTTGCTCGAACTCTTTGGCGGTCTCGCGATACTGGTAGGCTACCAGACGCGTATCGCAGCGATCGCTCTGGCGCTCTTCACCATTGCGGCCACCCTGATCGCGCATCTCGACTTCGCCGACCAGGTCCAGCTTCTGTTCTTCCAGAAGAACCTGGCGATTGCCGGTGGGCTGGCAGTGCTTGCCGCTTTCGGCGCCGGTGCACTTTCGATCGACAGCCGCCGCGGCTGATCTTGACCGCACTCCTCAAAAGCCCGGGTTCGCCCGGGCTTTTTGCGTTCAGGCGCTCTAAGTGCGACTCGCCCGCAAACGAAAACGCGGTATCCTTTTGCGATCTGCAATTCGGGGAATCGCCATGACAGGCAGTGCCATCGTTCTCGTCGGCCGCATTCTCCTTGCGGCCATGTTCATCCTCGCCAGCTTCGACAAGTTCGGCGATATCGAGGGCACGACCGCCTATTTCACAGACCTTGGCCTGCCGATGCCGGACCTGATGACATGGGCCGGCGGCCTATTCGAACTGATCGCGGGCTCGTGTATCCTGGTCGGCTTCCAGACCCGGATCGCGTGCTGGCTGCTTGCCGCGTTCTGCCTCGCTGCCGCGTATTTTGGCCATTACGGGCAGGGCGGCGACGATCCGGTGCTGGTGCTGATGAACATGCAGGCGCTGATGAAGAACATCGCCATCGCCGGCGGCTTCCTGGTTCTCGCCGTCCATGGACCTGGCGCGCTGTCGGTCGACGCAAGGCGCGGCTGAAGGCGAGCGGCTGTCTGCTATTTGACCGCGAAGATCGCCTGCTCGCCTTCCACGGCGAGTTCGAGCTTGCGCCCGGTGAGCTTCCCCAGTTGCGCCAGCCGTCCGGCCGGGCGCTCGCCGGCCAGCCCGGCATGACTGAACGGGATGATCAATGCCAGCGCGCCGCTGGCGCGGTTTTCCCATCTGAGCTTCGGAATGACGCCGGGCATCGACGCCGACAGCAAATAGACGACGCGCAGCAGTCCGCCGAGCAGCCGGGCTCGCTCGACATAACGTGGCGTTGCCAGCGCGGTCAGTACCGAAGCGGCCGCCTCGGTGAACAGCCCTTCGTGGCGGTAGAAATTGGCCAGCGCCAGGAAGGCGCGGCCGGGATGGTCGACGCCGATGAAGGAGGCATGCGCGATGATGTTCAGCGACTGCGTGCCGCGATATTCGGGATGCGCGCGCCAGCCGATGTCGGCCAGCAGACAGGCGGCGTGGCGATAGCGGGCTTCCTCTTCCGTCTCCTCGACACCGAAGGCGGCAAGCGATTGCCCCGTCCACTGCACCAGTTCGTGGGCGTGAGTGACGGAGCGGGCGCGCAACACGGCAAGCTCCTCGGAGGCCGCAATCAGCGGATCAAGGCGCTGCTCCTGCTTTGACAGCAGCGAAAACAGGAAGCCCTCGCGAACGCCGAGCGCCGAGACCACGATCTTCGACGGCTCCATCTCGGCTATGATCTCAAACAGCACCGCCGCGCCGTAAGGCAGCAGGGTGCGGCGGTTCTTCGAGATTCCCTCGATGCCCTTCATCTTGTCGATATCGCCGCGCGCGACCTGCCTCAGAAAGGCGGAGGAGCTTTCGATGCCCAGTTCGTAATGGTGCATGACGTTGAGCGGGTAGCCGGTCATGTTCATGTGCAGGCGGGCAAGGTTTCGCCACGTGCCGCCGACCGCATAAAACACCCTGCCCTGCCCGGCCTCGAGCAGCCTGGCCTTGGCCAGTTCCTCTCGTGCGATCCGTGCGGCTACGGCAGGCGAGTTCCTGGACATGTCCTGCAATCTCAGGCCGCCGAGAGGCAAAGTGATGCCGTCGCCGATGGCCTCGCCCGCCACGTCGACGAGCTCGAGGCTGCCGCCGCCGAGATCGCCGGCGATGCCGTCGGCCGGGTGGAAGCCGGAGATCACCCCGAGCGCCGAGTAATGGGCCTCTTCGCGGCCGCTGAGTACGCGGATTTCGGTGCCGAGGATATTTTCGGCGCGGTGGATGAAATCCGGGCCGTTCACCGCCTCGCGTGCAGCGGCGGTGGCGATTACATGAAGCTCTTCCGCGCCGGCCTGGTCCGAAAGCGCGCGAAATCTCCGGAACTCCTCGATGGCGCGAGTAACCGCTTCCGGGTCGAGCCTGCCGGTCGAAACGATGCCGCGGCCCAGGCCGGCAAGCATCTTTTCGTTGAACAGAACGGTCGGCGAACGGGCGACGCCCTCATAGATGACGAGGCGGATCGAGTTCGACCCGATGTCGATGATCGACAGTGGCCGGCGGCCCTGCAGCCGGCCCTGGGATTGGGCGATCATCAGTCGACGGACGCGACGGTTTTCTTGCGGCGCTTGAACTGCGCGATGCGCTTGGGGGCATGCGACTTCAGCGCGTCACCCCGTCCCGAAAGGCTCGGATTGGTCATGAAATATTCCTGCGCGTTGAACGGTTCCTCGCCCTCGTCCAGCGTCACGCGCCGCGAGGTGCCGTCAGGCAATACTTCGAAACTTTGCTGGTTGTCCACAAGGTTGCCGAGCATAATCTGGCCGAGCACCTGTTCGTGCACGGTCGGATTGGTGATCGGCACCATCGTCTCGACGCGGCGGTCGAGGTTGCGCGGCATCAGATCGGCCGAACTGATATAGACGATCGCCTCGTCCGACGGCAGGCCGTGTCCGTTGCCGAAGCAGTAGATGCGGCTGTGCTCCAGGAAGCGGCCGACGATCGATTTTACCCTGATATTCTCCGACAGGCCCGGCACCTGCGGCCTGAGGCAGCATATGCCGCGCACCACGAGATCGATTTCGACGCCGGCGCGGCTGGCGTCGTAAAGGGCGTCTATGATGACCGGATCGACCAGCGAATTCATCTTCATCCAGATGCGCGCGGGGCGGCCTTCTCGCGCATGCGTTATTTCATCCGCGATGTGCTTCAGAATGCGGCTTCTCAGTGTAAATGGCGAAATCGCCAGACGCATTTCCTCAGTGGGTTCGGCATAGCCGGTGATGAAATTGAACAGTTGTGCGACGTCGCGGGCAATCAGCGGGTCGGTGGTGAAAAAGGATAGGTCGGTGTAGATTCGCGCGGTGATCGGGTGGTAGTTGCCGGTGCCGAGATGGACGTAGCTGCGCAGGCGGCCGTCCTCGCGCCGAACCACCAGCGACATTTTCGAATGGGTCTTCAACTCCAGGAAGCCGAACACAACCTGCACACCGGCCCGCTCCAAGTCGCGGGCCCAGCGGATATTGGCTTCCTCGTCGAAGCGCGCCTTGAGCTCGACAAGCGCGGTGACCGACTTTCCCGCCTCGGCCGCGTCGATCAGCGCGCGCACGATCGGGCTGTCGTTGGAAGTGCGGTAGAGCGTCTGCTTGATGGCGACGACTTCGTTGTCGGCGGCTGCCTGGCGCAGGAACTGCACGACCACGTCGAAGGATTCGTAGGGGTGGTGGACGATGATGTCCTTCTCGCGGATGGCTGCGAAGCAGTCGCCGCCATGCTCGCGGATGCGCTCCGGAAACCGCGGATTGTAAGGCGGAAACTTCAGATCATCGCGAGGAATGGCGACGATCTCCGAAATCTGGTTGAGCGCCAGCGGGCCGGTCAGCACGCTTATGCGGCTGCCCGACACACCTAGTTCCCCAGCCACGAAGTCGCGTAGCTCCCACGGCATCTGCGCGTCGAATTCGATGCGGATGACCGAACCGCGCCGCCGGCGCTTGAGCGCCGTTTCGAAGAGCTGCACCAGATCCTCGGCCTCCTCCTCGACCTCGATATCGCTGTCGCGGATGATGCGGAAGGTGCCCGATCCCTTGACCTCGTAGCCTGGGAACAGCCTGCCGATGAAAACGCCGACGGTTTCCTCGATCGGGATAAAGCGAACCGAGCCCTTGCGGTCGGGCAGCCTGATATAGCGCTTGAGCGCTACCGGCAGGCGCAGCAGCGCCGTCATCTGCTCGCTGTTCCTGCGGTGGCGAAGCTGCAGCGCGATCGAGAAGCCGAGATTGGGAATGAACGGGAACGGATGCGCCGGGTCAATGGAAAGCGGCGTCAGCACCGGAAAAACCTGTTCCTGGAAATGGCTTTCCAGCCAGCCTTTCTCGTCCTTGCTCAAGGCCTCCGCCGTCACGATCTCGATGCCTTCCTTCTTCAGGAGGCTCATCAGCATGGACAGGCTCTTCTGCTGGTCCTCCTGCAGGCGCCCGACCTCGACCAGCAATTGCTCGAGCTGCTGCTCCGGCGTGCGGCCGTCGGGGCTCCTGAGCGTGATCCCCTCGCGGATCTGGCCGGCGAGGCCGGCGACGCGGACCATGAAAAACTCATCGAGATTGTCGGCCGAGATCGACAGGAAGCGCACGCGCTCCAGCGCCGGATGACGCGGATTGAGCGATTCCTCCAACACCCGGCGATTGAACTGCAGCCAGGAGAACTCGCGGTTGACGAAGCGGTCGGGATTGCCGTAGCCCGCTTCGCCATCAGGGGCGAGCGTGATGAATTCGGACTGGACCGGCTTTAGTTCGTTCATGTTCTCGTAGTCCCTTGCATCGCTCTCGGCCGTTATCCGGCTCAGCTTAGCTTCTGACAGGCTTTTGCGACAGTTTCATTTCACATGTCTTGCAAACGGATTGGCTATGCTGCAAGCGCTTGCTATGACGCGACGCGCAAGCGACAGGAGACAAAGATGGCCGGCGGCACTATTCCCCACTTCCAGAACGATGCGGGCCACCCCGTCATCGAAATCGGCGTCAAGGAATTCATGTGCGTCGGCGCCAATCCGCCCTTCGACCATCCACATGTCTTCCTTGATATGGGGAGCGATTCCGAGATCGTCTGCTCTTATTGTTCGACCCTCTTTCGCTTCAACGCTTCGCTGAGGACCGATGAAACGCGGCCGGAAGGCAGTTTCTATCACCGCGCCGCCTGATCGGACGTCCGGTCTAGCCGTCCGGTGAACGGCACGCCGCAAAACCGGATCATCATCGCCGGCGCGGGCATTGCAGGGCTTGCCGCCGCTCTGGCCTTCGCGTCGCGCGGCTTTTCCGTTCAGGTGTTCGAGCGCGCGCCGCAACTGGAAGAAGTCGGGGCCGGCATCCAGCTCTCACCCAACGCGACCCGCATCCTCGACCGACTCGGCGTGCTGCCTGCGCTGCTGAAGACCGCCGTGCGTCCGCGTGCCGTGCTCCTGCGCGATGGCCGCACGCTCGCCGAGCTTGCACGAGTGCCGCTCGGCGAGGCCGCCGAAAGGCGCTGGAATGCCCCCTACCTCGCGCTGCACCGCGCCGACCTGCAAAGCGCGCTGCTTTCACGGATTGATGAGACATCCGGCATCCGCCTGGTCACAAACGCCGCCGTCACCGGCGTGGCGCCGTCCAGCGCTGGCGTCACGGTGACAATCGCCGACGAGGCTGGGCGTAGCGAAGCAGGAGGCCTGCTGCTTGTCGGGGCCGACGGCGTCAGGTCGGTAGTGCGAGCGCATTTCGGCGGATCGCGCCAGACCCGCTATTCCGGGGAAGTCGCCTGGCGGACGACCCTGCCTTCGGACAGCCCGGCCGGCAGGGCGCTGGTCGAGATCACGTCCGCGGACGCGGTTACCGCCTTTCTGCACAGCGGCTTCCACCTGATCGCCTACCCGGTGCGCGGCGGCGCGGCGATCAACCTTGCCGCCTTCACGCCTGCCCGAGGGTTTGCCGAGACCTGGTCGGGCCAAGCGGACGTCGCGCCGCTCAGAAGCGCGATGCGTTCCACCGCACCGGTGCTTTCCCGGCTCGCCGACGAGGCCGGCCCATGGACCGCATGGCCTGTCTACACGGTCGACCGCCGGCCGCCGTGGACTTTTTCCGGCGTTGCGCTCATCGGCGACGCCGCCCATGCGATGACGCCTTTTGCCGCCCAGGGCGCGGCCATGGCGATCGAAGATGCCTGGACGCTGGCCGCCTCGGTCAGAGCCGCGTCCGGCAACCTCACGGACGCGCTTGCCGCTTGGGAGGCTGCCCGCCGCCCACGCGTCGAAAAAGTCGCGCGGCGCGGCGCGTTCAACCGCTTTGCCTGGCACGCATCCCGGCCGGTGGCGTTCGCGCGAAATCTGGTGCTGAAGACGCGTCCGCCCGAAAAACTCGCCGCCGACCTCGACTGGCTCTACGGGTGGGAGCCCAAGGAACCCTGACAGAAGGTCAATTATAAAGCCGCAGCGACACAGCCAGTGTGGCGGGCAGCGGATTCCACCATCCGGCCCTTAGTCCTGCCTCGCGCAGCGCCCGTGCGGTCCAGGTGTTGCAACCGGCGAACGCGTTGAAATAGCCTTTTGATTCAAAAAACCGATCGTCTGAGCCGTATTCGGCGCCGGCAATAAGGATCGGCCCATCCTCCCCACGCTCGAAGCTGTCGGCGATGAAGTCGACGAGACGGTTGAACTCGGCTTCGCTTGCGTCGAAGCCGGTGACCGCCGGATGCGGTTCCGCTATCTCGCCGGCTACATCGACATGCATGACCGAGCGGTCGAGCGTCAGCGCCTTAAACACAGGCAGCGGCTTCAACTCGCTCCATGCCGGCGTTTCAAGATAGAAGGCGCGCCCACCCCAGCCAAAAACCAGCCAGCGGGCATCGGGATGACCCGCCGGGATACCGGCCTGTTCGAGGAACGCAAACTTGTTACGTATGCTGGCATCGATAGGGATCGCGATATCGGTGTGTATCGGATTGGTCACCACCAGGATACGCCGCGTCGCGCCAGCATCCTTAGCCTCGGCGGCGGAAAAGATCGGGCGCGGAACCAGCATTCCCAACGCAACTGCGAATGCTGTCGCAAGGACTGCCAGGCAAAACCGCCACGCAAACTTTCTCATAGTCCCCCATGGACGAAGAACTGCGTGAAATGGTCTGTTGAATTATGGCGCTGCGAGGCGAAGCCGGCGCTTTGACGCCGGCTTTCCACCAGAGCAGCCTTCGCCTAGTGCAATATCTGGCTCAGGAACAGTTTCGTTCGCTCGTGCTGCGGGTTGTCGAAGAACTGGCTCGGCGTGTTCTGCTCGACGATCTGGCCCTGATCCATGAAGATCACCCGGTTGGCAACTTTGCGGGCAAAGCCCATTTCGTGAGTCACGCAGATCATGGTCATGCCCTCTTCGGCGAGGCCGACCATGGTTTCCAGCACTTCCTTGATCATCTCGGGATCGAGAGCGGAGGTCGGTTCGTCGAACAGCATGATGCGCGGGTTCATGCACAGCGAACGCGCTATCGCCACGCGCTGCTGCTGGCCGCCCGAAAGCTGGCCCGGATATTTGTTGGCCTGCTCCGGTATCTTAACCCGGGTCAGGAAGTGCATGGCGATCTCTTCGGCCTGCTTCTTCGGCGTCTTGCGCACCCAGATCGGCGCGAGCGTGCAGTTTTCGAGGATCGTCAGGTGCGGAAACAGGTTGAAATGCTGGAACACCATGCCGACTTCGCGGCGGACCTCGTCGATCTTCTTCAGGTCGTTGGTCAGTTCCTTGCCGTCGACGATGATCTTGCCCTTCTGGTGCTCTTCCAGCCGGTTGATGCAGCGGATCATCGTCGATTTGCCCGAACCGGAAGGCCCGCACACGACAATGCGCTCGCCGCGCATCACTCTCAGATTGATGTCCTTGAGGACGTGGAAATCGCCGTACCATTTGTGCATGTTGACGATGTCGATGGCGACATCGGTGTCGGAGACATGCATTTTCTTGACATCGACTTTGATCTCGTCGGCGCTGACTGCGTTTTCGATGACCATCGGCAGTTCCCCTTGTCTTTTATCGTTTGTGGCCGGTATCGAGCCGGCGTTCCATGTACATGGAATAGCGCGACATGCCGAAGCAGAACATCCAAAAGACCGCGGCGGCAAAAACGTACCCGGTTTTGGCGGTCTGCGGCGTTGCCCATGTCGGATCGCCCGAAATGTTCTGCTTCACCACACCGAGCAGGTCGAACATCGAAATGATCAGCACCAGCGTGGTGTCCTTGAAGAGACCGATGAAGGTGTTAACAATACCCGGAATGACGAGCTTGATCGCCTGCGGCAGGATGATGAGCCGCGTCTTCTGCAAATAGCTAAGCCCAAGCGAATCGGCGCCTTCATACTGGCCCCTGGGGATCGCCTGCAGCCCGCCTCGTACCACCTCGGCCATGTAGGCGGAGGCGAACAAGGCGACGCCGATCAGCGCCCGCAACAGCTTGTCGAAGGTCATGCCGGGCGGAACGAACAGCGGCAGCATGAAGCTCGCCATGAACAGCACGGTCACCAGCGGCACGCCGCGAATGGCCTCGATGAAGATTACCGACAGGAGCTTCACCGCCGGCATTTTCGAGCGCCGCCCCAGCGCCAGAAGTATGCCAAGCGGCAGGGATACCACGATGCCGACGTAGGAAATCACCAGCGTCACCATAAGGCCGCCCCACAGAGGCGTCTCAACGTAAGGCAGCCCGAAATAGCCGCCAAGGAGCAGGACGAACGCGACGAAAGGAAAAATTGCGAAAAACAGGATCGCATTCAGTCGCTTGAACGGTGCGCGCGGGGTGAGCAGCGGCACCAGCAATGCAACGAAAATGATGCCGGTGAGAATGACTCTCCAGCGCTCGTCGAGCGGATAGCGACCGAACATGAACTGTCCGAACCTGCCGCTCACAAACGGCCAGCATGCGCCCGACCATCCGACCGGGAGCTGACCGCCCTGTTCGGTTGTCAGGCAGGCCGTGCGGTCGGCACCGCTCCATACGGCGCTGAAGAACAACCAGTTCAGTATCTGCGGCAGCGCCCATGCGAGTGCCAGCGCCGCAAGAATCGTCAACGCGGAATCCAGGGGCGACGCGAAAAGGTTCTTGCGGGCCCATGCCGCCAGTCCAACCTCCGACCGCGGCGCGGCTTGCGCAAGCGTCATCTCGGTGCGCACCCAGGAGAGATCATGTTCATCCATGGCTCATCTCTCCTTGAGCGCCATCTTGGCGTTGAACCAGTTCATGAACAGCGACGTCAGCAGGCTCAAGCTCAAATAGATGACCATGAAGATGGCGACGATCTCGATCGCCTGGCCGGTCTGGTTGAGTATAGTGCCGCCGATCGCGTAAAGGTCGGGATAACCGATCGCCACCGCCAGCGACGAGTTCTTGGTCAGGTTGAGAAACTGGCTGGTCAGTGGCGGGATGATGATACGCATCGCCTGCGGAATGATGACCAGCCTGAGACCTTGCCCCGAACTAAGCCCAAGCGCCGAATAGGCTTCGGTTTGCCCCTTGCTGACGCCGACAATGCCGGCACGCACGATCTCGGCGATAAAGGCCGCCGTGTAGAAGGAAAGCGCGAGGAAAAGCGACAGGAACTCGGGCTTCACATTGGTTCCGCCGGTCAGATTGAAAGTGCCCTTCTGCGGAAAATCGAGGGTGACCGGGAAGCCGCCGAGGACAAGTCCGAGCAACGGCATGCCGATAATCAGCGCCAGGCTGGTCAGAAACACCGGGAATTGCTGCCCCGTCGCCATCTGCCGTTGGCGCGCACGGTAGGCGACGAACCAGCTGAATGCGACGCCGAGAACAAGACCGGCGAGGATAAGCCAGGCGCCCTCGCCCCAGATGAACTTCGGAAAATAAAAACCGCGATTGTTCAGGTAAGAGCCGAACGGTAGCCCGTAGCTGTCGCGCACCGCCGGCAGCAGCGCGAGCACACCCTGGTACCAGAAGAGAATAACGAGCAGCGGCGGGATGTTGCGGAACAACTCGACATAGACGGTGGCGATCTTCCGGATCAACCAGTTGCGGGACAGCCGGCCAATGCCAACCAGGAAGCCGATGATCGTGGCCGCAATAATGCCGGCGACGGCGACCACCAGGGTGTTCAGAAACCCGATGAGCAGCGCGCGGCCGTAGGACGAGTCCGACGAATAGTCTACCAACCTGTCGGAAATATCGAAACCAGCACGACCCCGAAGAAAGGCGAAACCGGTCGAGATGTTCGAGCGACGCAGGTTCTCGATCGTATTGTCGACGATCCACCAGACGCCGAGAACCAGCAGCACAAGGAGCACCACCTGGAACACCAGGCTGCGCACCTTGGGGTCATAGAGGATCGAAGCCTTGGCAGGCTCAGCGTGCAGGATGTCTTGGGTCGCCACAGGGTTCCCCTTCCTATGACTGGGGCAAAAAGACCCAAAGGCCGGAAGGGAAAATCCCCTCCGGCCCGTGCGGCGGTCAGCGGATGGGCATGCCGTATTGAAGGCCACCCTTGGTCCACAAGGCGTTGACGCCCCGCGCGATCTTCAGCTGGCTATCCTTGCCCACGTTACGCTCGAAAATCTCGCCATAGTTGCCGGTAGCCTTGATGATGTTGGCAACCCAGGCATTGTCGAGCCCGAGGTCGGTGCCGATCTTCGTCTCGGCCTCCACGCCGAGCAGCCGTTTGATGTCCGGGTTGGGCGAGTTCTTCATCTCCTCCACATTGGCCTGGGTGACGCCCGCTTCCTCGGCGTTGAGCAGCGCGAAATAGGTCCATTTGACGATGTCGAACCACTGGTCGTCGCCCTGACGCACGGCGGGTCCGAGCGGCTCCTTGGAGATGATCTCGGGCAGCACGACATGGTCGTCCGGCGCCGACATCTGCAAGCGCACTGCGTAGAGGCCGGATTGGTCGGTGGTGTAGGCGTCGCAACGGCCCGCGTCGTAGGCGGCGTTCGCCTCCTCGAATTTCTCGAAGACAACCGGATTGTATTCGAGGTTGTTTGCCTTGAAGTAGTCCGCCAAGTTCAATTCGGTCGTGGTGCCCGCCTGGACACAAACGGAAGCGCCGGAAAGCTGCAGTGCCGAATTAACGCCGGGCAACTTCTTGGCGTTGATCATGAAACCCTGGCCGTCGTAATAAGTGACGCCGCCGAAATTCAGACCAAGCGCCGTGTCGCGGTTGACCGTCCAGGTCGTATTGCGTGACAGGATGTCGATTTCGCCCGACTGCAGCGCGGTGAAGCGGTCCTTGGCGCTCAGGCCAGTGAATTTAACCTTGGTACCGTCGCCGAATATCGCAGCCGCCACGGCGCGGCAGAAATCGACGTCAAGCCCCGTCCATTCGCCCTTGTCGTTCGGCGCCGAAAAGCCCGCCAGCGCCGTGTTGACGCCGCATTGCACGAACCCCTTCGCCTTGACATCGTCCAGCGTGGCGGCCGAAGCGGCCGAAGCCGCCATTCCGAGCGCGGCCGCGCCGAGAATGACTTTCACAGTGTGTCTCATACCCGCTAACCTTTTCTGTTGTTCGGGATCAAATCCCTGTTTTTTTCGTGCGAAAGCAGCAATGCCGTCCCGGCCCACTTCCGAAACGTCGCCTCGCATGCTGCGCTGCTGCCGTGCTCCCGTTCACGAACTGCATCGAAGGCGATTATTTTAGTGAGGTCAAGTGGAATGACTGAATCGGCAAGAGTTTGAAAATCCAGAGCCTAAAATGACCATTCGCTAGGCCAATTGGCCACGAAATGGTCGCCAGGCAACCGGTTTTGCCGCGAATTTGGGCTCAGCCTGCCAAAAGCCGTTCTGGCTCAAACGACTTCCGCCGGCCTGCCAGCATGTCCGGTTGCGCCCGCCATCGCACCGCTTTATGCGTTGGGCCTCACCAGCACGGCAGGGACAAAAATGGCGCGACGCGATTTTGGCAAGATGGGCATCAACACGCAGCTCGCGCATGCGGGCAACGATCCGCGCGACTATTTCGGCTTCGTCAATCCGCCGGTCGTGCATGCCTCGACTGTGCTGTTTCCCGATGCGGCGACAATGGCTGGGCGGTCGCAGAAATATACCTATGGCACGCGCGCCACGCCGACCACCGACGCGCTCGCAGAGGCCATCGATGCCCTCGAAGGCTCGACCGGCACGATCATCGTCCCGTCAGGGCTTGCCGCGGTGACCATTCCGCTGCTCGCCTTCGTGTCGGCGGGCGACCATGTGCTGATCGTCGATTCCGTCTATTTTCCGACACGTAATTTCGCCAACACCATGCTGGCGCGCCTCGGCGTCGAGGTCGAGTATTATGACCCGCACGTCGGTGCGGGGATCGCGGCGCTGATGAAGCCGAATACGAAGGTCGTCTTCACCGAATCGCCTGCCTCCAACACCTTTGAAATGCAGGACATTCCGGCCATAGCCAAGGTTGCGCATGAGCGCGGCGCGGTAGTGATGATGGACAATACCTGGGCGACGCCGCTCTATTTCAAGCCGCTCGATCACGGCGTCGACATTTCCATTCACGCGGCGACCAAATATCCGGCCGGCCATTCCGACGTGCTGCTCGGCACGGTTTCGGCCAACGCCGAATGCTGGCCGAAACTGCATGAGGGGTTTTTCACGCTCGGCTGCTGCTCCGGTCCCGACGATGTTTACCAGGTGCTGCGCGGCCTGCGCACGATGGGCGTCCGCCTGGAAAGGCACCAGGAAAGCGCGCTCGACATCGCGCGCTGGCTGGAGACGCAGGCGGGCGTTGCCCGCGTGCTGCACCCGGCACTCGAGAGCCATCCCGGCTATGCGCTGTGGAAGCGCGATTTCTGCGGCTCGAGCGGCATTTTTTCGGTGGTTCTGGCCGGCGGCGGCATCAACCAGGCGCACGCCTTCCTCGACGCGCTCCAGATCTTCGGCCTCGGCTATTCCTGGGGCGGCTACGAGAGCCTCGCTGTGCATGTCTCGCTCGCCGACCGCACCATTGCCAAGGGGCCGTATGAAGGCCCGATCCTCCGGTTGCAAATCGGACTGGAGAACGTCGAGGATCTAAAAGCCGACATCGTCAGGGGGCTGGCGGCCGCCGCGGCAGCCTGAACCTAAGCGCATGATACCGAAAGTTTTCGGGCAAGATCATGCGGCAATACAGTCAAGCCCGGCGGTTCTTCGCTATCACGGCAGCCATGATCAGGGTGAAGGCGCCGAGGCGCAGCAGATAGAGCCAGCTGCGCTCCTCGATCGGGATTCGCACGAAAACGAGCAGCGCCTGGTTTGCGGCCAGCATCCAGAACGCGATGGCGAAGGCTGCGAACAGGAGGTCCCCGGTTCGCCGCCAGAAGCGGAGGAAGAACAGGCCGGCGACCACGAACCCCATGGTGATCAGCCCCGAAACGAATCCGAACATGGCCGCTCCTATTCCGTTTCCCAAACCAGCCCGAACAGCAGTGTTCCCACCGCCGCCAGCGACGCCGAATGGCGGAAAAACTGCAGGTCGGCGCTGGGGAAGATCAGTATGTCGAGAATGACGACGATGCTGTTCAGCGACAGGAAGCTGAAGCAAAGGCCGCTCCAGAACAGCAGGCGCGCGCCGCTGCGCCAATAGCCGCGCAACAGCAGATACGAACAGGCCGCGCTGGTCAGGACGCACAACACGTAAATGGCGATCTTGAGCGTTTCCATGATCGTCAACTCTTCTTCAGCTTGAATGCGTCGGCGAAGGTTCTGAGCTTCTCGACCGGATTTTGCAGGATCAGCCGGCGGATCGCCGCCGGTGTCTTGCGGTATTCCTCATCCAGTTGGGCAACAAGGCCATCCTGCTCGCGCGATGCCGGCCCGTAGCGGACGGCGCCGTCCGCCTCGGCGACAGCCAGGCCGGCAGCCATCAGCCGCTCGACGCTTTGAGCGACCACGACTTCGCTGCTTCGCAATTCATGGACGAGTTCGCCGTAGGTCCAGTGCCGCTGCGGATCGCGGAACAGCAGCAGGAGCAGTTCGAGCGACCAGACCGATCCGAACGACGTTTCCACAAATTCGATCAGGTCGCTGTTCATCAATCCCCAAAGACGACGCGCCGCAGGCGTCGCCGCCATTCCCCGAAACCGCGTGATGTGGCTTAGAAGGTTGTAGGTTTGGAAGCTCGCATAGACAACCCGCCCGAGACATTCGCTACGGTGCGCATCTATGGAACCTTTCGCCGGATCATGCGTTGAGCGCGTCGGCGGGGGTCTATCGGCTTGCTCGCGGTCCACAGTCGCAGGGGGGCGAACTTGGCGTATCAACCGGGCATCGGCCCAATCACCACATCATCACTCGAAATTCCAGCCATCCTGAGGAGCAGGCCATGAATATCGAGGCTCCACGGGACCAACTCGATCGCCGCCAGATTCTGATGGCGCTCAGGGCCTTTCGCCGCGGCGACTTCTCGGTCCGCCTCGTCAATAATTATGACGGGCTGGATTCGGAGATCGCCGAGACCTTCAACGAGATCGTCGAGCTCAACGACCAGCTCACGCGAGAGTTCGAGCGCCTTTCCCGCGTCGTCGGCAAGGATGGCCGTATCGGCGAGCGCGGACACGTCCGCAATGCCACGGGCTCATGGGAATCCGGCGTCCGTTCGGTCAACGATTTGATCGAAGACATGGTCCAGCCGACGGCCGAAGTGGCGCGGGTGATCGGCGCGGTCGCCAAGGGCGATCTTTCCCAGACGATGATGGTCGAGATCGACGGGCGGCCGCTGCGCGGCGAGTTCCTGCGCATCGGCAAGATCGTCAACACCATGGTGGGCCAGCTTGCCTCGTTCGCCTCCGAAGTGACGCGCGTCGCCCGCGAGGTCGGCACCGAGGGCAAGCTTGGCGGCCAGGCCCGTGTGAAGGGCGTGGCGGGCACCTGGAAGGATCTGACCGACAACGTCAACGCCATGGCGACCAACCTCACCGGCCAGGTGCGCAACATCGCCGAAGTCACCACCGCCGTCGCCTCGGGCGACCTGTCCAAGAAGATCACCGTCGACGTGAAGGGTGAAATCCTCGAACTGAAGAACACCATCAACACGATGGTGGACCAGTTGAATTCCTTCGCCTCGGAAGTGACCCGCGTGGCGCGCGAGGTCGGCACCGAAGGCAAGCTCGGCGGCCAGGCCCGCGTGGAGGGCGTCGGCGGCACCTGGAAGGACCTGACCGACAACGTCAATCTCATGGCCGATAATCTAACCGGCCAGGTGCGCAACATCGCCGAAGTGACCACCGCCGTCGCCTCGGGCGACCTGTCCAAGAAGATCACCGTCGATGTGAAGGGCGAGATCCTGGAGCTGAAGAACACCATCAACACGATGGTCGACCAATTGAATTCCTTCGCCTCGGAAGTGACGCGCGTGGCGCGCGAGGTCGGCACCGAAGGCAAGCTCGGCGGCCAGGCGCAGGTGCGCGGCGTCGGCGGCACGTGGAAGGATCTGACCGACAACGTCAATCTGATGGCCGAAAACCTTACCGGCCAAGTGCGCAACATCGCCGAAGTTACCACCGCGGTGGCGTCGGGCGACCTGTCGAAGAAGATCACCGTCGCGGTCAAGGGCGAAATCCTGGAGCTGAAAGACACCATCAATACGATGGTGGATCAGCTGAATTCCTTCGCTTCCGAAGTGACCCGCGTCGCGCGCGAAGTCGGCACCGAAGGCAAGCTCGGCGGCCAGGCGCAGGTGCGCGGCGTCGGCGGCACCTGGAAAGACCTGACCGACAACGTCAACCTGATGGCGGCCAACCTGACCGGCCAGGTGCGCAACATCGCCGAAGTCACCACCGCTGTCGCGCGCGGCGACCTTTCAAAGAAGATCACCGTCGACGTCAAAGGCGAGATCCTCGAGCTGAAGGACACCGTCAACACGATGGTGGACCAGCTCAATTCGTTTGCGTCGGAAGTCACCCGCGTTGCCCGCGAAGTCGGCTCCGAGGGCAAACTCGGCGGCCAGGCCCATGTGGAAGGCGTCGCCGGAACCTGGAAGGATCTGACAGACAACGTCAACGCCATGGCCGGCAATCTGACCGTTCAGCTCCGGGATGTGTCGAAAGTTGCAACCGCCATCGCCACCGGCGACCTGACGCAGAAAATCACCGTCGATGCCCTGGGCGAGATCCTGCAGATCAAGGACGTGATCAACACCATGGTCGACCAGCTCAACTCCTTCGCATCGGAGGTGACGCGCGTGGCGCGCGAGGTCGGCACTGACGGCAAACTCGGCGGCCAGGCGCAGGTGCGCGGCGTCGGCGGCACCTGGAAGGATCTGACCGACAACGTCAACGCCATGGCGGCGAACCTCACCGGTCAGGTGCGCAACATCGCCGAAGTCACCACCGCGGTGGCGCAAGGCGACCTGTCGAAGAAGATCACCGTCGACGTGCGTGGCGAGATACTGGAACTCAAGGACACCATCAACACGATGGTCGACCAGTTGAACTCCTTCGCATCGGAGGTGACGCGCGTGGCGCGCGAGGTCGGCACCGACGGCAAGCTCGGCGGCCAGGCCCAGGTGCGCGGCGTCGCCGGTACCTGGAAAGATCTGACCGACAATGTGAACTCAATGGCCCAGAACTTGACGGGCCAGGTGCGCAACATCGCCGAAGTGACCACCGCCGTGGCGCGCGGCGACCTTTCGAAGAAGATCACCGTCGACGTGAAGGGCGAAATCCTCGAGCTGAAGTCGACCATCAACACCATGGTCGACCAGCTCAATTCCTTCGCCGGCGAGGTGACGCGCGTCGCTCGCGAAGTCGGTACCGAAGGCAAGCTCGGCGGCCAGGCGCGGGTCGAAGGCGTCGCCGGCACATGGAAGGACCTCACCGACAACGTCAACCTGATGGCGACCAACCTGACCAACCAGGTGCGCGGCATCGCCGAGGTGGTTACCGCGGTGGCGCAGGGCAATCTGCGAAGCAAGCTGACGGTTGACGCCAAGGGCGAAATCGCCTCGCTCGCCGACACCATCAACGGCATGATCGAGACGTTGGCCACCTTCGCGGACCAGGTGACCAACGTGGCGCGCGAAGTGGGCATCGAAGGCAAGCTCGGCGGCCAGGCGCGCGTGCCGGGCGCCGCCGGCCTGTGGCGCGACCTGACCGACAACGTCAACCAACTCGCCGCCAATCTGACGACGCAGGTGCGCGCCATCGCGGAAGTGTCGACCGCCGTTACCAAGGGCGACCTGACCCGTTCCATTGCGGTCGAGGCTTCCGGCGAGGTGGCGGCGCTCAAGGACAACATCAACGAGATGATCCGCAATCTGAAGGATCAGACGCTGAAGAACGCGGAACAGGATTGGCTGAAGACCAACCTCGCGCGCTTTTCCCGCATGCTGCAAGGCGAGCGCGACCTGACCACGGTCTCGCGGTTGATCATGTCGGAATTGGCGCCCCTGGTGAACGCGCAATACGGCGTATTCTACGTGGCGGGCCGCGACGAGAGCGACACCTATCTCGAACTCGCCGCCAGTTACGGAGCCGAGAGTTCGGCAGCCATCAAGCAGCGCGTGGCCCTGCGCGAAGGCCTGATCGGCCAGAGCGCCGCCGACAAGCGCGCCATCCTCCTCGACAATGTGCCCACCGATTTCGTGCGAATCACCTCCGGGCTCGGCGACGCCGCGCCGGCCAACGTCATCATCCTGCCGGCGCTGTTCGAAGACGACGTCAAGGCGGTGATCGAACTCGCGTCGTTCGGCGAGTTCCGCGATACCCACCAGTCCTTCCTCAACCAGCTCATGGAGTCGGTCGGCATCGTCTTGAACACCATTGCCGCGACGATGCGCACGGAGGGACTGCTGAAGCAGTCGCAATTGCTGACCGCCGAATTGCAGGCGCGCCAGAGCGAACTGACCAAGAAGCAGGAGGAACTGCACGCCACCAACGAGGAGCTGCAGGAGAAGGCCCAGCTTCTCGAAAACGAGAAGAAGCAGGTCGAAACCAAGAACCTCGAAATCGAAATGGCGCGGCGAGCGCTTGAGGAGAAGGCCGAGCAGCTTGCGCTCACCTCCAAATACAAGTCGGAATTCCTGGCCAACATGAGCCATGAGCTGCGCACGCCGCTCAATTCGCTGCTCATCCTGTCGAAGCTGCTCGCGAGCAACCAGCAGGGTAATCTCAACGAGAAGCAGGTCGATTTCGCGCGCACAATCAATTCCGCGGGAACGGACCTGCTCAGCTTGATCAACGACATTCTCGATCTGTCCAAGATCGAGTCCGGCACGGTTTCCATCGAAATCGGCGACATGCCGCTCGCCCATCTGAAACAGCACATGGAGCGGACTTTCCGGCAACTGGCGTCCGACAAGGGCCTCGGCTTCACCATCGTTGTCGATGCGAAGCTTCCCGAAACCGTCAGGACCGACGAAAAACGGCTCCAGCAGATCGTGCTCAACCTTCTGTCGAACGCATTCAAGTTCACCTCGGAAGGCAGCGTCGTGCTCAGCTTCAGGGCGGCGCCCGGCGGTGCGGGCAACGGCATCGTGAAACCGGCAAACGACGCGCTGGCGATCGCCGTCACCGACACCGGCATCGGCATTCCCAAGGACAAGCAGAAGCTGATCTTCGAGGCGTTCCAGCAGGCGGACGGAACCACCAGCCGCAAATATGGCGGCACCGGCCTGGGACTCTCGATCAGCCGCGAGATCGCACGCCTTCTGGGCGGCGAACTTCGGGTCGAAAGCACGCCCGGCAAGGGCTCGACTTTCACGCTTGTGATACCATTCGACGGTCCGCGCGCGGCTGTGACCACGATAGCCCAATCGGAAGCCGCCCCGCCTGTCGCCCTTCCCCCTCCCGTGCAGGAACAGGACAAGACGGTCGAGTTCAACGACGATCGCGACTCGATCACGCCCGGAGACCGCGTCGTCCTCATAATCGAAGACGATGCGACATTCGGGGGGGTCCTGCTCGGCCTTGCTCGCTCCAACGGGCTGAAGGGCGTGCTGTCCACGGCTGGATCTGGCACGCTGGCGCTCGCGCGCAGGCTGATGCCCGACGCGATCACGCTCGATCTCGGCCTTTCCGACATTGACGGCTGGGTGCTGTTCGACCTCCTGCGGCACGACCCGAAGACGAGAGGTATTCCGATTTCCGTTATTTCGGGTTCGGACCACCTGGATTCGCTCGTCCGCCAGGGCGCATCCAGCGTCTCGACCAAGCCGGTGACGCAGGAAGAGTTGGCGCGGGTGTTCCAGGACATCCACCGCCGCAAGATCCGGGTCCAGCGCAAGGTCCTGGTCATCGATGCCGATGCCGACCGGCGGCTCTCGCTGGTCGACGAGATAAGGGACGGCGTCACATCGGTCACTGCGATCGGGCGTCTGGCCGCCAACGCCGACGACATGGATCTTTCAGGCTACGACGCTATCGTGCTCGGTTTCGGGCGCAACCTGAAGGAGAACACACAACTGGCGGCGGGTCTGTCGCAGTATTTGGGCGGCCTCATCTCCAAACTGCTGGTCTTTGCCCCCAATGCCGACACGATCGAGCCGGCGTTGGCGCAGAATCCTACATTCGCCGACGTGCCGAGGGCCGAGAATTTCGCGCAGCTCGGCCTGCTCATCGCCGCGGCCTTGCCGAGCATGGAAGGCGACGTGCCCATTGCGGAGGAAGGGGACGAGCCGTTCGCGACCACCGGCAATGCCGATCTCGCCGGAGCGAAGGTGCTCATCGTCGACGACGATATCCGCAACATCTACTCGCTGACCAGCGTGCTTGAAACCTACGGGATCCAGGTGTTCCATGCCGAGCGAGGACGGGACGGCATCGCGATTCTCGAGCAGGCGCCCGACACGGCGGTCGCCCTGGTTGACATCATGATGCCGGAAATGGACGGATACGAGACCATTCGGGAGATCCGCAGCCGGCCTGCGATCGCCAACATTCCGCTGATTTCGGTGACCGCCAAGGCGATGAAGGGAGACCGGCAGAAATGCCTCGAGGCAGGCGCCTCGGACTACATCGCCAAGCCGGTCGATCTCGACCTCCTGTTGGCGCTGCTGCGCGTGTGGGTCGGCCGTTCGCGTGACCGGGCCGGCGCTGGGCGGACCGCAAAAGGCGCAACGCTGGCCGTGGTCCACTGATGGGTCACGGTCGTCAGGCGAAGAAGCAGACGGGCGCGGCCGAAACCGCGGCGGAACCCGACGTGGCGCCGGCCCCTGCCCCGATGGAAAGAGCCAAGGTTCTGGTCGTCGACGACGACCGCCGCAATCTGCAGGCGATCAGCGTCGTGCTGGAGGAGACCGCCGAAATCGTCTGCGCGAGCTCCGGCGAGGAGGCGCTCAGGTTCCTCTTGAAGGATGAGTTCGCGGTGATCCTGCTCGACGTCTTCATGCCCGGGCTGGATGGCTACGAGACCGCGGGTTTCATCCGCCAGCGCGAGCAATCCAAGCACACGCCGATCATCTTTCTGACGGCCATAAACAAGGAGGACGCGCACATGCTGCGCGGCTACGATGCCGGCGCGGTCGACTACGTGTTCAAGCCCTTCGACCCGGTCATGCTCCAGTCCAAGGTCGCCGTCTTCGTCGACCTCTACCAGAAGACCCGCGAGATCAGGCATAAGGCCGAGATCGAACAACGCCTGATGGAGGAGAACCTTCGCGTCAAGTCGGAGAGGCTGCTGGCGGAGCAGGCCCTGCGCCGGTCCGAGGAGCGTCAGGAAGCCATTCTGCGGGCGGTGCCGATCTGCTTTCACTCGCGCGCGATCGATCCGCCTTTTGCCGCGCGTTTCGTTAGCGAAGCGGTCGAGCGGCTGACCGGCTTCCCGCCGGAGCGCCTCACCAGCGAGCCGGAGTTCGGGCTGAGCCGCGTCCATCCCGACGACCTGCCGCGCCTGGTGAGAGCGCTGAACGGCGCGCGCGAGACCGGTTCCTATACCTGCGAGTTCCGCTGGCGGTGCTCCGACGGAACCTACCGCATCTTCCTCGATCAGGGCGTCGTCTCGAGCGACGACGACGGCCGGCCCGCCGAGATATTCGGCACGCTGCTCGACGTCACCGAGCGGCGGCAGCTCGAGGATCAACTGATGCACTCACAGCGTCTAGATGCGATCGGCAAGCTGACGGGCGGCATTGCCCATGATTTCAACAATCTGCTGGCCGCCATCCTGAGCGGCCTCGGCCTGCTTGAACGCCGGGTGCCAGCCAACGACGAAACCGCCCAGATCGTCCAGATGATACGCCACGCAGCCAGGCAAGGCGCCGAGCTGATCAATCGTATGCTCGCCTTTTCACGGCGTCAGAGGCTGAAGCCGGACTCTGTCTGCCTTTCGCAACTCGGGGAAACCATGAACGGGCTTGTGGCTCCCGTTCTCGGCGGTCTTGTCCGCTTCGAGTGGAAGGTGGACGGCAGCGTCTGGCCTGCCTATGTCGACGCCAGTCAGCTCGAACTGGCGTTGCTCAACCTGATCTTCAATGCCCGCGACGCCATGCCCTCGGGCGGTACGATCACCGTGCGCGGCGCCAACCGGACAGTCGAGCGGGAATCGGAGGATCTGCGGCCGGGAGACTATGTCGTGTTGACTGTCGAGGATACAGGCTGCGGCATCTCGCCCGAGCACATGGCCAAGGTCGTCGAGCCGTTCTTCACCACGAAGGATGTCGGCAAGGGCACCGGGCTCGGCCTCAGCACCGTCTATGGCTTCGCCAGGCAATCGGGGGATACCTTGCTCATCGAGAGCGTGGTGAGCAGCGGCACCGCCATGCACATAATGCTGCCGCGCTCGGCGGAGGAACCGGTATCATTGCCGCTGGCGCGGAATTCGGCGGCCAGGACGTGGACCCACGCCGGCGGCCAGGCCCCGGTCATCCTGCTGGTGGACGACAGCATCAGCCTGCGCGAACTGACCGCGCGGGTGCTGCGCGACAACGGCTTCGGCGTCGTCAGCGCAGGCGGCGGCGCCGAGGCGCTGGGCCTGCTCGAGCGCGAGCCACAGAAATTCGACCTTATCCTCACCGACTTCGCCATGCCGCTGGTCTCCGGCCTCGACGTGATCCGCTTCGCCCGCAGCTTGCGGGCGGACTGGCCGGCCATCATCATCAGCGGCTACGCCGACGCCAACGCTATCGCCGATCGCCCCGGAGACGTGCCGCTTCTGAACAAGCCTTTCACCGACGCCGCGCTGATCGAGGGCGTCCAGGCCGCTTTGGTGAAATCGTCGCCCGCCGCCCGGAGATGACGCCGGCCCTGGCATGTCGCCAGCACGGCCGGCTGTCAAGAAATACGAGGCCCTTCTTGCAGGGTGCGCTGCGGAAAGCCATCTGATACAGAAGTCAGTAGAAGCGCGGTTCGAGTGAGACCTTGAAGATCCTGTTCGGCTCATGGCCGATTCCCATGTTCGGATACATGCCCCGCCACAACTTCCTGGCGCTGGTGGATGGGCAGGGAAACCCCGTCAGGGAACTGAATGGCGGTGCGAAGAATCCGGACGGAACGTTCAACTACCTGGCGTTCAGGGGTCCTCTGACCGCAGTCGAGACCGACTATTCCCGCAGGGACACCGCCTTCTTCCCGGAATTCTACCGGCGGCCGGCATCGACCGTGTCGATTCTCATGGAAGGCAGCGAGGCCGATGTTCTGCAATGCTGGGCAAACGGAACAGCTGCTGCGGCCGCTATCGAAAAGCTCGGACTGCGCTATTTCGTCCTCGGAACGAACAGCAACACGGTCGCCACCGCACTTGTCCGGAAAATGGGCCTGCAACCGCCCGTGCAGGCATTCTATCGGGTGCAGTCGCCCGGCGGACGGCGGCGATTTCCGATGGATTTCGCGTGATCGGCGAAAATCGCGAATACGCCAGACCTGCTTGGCCGCCTGGTCGAACTTGGCCGGCTCTCGCGTATGGTGCTGACCCTGTGACGGACTAGCTGCCGGAAGCAGGAGAACTCGGAAGGGCTGCAAACCCCGAAGGGTGCTCGCCTTCTTCGGGATTTCTCCAGCAGGTCAAGCCGCTGCAAGTCGTTACGACGTCAGGGATAGCCATCGACTACCAACTGAACATCCACATTTCAGTTAGTGGCTGGCGCCAAAGGCGATCTTGCTTCCTTCCGAGCCGGAAGGCCGGAGCCGCTTAGGATGCTGGAACAAGGTTCGGTACAAACTCCAGTAGATCGGGTGACCCGGCGAGATGCGGTGGCGGATAAGCGATTACGACCCGCGAGTGTCTGCGCCAGCTGATTACGATCATTTCGTTGCGAATGGCCGCAGGCGCAGACGGCTGCGATGCCCCTCAGCAGCGGGCGCCCCCGAAGGCGCCTTGCCGCGGAAATATGTCTTTTGCCATTGGTCCTGTGCGGCTTTCGAGGCTGGATCGGCAAGGCTGGCGTTGAAAGTGTTGCGGCTTTCCGACCACAATTTGTGCTCACGTTCGAGTTCTGGATTTTCTGAGAGATTGCGGATGGCCGGATGCAGATTTTCGAGTTCGCCGCGCGTGACCGGAAACAGGTGGCAGAACGGCTCGTCGACCTCGAAATGGACGCGCTGATTGGGCCGCGTAAACTGCCAGTTCATGGTGAAAGTGTAAGGCGACCAGTCCGTCTCGATGACCCCGGACAGTGCAGAGATCGCGTCTTTCGGCCGGTTGATCGGCCCGGTTACGAACAGGTCCACACCCGGATCAGTCCGGGAAAGGCAAGGGATGTGGAACGTCAGGACGCCACCGCCGAAATGGCTGACTGCGGGTGGCGGCGTCCCGGGTTTTGCCTTGATGCGGATCGCATCGTTGGTTTTCCGGCCGTCCCAGATTGCCGAAAAGGCGGCCGTGCACAAAATCTCCCAGCCATGCGCGTTGGCGATGTTCAGCGGCAGGCAGCGATAGGCGAAACGCTGGTCGCTATCGTCCATCCACGGGCGCTCAAGCGGTGCCGGTCGAATCCGAAGTTCATGTCCGTCGATGACATAGGCGATTAGCTGGTTCATGAAAGGAACTTACCACGTCGGATCAGATGCGGGCGACCTTGACGCCGAAGCCAAGGCCTTGCCGAGCAGAGGGTGCGGCAAATTCCGCTGAACGGCAACTCGACTCGCCATTCATTCAATATTGATGACGCACGCCGTCGATTCTCTGTCCCAAGGCACCCTACGGTCCAATTACACCCACTGGCAATGCGACGGTCAGAGTCCACGGCGGGACTTTACCATTTCACCTTAAGTCCGATCTGGCCGCCGAACAGATTGCGATCGCTGTCTTCAACATCGAAATTGTAGCTGACGTCGCCGAAGGCGGACAGATTTTCGCTGATCGCGTACGCCGCGCCTCCATTGACCTCCAGCCAGGTTCCTTCGCTCCCAACCAGTATCGGAACAGTATTGAAGGTGACCGCGGATGGATCCTGCGAGAAGCCGTGCCACACGTTGACGCCGGCATGCGCGAGCAGCGCCTCTCTACTGTACTCCAGGCGCGCACCCACCCGTCCGGTCAACGAGTCGAAATCGTCATGCCTTATCTCGGAGAACGGATCGCTGCTGTCGTCGAAGTCGATGCGCTGCCAGATCAGCTGCGCCTGCGGCTCTATCGTCCAGCCGTCGGCGATCACGAATGGCACTCCCGTCTCGATCGATGCGGCGATGCTGTTGCCATCGAGATCGGAGCCGATGCCACGGTTGGATTCGCTGGAACCGTTGAGCCAGGCGTACTTGGCGACGACGTCCACATACCAGCCGTCGGGTGAAAGATGCGTCCAGTAGCCGGCGATGCTGTCTTCGTTCAGATCGAGACTGCCGGCGTCCAATTGCAAGCCGCCCAGCACGTTGGCGCTGATGTCGCCGGACGCCTCGGCATGCGTATAGAACAACCCGAAGCGGTCGACATGGCCGTTGCCGTGTTCGAAGCCGATCAGGTCACTGCCGGCCTGCAGTCCCCAATAATGACCATCGAAGGACGGCGCTATATCGAAGCCAGCGACGCTCACGTTCGCACCGGCGCTCAGGTCGCTCTCCGCGCCGAACAGCCGGCCCCAGATTGCAGGCGGCGGACTGACGACCTCCTCGGGGGGTACATCGGCGCCCTGCGCTTCGGGTACGCGATATATCAAGGCGCCATCCCCGATCAGAAGCGACTGGTCACCCCTCCGTTGATGGAAAGTACCCATCGTCATTAGCCCCATCCGCTCGGCCACGAGCGGCGCCATGACATGCCCGGGAACCTCCGGCCGAACATTCGGAACCGGCCGCGGCTCCGGCCCCGGCGGCGGTGGTGGCGGCGGCGGCGGCGGTGGAGGCGGCGGCGGTGGCGGCGGCGGACGGAGACTCGGGAGCCATAATAGCAGCGTCCGTAATCGCGCTTTCCGGCTGTGATCCAGTTAGAAGCGAAACACCAGGCCGAGGACCGGGCCGTGCTGGACGACGTCGTAGACGAAGCCGTCCTCTTCGTAGTCGACGCCCAATGCCCGATAGCCGAAGGTTGTCGAAAGGCGATCGTTCCATTGATAGCCGATGCCGGCGAGGACATCCCAGGTCACATTGGATCCTCCGCCGCCGATCATTCCCCATCCGTTCAGATACCATTTCGCGTCGAGGTTAACCCGGGTCTTGGCGCCCACGATCGCATCGACCCAGGTGTCGCCATCGTTGCCGCTGAAAGCCGCTACCGGCGCGCCGCCGGCGGCTAGGGAGGCCGATATGTCGTTGTCCACGCTCCAGATGCGTGCGCCTGCCATGAGGTCGACCGTCGCCCGCTCGTTGGACAGGACGCGGTACTCGCCCATCAAAGTCGCCGTTAAGCTCTCTGTATCCAGACTAGCATTGAGTTCGACCGGAACGCCCCCGATCGTCCGCGTGATCTCGCTGTCCGCGGATGTTTTCACGTAGATCACGTCGGCGAACACACCCCAGGTTCCGTTGTGCAGCTCGCCGACGACCATGCCGCTGAATTCCAGGTCATCGAGGATGTCGCCGAATCTCTGGTCGACAGGGACGGGCCCACGCCCGAAGACGCCGACATCGCCGTCAAGCCCAGCCATCCAGAGATATGGCGCCACAGTCAGGGTCCAGCCGCTTTCCTGGGGCTCCACTGGCGCCAGCGGCTCCTGGACTACGTCTGCGGCGAGAGCCGGGCTGGCGACGCTCAGGCTCGTGAGAATAACTAGACAACCGAGACGGGCCATGAAATTCTCTCCTTCGCCGATCCGAGACAATCTATCCGCGGCAATCTTCTCGTCAAGTCGCCAAGAAATGCGCCAACTCGGAGCGCCAACTATGTGGCCGGTCCTCGGCCATGGCGTCCTCGCGATTATCGTGCGTCACGAAAACGGAATCCGAGGTCCTGAACTGTTTCCAGAGGTCGGCATTGCAATCCTTACCGCGCAGCTTCTGACAAGGATTTTAGTGGATTCGTGTGAATCTACATCCACACAAACATGTGCTCCAATGTTGATCTCGCCGAAGGGGTTGAGCAGCTGGCGCGGTCGTGATTCCAACGGGTTGTCGAAGCCTGATTGGAGAGACC
>DASZDZ010000102.1:0-24602 GCA_035941355.1 Pseudaminobacter sp.
AACCGAGACGATTTGACCCGATGCCGGCTCCAGCACGAAATCGACAGAGTCAGCGCTTGGCAGGACCATGGCACAGCTCATCACGCCGCCCGAACCAAGCTGCATTGCGGCTGCAAGAACGACCGAAATCACCACGGCAGCATCCCGTCATTCCTGAGCATGATGTAGCCGCTCACCATGAATACCCAGATGAGCGAGATCGGCAGGAACACTTTCCAGCCGAGCCGCATCAGCTGGTCGTAGCGGTAGCGCGGCACGAAGGCCTTCACCATGGCGAACATGAAGAAGCAGAGGCAGACCTTCAGCACGAACCAGATTACGCCGGGCACCCAGGTGAACGGCGCGAAGTCAAAGGGAGGCAGCCACCCGCCGAGGAACAGGATGGTGGTAAGCGCGCACATCAGCACGATCGCGACATACTCGCCGAGGAAGAACAGCAGGAACGGCGTCGACGAGTATTCGATCATGTGGCCGGCGACGAGTTCCGATTCGGCCTCGACCAGGTCGAAGGGCGGACGGTTCGTCTCGGCCAGCGCCGAGATGAAGAAGATGATGAACATCGGGAACAGCGCCAGCCAGTGCCAGTCGAGAAACGTGTTGGGCAGGCCGAGCCGCGTGCCGATCCCGTCGCTCTGCGACAGTACGATGTCGGAGAGGTTCAGCGAACCGACGACGAGCAGCACGGTGACGATGACGAAGCCGATCGAGACTTCATAGGAGACCATCTGCGCGGCCGAGCGCAGCGCGCCGAGGAACGGATATTTCGAGTTCGACGCCCAGCCGCCCATGATGACGCCGTAGACTTCAAGCGAGGAGATGGCGAAGACGTAGAGAATGCCGACATTGATGTTGGCTATCGCCCAGCCTTCGCTCACCGGGATCACCGCCCACGCAGCGAGCGCCAGCACCGCCGAAATCACCGGGGCCAGGAGAAACACGCCCTTGTTGGCGCCGGAGGGGATGACCGGTTCCTTGAATACGAATTTCAGAAGATCGGCGAAGGACTGAAGCAGCCCCCAGGGACCGACAACGTTCGGCCCGCGCCGCATCTGCACAGCCGCCCAGATCTTGCGGTCGGCATAGAGGATGTAGGCGACGAATATCAACAGGATGACGATCAGCGCGACCGACTGCAAAAGGATGATCAGGCCGGGCCAGACGTAGAACGAGAAAAAAGTGTCCATTACCGCCCCTACTCGGCTGCCTGTTTGAAGCCGCCCTTCGCCAGGGCCGAGCATTCGGCCATGACAGAGGAGGCCCGCGCGATCGGGTTCGTCAGATAGAAGTCTTTCACCTGCGATGCAAACGCGCCCTTGGCCAGCGGTCCGGCGATCTTGGCCGCACGTGCGATATCGGCCGGATCGCCTGCCGCGATCTCGTCGATTTCCGCGAACTGCGGATATGTAGCGTAGAGCTTGCGGCGCAATTGGGCGAGCGAATCAAACGGCAGCCTGTGATCAAGCACATCCGACAGGGCGCGAAAGATCGCCCAGTCTTCCTTGGCCTCGCCCGGCGCGAAGCCGGCGCGGTTGGTCTGCTGCACCCGGCCTTCGGTATTGACGTAGGTGCCGGATTTTTCGGTATAGGCCGCACCCGGCAGGATGACGTTGGCGCGGTGCGCGCCGGCGTCGCCGTGCGTGCCTATATAGACGACGAACGCCCCGCCCGTGCCGGTCATGTCGATTTCGTCGGCGCCGAGCAGGAACAGCACTTCCATGGCCGATGCCATTTCAGCGGCGTTCTTGCCGCCCTCGCCCGGCACGAAGCCGATGTCGAGGCCGCCGACCCGTGCAGCCGCCGTGTGGAGCACGGCAAAACCGTTCCATTCAGCGCTGACCGCATCGACCGAAAGCGCCAGCTTGGCTGCAAGCCCGAGCACGGCCGTCCCGTCGGCGCGCGCCAATGCGCCCTGCCCGACAATGATCAGCGGCCGCTTGGCGTTTTTCAGCACGGAGAAGAACTTGCCCTTGCCGCCGGCAAGCTCCTTCAACGATTCCGGCCCAGCGCCGAGCATCTCGTAGTCATACCGGAGATCACCGACCTCGCCGATCACGCCAACCGGCAGGTTGCCGATGCGCCAGCGCTTCCTGATGCGCGCATTGAGCACGGAGGCCTCGAAGCGCGGATTGGAGCCGATGATCAGCACCGCATCAGCCTGCTCGATGCCTTCGATCGTCGGGTTGAAGATGTAGCTGGCGCGCCCTAGCGCCGGGTCGAGCGCGGCGCCGTCCTGGCGACAGTCCATGTTCGGCGACGCCAGCGACTGCATCAGGAGTTTCAGCGCATACATCTCCTCGACTGCGGCCAGATCGCCCGCAAGAGCCCCGATCTTGTCGCCCGAGCTTTTCGCAACCGCCTCCCTGATCGCGGCGAAGGCTTCGCTCCAGGTCGCGGCAACCAGCTTGCCGTCACGGCGCACATAGGGTCGGTCGAGGCGCTGGGTCCTGAGGCCGTCCCAGACGAAGCGCGTCTTGTCCGAGATCCACTCCTCGTTCACCTGCTCGTTGACGCGCGGCAGGATGCGCATCACTTCGCGGCCGCGCGAATCCACCCGGATGGCGGACCCGACCGCGTCCATGACGTCGATCGATTCGGTCTTGGTGAGTTCCCATGGCCGCGCCTGGAAGGCGTAGGGCTTGGATGTCAGCGCACCGACCGGGCAGAGGTCGATGACATTGCCCTGGAGCTCGGAGGTCATAGCCTCTTCGAGATAGGTGGTAATCTCTGCGTCCTCGCCGCGTCCGATCAGGCCGAGTTCGGAAATGCCGGCAACCTCGGTGGTGAAGCGAACGCACCGCGTGCAATGGATGCAGCGGTTCATGATCGTCTTGACCAACGGGCCGATATATTTGTCTTCGACCGCGCGCTTGTTTTCCTGGTAGCGCGACGAATCCACGCCGAACGCCATCGCCTGGTCCTGCAGGTCGCATTCGCCGCCCTGGTCGCAGATCGGGCAGTCGAGCGGATGGTTGATCAGCAAAAACTCCATCACGCCTTCGCGGGCCTTCTTGACCATCGGCGTGTTGGTGAAGATTTCGGGCGTCTCGCCATTGGGGCCGGGGCGCAGATCGCGCACGCCCATGGCGCAGGAGGCGGCGGGCTTGGGCGGCCCGCCCTTCACCTCGATCAGGCACATACGGCAATTGCCGGCGATCGACAGCCGCTCATGGAAGCAGAAGCGCGGCACTTCCGCGCCCGCCTCTTCAGCCGCCTGCAGCAGCGTGTAGTGATCGGGAACCTCGATCTCTTTGCCGTCGACTTTCAGCTTCGCCATTTCGTTCCAAACCCTTGCGGCTGAGCCGCACATTTATGCGGCGCTCGAGAGCGCCGGCCTCAAATCAAACTCAATGCTTCGTCTCGGTCGCGGCCAGCTTCGCGGCTTGGCCGATCCAATCGTCGCGGCCGACCCTGCCCTTGAACGACAGATAATCGTCGACCCAGGCGATCTCTTCCCTGCCCCAGCTTACGATCTGCGCGTAGGTCCAGACGCCAAGCCCGTTGAGCACCTGCTCGAGCTTCGGACCGATGCCGGAAATCGCCTTCAGGTCGTCCGGCTTTTCCGGCTTCTCCATCGCCTTTGGCTGCCGGAAATCCTCCGGCATCAGTTCGGCGACGGCCTCGGCAACCGCGCCCTGTCGAGCGTCCGCCACCACGTTGGCGGCCTTGAGATCTTCGACAGGCGGCTGGGCAGCCTCCGTCATCTCTCTGGCTACGGATCGTGCCTGCGTGATCAGCACATTTGTCGCCGCCTTCGCGCGAACCGCCGGCGATTTCGATTTTTCAACGAAATCGTCTTTGTTCGGCGCCAGGTCTTCCAGAACGGGCATCCAGAGGCGCCGCGAAGCCTCGGCCGCGCCGGAAACGGCGCCTGCCCACAGCCCGAATACCTGGCTGGCCAGCCCGAAGCCGAGCGCCGAGAAAGCGGCCGCCCCGGCAAGCGGATGCGTCATCAGATTGACGGCGCCGGCAAAATCCTTCGGCATGATGACAGCCATGTATTCGTTCATCTTTTCGCTGAGGTCCGCGTCCGGACCGGCATGCTCGGATATGGAAGGTTTCGACATCGGTGGCTCCTTCGCCGTTCTTTCCGTTCGTCTTGCCCTTGGTGTTTCCTCAAATCGGACCATCGGCCCGCACTTTCTGAACTGATTTATTCTGCCGCTACCAGAACCGGCTCGGCCCGATGCGCGTTGCGCGTGAACTCGTCTATGCGTCGCTCGATCTCAGGGCGGAAGTGCCGGATCAGGCCCTGGATGGGCCAAGCCGCCGCGTCGCCGAGCGCGCAGATGGTGTGGCCTTCCACCTGCTTCGTTACATCGAGCAGCATGTCGATCTCGCGCTTCTGCGCTTCGCCCCGCACCAGCCGCTCCATCACCCGCCACATCCAGCCGGTGCCTTCGCGGCACGGCGTGCACTGGCCGCAGCTCTCGTGCTTGTAGAAATAGCTGAGCCGCGCGATCGCCTTCACGATATCGGTCGATTTGTCCATGACGATGACAGCCGCCGTGCCGAGGCCCGATTTCAGGTCGCGCAGCGCATCGAAATCCATCGGCGCATCCATGATCTGCTCGGCCGGAACCAGCGGCACCGAAGCGCCGCCCGGGATGACCGCCAGGAGATTGTCCCAGCCACCGCGAATGCCGCCGCAATGGCGGTCGATGAGCTCCCGGAACGGGATCGACATCGCCTCCTCTACCGTGCACGGACTGTTGACGTGGCCGGAGATGCAGAAAAGCTTCGTGCCGACATTGTTGGGCCTGCCGAATGACGAGAACCATGACGCGCCGCGCCGCAGGATGGTCGGCGCGACCGCGATGGACTCGACATTGTTGACGGTCGTCGGACAGCCATAGAGGCCAACATTGGCCGGGAACGGCGGCTTCAGCCGCGGCTGGCCCTTCTTGCCCTCGAGGCTTTCGAGCAGCGCCGTCTCCTCGCCGCAGATGTATGCGCCGGCGCCGTGATGGACGTAGATTTCGAAATCGTAGCCGTTCTTGTTGTCCTTGCCGATCAGGCCGGCGTCATAGGCCTCGTCGATCGCACGCTGCAGCGCTTCGCGCTCGCGGATGAACTCGCCACGCACATAGATATACGCTGCCACGGCGCCCATGGCGAAGCCGGCGATCAGGCAACCTTCGACCAGCGTGTGCGGATCATGGCGCAGAATGTCGCGGTCCTTGCAGGTGCCGGGCTCGGACTCATCGGCATTGACCACCAGATAGGACGGACGGCCGTCGCTCTGCTTCGGCATGAACGACCATTTCAGCCCGGTCGGGAAACCAGCGCCGCCGCGGCCGCGAAGGCCGGACGCCTTCATCTCGTTGACGATCCAGTCGCGCCCCTTGGCGATGATGCCGGCAGTGCCATCCCAATGGCCGCGCGCCATCGCACCTTTAAGCGAGCGGTCAAACCGGCCGTATATGTTGGTGAAGATGCGGTCTTTATCGGCAAGCATGAGCCACTCCGCCGGCTGATCGATATTGAATTTGCATTAGGCCGGCCTTCTATCCTCGCCGATGCCAAAAAACCGTTTGGCGATGACGTTTACGATGACACCGCCCAGGGCCATTGTTCCGGCGGCCTTCAGGATTAGGATGGCGACAGCGCTGAAATCTTTCTGCTGAAATCCATCCTTGAAGGGCGTCAACGGATCCTGAAACTCCGCGACAGCCTGCGCGATCTCGCTGTCAGCCGAATTTGGTCCGCCGAAGAACGTATAGACGAAATAGCACAGACCGAGGAATACGCCGGCGCCGAAGGTCGGCGACGTAAACATCTTCGTGCGCACCGCATGCACGTTGTTCAGCGACTTGCGAATGCCGTTCAACGCAAGATAGCTGAACGCGGCAAACAGGATGGGCGCCAGGATCAGCCCGAAAGGATCGCGCTTTCCATCGTAGATTAGATAGACCAGTGCGAACACCGCGCCGGCCCCCGCAACATATTTCGGCCAATGCTTCTCGATGTGCGAATCATGGAAACTCGGCCGCTGGCTCTCGCCCTCCCGGTAGATGACATGCGGGCTCGGCTTTGCGGCAGGCGTGTTGGCCGGACTGCCGGCAAGCGGATGCCCCGCGCCTGAAAAGCGTCCGGTCCCTTGACCCCTCTTGCCGAAATTGCTCATCCGCTGCCGCCTCCCCTCAGACAGACTTCTTGCCGAAGACCCGGATGTATTCGGCGACGCCGCCCTTGGCGAGCGCCTTCGCCTGCTTCACCCAGTCGTCGCGTTCGATGCGGCCCCTGAAATTCAGATAGCCGTCGACCCAGTCTCGCTCCGCCTTTTTCCAGGATGCGACCTGCGCGAACGTATAGATGCCGAGCGAGTGCAGAGTGCCTTCGATCTTTGGTCCGACGCCTGAAATCAGCTTGAGATCGTCGACCGCTGCCGGCTTTTCGATGCCTGCCGGCCGGTTCTTGTCGTCGAGCGACGGTTTTGACGCCGACGCGCGAACCGGCGCGGCGCCTGGTTCTCTGCCCGCTGCCCCGATCGGCTCTCCATGCAGCAATTCAGGCGCCTTGAACGCCTCCGCAGGCCCGGCCTCGGTGATCGGACGCTTCCGCTGCTTCGTCGCCTTCTCGACCGACTCGGCAGCCATGTTGGCGGCTACTGGGTCCGGTCTTGGCCCTTTCACACTGACTGCGACCTCGGCCTTCGGGCTGGTCTTGACTGGAGATGGCGATTTCACCGTATTGTTGGTTTCGGCAGCATAAGTCTTGGGCTTTGCCGCCTTCGACGGCGGAATCGATGCGCCGGCCGTCTTTGCTTCCTTCGCCGCGGCCTTGTCTTCCTGGTCGCGCGCCGCTTTCAGCACTGCGCTCTCGTCTTTCAGCGTCGTCAGCCCGGAAATCGGCGCCGAGTATACCCGCCCGTTCTGCGGTCCAGGCGTGACCGAGGCGCCTTTGCCGGCCTCGAATGCGTCGATGATCTCGCCCAACCGTTCAGGCGTCAGATCCTCGAACGTGTCCTTGAAAACCATCACCATCGGCGCATTGACGCATGCGCCGAGGCACTCGACCTCTTCCCAGGACAGCGTGCCCCCGGCATTGGTGTGGAACTGCTCTGGATGGATCTTCGAGCGGCACACATCCATCAGCGCCTCCGAACCCCGCAGCATGCAGGGCGTCGTGCCGCAGACCTGTACATGGGCGCGCGTACCGACCGGCTTCAACTGAAACTGCGTGTAGAAGGTCGCGACTTCGAGCGCGCGGATATAGGGCATGTCGAGCATGTCGGCGATGTGCTCGACCGCAGGCTTGGTGACCCAGCCTTCCTGCTCCTGGGCGATCATGAGCAGCGGAATGACCGCCGATTGTTCCCGGCCCTTGGGATATTTCTTGAGCCACTGCTTCGCCGTCGCCGCATTCGCCTTATTGAATGCGAAGGCGGCTGGCTGGACGGCTGGCTCTGCAAGACGGCGGACGGACATTTAACGATCGACCTCACCAAACACGATATCGATGGAGCCGAGAACGGCGGAGATGTCGGCCAGCATGTGGCCACGGCACAAAAAGTCCATCGCCTGAAGATGCGCGAAACCGGGCGCGCGCAGCTTGCAGCGGTAGGGCTTGTTAGAGCCATCGGAGACGAGATAGACGCCGAACTCACCCTTCGGCGCCTCGACTGCGGCATAGACCTCGCCGGCCGGCACGCGATACCCCTCGGTGTAGAGCTTGAAGTGGTGGATCAGCGCTTCCATCGACCGCTTCATGGCGTCGCGCTTGGGCGGAACCACCTTGCCGTCGAGGTTGGACACCGGTCCAGCGCCGTCCTTGCCAAGCAGAAGATTGACGCATTGGCGCATAATTTTGGCCGACTGGCGCATCTCTTCCATGCGGATGAGGTAGCGGTCGTAGCAGTCGCCGTTCTTGCCGACCGGAATATCGAATTCCATCTCCGGATAGCACTCGTAGGGCTGCGATTTGCGCAGATCCCATGCGGCGCCCGACCCACGCACCATCACGCCTGAAAAACCCCAGGCCCAGGCATCGTCCAGCGACACCACGCCGATATCGACGTTGCGCTGCTTGAAGATGCGGTTCTCGGTGAGCAGTTCATCAAGGTTCGCCACCGTCTGCAGGAACGGATCGATCCACTTGCCGATGTCCTCGACGAGCTTCTGCGGCAGGTCCTGGTGTACGCCGCCCGGCCGGAAATAGGCCGCATGCATGCGCGCGCCCGAGGCCCGCTCGTAAAACACCATCAGTTTTTCGCGTTCCTCGAACCCCCAGAGCGGCGGCGTCAGCGCGCCGACGTCCATTGCCTGCGTGGTGACGTTGAGCAGATGCGACAGGATGCGGCCGATCTCGGAATAGAGCACCCGGATGATTTGCCCACGCCGCGGCACGTCGATGCCAAGCAGACGCTCGACAGCCAGCGAAAACGCATGCTCCTGGTTCATCGGCGCGACATAGTCGAGCCGGTCGAAATAGGGGATCGCCTGCAAGTAGGTCTTCGCTTCGATCAGCTTTTCGGTGCCGCGGTGCAGCAAGCCGATATGCGGATCGACGCGTTCGACGACCTCGCCGTCCAGCTCCAGCACGAGGCGCAAAACACCATGCGCGGCCGGATGTTGCGGGCCGAAATTGATGTTGAAGTTGCGGACGGAGGTTTCAGCCATTCTGGCGCCTCAATTTCCTTTCGCCTTCTCATCGCCCGGAAGAACGTAGTCGGTTCCCTCCCACGGGCTCAGGAAGTCGAAATTGCGGAATTCCTGTCTCAGCTCGACAGGCTCGTAAACCACGCGTTTGACCTCGTCGTCGTAGCGAACCTGGACAAAACCGGTCAGCGGGAAATCCTTCCGCAAGGGATGACCCTCGAAGCCATAGTCGGTGAGGATGCGACGCAGATCCGGATGTCCGGAGAACAGAATGCCATAGAGATCGTAGGCTTCGCGCTCGAACCAGTCGGCGCCTGGAAACACTTCCGTCACAGACGGTACCAGCGTGTCCTCGTCGGCCATGACCTTGACGCGGATGCGTTGGTTCTGGCGTGGCGAGAGCAGATGATAGACCACGTCGAAGCGCTTTGCGCGGGACGGATAATCAACGCCGCAAATATCGATGATCGAGATGAACTGGCACTGCACATCGCGGCGCAGGAAATTCATCACGCCGACGATATCGACGGGCTCGACCGAGAGTGTGAGTTCGCCATAGGCGACGACGGCGTCGCCGATCTTGCCTTCCAGCTTTTCGCCGATATAGGCCGCCAGATCGTTGAGGGCTTCATTCATGTCGGCTCACCGCTCGATCGTGCCGGTGCGGCGGATCTTCTTCTGGAGGAGAAGGATGCCGTAGAGCAGCGCCTCGGCAGTAGGCGGACAGCCGGGAACGTAGATGTCGACCGGTACGACGCGGTCGCAGCCGCGCACCACCGAATAGGAATAGTGATAGTAGCCGCCGCCATTGGCGCAGGAGCCCATCGAGATCACGTAACGCGGCTCGGGCATCTGGTCGTAGACCTTGCGCAGCGCCGGCGCCATCTTGTTGGTCAGCGTGCCGGCGACGATCATGACGTCCGACTGGCGCGGCGATGCGCGCGGCGCGATGCCGAAGCGCTCGGCGTCGTAGCGCGGCATGGAGATATGCATCATCTCGACCGCGCAGCAGGCAAGCCCGAACGTCATCCACATCAGCGAGCCGGTGCGCGCCCAGGTGATCAGCGCCTCGGACGAGGTGACGAGAAATCCCTTGTCGGACAGCTCGCTGTTGAGCTCGCCGAAAAACGCGTCGTCGGACCCGACCGGCTTTCCCGTGTTCGGGTCGATGATGCCTTTCGGCTTAGGCGCGACCAGCGTGGAAGTGTCGTTCAATTCCATTCCAGCGCTCCCTTCTTCCACTCATAGACAAACCCGATGGTCAGCACGGCCAGGAACACCATCATCGACCAGAAGCCCAGCATGCCTATCTCGCCGAACGAAACCGCCCACGGAAACAGAAACGCGACTTCAAGATCGAAAATGATGAACAGGATGGAAACCAGGTAGAAGCGGACATCGAATTTCATGCGCGCGTCGTCGAACGAATTGAAGCCGCATTCATAGGCCGACAGCTTTTCCGGATCAGGGTTGCGGTAGGCAACCAGGAACGGCGCGGCAACCAGCGCCAACGCGACAACCAGGGCCACGCCGATGAAGATGACGATGGGCAGGTATGAACCGAGAAGCGTGTTCATGCTCCGACTTTCCGTTGGCGGCCGTTCGCTTTCCGCTCGCGGCCGTTCGACCTGATTATAGCACTTAGTCCTATCGTGAAACCGCGACAGCTTGACCGGGTGAAGCCGCGCCTGAAACCATGCTGCATTGCGGCGAGGGTTAGCGCACGCACACATGTGAAGCAAGTCAAACGTTGGCCGAATCGGGGCGGCGTCGATCGCTTTTCGGCGATTCTAAGTACATGAGCGCCGGTTTGATTTCCTTCCTATTTTACTCCACTTTTTCTCCTGACACCAATCTTGCTGAAACGCTGCTAGGCTGGACCGGATCGACCGATTCCCGTTGATGCTGGACAACCCTGTTCGATGTTTTTCCGGACCGCCGAAGAATGAAGGAAACGATATCCGTTGCGATGGCGCGGCGCATCGCACTTGCCGCGCAAGGTTTCGCTGAGCCCCGACCGGCAATCGTCATCGGTCGGCGGCATCTCGCCAAGGTTCTAGGCCGCATTGGCCTGTTGCAGATCGATTCCGTCAGCGTCGTGGTCAGAGCGCACTACATGCCGCTGTTTTCGCGGCTCGGTCCCTATGATCGTGACCTCTTGGACAAGGCCGCTTCGGGAAAGAAGCGGATGCTGTTCGAATATTGGGCGCACGAGGCATCTCTGTTGCCGGTCGAGACCTGGCCGCTGATGCGCTGGCGCATGGACCGCGCGGCTCAGAGCGAGGGCATTTACGGCCGCCTCGCCCAATTCGGCCGTGAGCGCGCCGATCTGATCGAGGCGACCTATCGGAAAGTGGCCGCCGACGGACCCGTCGCCGCTTCCGACATCGATGGCGCCAAGGGTTCCGGCGGCTGGTGGGGCTGGAGCGACGAAAAGCACGCCTTCGAATGGCTGTTCTGGGCCGGCCGCATCACCACCGCCTCGCGCCGCGGCTTCGAGCGGCTTTACGATCTGCCGGAGCGCGTGATCCCGGCGGCCGTATTCGAGAGCCCTGCCCCCGAGCCCGCCGACGCGCACCGCGAATTGCTGCGCATTTCGGCCAAGGCGCTTGGCGTCGCCACCGTCGGCGATCTGCGCGACTATTTCAGGCTCTCCCCCGCCGACGTGAAGGACCGCATCCCGGAGTTGGTCGAATCAGGCGAATTGCTGCCGGTCAGCGTCAAAGGCTGGAAGCAGCAGGCTTTTCTCCATGCCGAAGCCCGTATCCCGCGCAAAATAGCTGCGCGCGCTTTGCTTGCGCCGTTCGATCCGCTGGTGTTCGAGCGTTCTCGCGCCGAGCGGCTGTTCGATTTCCACTACCGCATCGAAATCTACACCCCCGCCGAAAAGCGCCGGTTCGGCTACTACGTCCTGCCTTTCCTGCTCGGCGACACGATCGCTGCCCGGGTCGACCTGAAGGCGGACCGGCCGGCCGGCGTTTTGCGCGTGCTTGCCGCCTATGCCGAGCCCGGCGCGCCGCCGCACACCGCTGCCGAACTCGCCGAGGAACTGCGCCTGATGATGAGTTGGCTCAGGCTCGAGCGCATCGAGATCGTGCCTGCGGGCGACCTCGGCCCGGCGCTCGCCGACATTTTCATGTCGTAACGCCGCGTTGACAGCAACGAGCCCGGACGCCTAAATTCGCGGCCAGACGGTCCTCCTCCCGCAACGGGGGAGGCTAAGAGGGAATGCGGTGCGGCTTTCCGGCCAACTCCGCAGCTGTCCCCGCAACTGTAAGCGAAGAGCCGAGGCCGAAAACCACTGGGATCTCCCCGGGAAGGCGGCCAAGGCGACGACTCGCGAGCCAGGAGACCTGCCGTCTGACGAAATATCCGACCGCCTGGCGGGTGTCCCGGGCAAGGAGCATGATGACTTGAAGGTCGACGGCATTTTTCCGCAACAGGTCGGGGACGCAGGCAATGACGGCCATGCCGGCATCACGGTGGTCGTCTGCTCGTCCTGCCGCGACGAGACCGGCTCCGACGCCCGCCCGCGCGCCGGCGAGCTCCTTGGCGACGCGACGCGGCTCGCGGCCAGCGACACGAACATAGCCGTCAGGCAGGTAGAATGCCTCGGCAACTGCAAGCGGCGTCTCTCCGCCGCGATCCTGCGCGATGGCTCGTGGAGCTACGTCTTCGGCGACCTGACGCCGGATAGCGGCCCGGACCTCGTCACCGGCGCAAAACTTTTCGCCACTTCGACCGACGGCATCCTGCCCTGGCGCGGCCGCCCCGACAGCCTCAAGCGCGGCCTGGTCGCGCGCATCCCTCCCCTTGACCTCCTGAAGGACAATTCATGACCGCTTCCGCAGCCCGCGTCCCCTGCACCGTCGTCACCGGCTTCCTCGGCGCCGGCAAGACCACGCTGATCCGCCACATTCTCGAAAACGCCAACGGAAGGCGGCTGGCCATCATCGTCAACGAATTCGGCGATATCGGCATCGACGGCGAGATCCTGAAGGGTTGCGGCATCAACGCCTGCCCAGAGGAGAACATCGTCGAACTGGCCAATGGCTGCCTCTGCTGCACCGTCGCCGACGATTTCGTGCCGGCGCTCGATCGGATCCTGGCGCTGGAGCCGAAGGTCGACCACATCATCATCGAGACCTCCGGCCTGGCTCTGCCAAAACCGCTGGTCCAGGCGTTCCAGTGGCCGTCTGTCAAAAGCCGCGTCACCGTCGACGGCGTCGTCGCCGTGGTCGACGGACCGGCGCTCGCTGCCGGCAAGGTCGCCTCCGACCTCGACGCGCTGCATGCGCAGCGCGCGGGCGACGTAACGCTCGACCATGACGATCCGGTCGAAGAGGTATTCGAGGACCAGATCGCCTGCGCCGATCTCGTCATCCTTTCCAAGAGCGACCTGCTTGATGACGCCGGCAGCGCCCGCGCTCACGCCGTGATCGGCGAACATCTCGCGCGCTCGGTCAAGATCGTCCCGACCTCGCAGGGCAAGGTCGATCCATCGGTGCTACTCGGCATGGGGCTCGCCGTCGAGGACGACATCGAGAACCGCAAGACCAATCACGACGGCGAACTCGACCACGAGCATGACGATTTCGACAGTTTTATCGTCGAGCTTCCGGCGGTCTCCAACCCCGACGACCTTGCAAAACGCGTCGCCGCCGCCGCCGATGAGGAGAACGTGTTGCGGGTAAAAGGCTTCGTCGATGTCGGCGGCAAGCCGATGCGGCTCCTGGTCCAGGCCGTCGGCCCGCGCGTCAACCACTATTATGACCGCGCCTGGACCGCCGATGACGACCGTCGCTCGCGGCTGGTGGTAATCGGGCTTAAAGGGCTGAACCGCGGCGCCATCGAGCAGATTCTGGCAGGATAGAAGCTCGGCCATGCACATCCTCACCACGACATCCGCCTCGCTCGACGATCTCGTCGAGCCTGTCGATCTGCGGCAGACGCCGGCGGATATCGTGGCGCTGTCTTTTACGGACAGCGATCTGGCAGGGCTGGCGGCGGCGTGGAAGGCCGACGCTACAAACCTGCCTTCAATGCGGCTTGCGGCGCTGCGCGACCTACGCCATCCCATGTCCGTCGACCTCTGGATCGACAGCGTTGCCGCCCACGCGAAAGTCATCCTGGTGCGTATTCTCGGCGGCTACGACTGGTGGCGCTACGGCTGCGACCGGCTTTCTGCGATCGCCCGTGAAAACAGCATCAAGCTTGCCCTGCTGCCCGGCGAATGCCGCGACGAGGATCTGCGGCTGATCGAATGCTCGACCTTGCCGCGTGCCGAACTCGACGCATTGCTCGACTATTTTCGCGAGGGCGGCCCGGAAAATATGCGCGGGCTGGTGCAGCGGCTGGCGGCGCTCGCAGGCGGCGAGGCGGCGGCGGCCGCGCCGGTGTCTGTGCCGAAGGCCGGATTCTATGATCCGGTGCGCGGGATCGTCGGCGCGCCTTTCCCTTCCCCTTGCGGGGAGGGTGGCCCGGAGGGCCGGGTGGGGGTGGAAAAGGAAGCGCTCGATTCTGAACCACCCCGCTCCGCTTCGCGGATCGACTCTCCCAGCAAAGGGGATGGTATAGACGCCCCCGTCATCCCCATCCTTTTCTACCGCTCGATGCTGCTCGCCGCCGACGTCGCTCCCATCGACGCGTTGTTCGCCGCCCTGCACGAGCGAGGCTTAGCGCCCGTCCCGATCTTCGTCTCCAGCCTGAAAGACCCGGTTTCCGTCGCCTTCGTCGAAACCGCCCTCGCCGACCTTGCGCCCTCCGCAATCGTCACCGCAACAGCCTTCGCGACCGGCGCCGAACCCGGCGTCGAAACGCTATTCGACCGCGCCGGCGTTCCCGTTTTCCAGGTCATCGTCGCCACGACCCGTCGCGAAGCCTGGGCGGAAAGCCAGCGCGGCCTCGCGCCGGCCGACCTTGCCATGCACGTCGTCATGCCAGAACTCGACGGCCGCATCCTCGCCGGCGCCATCGCCTTCAAGACCGGGACCGAAGCCGACGCTGCGCTCGCCTTCAAGGCCTTCGCCAACCGCCCGGAACCCGACCGGGTGGCGCAGGTCGCCGACCGCATCGCCGCCTTCATCCGCCTGCAACGCACGCCGCGCGGCGAGCGGAAGCTCGCGGTGCTGATCCCGGACTACCCCAGCGCGCCCGGCCGCACCGGTTACGCCGTCGGCCTCGACGTGCCGGCAAGCGTGCTCGCCATGCTGCACGATCTGAAGCAACAGGGCTATGGCGTTGAAGGGATTCCGGAAACTTCTCGCGCGCTGCTGAATGTTTTGGACGTCGGCGGCCATGGATTAAGTCTCGAAGACTACATGCTGCTGTCCGCCGATCTACCCTCCGAAGCGCGCAAGTCCGTCGAAGCTGCATGGGGCAAGGCAGAGGCTGAGATAATCAATAACCCTGATGCGTCCCACCGCCCCTTATCCCCCTGCCGGGACCTTCTCCCCGTAAGAACAGGGAGAAGGGCAAGTTCCAACGCCGACGACCCCCTCTCCCCGTCCTTACGGGGAGAGGGTAAGGGTGAGGGGCGGGAGTCCAGTTCAAAAACTGAGCAATGCGACCCTGACGGGCCAGCCTTCCCCTTCCGCGCCGCCACCTTCGGCAACGTCACCGTAGCTCTCGCCCCGGATCGCGGACGCTCGGCCGACCGCCGCGCCGACTATCACGACCCGACCCTGCCGCCGAGCCACGCGCTGCTCGCCTTCGGCCTGTGGCTGCGCAAATCGCTCGGCATCCACGCAATCGTCCATGTCGGCGCGCACGGCACGCTGGAATGGCTGCCGGGCAAGACGGTCGCCCTGAGCAGTGCCTGCTTTCCCGAAATCGTCACCGGCTCCCTGCCCGTCATTTATCCTTTCATCGTGTCGAATCCCGGCGAAGCCGCGCAGGCCAAGCGGCGCATCGCGGCCGTCACCCTCGGCCATTTGCCGCCGCCGCTGGCTGAAGCAGGCCTCGACGAGAACCAGCAGACGCTGGAGCGCCTGGTCGACGAATACGCGCAGGCCGACGGGCTCGATCGCCGCCGCCGCGACCGCCTCGCAAAACTGATCGTCGAAACCGCCGCGAAGACCGGCCTCGCCGCCGAAGCCGGCGTGGCGAAAACCGACGCGCCCGACGAGGCGTTGCGCCGCATCGATTCCTGGCTCTGCGACCTCAAGGATTTCGCCATCAAGGATGGCCTCCATGTCTATGGCCGCGCGCCCGACGACGAGTCCGACGCCCTGCGTCGGCAAAGCGCGACTGCCGAACGCGCCGCGCTGATCGCCGCGCTCGACGGCCGCCACATCACCGCCGGACCGGCTGGATCCCCGGCGCGAGGCCGAACGGATGTGCTGCCGACCGGCCGCAACCTGTTCACCGCCGATCCGCGCACAATGCCGACGCCGACCGCCTTCGATCTTGGCAGCGCCGCCGCCGAGGAGATGCTGCGCCGGTATCTGCAGGATCACGGCGACTGGCCGCGCTCGCTGGTTATCGATCTGTGGGGCAGCGCCTCGCTTCGCACCGGCGGCGAGGAAATCGCCCAGGGTCTTTTCCTCATGGGCTGCCGCCCGCAATGGGATTCTGCCACCGGCCGCGTCACCGGCATCGAGGTGCTGCCGCCGGCGGCGGTCGGCCGTCCGCGCGTCGACGTCACCTGGCGCATTTCCGGCCTGTTCCGTGACATGTTCCCGACCCAGATTGCGCTGATCGACGCGGCCGCGGCGGCGGTCGCCGCCCGCGACGAGGAGGCTTCCGAAAACCCGCTCGCCGCCGAAGCCCGCGCCACCGGAAAGGCGTCTTCGCGCATTTTCGGCTCCTCCCCCGGCACTTACGGCGCCGGCACCGAGGATCTGCTGGCGCGCGGCGACTGGCAGTCGCGCGAAGAAATCGGCCGGGCCTATCTGGATGCGACATCTCACGCCTATGGCGGCGCTGGCGGCGAAGGCGTTTCGGCGCCCGGCGCATTCGCTGCCCGAATCGCCGAGGCCGACCTTCTGGTGCACACAGGCGACGACCCCGGCCGCGATATTCTCGAAGGCTCGGCCGATGTCGCCTTCATCGGCGGCTTTTCGGCCGCACTCGCGGCCTTGGGCAAGAACGCCGATGTCATCGTGCTCGACACCACCGATCCGGCGCGCCCGCGCCCCCGCTCGATCACCGAAGCCGTGGCTCGCGTGGTCCGCGCCCGCGCCACCAACCCGCGCTTCATCGATGGCCAGATGCGGCACGGCCCGCGCGGCGCATCCGAATTCGCCGAGACCGTCGACCGCCTCGTCGGCTTCGCCGAAACCACCAACGCCATTCCCGGCGCCCTTATCGAGGCGGTCCACGACGCCTATCTCGGCGACGAAAAAGTCCGCGCCTTTCTTCTCCGCGAAAACCCCGCGGCGGCGAAGGTGATCGCCGAGCGTTTCGCCTCGGCGCGCCGTCGCGGCCTATGGCACCCGCTGCGCAATTCCCTTGACGACGACCTCGCGGCCCTGATCGCCGAGGCGCAGGCGCTGGAGGCGGCATGACCTTCTCCCGCCGCGGCGCCTGCCCAGCACTGTCCGCGCCGATGCAGACCGGCGACGGCCTGCTCGTCCGTCTCAACCCCGTTGCTGGAGGCGTTTCCCCCAACGCGCTGATCGGCTTGTGCGAATCGGCTGCGCGCCACGGCAACGGCATCATGGAAGTCACCGCCCGCGGCAGCCTGCAGATACGCGGTCTGACGGTAGAATCCGCGCCGCTTCTGGCCGCCGAAGTCGATGCGCTCGGCATTGCCGTACGCACCGGAGTTCCCGTCGAGACCGGGCCGCTGGCCGGGCTCGACCCGGACGAAATAGCCGATCCGCGCCCGCTGGCCGAGCGCATCCGCGCGGGCATCGAGGCGGCCGGCCTGGGAAACCGCCTCGGCCCGAAGGTTTCGATCGTCGTCGATGGCGGCGGGCGGCTGACGATGGACACCGTGCTGGCGGATGTCAGGCTGGTAGCGGAACGACGGGACGCTGAGATTTCCTGGCTTCTTTCCGTTGCCGGCGACGGCCGCACGGCTAGCCCCCTTGCCTTGTTGCCCGAAATAACCGCCGCCGACGCTGCGCTCGCGATCCTCGACGCCATCGCTGCGCTCGGACGGGATGGGCGGGCGCGGGACCTTGACCCAGCCCAATTGTCTGGCCTGGTCTCGAAATTGTCTGGTCGTCCCTCGTCCTCACCCCCCTCTGTCCTGCCGGACATCTCCCCCTCAAGGGGGGAGATCACGATGCCATCGACGGCGTCAATCTTTCGCATTCCAGCGTTTGCGGAAGGGACGACACAGCCAAACTCCCCCCTTGAGGGGGAGATGTCCGGCGGGACAGCGGGGGGCAACGTTGAGCGCGAGCATCTGCAAGGTCTGTCCTCTATACCCCTTGGCAATCTCCCCCTTGCCAACAGCCAGTACACCCTCTCCATCGCCCTGCCCTTCGGCAGCATGCCAGCCGAAACCCTCATCGCATTGGCAAACACCGCCGCCTCGCTCGGCGCTTCCGAAATCCGCTTCGCACCGCAGCGCACTTTGCTCGTCCTCGGCCTTTCCAAGCCCGCCTGCGCCGAACTTCGGAGCGCCGCCGCCTCGCTCGGCTTCGTCACCGATCCCGCCGACCCGCGCACCAAAATCGCCGCCTGCCCCGGCGCGCCGGCCTGCGCGTCCGGCCACATCGCAACACGAAAAATCGCCGAAGAGATCGCCAAAGAGGCCGGCGACACTTTTGACCCAACCTTCTCCCTCCACGTTTCGGGCTGCGCCAAGGGCTGCGCCCATCCGGCCGAAGCATCGCTGACGCTGGCCGGCGGCGAAAAAGGAGCCGGACTTGTCGTTTCGGGAACGGCCAAGGTACTTCCGGCGGCCTACACGCCGGGCTATGAAGCCGCGCGCGGCTTTGGCCGGGTCGCCGCACTTCTCCGCAATCAGCGCCAGCCGGGAGAAACCACCGCGTCCTGTCTTGCGCGGCTGGGCGAAACCCGGGTCGCGGCAGTGTTTCAGCAAGGATAAAGATGGCCGAGTACGAATACATTCACGACGGCACGGCGATCTATGAGCGCTCCTTCGCGATCATCCGCGCCGAAGCCGATCTCAGCCGGTTTTCCGAGGTCGAAGCCGACGTGGCCGTGCGCATGGTGCATGCCTGCGGGCTCGTCGAAGCGGCGCAACACTTTGTTTTCTCTGACGATTTTGTCGCGGCGGCGCGAAATGCCCTGCTTGCCGGCGCGCCGATATTCTGCGACGCCGAGATGGTCGTGCGCGGCATAACCCGCGCCCGCTTGCCGGCCGACAACGAAGTGATCTGCACCCTGCGCGACCCGCAAACCGCTGAAATCGCAAGGGAAATCGGCAACACCCGCTCCGCCGCCGCGATGCGGCTCTGGGGCGAGCGCATGGCAGGTGCGGTGGTCGCGATCGGCAACGCGCCGACGGCCTTGTTCTACCTGCTGGAAATGCTGCGCGACGGCGCGCCGAAACCGGCGGCGATCATCGGCATGCCGGTCGGGTTCGTGGGGGCTGCCGAATCGAAGGACGCGCTCGCCGAAAATTCCTACGGTATCCCCTATTCCATCGTGCGCGGCCGCCTCGGCGGCAGCGCCATCACGGCTGCGGCCGTCAATGCACTAGCGAGGCCAGGCCTTTGAATATGCACGCAAAAGGCCGCCTCGTGGGCGTCGGCACCGGTCCCGGCGATCCGGAATTGCTGACGCTGAAAGCCGTCCGCGCGCTGGCCGAGGCCGATGTGGTCGCGCATTTTTCGAAGCGCGGCAGCAACGGCAATGCGCGCGCCATCGTCGGCGCGCACCTGCGTCCGGAGTGCATAGAATTGCCGCTCGTCTATCCCGTCACAACGGAAATAGATAAGGATCACAATGACTACCGCTCCGCGATAGCCGATTTCTACGAGGAATCTGCCGGCAAAGTCGCGGAACACCTCGAAGCCGGCAGAATGGTCGCGGTTCTGTCGGAAGGCGACCCGCTTTTCTACGGCTCGTACATGCACCTTCACGTGCGCCTCGCCGACCGCTTCCTGACCGAGGTCATTCCCGGCGTCACCGCCATGTCGGGCTGCTGGTCGCAGGCCGGCCTGCCGATCGTCCAGGGCGACGACGTGCTCTCCGTCCTGCCGGGCACGATGAGCGAATTCGAGCTGACGCGCCGGCTTGCCGATACGGACGCGGCGGTGATCATGAAGGTCGGCCGCAATCTGCCGAAGATCCGCCGGGCGCTCGAAGCGACGGGCAAGCTCGCCCGAGCCGTCTATGTCGAGCGCGGCACGATGGCCAACACCGCGTCGATGCCGCTGGCCGACAAAGCGGACGACGATGCGCCCTATTTCTCGATCGTGCTGGTTGCCGGCTGGGCGGGGCGGCAATGAGCGGAAAGATTTTCGTCATCGGGCTCGGCCCCGGCAATGCCGACCAGATCACGCCGCAGGCGAGCCGGGCGGCGGCGGAGGCCGAATTCTTCTTCGGCTACGGACCCTATGTCGACCGGCTTGAACTTCGCCCGGACCAGACCCGCATAGCATCCGACAATCGCGAGGAGCTTTCACGGGCCAAGGCCGCGCTGGAGAAAGCGGCCGAGGGGGTGAAGGTCGCCGTCGTCTCGGGCGGCGATCCCGGCATCTTCGCCATGGCCGCAGCCGTCTGCGAGGCGATCGAGGCCGGCCCGAAGGAATGGCGCGCCATCGACCTGACCGTGGTACCCGGCGTCACCGCCATGCTCGCGGTCGCTGCCCGCATCGGTGCCCCGCTCGGCCATGATTTCTGCGCGATTTCGCTGTCGGACAATCTGAAGCCGTGGGACCTGATCGAGAAGCGCCTGCAGGCTGCCGCCGGCGCTGGTTTCGTGATCGCGCTCTACAACCCGATCAGCAAGGCGCGCCCCTGGCAGCTTGGCCGCGCCTTCGAAACTTTGCGCGGCATGCTGCCTACAACAACACCCGTCATCTTCGGCCGCGCCGCCGGCCGCCCCGACGAGCGGATCGAAGTGTTTCCACTGTCGAAGGCCGATCCAGAAAAAGCCGATATGGCGACCTGCGTCATCATCGGCTCGCCAGAGACAAAAATCATCGAACGCGGCGAGCGGCCCGCTTTGGTCTATACGCCACGTTTTTCGGCTGGATCCAGCCAATGATCGACTTTTCCCAGAAGCTCCTCGACGCTCGCCGCGGCCGGTACGTCCGGCAGCACCGGCCTGCGGAACAGGATCACCTCGATGCCAAGCTTTCGCGCCGCGGCGATCTTGCCGTATGTGGCGCTGCCGCCGCTGTTTTTTGCGACGATGGCGTCGATGCGGTGGGTTTTCAGCAATTCAAGCTCATCCGCCTCGGCGAACGGCCCGCGTGCCAGAATGTAGGCCGCGTCGGGCACGTCGAGCGGCGGCTCGACCGGATCGACGCTGCGGATGACATAGGCGTGCTGCGGAGCCGAAGCGAATTCGGCGATCTCCTGCCGGCCGAGCGCCAGGAAGACTTTTCGCGGCGCAAAACCAAGGGCTTTCACCGCCTCCGCCGCATCGGCGACCAGCGTCCAGCGGTCAGCCTCGACCGGCTCCCATGCGGGCCGGCGCAGCGCCAATATCGGAATGCGCGCCAGCAGCGCCGCCTCGGCGGCGTTGCGCGAAATGTTGGCGGCATAGGGATGCGTCGCGTCGATCAGCAGATTTATCTGCTCCTCGCGCAGATAAGCCGCCAGCCCTTCCGCCCCGCCAAAGCCGCCGCTGCGGGTCGGCACGCCTTGCGCGACCGGACTTTCCGTGCGCCCAGCGAGCGACAGGGTGACCTCGACGCCTGCCTGCGCGGCCAGCTTTCCAGCCAGTTGCCGCGCTTCAGTGGTTCCGCCGAGGATGAGAATACGGTCGGTCATTTTTCTGGCCTGTTTCTATTGCCGGCTCGCGTGAAAAGTGCCCCTCACCCTTACCCTCTCCCCTTCAGAATGGGGAGACGGGGTCGTCAACGTCGCGGCTATCTCTCCTCTCCCCGTTCTTACGGGAAGAGGATGCCGGCAGGCAGGTGAGGGGCGGCGCGGCGTGTCAAACAATCAACAGCCCACCTCCAGATGGCTCGCCATCGTCGGCATCGGCGAGGATGGTGTCGAGGGTCTTGGCGACGAAGCAAAACGCTGCATTGCCGGGGCTGAGATCGTCTTCGGCGGCAAGCGGCATCTTGCATTGGCGGCTCCGTTGGTGAGGGGCGAAGCGCGTGCGTGGCCGACGCCGTTCGATCCGGAAATGCATGCTGTTCTTGATTTACGCGGCCGGAAAGTCTGCGTGCTGGCTTCCGGCGATCCTTTTTTCCATGGCGTCGGCGCGACCTTGGCGCGGAAAATTCCGGCATCCGAGATGCGAGTGATCCCTGCACCGTCTGCCTTTTCGCTGGCTGCAAGCCGGCTCGGCTGGGCGCTTCAAGACGTCGAGACGATCTCGTTGCATGGCCGCTCCATCGACCTGATCCGGCCGCTCCAGCATCCGAAAACGCGCATACTAGCCTTGACCTCCGATGCCGATGACCCAGGAGCAATCGCAAAACTGCTGACGCAACTGGGCTTCGGCGCGACGCGGCTTACCGTCCTTGAAGCATTGGGCGGCCCGAACGAGCGCCTTCGCTCGGCTCGCGCCGAAACGTTCGACCTGGAAGAAATAAATCCGCTCAATGTGTTGGCGCTGGAAATTGATTCTGCGCGCGATGCGAGAATCCTGCCTTTGAGTCCCGGTATGTCGGACAATCTGTTCGAGCATGACGGCCAGATCACCAAGCGCGAGATCCGCGCGGTGACGCTGGCGGCGCTGGCCCCGAGGCGCGGCGAATTGCTATGGGACATCGGCGCGGGTTCCGGATCGATCTCGATCGAGTGGATGCTCGCGCACCCTTCCCTGCGCGCCATCGCCATCGAAGCCGATCGGGATCGCGCCGCCCGCATCCGCCGCAATGCGACCGCATGCGGCGTGCCTGGCCTGATTATTATAGAGGGCCGCGCGCCCGAAACGCTCGCCAGGCTCGAGACGCCGGACGCGATCTTCATCGGCGGCGGCGGCTCGGAACCGGGCGTGATGGGAGCAGCGATTGCCGCCCTGCCCTCCGCCGGCCGGCTGGTCGCCAATGCAGTCACGCTCGAAATGGAGGCGTTGCTGCTGACGCGCCATGCGGAGCTTGGCGGCGAGCTTACGCGCATATCCGTCTCCCGCGCGGCTCCCGTCGGCTCCATGCAAGGCTGGCGGCCGGCCATGCCGGTCACCCAATGGTCGTGGGTGAAGCCATGATCGTCGCCGGGATCGGGTGCCGCAAGGGCGTGAGCATGGCGGAAGTTATCGCAGCCGTGGAAGCAGCACTGGAAGCGCATGGGTTCGACGCAGGCACGCTGTCTGCGCTGGCGACCACTGCGTTCAAGCGGGACGAGGAGGCGATTTTCGCGGCGGGGCGGGAGCTTGGGCTGCCGGTGATTGTCGTGGAGGATGAAGCGCAAGCATCGATGACCCCGACCAAGGACTCTCCGCTACGCCAAGCGTCCTTACTTGAAAGCGCAGCGCTGCCCCTCATCCCTCTGCCGGGACCTTCTCCCCGTGAACGGGGAGAGGAGAGCCTTCATGACGGATTTCGCCAATCGTCCACGTCACAGGTTGAGCGCGGGGGCCACCGGCCTCCCTCTCCCCGTTCACGGGGAGAAGGTCCCGGCAGAGGGATGAGGGGCGGCTTGGCGGCTGCAAATATGCTCACCCATTCCGAACTTTCCCAAGCCCTTGCCGGGACACCCTCCGTCTCCGAGGCGGCGGCACTCGCGGCCGCGGGCGAAGGCGCGCGCCTCTACGGCCCGCGCATCGTGGTCGGCCTAGTCACCTGCGCGCTCGCAACATCCGGAGACGCGGCATGACAGTCCATTTCATCGGCGCGGGGCCTGGTGCTGCCGACCTCATCACCGTTCGCGGCAGCAAACTGCTCGCGCTCTGCCCGGTCTGCCTCTATGCCGGCTCGATCGTCTCGCCGGAGTTGCTAAATTACTGCAGCGCCGGGACAAAACTAGTCGACACCGCGCCGATGTCGCTCGACGAGATCGAGGCCGAATATCTTTCCGCGCATCAGGCCGGCCACGATGTGGCGCGCCTCCATTCGGGCGATCTGTCCGTGTGGAGCGCGGTGGCCGAACAGATCCGCCGGCTCGAAAAACACGGCATTCCCTACACGATGACGCCGGGCGTTCCCGCCTTCGCCGCCGCGGCGGCAGCACTCGGCCGCGAGCTGACGATCCCGGAAGTGGCGCAAAGCCTCGTGCTGACGCGCGTATCCGGCCGCGCTTCGCCCATGCCTTCGGGCGAGACGCTTGCCGCCTTTGGCGCGACAGGCGCGACGCTGGCGATCCATCTTGCCATTCACGCCATCGAACGAGTGGTCGCGGAACTGACGCCGCTTTATGACGAAGACTGCCCGGTGGCGGTCGTGTTTCATGCCTCATGGCCTGACGAGCGGGTCGTGCGCGGGACGCTGGCGACAATCACGGCGGAGCTGGAGAAAAATCCGATCGAGCGAACCGCAATCATTTTTGTCGGCAAATCGCTGGCGGCGGAAGGTTTTCGCGAGAGCTCGCTTTACGATGGGTATTATCAGCGCCGTTTCCGGGGGCGGGAGGGGTTATGAACTCAATGTTTGACCCCTTGGCCGGTGTCACCCTCCTTGCCGACTCAGCGCTGCCCCTCACCTGCCTCCCGGCATCCTCTCCCCGTGAACGGGGAGAGGAGGTCCTTCATCGCGGATTTCGCCAATCGTTGGCGGCCGCCGGCGCAAAGGGGATGACGTGCGTCCCTCGAGGCTCGCTTCGCTCGCACCTCAGGATGAGGAGAGCTTTTGCCCACCCCAGGATGACGGAGGTTTTTGTCCCTTCCCCTGAGGCGATCCTTCCCGAAGGCGTCGGCTTCCAAGAGGGAGATCGGCGCACTGCCTCCCTCATCCTGAGGTGCGAGCGAAGCGAGCCTCGAGGGACGCACGTCATCCCCTTTGCGCCGGCGGCCGCCAACGA
>DASZDZ010000103.1:0-6830 GCA_035941355.1 Pseudaminobacter sp.
CTCCGCCGAACAGATGGGCCTGGAGGCCTATGCCGATTACAGGGCGGCCATTCACGATCCACGGGTCATTCACGGAATGATAGAAGATTATAGGGCAGGCATCACGATAGACCGTCTGCACGACGCGGAAGACCGAGAGGCGGACAGCCGTATTGAATGTCCCGCAATGGTTCTGTGGTCGCTGCGTGATGACCTTGAGCAGCTTTACGACGATGTTCTCGAAGTTTGGCGACCGTGGACGTCGACGAGACTGCAGGGGAAGGGTCTGGACTGCGGTCACCACATGGCTGAGGAAGCACCGGATGCGCTCGCGGCAGAAATCCTGCAATTCCTGGGATCCAGCTAGGCTTTGCCCGAGGTGGCACGTATCGAAACATCGACACCGGCAAACCATGTTGTTGTCTGCTTCGCCCGCAATCTGCCAGTTTGAAACCGGAAGACCGAGGCCGTGCGAAAAACGTGATTGCGTGTTGCTAATGACGGCTGCTGTTTCGAGCGTGCCGCGATGCGCGTGTGAATCAGCGTGGGGTTTCGAGCGCTGCTCGGCGCTATAAGCCGTTGAGATCTCAGTCACGTGTGGGTTCACGTTGAGACGCCGATTCACAGTCGCCCGCAGGTTAACGGTCAGGGCGTTCTACGAGATCTGCACCAGCGTGTGGGGCCGAAATGCTCGTATCGGAACCACTTTCGATACCGAGCCGTTTGGAGAGGTATCCCTCAAGAAATTTCGTCGGGAGTGACGTCTGTCCTTATGCGGAGTTTGGGAACAGAATGCTCGGAATGACTTCGCCGCTCCATGTTGGACGCGCCTGCGATGAACACTTCCTGCTCCAGGTCAGCGCCGCTGATTGGTGGACGTTTCATCGCGGTCACTCGCCCGTGTTGGCCACAGCCATTCACAACGGACACGCGATTCGTCCCGACATAGAGGTCATCATGGCGATCTCCGCCGAAGAGCGGTTGCGCGAGGAGGACCCGTTCACCGAGTTCGTCACAAGGGATATTCCCAACCGAATCGCGTTCCACCGCTCGCGTTTCGAAATCGATCTCAACCGCCCGCGCGAAGCCGCCGTCTATCTTTCGGCAGAGCAGGCATGGGGTCTGAACATCTGGAAGCAGCGCCCGCCAGCCGACGTAATCGAACGGTCGCTCGCCATACACGACGAATACTATGCGATGCTCAGACAGGTCCTGTACGGACTCCAAGAGCGTCATGGACGGTTTGTCGTGCTTGACATCCATAGCTACAATCATCGCCGCGACGGGCCAGGCTCGTCGCCAGCCGAGCCATCTGGCGCGCCGGAGATCAATATCGGCACCTTCTCCATGGACCGGGAGCGGTGGGCCCATGTCCTCGACCCGTTCATGGATGCGCTGCATGCGTTCGAATTCTGTGGGCGGAACGTTGACGTGCGCGAGAACGTCGCCTTCGAAGGGAGGGGGGAACAAACGCGCTTCGTTCATGAAGCTTTCCCGGAGACCGGTTGCGCGATCGCCGTGGAGTTCAAGAAGTTCTTCATGGACGAATGGACGGGATTGGCCGACCGGGAAACCTTGGTCGCGATGCGCGCGATGCTTCGCTCGGCGCTGCCTGTGCTGGAAAGCAGCCTCCGGCCGCAAAAATGACTAGGGCCAAATCGAAACCGCCCAACGAGATGCAGCGGAGCTCCGATGCGACCGTCGATGATGTGATTGCGGCGATCGATGCTGGAAAGCCGATCCGCCAGGATTTCGACGACGGCAGCCGTCTTCACATTGATCGTCCGCTGCCCTTTCTCTGCGTCTATATAGGCGAGGGACATGACTGCGCGGCTCGGGATATTGCCTCAGCCAATGCGTCCTACCTGATAACCCCGCAGATCGACGCCATGGTCCCGGTCATCAAAGCCATCGGCACTGCGATGATCGAGCGCTTCAGCCACTTCATCCTGCTCGACGTGGGCGAACTCGAGCGCGACCGACTGCTTTCAGCGGACGCGCCCTATCTGCCGCCGTTTGAAATCATGGTCTCCGCCACGGACCAGCCCGCAGCTCGATCGGCTCTGTCCGCGTTTGTGACCGCGGTCGAGAGCGTCGAGGTGAAGTACCGTTCTCCACGCGTCAAGGAAGTCCGTTCGGCGGATGATCCTCACGCGCGTCTGGCCGCGCTCGTTGCCGACTTTCCGGTTGTCACGGTTCGCTTCGCGCCGATCTACAGGCAGCCCGAGTCCGACCACGTCTATCCTGATCTGCGCCGTCGGACGATCGCCAATATCTTCGATGCCGGACTCCAAGCGGTGGCCGCATTCATCGAAGCGACCCACACGCTCGAATTGCCCACGCACCGCGCGCTTGGGCGGCAGGCATTCGTTGACGCTGTTACTCGCGCCGACCGCAGCATGGACGAGATTGCCGAGAGTTTCGACTTTCTGCTGGCCGTCACGCCTATCAACGCCGACGCGGCCTGGCATGAATTCCGGTCAGGCGGATTCCGGCGCGCACCACGGTTCCTCTATCGGCCGCTGACCGTCCAGGTGGGCGCCGGAAAGCGAAAGCTCTTCTCGATCGCGTTCGACAGTTTCGAGGATCCGGTCCTGTTCGACCTCTACCGCGAGAAGCAGCAGGAGCTTGATCTTCAATTGTCGATGCTTTCGGCCAGAGAAATGCCTCCATTCGTCGAACTCGGACGGGCCCTCTACCGACCCGTCGAACCGAACCTATTGGCGGCCGCGAACGATATCTTGGCGAAGACCGAGGCGACAGGGGGCAGCCAGGCCGGAGAGGGCGGCAGCGGGGGGAGCGCGGACTGCCATTTCGTCAAGCGTCAGGCGCAGGCGATGATCGAAGACTATCGCAGACGATACTCCGGCTTCGAGGCCACGGTCGACCTGCGCGACGACCTGCCGGCGGGGCTGATGGTTTCGGGCGACTGTCTTCTGATCTCTCGCAGCACGAGAATGCCGCGCCACAGGATCGAAGCGTTGCTCAGCCACGAGATCGGCGTCCATCTGCTTACCTATGTCAACGGTTCGGCCCAGGGACTTCGCCTGTTCCGGTCGGGGCTTTCCGGATATGAGGGGGTTCAGGAGGGCCTTGCGGTGTTCGCTGAATACCTGGCGGGCGGCATGACCATCGGTCGCCTTCGCCTGATCGCCGCCCGCGTCGTCGCTTGTGCAGCTATGCTCGAGGGTGCGGCATTCCATGAGACCTTCCACGTCCTGGTGCGCGACCACGGCTTTACCGAACTCGGGGCCTTCAATCTGACGCTGAGACTTTATCGAGGCGGCGGCCTGGCCAAGGACGCGATCTATCTGCGCGGCCTCTTCGAAGTGCTCGATCATCTCGGAAAGGGCGGATCTCTCGACCCGTTCTGGATGGGGAAGATTTCCGCCTCGCACTTCAGCGTCATGCAGGAATTGAATGCGCGGGGGCTGCTGAAGGCTCCGCAGGTGAGACCGGCCTTCCTGTCTCACGCCGGCGCCAAGCGCCGCCTCGAAAGGGCGCGGCATGGACTGTCGCCGATAGAATTGATCGCAAGCTGAGGGGTAGTTCATGCGGATCGCGTTCTTCGTCAACTCGATCGAGGGCGAATACCCTCACTACACGACCACCGTGCTTGCGCTCTCGGCGCTCAGCCGCGGTCACGACATCTGCTACATTACGCCCGGCGACTTCGTGCTTCGTCCCGATGACAGCCTTATGGTCCGGGCGCTCAGCCTTCCCGGCTCCAACTACAAGAAACCCGAAACGCTGCATAAAGACCTGCAGGGCGACAACACGAAAACCGAGACGATCGGCGTCGGCGAGATCGATGTCATATTCCTGCGCAACGACCCCTCCCAGGACGCCGCCGAGCGGCCTTGGGCCGCTTATGTCGGAGCGATGTTCGGCCGTCTCGCCGCGGATCGCGGCGTACTTGTCGTCAACGACCCCGAAGGTCTCGCCCTCGCACAGAACAAACTCTATTTCCAGGACTTCCCTGAGTCCGTTCGGCCGGCCACGCTGATTTCGAAGGACATCGACGAAATCCGCGCTTTCATCGAGCAGCAGGCCAAAGGCGCGATCGTGAAACCGCTGCAGGGGTCCGGCGGCAAGAACGTCTTCAAGATCGACTCCCCCAAGGACGCTAACCTCAATCAGATTTTCGAGGCGGTCAGCGGAGAGGGATATCTGATCGCGCAAGGCTATATTCCCGAGGCCAAGGCGGGCGACATCCGCTTCTTCCTGATGAACGGAAAGCCGCTCGAGCGCGACGGCAAATATGCCGCCTTCCGCCGTGTGCCAGCGAAAGGCGAAGTTCGCTCCAACATTCATGTCCAGGGCACAGCTGAGACCGTGAACGTCACCGACAAGATATTGCGGATCGCCGAAACGGTGCGGCCGAAACTCGTCCAGGACGGAATGTTCCTCGTTGGACTCGACATCGTCGGCGACAAGATCCTGGAAATCAACGTCTTCACGCCCGGCGGCCTCCGGAGCATGTCCCAGATGTATGAAACCGATTTCGTCGAGAGCGTGATCGTTGCCCTTGAAAGTAAAATCGCCTTACGTGCCGCCTACGCGTCTTCGATTGCGAATCGTCAACTCGCGACTCTTTGAGAGGGGCTGCAGGTTCCCATGTGAAGCCGTCACACCATCGACGCCTTTGTCGAGGTCGCAGCACGTGTTTATAGTCAACGCCCTCTCGCGCAACCAAATTTGGCAGTCCTCGTTCTGCCAGGGAGAACGCGAGAATGTTCAGCATGAACAAGATCTCGGTAGCGCCGGTGGTTGCAGCGTTGATGCTGACTTTGGGGTCGTGCGATCAACCTGATCCTGAGCGTGCAGGGGACGAACCGCCTATACAAAATCCGCCGGTAGACACTGATCCTACGCCGGATACCGGGACGGGCGGTGAATCGCAGTCCAATCCCACTGATTGAGCAAGCGACGAGCGGCGCTTGCAAGTTCGATGACCTGTAGAAGGAAACAGCGCAATGGCCAAATGCGATCAATGCGGGAATGACTACGACAAGACTTTCCAGGTGATGGTTGCCACGGAGGCATACACGTTCGACAGTTTCGAATGCGCAATACAAAAACTTGCGCCGACGTGCCCGCATTGCGAATGCCGCATCATTGGGCATGGCGTCGAGCAGGGTGACATCATCTACTGTTGCGCTCATTGCGCCGCGCAGGAAGGCGCCAACGCAGTCGTCGACCGTGCGCCTTGACGGAGAGTGGGGCGATCGTCAGGACCGGTACCGGATCGACGTCTTGGCGGCGACGCGAGGTGGAGCGCGCACCGTCTCGCGAATCGTCGTTGAAAACGCTTAGGCCGTGATCTGCTGCAAAGTGCGCGACAAGATCGAGAAGCACGCGGTCACTGGGAAAATAGAGGACGAGGCGTTGCGCCTCGTCGATCAGCCTCCTTCCATCGTTAATGATGCCCGGCACGAGCGCGGCCGCGATCCGCACATAGCCGAACAGCACCCCTTCGCCTGTCGCTTTCAGGCGCCTGAAGACTGCATGCTCTTAGTCGGCTGCATTGGCCTGCGGCCACGCGGCCGTCCGCGCGGCGGCGGCCAGCACTTGCCTGCGCGTGATTGCCATCGGGCCGGCTCCCTTGGCGCCACACTCACGGATTCCAGCCGCCGCTGCCGTACGGACGCGTGATGATTTCGAGCAGATGCCCGTTCGGATCTTCGAAGTAGAGACCGCGCCCACCGTCGTGGTCGTTGGTCTCCCCCGGTTTTCGTTGGCCGGGGTCAGCCCAGTAAGGCAAGTTCCGTTCGCGGATGCGGTTGAATATTTGTTCGAATCCGGCGTCGTCGACCAGAAAGGCGTAATGCTGGCGCACGACCTTCTCCTCGGTATCCATATAGTCGAGATTGGCGTCGTTGTCGGTCGTGACCATGTGGAACGGCCCCCAGCGCCGCGGCGCCGGCAGCCCCAGCATCTCGGCCAGGAAATCTGCCGAGGCCTTGCTGTCGCGAGCCGGTAGAATCGTATGATTGAAATGGATCGCCATATTGGGCCCTCTGCAACGAGGTGAGCTTCATTTTCGAAGGAGGCTTCGCCCGGTTAACTCCCGCGCCCGCGCGTTGTTCCGGGCCTCGCGAATCGACCCTTTGGACATCGGGCCGGGCACATTTAGACCCGATGCGGAGCTTGCGGACTGATCGGACTATGGTCGGCATATGGGTCGACTCCGGCCGCTCGCGCGAGCCACCACTTTCAAGAACGACCAGGAATGTCAGCAAATGGCGCGACCGAGCCGGTCGGGGCATCGGCTCGGGGTTATACCGCGATGGAGCGTTCTACGTCTCAATCGGGTGGTGAGCGGGCACATCCGTAATTGCCGTACCACGGCAGTCTTTTGGGCAAAGCGGCCATTCGCCAGTCTACGCTGCCACGCCGCCGGTGGCGTAAATCGGGTGGCCCGCTGTATGCCCGACCGCTAGACAGCCATGACGCAATGTTCAGGAGAGGCACGTCATGGAACTGAAAAACAAGTCGATCATCATCACCGGGGCAAGCAGCGGAATCGGCGCAGCGGCGGCTCTACTATTCGCAGCCGAAGGCGCCAACGTGGTCCTTGGCGCACGCCGGGCGGCGGAACTCGAAACCCTTGCGGGGGCGATCAGCCGAGGCAATGGCAGGGCCCTATACCTGGCCGGCGACGTAAAGGAGGAGGGTTACGCCGATGCTCTAGTCGATGTCGCCATGAGAGAGTTCGGCGGGTTGGACGGCGCTTTCAACAATGCCGGCATCGTGGGAGAGATGGGTCCGGTCCCCGATATGGCTAACGGTAACTGGAACGATGTCATCGCGGTCAACCTGACAGGCGCCTTCATGGCCGCCAAGGCGCA
>DASZDZ010000104.1:0-3582 GCA_035941355.1 Pseudaminobacter sp.
CGAACGCCGGGCAGCGGATCAAACTTGCCGCCGCTATGACGATGCCGCGACTTGGTTAAGGATCGCTGAAGGGTGGGAGACAAGAGTCCTTGTCGATCATCGCCAGTTCGGCGGCGCGCCGTCTTAGACCTTTTTCGGCGGCCATTCGCGCGGCCAGAAGCCGCTGTCGAGCGCCTCCATTAGCCAGCCCAGATGCGCCGGGATGACCCTTGGGTTTGTGCGCCGCTCGAATGCCGAAATTGTCATGGAACTGGTGTAACCGAGCAGCGACGCCAATTGCGCTTGAGTGAGGCCAAGCCGCTTGCGGATTGCCCGAAATTCACTTGACGTCATGATTCTTTATCTCGCCCTGCCGATGGCGGGCATAAACAATTGGTGCGCGGGTATGTTGCTTTCCGCTGCCATTTTTGCGCTATTCGGCCAATTCCGGGAGCATGAAACGCTCGGCAGCCTCACCCGTTGCATGTTGAACATAATGGCGCTGACTGGACTATTTCTCAGCATTATCTCGCGCTCAGAGGCTATTTCATGCAAGAAATCGTCATCTCAAAGCAGGAGATGCGAAATTTCTTGCACGACCGCCTGCCGCCGATCCCCGCGTAAAGTCCCTCTGCAGCGAATTCGATATCGAGATCATTCCCGCCAATGTCTATCCCTTACCGGGGCAGACGAGGGCGCCCGCCACCATTCGAAGGCTCATCGACAAGCACGGCGCCGAGCATGCGCGCCTCGTGCTGTGCATCTTGGCCGAGGGCAAGGGGAACGATGCCCTGATTGACGAAACGAGCCTGTCGGCCATCTCCGACCTGCTCTTGGCCTGTCCGGACGTCGTCGAGGGCAGCGCATCGGATCTCCTCGCACTCTTCGATGCCGTTCCGCTCGGCCCATACATGGCCATTGCGAACGAGCTCCGCGGCGTGGTGCATCAGGGGCATGCTTTGGCCGGCATGCTCTACCTGCACGTCAGACGGCTCAGGGAGGGCTCGCCGGCGGCCAGGGAGGCAAGCCGCGGCAAGGTCGACCACGCCAACGCCAGCGAGGTCGAGAAGGGCCGTGTTGCGTTCCGGAAGGGCGCCCATCGCACCGTCAAGGAGAAGACAGAGATCGGCCGCCAGTTGATCGGCAAGAAGGCGGCGCTACCGCGAGGCCATTTCGGTCCGTGGCTGCGGGAATCGGGTCTCAGTCACCACATGGCACATCAGTGCATGAGATTCGCCAAGGCGGCTGCCTGATGCCCTCCTGCGTGCCGCCTTAGCATGGTGGAGATCGCGCATCCGGATTCGCACAGTTGGACGGCGGCCGAGTCATTTATCGGCAAGAGCCGTGCTTCCTTGTTTTATGTACCTCGTTATCTAGTTTCTGTTCTGACAGGTGTGCTTGTTAGCGGTTGCTTCGCTGCAGGGAGATCCTTTGACGAAATCTATTCACGACCGGGGAGTGTTGAAGCCCGTTGATCTCGCCAAGCTTCAGCGGGTCTTCGACGAGGCCTGCCGGAATTGCGAGGCCGAGCCCGATTCAGATGACGCGAGGGAGATTGCGCTAAGGTTGCTCGCTCTGCATGACGCTGGGCTGGTCGAGGAGGAGCTACTGGTGGCGGCTACCAGTTTCCGGCCGCTTAAAATTCGAACACCACTTGCAAACCAGAATTGAACCTTGGCTCGGCCAGGTCTCCGATCGGCATGGGGAAGGCTCACCTGGCGCTCTGCCTCCGGCTGATCGTCGAGACCGGCAACGGGGGAGAGTTCCACGCCGGCACCATCTCGGCAATCGCGATCATTCTGCAGTCGGGCACGGTGGAGATCGGCAGCAGTTTCTTCGAGCGGCTCGACGGGATCGATCTGGGGCGGCTCAGGCGGGTGTGTAGCGTGCTGCCGGGATCCACGCCTCAGTTGATGGCCGCCGCGCTTGTCGCCCTCTTGCGGGGCCAGGAAATAGCAAGGGCGGCTTAAGGTAACAAAAAAGGCCGGGGCAATCCCGACCTTTCTCTAGCGCCTCAACAATCCAATGCCAGTACATCCGTGGTCAAAGGAGGAGACGATCTGCAATCTAGCTGCCTGTCTATATTTGGCTTGGTTAACAAATTGCTAACGACCCCGACTGGCAGTTTAGTCATTTCCTCAGTCCCGCGCCGGCGGCGCCGCCATAATTCAGGGGCGGCGGACGCGACGCCGCTTCTCGATGTTCCAAAGGAACCATTGCCAGGCAAAATGCGAAAACGAGCGAATTAGGCGCATTCCGTCTCTTCTCCTAGTAGCCGCCCCGAGCCGCCCGCCGGCGAAGATATGCCGAAAATTTCCGTATGCTCGCAAGCTGATCGGCCGTCGACGCGGGGCGGTTTGACGGCAGCTTGACCCTTGCGCGGCCTTTGCGCAAACTGCCGGCCATACTGCTTCGCGCCGCGCGACCATTCACGAGGACATCCATGACCCGCATCGCCCGTTTTGCCATGGCCGCAACGCTGGCCCTCGGCTCCTTCATGACACCGGCAGCCGCGCCTGCGGCCGACATGAGGATCTACCAGCAGCAGGATTCGGGCGTCTGCGCCGACAGGCGCTTTCTGGCCAAGATCACCGACCGCTTCCGTTACCAGGTGCGGCACGTTCCGCACCTGCCCGACGTCGCGATAACCGATTTCCAGCGCATCCGCGCCACCCTTTTTGAGCCGAGAGCCGAGCGCAAACCCATCGCGCGGCAATATTGCGAGGCTGACGTCGTGCTTTCCGACGGTTATACGCGCAACATCTGGTACCTGATCGAGGGCGGCATGGGATTTGCCGGCATCGGCGACAATGTCGAATTCTGCGTCGACGGTTTCGACCGCTGGTACGTGTATAACGGGCGCTGCCGCGTCCTGCGCCCGGATATGGAAGGGATTCAGGTGAGGACGGCCTACAAATGACGGCTTTCTGCGCTTCCGGTGCTCATGCGGGGGGCAGTGCTGGTGATCACAAGCCCCGCGGCTGTCGGCTCCAAGCCCCAGCCCGTCCGCGAAATCGTTTCTCCGGCCTCTGCGGAGCCCTAGGACGCGTTCGAGGTATTTTCGCTGTCTTACAGCGCAGAGCAGAACGCGCGTCAGCCGGCAGATATGGGCAAGTGCGACCCTCCGGTCCTTGGCCAGCCGCAACAAAAAGACCCGGCACAATTAGACGGGGGAGGTGCCGGGTCTTTAAGGTCACTAGGAGTGCGTTGCGCGGTGACCCTCAAAAACTGCGCCCATCTGGTTAATGACAGGTTAAGGCAAACTGCATGGTTCCGCTGTCCCGGCACAACGCGCGCTGGTGGCCTGCGGAGAGGCGCCGCTGCCTAATGTGTAGCAGCGATAGGTCGTGGTTCTGATGATCACGAGCCCGGCGAATGTTTAGCGCCGACCTATTTCTTCCGTAACGGGATATTGGCCTGCACAGAGGCCGCTTGCTGAGGGTGCACGTAAATCGACGCGACAAGCCACTCCGCAAGGTCCATCATTGTCTCGAGTTCATGAGTTGATGGCTTCCATCCCCGGTGCATTGCCGCGTGGCCGCCTTCGATAAGTGTTTGTCGAAACAACTGATGAGACTTCGGGGGGACGTATCCTGCGGCAAG
>DASZDZ010000105.1:0-54335 GCA_035941355.1 Pseudaminobacter sp.
TCGATCAGATCACTCTTTTCCTGATCGGTCAGATCAAGGCCAAGATGACCGTCATAGTGCTCGACAACGTCGTTGAGCGTGGCGAACCGCCCGTCGTGGTAGAAACCGCCCTTGTGGATTTTTTCCATGTCCCAAAGCGCGCGCAACGATGCCGTCCTGTAACGCTCGTCCGGGGATCGCATCGCCTGGAAATCGTCGATGCCGATCTCGTCGGCCGTATGCAGGTTCCAGCCCGGCTCGGTGAATAGCGGCGGCACGTGACAAGTGCCGCATTTGGCCTTGTCGTTGAAAAGTGCCTCGCCTTTCTCCGCCGCCGCACTGTCGAAGGCGCCTTCGGGCGGCTTCGGGGTCGGCAGCGAAAGCTGATAGAAATGAAGCGCCGGCAGCTTCGCCGTGATCAGGTCTTTCTTGTCCTGCTTGTGGCCCTGTTTCGTTCTGGCTGCGACCGGATACTTCTCTGCATCGTCCAGGCGCGGATCGTAGAAAACGCCTTTCCCGTGCATTTCGAGATTGCCGACATAGGCGTTCCAGTAGCTCACCGTGCCCCAGGCTCCGGTCCATGTATGGTTGTTCACGCCGGCCAATCCGAAGGCGGGTGGATTGAGCGTGGCGGCCGTCTTGCCGTCCGGCCGGAATGCCTTGCCGTCGAGGTTCAGTTCAGCATCGAATTTGCCGGGGCCCCATGCTTCCACCGCCTTCTTCACCTCCGCTTCGGATATCTGCAGCATTTCGGTGAACGCCGTGAGGTCAGGCGCGAGGGCAATGATCGCCCCAATATTGAGGTCGCGGTTCGGCCAGCCGTCCAGCCTATGCCCGATGCCTGGCGCATATGCATCGTCAACGGTCGAATGGCACACGGCACATTGTATGCCGACCGAAGTCAGCGCCTTTCCGTCCTCGGCGAATAACCCGGTCACCCCGACAACGGCATTGGCTTTGAGCAGGAGAAGCGTGCTTGCAGGATCGGTAAGGTCGACCTCCCCCTTGTCGAGAGCTGCAGCCACATCCTTCGGAATTGCATTGACATCGACCTTGAGGCCAAGTTCGAGAGCCTTTTCCGGGCTGAGGCCAGGTCCGACCCCGCCCAGTTTCTCCCCGGCGATCGCCTCATGGAGCTTGAGCTTGCCGCCCCAAAACTCCTCGCTGCCAAAGGTATCGAAACGGAAAGTCTCGCGACCTTCCTTGAGATATCGCTTGGCCTGCTCGGCCGCGGCGGCGTCAAAATCCTTGCCACTGACCGATCCTTTCGTGCTCATTTGAGCGGCGGCTGGTATGAGAGCTGCGGACAGCACCAGGGCCAAAAAGACGCCAATTCGATTGAACCGTGCTGACACTGCCTTGTCCTACCGAGGTCTCGCACGTCGTCGATCTGGCAGCTCGCACCGGCCTTCGCGTCGGCGATCTGCTGCGGCTGTCATGGTCGCATGTAGGCGAGGACGCGATTGTCCTTACGACCGGCAAAAGTGGGCACCGGCGCGAGGCGATCATTCCTCTATATGATGAGCTTCGCGCGGTCCTGGAGCGGATACCGCGACGCTCTCCGGTGATCCTCACCAACACAAAGAAGCGCGCGTGGACAGTCAACGGGCTGAGCAGTTCGTTCAGTGACATCAAGAAACTTGCATGGCCGAAAGGCGTGGATCTGCATTTCCACGATCTGCGCGGCACGGCCGCGACAAAGTTCTATCTCGCGGGACTTACAACGCGTGAGATTGCCGAGATCATGGCGTGGGAGGAGGACACCGTTGAGCGAATCATTCGCCGCTATGTCGGCCGTGGTGCAGCTATCAAGGAGCGCATCCGCCGACTCAATGAGGCCAGACAGAGAACATAATCTGTAAAACAGGCTGTAAAACCCCCCATTTTTGGCGAGCAGAAAATCGGGCTCAAACTCATATGGTGTATGGTGGAGCGGGTAGCGGGAATCGAACCCGCGCGTTCAGCTTGGGAAGCTGACAGGCTGCCATTACATCATACCCGCGCAGCCGCTCGAATATCACGGTCCCGTGCCAATCGGCAATCGCAAAGGTTGCCATTTTCCTTGAACGCGCGGCCGCGACTGCGTATGTCGGCGCTGAGATCAACCGCGGGAGAATGACTTGTCCGGACTTGCACGCTTCCTCGGCGACAGCCCGCTGCGGGTATTCCTGAAACTGCTCGTCGTCTCTTTCCTGGTCGGCATAGTGATGAGCACGTTCGGCTGGTCGCCATTCGACATCCTCGAAAGCATTCGGGATTTCTTCCTGCGCATGTGGCACATGGGCTTTGCGACCATCGACCGGTTCCTGGGCTATCTCCTGCTCGGCGCGGCGATCGTTATCCCGGCCTTCATCCTGCTGAGGCTGTTCAGCTACCGCCGCTGAATTCGGCGGCGACCTCGAACAATATGGCGTGGCGCGTGGCGAGGGCCGCGATGTCGCGCGAGTAGCCGCCGCCGATCACGCCGCAGACTGGAATTCCGCGTTCCCTGAAATGCCCGATCGTCATCCGGTCGCGGGCGCGCAACCCGTCATCCGACAGGGAGAGTCGCCCGAGACGATCCTCGGCGTGCGGATCGACGCCGGCATTGTAGAAAACGATGTCCCACGCTGCGGCTCTTGAAAGCACAGGCAGGATTTCGCCGAGCCGTTCCAGATACTCCACATCGCCCGTACCGTCCGGCAAGGCGACATCGAGATCGGAGGCGATCTTGCGGGCCGGATAGTTGCGTTCGCCGTGCATGGAAAAGGCGAAGGCGCGGGGTTCGCGGGCCAGGATATCCGCCGTGCCGTCGCCCTGGTGAACGTCGAGGTCGACGATCAGAACGTTCGAGGCGAGCCCTTCCGTTATCAGCAACAGGGCCGCGACCGCCACGTCGTTGAAGGTGCAGAAGCCTGCGCCGTGTTCATATCGGGCATGATGGCTGCCGCCGGCAGTGTTGCAGGCGATTCCGCTCGCGAGCGCCAGACGCGCCGCCAGTATCGTTCCGCCGGCGGCCAGTTGCGCGCGCCGCGACACCCGCTCTCCGATCGGAAAGCCGATCTCGCGCTCAATCTTCGGCGGAACAGCGCAAGCGATCACCTGGTCGACATAGGCGGGATCGTGCGCCAGCTTCAGCCAGCGAGGCTCGGCGGGAGCGGGCTGGTGCCGATTTGAATGCGCGGCGAGCCCGCGTGCGGCGAGATGCTCGATGAGCGCGCGATATTTATCCATCGGAAACCGGTGGTCCGGAGGAAAGCCTGCGTCGTAACCGGGGTGATGGACAATGGGCAGCGGCATGGGGCCTCTTAACGTGAATCGCCGCGGACAGGCAAAGGAGCGGCGCTTGCACTGCCATGCCGGCCATGGGACATCTCCGCCTCGGCCGCGCCGGCGGCCGTCGAGAAGGTGACAAAGAGCAGTGCTGCAGCAACAGAATGCGGTTTCACCGAGACCGTTCATGGTGACCAATCGGTCGGTCCTGGCCATCGCCATACCGATGACGCTCGCCTATCTGACGACGCCGATGCTCGGGCTGGTCGATACGGCGGTGGTCGGACAGTTCGGCGACGCAGCACTCCTGGGCGGCCTGGCGGCGGGCGCGCTGATCTTCGACGTGGTCTTTACCACCTTCAATTTCCTGCGTTCCGGAACGACCGGCCTGGTGGCGCAGGCTTTCGGCCGCGGCGACGTAGTCGAGGAGCAGGCCGTGTTCTGGCGCGCTTTTGCGGTCGCGGTCGTCTCCGGCCTCGCAATCGCCGTGCTCGCGCCGCTGTTTGCGATCGCCGGCGTCTGGTTCATGGACGCCGCGCCCGGCGTGAATGCGGCCATGGACGAGTACATCCGCATAAGGATGCTCGGCGCGCCGTTCTCGCTCATAAATTATGCGATCCTCGGCTATGTGCTCGGCCGAGGCGAGGGCGGCCTCGGCCTGGTCCTGCAACTCCTCCTCAACGGAATCAACATCGCGTTGTCGATCCTGCTCGGCCTCTGGCTTGGCTGGGGCGTGGCGGGCGTCGCCTGGGGCACGGTCGCCGGCGAGTTCGCGGCCATGCTGCTCGGGCTTGCTATTGTCATCGCCCGCTTCTCGAAATCGCCGCGCCTGCCGCGCGAGCGTCTTCTGCACGCCGAACCGTTCTGGGCCATGGTTTCGCTCAACCGCGACATCATGATCCGGTCCTTCTCGCTGCTGGCGGCGTTTGCCCTGTTCACCCGTCAAGGAGCGCAGTTCGGCACACTTACCCTTGCCGCGAACGCGGTGCTCATGAACTTCTTCATGGTTTCGGGTTTCTTCCTCGACGGCTTCGCAACAGCCGCCGAGCAACTGGCTGGACGCGCCGTCGGCGCGCGCAACGTATCTGCCTTCCGGCGGGCCGTGTGGCTGACGTCGATGTGGGGCTTCGGCCTGGCCGCCGTCGCCAGCGCAGCGTTCCTGCTCGGCGGGCGCGACATGATCGCGCTGATCACCACGGCCGAGGATGTGCGTGACCTGGCCGTGGTCTATCTGCCGTGGGCGGCGCTCACCGCTGTCAGTGGTGTGCTCGCCTTCCAGATGGACGGGGTCTTCATCGGCGCGACCTGGTCGACCGACATGCGCAACATGATGCTGCTTTCGCTCGGCGTGTTCTTGGCAGCCATGCTGACGCTAACCGGGTTGTTCGGCAATCACGGCCTGTGGGCGGCGCTGCACATATTCCTGATCATACGTGGGCTGAGCCTGCTGGCGATTCTTCGGCTGCGGCTCCAGACCAGCTTCTAAAGCGGCTTTGCGGCCCAGTGGACGAGGCGGCTGTCGCGCAAGCTAGCGATGCTTGCAAGGCCCTCGCGTTCGGCGAAACGCGCCATGCCGCCGACGATGCGGCCGGGGAGAGCGGGACCAGCATAGATTATTCCGGTGTAGAGTTGGACAAGATCGGCGCCGGCGCGGATTTTCTCCAGCGCAGTTTCGGTGGAATTGACGCCGCCGACGCCGATCAGCGCCAGATCGGGGCCGACGAGTCGACGCATTTTCGCAAGCACGGTCGTCGAGCGCTCGAACAGCGGCTTTCCCGAAAGACCGCCGGCCTCGCCCGAAATTGCGCCGGACTTTAGCCCGGGACGGGAGATCGTGGTGTTCGAGACGATGACGCCGTCGATCCGGGCGGCGGCGACCTCGGCCGCAACGTCCTCGAGTTCTGCTTCGGCGAGATCGGGCGCGATCTTCAGGAAGAGCGGCGTTTTTCGCCCAGCGCCGTCTGGCAGTGCGGCCCGCGTGGCGGTGACCCGCGACAGGAGTTCGGCGAGTTCGGCGCGCGCCTGCATGTTGCGCAGGCCCGGCGTGTTGGGCGAGGAGATGTTGACGGTCAGATAGGAGGCGTGGCGGGCGAAGCGCTTAACGCCGAGTTCGTAGTCGGCGATGCGGTCGGCACTGTCCTTGTTGGCGCCGATATTGACGCCGACGATGCCCGGCCGGCCCGCCCGCGTGGCGAGCCGCTCCTCGCAGCGGGCATGGCCCTCATTGTTGAAGCCCAGCCGGTTGATGACGGCTTCGTCCTTCGTCAGCCGGAAGATGCGCGGTTTCGGATTGCCCTGTTGCGGCAGCGGCGTGACGCTGCCGATCTCGGCGAATCCAAAGCCGAGGCCAAGCAGCGCGTCCGGCACCTCGCCGTTCTTGTCGTAGCCGGCGGCCATGCCGAGTGGGTTGGGGAAATCCAGCCCGCAGACGCGAACCCCCAGGCGCTCGTCAAGAGGCGCTTTCGCCGCGACCGGCAATCCGCATTTCAGCGCCTTGATCGACAGGCCGTGCGCGGTTTCGGGATCGAGCGTGAAGAGCAGCCGCTGGCCGAGCCGATCAATGGCGTTCATGAAGACTCCAGCGGCGGAAATTCGTGGCCGTTGGCGCCGAACGGCAGCGGTTTGACCCAGATCACAGCCGACAGGTCGAGAGCGCCGTAGAGATGCGGAAACAGCGCGCCGCCGCGCGAGGGCTCGTACTTTAGCTCCGGCCCGAGCTTTTCGGCGTCGACCGCCACCAGGAGCAGGCCGGTCTGGCCGGCAAAATGGCGGGTTGCGGTCTCCTCGACCTGATCGGCGGTGGACAAATGGATGTAGCCGTCGGCGATGTCCACCGGCGCGCCGGAAAATGTTCCGGAAATTTCGGCCTCGCGCCACAGCGCTCCCGGGCATATCTTGTAAACGGTCTGTCGCATGCGCGCCCTATAGGCCAGAAGCCGGGCCGGGAAAAGGGACGAGACGCCTTCTCCCTATTTACGGCGCAAAACGAGGGCATCCTGCCCCGGATCGCGAATGGAGGAAGTCATGCGTGTCCTTGCCATCATTGCCGCGGCGCTCTTCGTGTCGTTCGCCGGCGCGCAGGTCTTTGCCCAGGACGATCCGGACCGCTACACGCTCGAAAAGACGCCGAACGGCTATGTCCGGATGGACAGGCGGACCGGCGAGATGTCGCTGTGCGAGGAACGCTCGGGCCAGCTCGTCTGCAAGCTGGCGGCCGACGAGCGCGCTGCATTCCAGGCCGATACCGAGAGGCTAGAGGCGGCGGTCGAGGCGCTTGAGGAGCGCGTCGCCAAGCTGGAGAGCGGGCTGACGGCCAAGCTCGACCAGGCTTTGCCGACCGAAGAGGAATTCGAGAAGACGATGGGCTACATGGAGCGGTTCCTGCGCCGCTTCATGGGCATCGCCAAGGATTTCGAGAAGGAGCCGGAAGGCACGGAAACCCCGCCCGCCGACCCGCAGAAGACGTGATCGCCTATTCCGGGACGACTCGTTCGATCGCCTGCGCCGTGTGTGGGCGAGGCTCAGGCTGGTAGGCTTCGAAGCCGAACATCACGAAGACGACCGAGATGGCGAAGAACAGGCAGGCGACGGCGAGCGAAGCCTGCCCGAACCGCGCGTAGACATCGCGCATGATGGTCGCGAATACGAAACGCGAATGCTCGTTGGCGGGCCGCGCATTCTGGTCGAGATACATCCAGACTTCGGTCAACTTCGGATTCTGGCTGGCTGCGGCGTAGGCCTTCCAGATGAGGATGGCGGCCATCAGAAGCGTCAGCACGGCGCCGGCGCGGAAGGCGGAGACGGGATTGAACGAAAATCCGACCATCACGCAGGTGATCGCAAGCGAGCCGAACATCACGGCGCGTCCGACGCAGAAAATGGCGACTTCCCTTATCTTCTCCATCGGGGATCCGGCGCGAGATAGATTTACTGTGCAGAGCGAGACTGGTTCCAGGCAAGTAAATTTCCGGCGATCTGCCCCAGATGGCGCTGCCTGCGGTGCGATAAGGCCGCTTTTCCCGATTGCAGCTTGAAAACCCCGGCCATCCCCGCATAATCGGCTCTCAGCCGCTGTCAGAAGAAAAAAGCGGAGGGATGGGGAGGGATCATTGCCGTCAGGCTACAAGTTCGTCATCGCGGACGACCATCCCCTGTTTCGCGGGGCGCTGAAGCAGGCGCTGTCCGGCATCGCCGATGTCGCGACGATCCTCGAGGCAGGGAACTTCGAGGCGACGAAGGCGCTCGTCTCGGCCAACGAGGATGTCGACCTCGTCCTGCTCGATCTGTCGATGCCGGGCGCGAGCGGCCTTTCCGGGCTGATTTCCCTGCGCGGTATCCATTCGGCGGTGCCCATGGTGGTCGTGTCGGCGCATGACGACGCCGAAACGATCCGGCGCGCGCTGGAACTCGGCGCATCCGGCTTCATCTCGAAATCGGCGAGCATGGAAGACATAAGGGCAGCCGTGATGACCGTGCTGTCGGGCGGGATCACCGCGCCGGTCGGCATCGACCTCGGAGTCGAGCGCGACCCGGAGATTTCGGACCTGATCAAGCGGCTGCAATCGCTGACGCCACAGCAGGCGAGGGTGCTCGGCATGCTGGCGGAAGGGCTCCTGAACAAGCAGATCGCTTATGAGCTCAGCGTCTCGGAAGCGACGATCAAGGCGCATGTCTCGGCGGTGCTGCAGAAGCTCGGCGTCGACAGCCGCACCCAGGCGGTGATCCTCTTGTCCAAGATCGGAACCGACCCGCTGCCGGCGGCGTAGAGCTGCCAACTTGACAAGGGCGGTTATTTCCTAGTCCAACGTCTTGGCAAGCCACGCCCGAAAGCAAGAGAATGCCGTCAACCGAGTTGCTTATCGCCTTCCTCGCCACCACGGCGATCTTCGCCTTCATCCCAGGGCCGGCCATGCTTTACGTGGCGGCCCAGACGTTGGCGCGGGGCCGCTGGTCGGGTCTGATGTCGTCGCTTGGAATTCATCTCGGCGGCTACGTGCATGTGTTTGCCGCCGCCGCCGGACTGTCGGTCCTGTTTCACGCGGTGCCTGTGCTCTATATGGCGGTCAAGTTCGCCGGCGCGGCCTATCTGGTTTGGCTGGGCGTCTCGCTTTTTCGCGCCCGGGCCGAAGGCGGCTTGGCCATGCCAGGGGTCGAGCCAAAATCAGGCAAGCGGGCGTTTTTCGAGAGTGTCACCGTCGAGGTCATCAATCCCAAAACGGCGATATTCTTCATGGCGTTTTTACCGCAATTCATCGACGCGTCTGCTGCGTTTCCAGTCTGGGTCCAGTTCGTACTGCTCGGGACGATCGTCAACCTGGTGTTTTCCGTGGCGGACGTGGCCGGCGTGCTGCTGGCGGACGCGGTGATCGCAAGGCTGCGGGGTTCGAGCCAAGCCCAACGCCTCATGCGGCGCGCGGGTGGGGCGACGCTGGTCGGACTGGGTGTCCATCTCGCCTTCCAGAAAAGCTGACCATGCCCATCGTTCCGGTGCCTGCATGTCAGCGGCCGCCCAGAAACGATGCCAGGATTTTCAGGTCGACATTGCCGCCGCTGAGCAGAATGCCGACGCGCTTGCCGGCGCAGGCGATGGCACCATGCATGACAGCGGCGGCGGCGAGGCAGCCCGTCGGCTCCACGATGAGCTTCATGCGCTCGGCGAAGAACCGGACCGTCTCGGCCAATTGCGCGTCCGAGACCGTGACGATGTCATCGACCTTGTCTTTCAGGATGGGGAAGTTGTGGTCGCCGATATGGGTGGTGAGAGCGCCGTCGGCGATGGATTTCGGCACGGGGATACGAACCACTTCGCCCTTGCGCAATGATTGCTGGCCGTCATTGCCGGCTTCCGGCTCCACGCCGACGATGACGCAGGCGGGCGCGGTAGCCCGGGCAGCGAGCGCACAGCCGGCAAGCAGGCCGCCGCCGCCAAGTGGGACGACAAGCATGTCGATCGGCCCGACCTCCTCGATCAGTTCAAGCGCGGCGGTGCCTTGTCCCGCAATGACATCCGCGTGGTCGTAAGGCGGGATCAGTGCCGTTCCCCGCTCTTCAGCGAGACGGCGGCTGATCTGCTCGCGATCCTCAGTATAGCGATCATAGAAGACGATCTCGGCGCCGTAGCCCCTGGTCGCGGCAATTTTCATCTCCGGCGCGTCCTTCGGCATAACGATGGTCGCCGAAACACCCTGGAGCCTGGCGGCATAGGCTACCGCCTGGGCATGGTTGCCGGAGGAATAGGCGACGACGCCGTTTTGCCGGACACTCACGTCCAGTGCGGCTATAGCATTGTAAGCGCCGCGAAACTTGAAAGCGCCGCCCCGCTGCAGGTTCTCCGCCTTGAAGAACAGGTTTGCGCCTACCTTCTCGTCGGCAGTTCGCGATGTCAGGACCGGCGTCTTGTGCGCGGCGCCGGAAATCCGCGCCCGCGCCGCCAGGACATCGTCAAAGGTGGGTATGCGCAAGGGAGGCGATGAGGGATTGAGCACTGGGTGTTCTCCGGATTTCATTCTGAAGGAATTACCGAGGCGGGAGCGCCTCTATTCCGCCGCCTGCGCCATGCGGCGCACGCGGGTCATCATCGAGCGCAGCGCCGCTGGCTTGACCGGTTTGTTGACGACCGGGACGTCGATCAGGTCGGCGGCGGCGCGCACCTCGTTGGAGCGGTCGGCGGTGAGCAGCATCGCCGGCGTGCCGCTTCCGTAGAGCGTCCTGAGCTTACGGATCGCATCAAGGCCAGTTTCGCCATCGAGATGGTAGTCGGCAAGGATCAGGTCGGGAGGATCGCCGGCCGGCCGGCCGCGATCGAACGGTTTGGAGCCCGGATGAATGCTGACGTTGCATCCCCAGCCTTCCAGCAGGAGCCGCATGCCTTCCAGGATGCGGGCGTCGTTGTCGATGCAGATCACGTTGAGACCGCTCAGCGCCCCTCCGGCCGGCAGGGGTGGGCTGGCCTCGGCCGGGAGGCCGGGCTCCAGCGCCCGGGCGACCGGGAGAATGACCGAGAAGCGCGTGCCCTTGCCGCGGCCGGAATCGATCTGGATTTCGAGGCGCAGCACCCGGGCGATGCGGTCGACGATCGACAGGCCGAGGCCGAGCCCCTGCGCCTCTCGTATGCCCTCGTCGAGCCGGGTGAACTCGCGGAAGACAGTGTTGAGCTTGTCGGCGGGTATGCCGATGCCGGTGTCGAACACCTGAAGCTCGGCGAGTTCGCCGCGCCGCCTGACGCCGACCAGAATGCGCCCGCTGCGCGTGTATTTGATGGCGTTGGAGACAAGATTCTGGATCAAGCGGCGGAGCAGGTTGCGGTCGGTCTCGACAGTGAGCGAGGACGGGACGATTACCAGTTCGAGGTTCTTTTCGGCGGCCATCGGCTGGAAATCGGTGCCGATCTGACGCAGCAGCCCGTCCAGCCGGAACGCCGTAGCCGCCGGCTTCATGGCGCCGGCGTCGAGGCGCGAAATGTCGAGCACCGCTCCGAGGATGGTCTCCACCGATTCCAGCGACGATTCGATGTTGGCCGCCGCCTCGCCGGGCGCGCCCCGTCCGGCCTTCTCGATCAGCGAGGCGCAGTAGAGGCGTGCGGCATTCAGCGGCTGCAGGATGTCGTGCCCTGCCGCCGCCAGAAACCGCGTCTTGCCGAGATTGGCCTCCTCGGCGAGCATCTGCGCCTGCGCCAATTCCTCGTTCACCCGCGTCAGTTCGGCGGTGCGGTTCCTGACGCGCTGTTCCAGCGATTCATTGGCGCTCTTCAGCGCGAGGTCGGATTTCACGCGGGCCGATATGTCGGCATATGTCGCGACGATGCCGCCATCCGGCATCGGGTTTGAGCGGAGCTCGATGATCCTGCCGCTGGTCTTGAGCTCGATCTGCCAAGGACTGCCGAAAGTGGTGAGGCGGTTTAGCGTGGCGATGCGGGAATCAGGTGGGATATCGCCGCGCGCCGCCAAGAGGCGCAGGACCTGGTCGATCGAGACGCCGACCTGGCCCATCTCGTCGGGAAGGTCGAACAGCGCGCGATACTGTCGGTTCCAGCAGGTTAGCCGGAAATCCTGGTCGAAAACGGTGATGCCCTGTTCCATCTGGTCGAGTGCGATCTGCAGCAGGTCGCGATTGTGCTGCAGGGCCTCGGTCGCGTCGTCGAGCAGGCGGAAAGCGTCCTTTGAGGCGCTGTCGTGGCGTTGGAACAGCAGCGACAAGATCAGCCGCGCCGATGATGAGCCGACGGCACTGGCGAGCAGCTGCTCGGAAAAGCGGATCACCGCCATGCTGGCCTGCTCGTTGCCGTTGAGCTTCAGGCCGCCAGTGCTCTCGAAGGTCTGGAACGAGCGTTCGGTGCGCTCGACCCCGAGATAGCGCGCGATCGTATCCTTCAGATCGTTGACGGTGATGGCCGTGCGGAAACGCCTGAGGCTCGGCATCGGGCTCGCGTCGCGCGGCACGAAGATCGACGCCTGGATACGCTCGAGCGGCACAGAGGCGCGGGAGAGCGAGCCGAGCACGAAGAACAGGAGATTGACCGACAGGCTCCACATGACGCCGTGATTGAGCGGTTCGGCGACGGTGCCGAACAGCGCCTGCGGACGCAGCGCCTCGATGCCGAAGGGGCCGTGGAGCAGTATCTCAGCGTCAGGCGCGCCGAGCGACGGCAGAAGCAGCGTATAGGTCCAGACCAGTATGCCTGCCGCCATGCCAAGCGCCGCGCCACGGCCATTCGCGCCGCGCCAGATCAGACCGCCGAAGAAGGAAGGCGCGAACTGCGCGATGGCGGCGAACGACATCAGGCCGATCGACGCCAGCCGCGCATTGTTGGTGCTTTCGCGGTAGTAGAGGAAGGCCACGAAAAGGATGATGAAGATCGAGGCCCGCCTGATGTTGAGGATCAGGCTCGACCAGTCCTCCGTCTCGCTGCTTTCCGATTTGAGCAGCCGGCGCACGAACAGCGGAATGATCAGGTCGTTGGAGATCATGATCGAAAGCGCGACGCTGGCGACGATCACCATGGCCGTGGCCGCAGACAGGCCACCGACGAATGCCGCCATGGCCAGGAGGTCTTGGCCGCTCAGCAGAGGCAGCGACAGCACGTAAAGGTCGCTGCTCGTCTGCGGCCCAACCATCAGCACGCCCGCAAAGGCGATCGGCAGCACGAACAGATTGATCGCCACGAGATAAAGCGGAAAAACCCAGCTTGCCGCCCGGAGCTCTATTTCGCTGCGGTTCTCGACGATCGTCACATAGAACTGGCGCGGCAGCATGATGATGGCGAAACCGCTGATGCCGGTCAGCACCAGCCAGGTGCCGAGCGAGGTGCGATAACCCATCGCGTCACGGATATCTGCGTTCTGCCCCAGCTTGGCGATCATGTCGCCCGGCCCGTCGAACAGCATGAAGGTGACCATCAGCCCGATCGCGAGGAAGGCGGCGAGTTTCACCACCGACTCGACGGCGACGGCGAGGATCAGCCCATCCTGGTGCTCGGTCGCGTCGGCGTGCCTGGTGCCGAACAGAATGGCGAACAGCGCCAGCAGCATGGCGACGACCAGCGAGATGTCGCTGACGAAGGGGTCGAAAGATGGCGGCGCGCCGGTGTAGTGTTCGACCATCAGGCTGACCGAACCGGAAATCGCCTTGAGCTGCAAGGCGATGTAGGGGACAGCGCCGATGGTCGCGATTAGCGTGGCGATGGAGGCGACGGCGAAGCTCTTGCCGTAGCGCGCGCCGAGGAAGTCGGCGATCGAGGTGATCTTTTCAGCCTTGGCGAGCTTGATGATGCGCCTGAGCAGTGGAAAGCCGAAGACGAACACCACCACGGGGCCGATATAGATGGCCAGGAATTCGAGGCCGCGTTCGGAGGCCAGCCCGACCGATCCGAAGAAGGTCCAGGAGGTGCAATAGATGGCGAGGCTGAGTGCGTAGATGTAAGGCCGGGGCCTGCCCGAGCCCTTGGCCGCGGCCCGCCGGTCGCCCAGACTGGCGATGACGAAAAGCAGCGTCACATAGGCGACCGCGATGATGACGATGACCCAGCCCTGCACGCCCGGATGTTCCTCCCGTCAAGCGCCCTGCGCTTTAAGGGTCCAAGGCAATCACAGCTTCGGGCCCAAGTCCATTGCGCGATCGGCTTAGAGCCTGTCGATGTTCAGGTGACGCCGGCCTGCAAATGAAGTCTCTTCGATCCCGACTCGGCCTGGCCTGAACCTCGACGCGCCCTATGTCCATCGCCGGACAAACGGAGAAATTTGAGCGAATTACCCCGTTTTTGCAACCGGGGGTTTTTGCTATTGTGCGGTGGCTTCGGCGGGGAGCGGCAGATCCGGTCGTGGCCGGCGGAGAGGAGAGGGAACGATGATCAAGGAATTTCAGGAATTCATTTCCAAGGGCAATGTGATGGACCTCGCGGTCGGCGTCATCATCGGCGGCGCTTTCGGCCTGATCGTCTCATCGCTGGTGGCCGACATTATCATGCCGATCGTCGGCGCCATCTTCGGTGGCTTCGACTTTTCCAATTATTTCCTGCCGTTGTCATCCAACGTCACCGCAACCTCGCTGGATGAGGCCCGCAAGCAGGGCGCGGTATTCGCCTACGGCAATTTCCTGACGGTGCTGATCAATTTCCTCATTCTCGCATGGATCATCTTCCTGATGGTGAAGGGCGTGAACAGCATGCGCCGCCGGCTTGCGGCGGAAAAGCCGGCCGAGCCGGAGGCGCCGCCCGCCGATATCGCGCTGTTGACCGAGATCCGCGATCTGCTAGCAAAAAAATAAATCGGAAGCCGGCGAGTGCTCGAACCGGCCGCGCCGCTGCCGGGCTTCCATTTGCGTAGCGTGTCACGGCGCGGTAGCAACGGCGCTTAATTCGCCAGCCACCGATGGATTCGCCATGACACTGATCGACGATCTGCGCAGCGAGGCTCGCCTGGCGCCCGAAAGCGGCATCGTCGCCGTCGCCAATTACGGCCGCGGACGGGAGGGGCTGATCCCGCTATGGGCCGGGGAGGGCGATCTGCCCACCCCGGAATTCATATCGCAGGCGGCTGCCCGCGGGCTGGCCGCGGGCGAGACCTTCTACACCTGGCAGCGCGGCATCCCGGACCTGCGCCAGGCGCTCGCGCGCTATCACGTCCGCCATTTCGGCAAGCAGTTCGCGCCGGAGGAATTCCTGGTGACCGGCGGCGGCATGCAGGCGATCCAGCTTGCGCTGCAGGCGACGGCGGGCGCGGGCGACGAGGTCATCTACCTTTCGCCGGCATGGCCGAACTTTCCCGGCGCGGCGGGTGTCGCTGGTGCGAGGCCGGTTGCCGTCAGGCTGGACCAGACCGGCAACGGCTGGGCATGCGATATCGCCAAGTTAGAGTCTGCGGTGACCGCTCGGACAAAGGCCATCTTCGTCAATTCGCCGTCGAACCCGACCGGATGGACCGCTGATCTGGACACGCTGCGGGCAATCCTCGACCTGGTCCGGCGCAAGAACCTCTGGATCATCGCCGACGAGATCTATGCTCTGTTCCACTACGGCGGCGTCAGGGCGCCGTCCTTCATGGACATCATGGACGAGGAAGACCGCATCCTTTTCGTCAACACCTTCTCCAAGAACTGGGCGATGACCGGTTGGCGCATCGGCTGGCTGCGCGTGCATCCGGCGCTGCAGCAGACATTCGAGAACCTGATCCAGTATTCGACCTCGGGCGTGGCGCAGTTCATGCAGCGCGGTGCGATCGCGGCGCTGGACCAGGGCGACGATTTCCTGGCGGCGCAGATCGAGCGCGCCAGGCAGGCGAGGGACATTGTCTGCGACATTCTCGGCGCCACCGGCCGCGCCCGGTTCAGTGTGCCGCAGGGCGCGTTCTATTTGTTCTTTTCGGTCGACGGCATCACGGATTCGCGCGCCGCGGCCTTCGAGATCGTCGACCGCGCCAATGTCGGCCTTGCTCCCGGCACCGCCTTCGGGGAGGGCGGCGAAGCTTTTTTCCGGCTGTGCTTCCACCGCCGGCTGGACCAGGTCGAAGAGGCAGCGAACAGGCTGGCGGAGTGGATCAGAAAGCGCTGATCACCCGCCCGATTTCGGCACCAGCAGCGGAATGATGCGCTCGCTCTTGGCGATCGCGGGACGTCCGGTCGCGCCGTAGGAAATGCCGAGCGCGTCCCAGGTCTCGACCAGCGCGTCCCGCAGCGTCTCGATCAGGGCATCTGAATGGAACGGCGACGGCGTGATGCGCAGGCGCTCGGTGCCGCGCGGCACCGTCGGGTAGTTGATCGGCTGGATGTATATGTCGTGGACGCCGAGCAGACGGTCGGTCGCCATCTTGCAGAGTTCCGGGTCGCCGACCAGCACCGGGACGATATGCGTGGCGGACGGCATCACCGGCAGGCCTGCGGCGCCCAGAATGTCCTTGGTACGCTCCGCCTGCCGCTTCTGTCCGTCGCGTTCGACCTGCGATTGCTTGAGGTGGCGGATCGAAACGGTCGCTGCAGCCGCGATTGCCGGCGGCAGCGCGGTGGTGAAGATGAACCCCGGCGCATAGGAGCGCACCGCGTCCACGACCGCGCTCGAACCGGTGATGTAACCACCCAGCGTTCCGAACGCCTTGGCCAGCGTGCCTTCGATGATGTCGACGCGATCAGCGAGCCCGTCGCGCTCGGTGATGCCGCCGCCGCGAGGACCGTACATGCCGACGGCATGGACCTCGTCGATGTAGGTCATGGCATTGTACTTCTCGGCCAACTCCACGATCTCTTCGATCGGGGCGATGTCGCCGTCCATGGAATAGACGGATTCGAAGACGATCAGCTTGGCGCGCTCGCGGCCCGCGGCCTGTAGCAGGCTTTCGAGATGCGCGACGTCGTTGTGGCGGAAGATCTTCTTCTCGGCGCCCGACCGGCGCACGCCCTCGATCATCGAGGCGTGGTTCAATTCGTCGGAAAGCACCAGGCAGTTGGGTAGCAGGCGGGCGATCGTGGAAATCGACGCTTCGTTGGAGACGAAGCCCGAAGTGAAGACCAGCGCCGCATCCTTGCCGTGCAGGTCGGCGAGTTCCAGTTCCAGTTCGACCAGCGGGTGGTTGGTGCCGGAAATGTTGCGCGTGCCGCCGGCGCCCGAGCCCATCTTACCTGCGGTTTCCTGGAAGGCGGCGATCACGGCCGGGTGCTGGCCCATGCCGAGATAGTCGTTGGAGCACCAGACTGTGATCTCCTGTTCCTGCCCGCCGGCGCGCCAGATGGCGCGCGGAAAGGAACCGGCGATCCGCTCCAGGTCCGCAAAGACGCGATAGCGACGTTCGGCATGAACCTGATCGATCGCTTCCTCGAAAAAACGCTGATAGTTCATTCTGGCTTCCCAAATTTGGAGGCGATCATAATCATTGCCGGTTTTTGCGTCCATGACCGCCACAAGGTCAAAATGCCACGTCCTCCTCGCCCACAAACGAACATAAGCTTTTGGCTATTGCATTAACCTGAATCAATGGCCTTTTGGTCGAAGGTTAGTCGCGAGACACGGTTCCTGGCGCAGGCACGCCGACCTGAAAAGGCGCGCCTGCGGCTTGATGCGTGTTGCCAATGTTTTGGTGGCGTTTCACACAGTTCGTCAGGATCAGCGGAGATTTGCAATGAGCGTTCTGGTAACCGGCGGCGCCGGCTACATCGGCAGCCACATGGTGTGGGAGTTGCTCGACGCCGGCGAAGAGGTTGTCGTGCTCGACCGTCTGTCGACCGGGTTCGAATGGGCGGTCGCCCCGGAGGCGAGGCTAGTCGTCGGCGATGTCGCCGACAGCGATCTGGTTGGGTCGCTGATCCGGGAGCATGCGGTCGACGCCATCATCCACTTTGCGGGCTCGATAGTCGTTCCGGAATCGGTGGCCGATCCCCTCGGCTATTATGAGAACAACACCTGCAAGACTCGTGCGCTGATCGAGACAGCGGTGCGCGGCAACGTGCCCAACTTCATCTTCTCCTCGACCGCGGCCGTCTATGGTGCGGCGGGGCTGGAGCCGGTCCGCGAGGACGCGCGGCTCGCGCCGGAATCGCCCTATGGCCTGTCCAAGCTGATGAGCGAATGGATGCTGCGCGACGCCGCGGCCGCGCACGGCTTTCGCTATACGGCCCTGCGCTACTTCAACGTCGCGGGCGCCGACCCGAAAGGCCGTACGGGCCAGTCGACGCCCGGCGCCACCCATCTGATCAAGGTCGCCAGCGAAACCGCGCTTGGCAAGCGCGCCTCCATGCAGGTTTTTGGCACTGACTATCCCACGCCCGACGGCACCTGCATGCGCGATTACATCCATGTCAGCGATCTGGTCGCGGCGCATCGCCTGGCCTTGCAGCGGCTGCGCGCCGGCGGCGGCAGCCTCGTCGCCAATTGCGGCTACAGCCATGGCTATTCGGTGCTCGAGGTGATCCAAAGCGTGCGCCGTGTCTTCGGCGGCGACTTCGACGTCCAGATCGGCGGCAGGCGTCCTGGCGACGCGGCGTCGGTCATCGCCAATTCCGAACTCGCCCGCAGCGAGCTCGGCTGGACGCCGGCCCATGACGATCTCGACGCCATTGTCGGCGATGCGCTATCCTGGGAAAGGAAACTCACCGGAAAGAACTCGGTGCACGGCTGAGGCGACGCTGCCGGGCAGCGTTTCCAGCGGATTGGGGGCGAGGCATGGGACCACAAGTCGCGATCGACCTTGGGCGCATCGAGCGCAATGCGCGGACCATCGTGCAGCGCTGCGCCGAATCGGGCATCAAGGTCTTCGGCGTCACCAAGGGAACCTGCGGCATGCCGCAGGTGGCGCGCGCAATGCTGCGCGGCGGCGTCGCCGGTATCGCCGAGTCGCGCTTTGAAAACATCCGGCGGCTGCATGAAAGCGGCATCGATTGCCCGATAATGCTCCTGCGCAGCCCGCCGATCTCGCGCGTCGAGGAGGTGGTGCGGACTGTCGATATCAGCCTTCAGTCGGAACTCGCCATCATCGGCGAAATCTCGCGCATCGCGGAGCGCCTCGGCCGCGTCCACGGCATCATTGTCATGGTCGATCTCGGCGACTTGCGCGAAGGCATCTGGCCGAACGACCTACTGCCGACCGTGAAAAAGATCCTCGAGATGAAGGGTGTCAGGATCGCTGGTATCGGCACCAATTTGACCTGCTTCGGCGCAATTGTGCCGACCGAGGAAAATCTCGGCCAACTGGTGGCGCATGCATACAAGATCGAGAGGCTCGCAGGCATCACCCTTGACTGGATTTCGGGCGGCAACTCGTCGTCGCTGCCCTTGCTGCTCAATGGGCGCATGCCAGGGGGTATCAACAATCTGCGGATCGGCGAGGCCATATTGCAGGGCGGCATCGAGACTTTTCGCGACGAGCCTTGGCCGGGCCTCGAATACGACGCCTTCCGCCTTGCCGGCGAACTGATCGAAGTCAAGCTGAAGCCGTCCATGCCGATCGGCGAATCGGGCTTCGACGCCTTCGGCAACCGGCCGCTCTTCGTCGACGAGGGCGATCGGCTGCGCGGCATCGCCAATATCGGGCGCGAGGATGTCATCGTGGAAAGTCTCACCCCGATCAACAAGGGCGTACGGGTGCTGGGCGCGTCGAGCGATCATCTGGTTCTCGATGTCACGGACGCCGATCCCCCGCTCGCCGTCGGAGATCGCGTGAGCTTTCGGATGGGCTACGGGGCCTTGTTGACCACGATGACTTCGGAATATGTCGAGAAAGCAACCATGCACGATGTTGCGGATTCGTCCGGCCGCAAGATGGTCTCGATCGTGGCCGAGCCGAAATCGACGCCCATCCTGGCCAGCCACAATATCGGCTCGCGGCTCGAGTCCATGAATTACGATGTCGTCGAACTGGCCGACGTCGAGCGTCCACCCTCGGGCCTGATCCGGCTTCATTCGGGCAGCGACAGGCGCGTCGCCTATCAGGCTCTGGCGGCGGCTGCCCGCGTCACGCACTCGCTTGGCCTTATCTGGATAGACTCCATCGCGGCGCTGATGCCCGAAACCGGCGATGATTCCAATATGGCGGAGACATCGGTGCTCTCTCGCGTGCTCGGTCTCAGCGGCCGGCAAGATGCGCTGCAGCCGCAGCTTTCCCCTGAAAATGTCGTTCTCGTGGGACTGCGCGAGGCCCATCCGGCCGAGGCGAAAATCCTCCGGCAATCCCGCATCTCGGTATTCACAATGGCTGAGATCGACGGTTCCGGCATGCGCGATGTCATGCGCGAGGCGATCAGGATCGCTTCGTCGGGCACAAGCGGCTTCCACGTAAGCTATTCGCCAACAGCCACGGAAATTCCGGGATGGGCGCCGGGGGCCGGCGGCATGACGGTTCGTGAAACCCATCAGGCGATGGAGGCCATCGCGCTCAGCGGCCGCATGACGTCCATGGACATTTCGCCGGTGGCGGCCGAACTGGAGCCACAGATCGCCCGCGAAACCGTGAATTTTGTCATGTCAGCTTTTGGCAAGCGGATTTTGTGAAGAACGCCCACAACCCGGACTGAAACGCTCTGACTTTCGCGGGTTTTACGCTTTCTGTCCCGAGAAGGCCGAACGCTGCGAATCCCGGGTGTTTTCTTTCGTCTCCGACCATTGACGCGGTGCGGAGCGCCTCGGCTAGTCCAAACCGCTCAGGAGCGTAAGCAGGATGAAAATAGCAGCCGTTGCTCCGATCCCCAGTACCGCCATGCCAATGAACTCCGCGGGCGGTAGCCAAGCCGGACGATGCGCCGCCTGGAGGCGTCGCTTGGCCATCACCCGATCATATTGCGCATTGAGATACCGCACCCTGGTGGCAAGCCGTTCAATATCCTGGTCGTCACAGATGGGCATCGATCCTTGTGCAGAGTTCCTCGATGTCGGTGAGGACCTGTCGCACGAAGAATCATCGGCACGCGCACTAGCTCGTCCGTCGACATGACCCTCATCGTCAGCTGTCGGCGCGTCGGGAGCATCGTCGCGACTTTGCCGGGCCTTAGACGCAGCTTCCAAGGCATCGCGTATCGGATCCTTGCCGATGGCAAAGCCGTGCCTTCGCAACGCGGCAATTGCCGCGCTAATCTCTTTATCGGTGATCATTGTAGGCTCAACCGGCGCTCTTCCTAAGAGAAGTGATAGAATTTTGTAAGCCAAGTCTCGACGCTATGCAATAGGTGTGACATTGTATGTTGCAGATTTTTTCTGTCGTTTCTTTGCTATTTCAGGATCATGTTAACTATCTTGGACCTACATTTGTAGGTAACATCTATCTATATTTGTAGGTATATCGCCAATCGGCGATAATGACATCAAGTCTTCTCTAGCGAACTGACGGGTCATGATGACGTGCCGCAGGGTCCAAGACTCAGATACAGCCGTGTTGAATGGCGTGAATTTTGAAACCGGTTGCAAAAATCCCAAGTGGAATTCACTAAAACTGAGCCCGGCAGCGGTTCACAAAACGGTCCTGGACTGCCGCCATCGGCAGCCGTGTAGCATCTGATCTCGCAGACCCTCAACCCGTCGCTGCAAAGTGCAAGGGAAGGTTCGGCACGCTATCCATGATTGTAGTAGTAGGAGGCTCTTTTAGCGCGAAGCGCGTGACCGGTTCTCCTAGTTTAACCGAATGTGCCTTCTTTCAGTCGCACTAACTAACCGCTGCCGCGTTCCTTATCGTGACCTTTGGGCTTCGGCCGACATGTTAAGTGGCCAAGCCCGCGTTATCGACGGAGACACCATGCGGATCGGTCAAATGACGATCGGTCAAACGGAATTCCATAAAAAATCACAATCAAGCGGTCGCCGACATCTTCCCGAACCACGACACCATCAAACGGCTCGTCGGCGCCCTCCTGCTTGAACAGAATGATGAATGGGCGGTCCAGCGCACAAGCTACATGATGCTGGAAAGCGCTGTCCAACTAAGCGATGATCCCGTCATCAGCCAGCCCCGCCGTGGCGCGCTGATCAGCCCAGCCTCGCCGGAAAGAACGGCGACCAATGCCGCCAGCTACAACACGCGCCGGGACACGGCCCCAATCTAATGCGCATGCGAAAACAAAAAATGAAATGTGCAGTGCCGTGGTGCGCATTCCAGCTGTACTCCCGCGACAAGTTGCCATCTTTGCTGTCAGACACATAAGCGTTGCCCGTAGCACCCCGAACAGGACGATTGCATTACAGCGAGCCCTCATGTCTCGAGGGGCGAACTGAGTCTGTGTTACATCACGGCGGCTGGAAACGCTGCAGCGATACCGAACTTAACCATCCCTTCGTCGATCCGAATTCGCCGCCGAACCGATCGTCTTTGCCGCCCAGTGCAAGGGCGGCCAAACCGACTAGCCATGAAGGGCCCGACCAACCCAACAACGAAGGTGTGTAACCTCCGAAGTAGGGACAAAGCCCAAAGCACTACGCCTTCGTCTTTTCTAAGCTCTCGTTAACCGCTGCCTGCCATCCTGACCCAACGTCAACCGGGCGGTGACGTGACGAATTCGCTTCAAGCGATCACGCCGAGGTGTGTCTATGTCACGTATCGCGCAACTGGCTTTGGCCGCGTTGCCATCGCAGCAGGCTCCTGCCACTGCCTGCTGCCTTCCCTGTTGCTCTGCCGGGACCAGAATTCAGGACCCTGCACGTACGCAACGCTTCCACGCCGCGATCGTCGTCCGTTTCGCCGATCAGGTGCGCCACGTCTTCAACCGGCGCATTCGGGCGAAACACTGAAGGGCAGCCATGAGGCGCCGACTCCATAGGCAACGTGTTGAATGAATGATGAGGATTGAGTCGTGCCGTTTGCACATAGAAGTCTTTTCACCGCTGCCATAGTTTCGGCGACCGCGCTTTCCCCGCTGACTGTTTCCGCCGAAAGTTTAACGGGCGCGTTAACAAAGGCCTATCAGCTGAATTCGACGCTGAACTCGGCGCGTGCCGGCGTTCGGGTCACGGACGAGAGCGTGGCTATCGCCAAGTCGGGCTATCGTCCGACAATAACCGGTATATCGAGCATCGATTACACCTCGCAGTCGGGCACCAAACTGACCACCGGGTCTTTCGGCGTGGAAATCCGGCAATCGCTGTTCGACGGATTTCAAACCATGAACAATGTCGCCTCGGCCGAGGCGCGGGTGTACGCTTCAAACGAAAGCTTACGCAACACCGAGCAGAACGTCCTGTTCGATGCGGCTGCCACCTATATGGACGTCATTCGCGACCGGCAGATCGCCATATTGACCGAGCGAAATCTCGAATTCCTGAACGAGCAGGCGCTTGCCGCGCGTTCGCGCCTTGAGGTCGGAGAAGGCACCCGCACCGACCTTGCGCAAGCGGATGCGAGCCGCTCGGCCGCGATTGCCCAGGTCGCCGTGGCGCGGGCGCAGGTAACGGTAAGCGAGTCCATATACAGGCAGGTGATCGGCGAGGCGCCAGGCAAGCTGCAGGCCGCCTCTCCGCTTGCCAAACTGCTGCCCGCCAGCCTTGGCAAGGCATACGCCGTTGCCGAAGGCAATCATCCGGCCATCCTGGCGACGCAACATCTGGTCGATGCGGCCGGCTTTACCGTCAAATCCGCGGAAGGCCAGTTGCTGCCGCAAATATCCGCGCAAGCCGGCATTTCGCGCAATTACCGCAGCACGGTTGACGGCACGTCGGATGCCGCAAGCATCGGCGCGACGCTTACGGTGCCGATTTATCAGGGTGGCAGGACATTCGCGCAGGTGCGTCAGTCCAAAGAGTCGCTCGGCCAGGCGCGCGTCGAAGTCGACGTCAGCCGAGACCAGGTCCGTGCGGCAGTTGCCGCAGCATGGTCGCAATATCGAGCAGCCAGGGAAACCGTTGCTGCTACACGTGAAGCCGTAGCGGCCGCTGAACTCGCCCTCGCCGGCGTCATTGAAGAGCGCGATGTTGGCCAGCGCACGACGCTCGACGTACTCGACTCCCAGGCCGACCTCATCGACGCCCAGATTGCTGTCGCCAATGCGGAACGCGACGTGGTCGTGGCCAGCTATGCGATCCTTTCCGCAATCGGGCGTCTTTCGCCCAGGCGGATCGGTCTCAAGGTCGCCGAGTACAGGCCCCAAGAGCACTATGACGCCGTCAAGGACAAATGGTTCGGGGTGCGGACCCCGGACGGCCGATGACAGCAGTCACCGGGTTCGGCCAGCGGCGGTGGCAACGCTCGCGCGTTAAGCGCTTACCGCTGCCCGCGTTTGATCGGCTGCAGTGACGATCTATTTTCTCGGCGGAAGGCGCTTGTATTCGACGCCGTCGAAAACCATCGTGCTGGGGTCGGGCGCCGACATTTTTCTCTCTTTGCCGTCACTGCACAGGAACATTGGCCACTCTAAGGCTATGCACTCCAATTCAGTAAACCAGTTGCCAGCATAATTTCCGAGGGAGATCCGGAATACGTCGTTTCCCATCCTGCGCACTGAATCACCGTTGGCGCCAACCCAGGTCCACGGCCCCGTGGGGACTTCGTATCGCCTCATGGCCATCACGTATTCAACCACAACTGCCTGTCTGTCGGCATATAGGGTGGCGATCTCGGATTTGCCTGAAACGATGCTCGTCAGGTTCGGACCCGCCCATTTTGCGGCGAGGCCGCCCTCAGCCTTTGCCGGAACTATCGAACACAACAGGATGGTAGCGATCGATGCCCTTTTCACCCTCTCCTCCTAGCGCCGGAGCAGACATGGTCACAACAGTCGATTCATCCCCGTCGCGCGCCCCTTCGATACGTTTCGTTGGCTGAAACATCCCGGAAAGCAAATGATCGCGGCACCCCGTTCTCTTCCAATAGCTCGGAATGCTTAACAGTCCGCTACAAGCCGCAAAAAGGGGACCATTGGCCCATAAGTATTAGCCTTACCAGGTGACGTCACTGTCCTAGCCGCGACTTCAACTAGCGCTGACGAGTCCCCCTTCGTGCCTCCTGGACGCAGGTGTTTCGCCCGTCTTGGCGTCTATCGCCGTTTTCCGAAAGGTGGGATGCTGGGTCTGCGATAGCGCCGACGGCGCACGCGGGAGGGAGATTTACAATGGCTCGTGACGAGCACGACGAGAAAGAAGCGACCGTTGACCGCGGTAACGTGGATGAAACGGAGGAGATCGATTTCACCGAGCACGACGACGATCTTGATGATGAAGGCGGTCGCAGCCTTGACGTCAATCTAGACCAAGACTCGCGCCTGGAAAACAGTGACACTATCGGGGTGAAGGTCATCGGATCGCGGCCGGTCGGAGTCGAAGTCGATACGGAAATCGACCAAAACGGCGAAATCGACCAGGATGAGGATGTTGACGTCGACGCAGGCGGCGGCTCCGGCGGACGCGAAGCAAGCGTCAGGACGCAACAAAGACCGGAAGTGGACCAGCGAATCGACGTGGATGTCGAAGTCAGCGAAAGGGATGGAGTTATCTTCATCGAAGTCGGTGTTGGCATTGAGGAAGATATTGAGATCGAGAGTGACGCCGACATCAACGTGCGCGATGGCGACCGGAACAGCTTGGATACGAACATCGACCAGGACAGTGAACTCGACCAAAACATCGACGTGGACGTGGAAATCCGCGACGGCCTTGACGCCAACGTCGATGTAGACATCGTTCCGCTCATCCAGTCCGTCGCGCGTGCAGCGATAGCTGCGGCGCAAGGCAAAGACGGGGACTTGATCGACGTCCGCCTCGACGAACTCGCCGCTGCGCTCGGGGATGTCCAGATAGTCGTCGATGTAAGCGACGACCTCGACCTCTGAACTTCACCGTTTTGGGGCATGCGTGACAGCCGGGCTTCGTCCCGGCTTTTTCTTTGACGCTTTTTAACTATGCGCGACGGCTCATTGGATCTTGGTAGCCTTCGGGATTAGCAGATTGGGTTAACCATCGCCGATTGGAATGAACCCGATCGGCCGTAAGCGCCCGTTTAGGTCGGATGCCCATTGGTAACTATTCTCTCCGGCACAAAACGAACATGCTTCGCCCATCGACGCGCTGTCGGAGGATCCGTCCGGATCGTCCTCGCGGCGGTCGGTCCGCTCCGGCAGCAATTTCCCGAGAGCGGCGTTCCTCAACAACAGGGAGGGAAATCCCATGAAGTCGAACAAACCCAGCTATTTCGATGATAACGACTTCGACATCGACATCGATGCTGATATCGACCAGGACTTCGACCAGTATCAAGATCAGGACATAAAGACCAAAACCAGCCAGGATTCGGACGTAAAGATCGACAACGACAACAAGAGCAAGGTCGACAACGACACCGACCAGGACGCCAACACGGACAATGACGCTAAGGCTGACTCCGACAGCGACGCCGATGCCAAGACCCATAACAAGTCTAGGGCCGACTCTGACAGCGACGCCGATGCCAAGACCCACAGCAAGGCCTACGCGGAAGGGGGCGACAAGGGCAAGGCCGAGGCGAAGTCCGACGGCGATTCCGATGCACGGTCCAAGTCCAAGGCCGACTCGGACGCTGACGGCGATGCCGACGCGTGGTCTAAGTCACGTGCTGACGCGGACGCTGACGGCGATGCCAAGAACGATAATGACACTGACATCGATGTCGACCAGGCCAACAAGAACGATGTCGACGTCGACCAGGAGCAGGACGTAAAGGTCTACGCCGAGCAGGATCAGTACGGCGAACAAGACGCGAATATTGATATCGACTTCGATTTCGCTTTCGCGTGAGCGTTCTTCCTAAGCAACGGCGCCCGGATTCTGTCCGGGCGTCCGCCGGGGCCCACGTTGCCCCGTTTGGAGTCTCCCATGCATCGTTGTGACGCCCTTATGGAGACATTCGCCATGGCTCACGTCCGAATGAACAGCTCCGCAAGAACGGTATCGGGGGGCGCCGCCAATTTCTGCACACTTCACTGTTCCCGGTGCTCGTGTGCAGTTTCGTGTGAAAGATGCCGGCGATGTCTGTTGCCTGGTTGAAAGGCCGCGCGAAAAGCGGAATCCAGCGCGCCTCCGATTTCTGCAAAAGGCTGCCAATTCCGGCGTTCGCACAGGGTGCGAGTGAAGAAGTTTCCGCGACCGTGTTCAGGTCGATCAAAGCCGATACTGTGGTCGGTCCCGAGCGCGCCTCCGATTTCTACAGATATTTCGTCGACCTCGGACGGGCTAAGTCGCGCGCTCCGTTCTCATGGATGCAGACCCTTGCAAAGTTTGGGATTGCCGGCGCATCCAACCTCAGAAGCGCTTGGCGCTATGCAGTTTCAGAACTGCTCGACCGCGAAGAGAAGCGGCCAGCGCCGCATTTTGCGACCAAGGCGGGAGGCCGGACCGACGTTGAACTGGCGTTCAGTCTTTGCAAGGCCTCGCTGGTCATGATTTTCTTTCTCAGCTTCTTTGTGAACGTGTTGGCCTTGACGGTCCCGCTGTATCTCTTGCAGGTCTACGATCATGTCCTTTCAAGCCGCAGCCTCGATACGTTGGTGATGCTGACGTTAATCGTGATTGTGGCGCTGGCGGTTCACTCCACCCTCGAGGCGCTGCGCCGCGCGATGCTTTCGCGTATTGGTGGCTGGCTGGACGACCGCCTTCAGGCGCCGGTGCTCGTAGCGGCCGTACACTCAGCCTTGCGCAATGATCCGTCTGCGGCGGCACAGGCCTGGCGCGATATAGGCGGCTTCCGCTCGTTCTTCAGCGGCAGCGCATGCACAGCCCTCTTCGATCTGCCCTGGACGCCGATCTTCATTCTCTCAATGTTCCTTGTTCATCCACTTCTCGGCGTGATCGGCCTTTCGGCGTCGGTTGTCCTGTTCGGGTTGGCGATATTCAACGAGATGGTGACCCGCAAGCCATTAGCCCGTTCGAGCGCCGCCTGGGTAGTGAGCCAACACCGGTTCGAATCCCTCCTGCGCAATGTCGAGGCCATCAGCGCCATGGGAATGTTGCCTGGAGTGGCCCGCCTCCTGCACGATGGCCAGTCAGACGCGAAGGAGGCTCAGCTCGCCGCAGCAGCGCGTGGTTCTGCCATTCAGGCCCTCGCACGCTTCATCCGACTTGTCACCCAAGTCGTCATCATGGCCTGCGCTGCCTGGCTAGTGATCTTGCACCACATCAGCCCGGCGGCGATCTTTGCGACCTCGATCCTTCTCGGGCGCTCGCTGGGGCCGGTAGAGGGCGCCATTGGTACCTGGAAGGCGGTCAGCAGCGCGCGCCTGGGCTACGATCGCATCCGGAAAATCATGGCGGCCGCGCCCCGCCCCCGAGAAGCCATGGAGTTGCCGCGTCCCAATGGGCAACTCTCCGTCGAGCAGGTGACATTCATTCAGCCCTTCGCGGACAGGCCGGCTCTTTGTCGACTGAGCTTCGTCGTCAATCCCGGCGAAATCCTCGGAGTGGTTGGTCGCTCGGGTGCCGGAAAGTCGACACTTGGGCGTGTCATCGCCGGTACTCTCACTCCTACAGCGGGGCATGTGCGCCTCGACAGCGCCGACGTCGGGATCTGGATGGCCTCTGGCGGTCATCGCTATTTCGGCTATCTTCCGCAGGACATCGAGCTTTTCGGCGGCACGGTTCGGGACAACATCGCTCGTTTGCAAGAGGCCCAGGCGGATGATGTCATCGCCGCCGCTGCGATGGTGGGGTTGCACGAAGCAATTATGCGGCTTCCCCTGGGCTACGAGACCGATATCGGCGAGGGCGGCATGCGGCTGTCGGGCGGGCAGCGACAGCGGCTGGGGCTGGCACGCGCGCTCTTTGGTCGCCCACGCATCATCGTGCTGGACGAGCCGAATGCCAGTCTCGACGCCGAAGGCGAAGATGCCCTGCGGCGGGCGATCCAGGAGATGCGAGAACGGGGATCAACAATCATCCTCATCGCTCAACGCCTTGGTATTATGAACATGTGTGACAAGATTCTGGTGCTCGACGACGGCAGAATGGACACTTTTGGGAGTCGCCGCGACGTGGCCGGGAAGATCAAGGCCGGGCGCACTAGCATTCCGGTCAGGCATTCGCAGATCATCACTGCGCGGCGGACTACAAAGCAACTAGCTCACGAGGACGAACAGTCACCGGCAACGACAGCGGGAGGCCTCATCATAGGGGAGGAATCCGAGAGGGTCGTGTCATGAGAGGTTCGAACCGCACCATCGCACACGATCTTGCGGAAATTCTGCCACCGCCATCAGGAACGCCGTTCCGGCGCCTGCGTCTCCTTGCTGCGAGTGCATTTGCTGTAGTCGGTGTGTTCGTGATCGGCTTCGGCTTGTGGGCGACTTACGCCCCGCTGGAAAGCGCCGCCGTCGCTGCAGGGGCCATCGAGGCAGAATCGAGCCGCAAAACCATCCAACATCTGGAGGGCGGCATCATCGGGCGCATCCTGGTGAAAGACGGCGACAAAGTAGCCGCCGGGCAAGCACTGATCCGGCTCGACGACACTAGGACTCGCACCACAGTCCAGATGCTTCAAATGCAGCTCTGGGAAGCACAGGCGCTGGAGGCGCGCCTGCTGGCGGAGCGCGAGGGTAGCGAAACCATCACGTTCCCGGCGGCCCTCAGGTCGGCCGCTCTGACCGATCCCTCGCTGGCGGAGATGATAGCTGGACAGATCAACATTTTCGATACCCGCCGCAGGCTCCAATCTTCCCGGATCAGTGTCATTCAGCAGCGCAAGGCACAGACGAGGCGGGAAATCGCCGCGTTAGGTTTTGAGGTGGAAGCGGCCACGAAACGAGCAGCGATTATCAAGAGGGAGCTGGCAACCGTGGCCCCCATGGTTATCAGGGGGCTGCAGACGCGCGCACGTCTGTTGCATCTGGAGCGCGAACAGGCTGAATTTGATGGTCGGATTGGCGAAACACTGGCCCAGATTTCGCGAGCCGAGCAGGCCGTCGGAGAATCGGAAGCCATGATTCTCCAGCTGAAGAGCGACCAATACACCGAAATCGCCCAGACCATGCGCGACACACAAGCCCTGATTTTCCAACTCCTCGAGCGCATCCAGGCGGCCAACGACGTGCTCACCCGAACGGTAGTTCGCGCCCCCGAAGCCGGCACCATCACGGATCTGCGCATTCACACCCTGGGAGGGGTTGTTGTCGCTGGCGAGCCCCTAATGGATCTCGTTCCTCATCAGGACCGTCTGATAGTGCTGGCTCAAGTCAAACCGGAAGACATCGACCTGGTTCGTCCCGGTCTCGAGGCTCGGGTCCGTCTCCTGTCCTATAAGGACCGCCGCGTGCCCCCAGTGGAGGGCGTCCTTACCTATGTCTCGGCCGATCGCTTCGTCGACAAGGAAACGGAGCGAGCCTATTACACCGCCCACGTCCGGATCAACGAGGCGTCCCTGCACGAGTTGCCGGAGGTCGAGATCATGCCGGGTATGCCGGCCGAGGTGCTGATCAAAACCGGCCAGTTCACCGTCGCCCAATACATGCTGCGCCCCTTCCTCGATAGCTTCAACCGTGCCTTTCGAGAGGATTGAGATATGGGGTGGCAGGATCCGTGTGGGGAAGGGACTGATTTTTGTGGCATCGCCGGCCGCCACATTCGCGAAGGCTCGCGGGCCAATGCTTTTGGAGATGAATGAGTAGGCGAACTGAGCCGCCCCATCGGAAGACGTCTCTCGAAGCGGGCGCACACCTACCATTGGGGAACGTGCCTTGAGGCACTGGAGGGGTTTCATGATTACCGCCGATGATGGGACTCGCGACCTGTTGCCACCGAGCGAAGCCGATCCAACGGAAATCATTGGAACCGAGACGATGGTCGCCGGCAGCTTTGCGCTGGCGATCGAGGTCCCGCTCTCTACCGTCCCGTCCGCGGCGATGCAGCCGGCTGCTGATCTGCCGCCACCGAGCGAAGCCAATCCAGAGGAAATTATTGGAACTGAGGCGATGTTCGGCGGCAGCTTGGAGCTGGCGAGCGAGGTCTCGCGCTTTACCATCCAGTCCGCGACTATGCTGCCGGATTCCGATCTGCTGTCGAACGAGCAGGAGGACTTTCCGCCCGATCAGGATTCTCACGGACAACCCGCGTCGGTATTGATCAAAGGACTGGCGGCATCAATCGATGCGTCATCCACCGAGTGCGGAGGCGGAGGAGCCGGCGGCCGTGACCATTGCGAACACGGACCGGATAAGCAACCGCTGCCAGTGAGCAATGAGCCCCGCAGTGGCACGAGCCAATGTCCGAGCGGCCCTGACGAGATATTTGGCGAGGTCGATGATGCCCACAGCATTAATGTGACGCAGATCGCGATTGTCGACCAGGAAGCGAGTGTCATGGTCAGCGGATATGTGGGTGAGGTGGTCGCGCGCCTTCACATCAACCAAGACCTCATGATGGACCAGGATGTAGACATTTCCTTTGTAATCGACGGTGATGGACACTTCGCCCTTCTGCTCGACCAAAACATGCGCATAGACCAGGATGTCGAGATTGACCTTGAAATCTTCGACATTGATGGCGTCCTCTACGTGGATCTTTTCTTGCACGATTCGATCGAAATCGAGCAGGACACAACTGTCGACATGCGCATCAGCGACGGATCTCCTGGAGGCAAGGTCGGAGTGAACCAGGACCTCGAGTTCGATCAGGAAGTCGATATCGACATAGACATCGAAGACGAATTGAAAGAGCGCTATATCGTCAAAGTAACTGTCGAATCGCTCCAGGAGGTCGATGCCGAACAGGACGTTGCGGTAGCCATCAGGTACTTGAATGGCGAAATCGATTTGGATGTAGATGCCGTGCAATTGGCGGCCGTCGAGCAGCAAACCATCGTGCAGGCCGATTTCAGTCTTGCCTAGGGCGTGTGGACACAGGATCCCTTTTCATCTGACGCGGGATTCAACGCTCTTTGAGGAGAGCGGCTTTGGTTTGAGGTCTGATGAGTGATGAGGAGTGGGCGTTCTTTACACATTCCTGATTGAGACCAGGTAGCAGAGGGTCGGCGTCCGCGTGATCACCGGAAGGTTCTGGACGGGCATCTTCTGGATCACCAGGATCGGTTCGCCATGGCGCGGCCTGCCGGCCGAGTTCGGGAGACTGGAACTTCGCCGCTGGACGGCAGCCGAACTCTGGGATGTGATGCTGGCGCTTCCCGAAAGTGACATCTCCGACACGCCGCAAATCATGGACAGCACCATCCTCCGGGCGCATTAGCATGCCGCCCGGAGGAAAGGGGGGTTCAGAAATGCTATTGGCCGTTCGCGCCGTGGCCTCGCGACTAACACTAAATACCGAAGGGATGTACAAGGGCTGCCATCGCCTTCTCTCTAAGCCAGGCTAGGCCACTAATAATGGTCGACTATGAGCGCCTGATGGGCCCGATCCGGCCACGGTGCTAGCCGACAGGGGCAAGGACGGCGACGCGACTCGTCGCGATCTGGAACGCCGCGCAGCGCCGATCCGGTGATCCCGAAAAAATCGAGACTGCATGGTCTCCAGTGCAAGCCAACCTACGCCCTGCGAAACCACATCGAACGGTTCGTTAGTCGCCTGAAGCACTCACGCCGCATCGCCACACGCTACGACAAGTTTGCGTCCAAGTCATGGGCTTCGTCCAGATCGAAGCGATCAGGCAATGGATCACCACCTAGCGATTTGTAGAATTACTGCGCCGCAAATCACTGAAACTACTATGCAACCAGCAATTGAAATTGAAAATTTAACTTAAATGCGACCATTTTTAACCATGTCATCAACTAATTGTAGACCGGTGCTGGTTAAATCGTTTAGGTGATATTGGGCGGCAAATGAGGGGGGAGTAATTGACTCTCTCGTATTCGGTCGAACAAAAAGGCCTCTATGACGAACGTTCTTCCATCGTTGTAGTTGACCGTTATCCGCTGCCGCGAAGTTGCCTTGCCCGCATCCTTCGGAACGAATTCCAGGATTTCACCGTCTTGGAGATCGAGACTGTACACCAGTTCGACTCCATAATCGGGAAACACATCAGCCTTGTTGCTCTCAATATAGGGAGCTCTGCCATGACGGATGAATGCGTGCTGCAGAATCTCGCCTATGTTCGTCGATCACTGGCCGAAGGGCCTCTCATGCTTCTCACCAAGCTTGACGAGTCAATGATATCCGATGCAATGATTTCCGAAGTCACCCAATATGGCGTGAGAGGCTATGTCACGGCCTCTGCCTCTGTTGAGATTGCCCTTGCTGCCCTTCGATTGGTAATCGCGGGTGGTGTGTACTTTCCGCGGGCGGTGGTCGTGGATTGTCCAAATTGGGCGCCCGTCTCATCCGAGAACTTAGTTGCCTTGCAACCAGCTATGACCATGAGCGACGGCGCGCCTGAGATGTGCGATATCACCAAAAAGACCAATGTCGCATTCACAGAACGCGAACGACAGGTTTTGGCGACGTTGTTGCGAGGCCTGCCGAATAAGGTCATCGCCAGCGAGCTGAATTTGTCGCAGAACACGGTCAAGTCGCACGTCTCGCGCATCATGCAAAAGCTACATGCGAAGAACCGGACCGAGGCGGTTGTTCTATCCCAGCACGCCGGCTGACACAGTCCGAAATCGTTGAAGCGGAAAGAGACTGACTAATAAAGAAACGACTTCCGGCTTGCCATGGCCTGTCTCGCGCTATTAGGCGGAGCCGCGATTAAAGTACCACGAATCGGACCATGAACCCTTGTCTCGCAACTGTTTTACTCGACCTGAACGTAAAAGCCGCTGCAGCCGCAGCCTTCTCCGGAAAGCGTCGTTCTTGTGGACTTTCGCAAGTCTCGCCTCACCATGGCCGAGATCGACGGCTCCGGGATGCGCGATGTCGGGCGCGAGGCGATCAGGATCGCCTCGTCGGACACCCGGGGTTTGATGTGAGCTATTCGCCAACCGCGACGGAAATGGCGGGATGGGTGCCCCGTTCCGGCGGGATGACCGTGCGCGAAACACATCAGGCGATGGAGGCGATCGCGCTCAGCGGCCGCATGGCATCAATGGAAATTTCGCCTGTCGCGGCCGAATTTGATTCCCGGATCGGCCATGAAACGGTTAATTTCGTGATGTCTGCTTTCGGGAAGCGAATCCTTTAAGCAGACAGGGAACTCAGATTGGTGCTATTCGAGGGGCCGCGGTCGATCGGTCGGCTAAGGGTTGGGAGTTCAGGGCATCAACGGTACCGAGATTTGGAGCCGGCTGTGTTGAACGGCGTCGGCTGTTCAGGTAACAATGCCCGGCGCCGGGCATTATTGCATGACACTTATTTCAGAAGAAAAAAAGCATCCACGTCGAGCATTGTTGCATGAAACTCAGTAACCTGCGCCCGCCCGCCCGATTTGCCCGTTATGCGGGTACTCTGCATGATTTTGGAGTTGCGGCCGGCTCGTTCGTCATGGCCTATCTTACAGTTCTCGGCGTCCAGGCGTTCGAGGTGCCGGGCAATGAGGAAAAGATGCTCGGCTTCGTGGCCATTTTCGGGGTCTTCTATTTCGTCTTTTCGCTGCACCGCGGTTCGTGGCGATACGTCTCGATTCCCGATCTGATCATTATCATCAAAGTGGCGCTCGCGACGACAGTGACCTACACGGTCGCGTCGTTCCTGATGACCCGCGGCGCCAATGTTCCACGCTCGGTGCCGGTTTTGGCCGGGGTTTTCATGGTGACTGCGCTTGCCGGATCCCGGCTGGCCTGCCGCCTTCTGGTCGAGAAAGTCCTCTGGCGCAGGAGTCCTCTCGCCCCTGCGCCGGCAAATCGGCGAAACGTGCTTCTTTACGGGCTGAACGACGGCGCGGAAAGCTTCATACGCGCAAGCCGCCGGGGACAAAGCGAGTTCAACGTCGCCGGGATTCTTGACGACAGCATGATGAACCAGGCCAGAACGCTTCAGGGTGTGAGGGTTCTCGGCTCGTTCGAAGATGTAGCTAAAATCGCCGACCGGCTGGAGCGAACCGGCATTCGGATTTCGGAGCTTATCGTCACCGAAGCAGCCCCCACCCGCCAGCATCTCGGCGAGATCGTCGAAAAGACAGCGAAGCTCGGCATCAAGACTTCCGTAATCCCCGATGTCACTGAGACCGCGCTCATCACCAGCCGGTCGCTGCTGGAACCGAAGGAGATTGAACTCGGAGATCTGCTCGACCGTCCGGAGGTCGTCACCGACATATCGAGCATAGCCCGGCTGATCAACAACAAGACGGTTCTCGCCACCGGCGCCGGCGGGTCGATCGGTTCGGAGCTCTGCCGCCAGATCGCGCAGCTCGGACCCAGACTTCTGGTCATCACCGACAGCTCGGAATTCCACCTCTATATGCTCGATATGGAGCTCCGGGAAAAATACCGGGACCTGAAAATAAGCACGCGGCTGATGGACGTACGCGACAGCACGCGGGTTTCGCGGCTATTTGCCGAAACGCGCCCCGACGTGGTGTTCCACGCTGCCGCGCTCAAACATGTGCCGCTGGCCGAAAGCAATCCGCTGGAGGCAATCAAGACCAATTTCCTCGGCACCAAGAATGTCGCCGATGCAGCCCTCGTCAACGAGGCCGCAAGCTTTGTGATGATCTCGACCGACAAGGCGGTGAATCCCACGAATGTCATGGGGGCCACGAAGCGGGCTGCCGAGGCCTACTGCCAGGCCCTCGACATCAGCTCGAAACAAACTCATTTCAAGACGGTCAGGTTCGGCAACGTTCTCGGCTCGAATGGCTCGGTGGTGCCGCGGTTCCAGGAACAGATCCTGGCCGGCGGGCCGGTGACGGTAACCCACCCCGACATCGTGCGGTTTTTCATGACGATCCCGGAAGCGGTCCGGCTGGTGCTGAACGCGTCGGCCGAACCCACTGACACCGAGTTGCAACGCGGCAAGATCATGGTGCTGGACATGGGCGAGCCAGTCCGCATCGTCGACCTAGCCGAACGCATGATGCAACTCGCCGGGCTAAAGCCCTATGTCGACATGGACATCGTATTTTCCGGTCTGCGGCCGGGAGAAAAGCTGTTCGAGGAGCTTTTCGATCCATCCGAAGTCCAAAACCTGCGGACGGAAGGCGGCTATGTAATTGCTTCGCCGCGCGTGATCGACAAGTTGCTTCTGGACAAGTCGATCGCGGAACTTCAGAATGCGATAGCGCGCGAAGATCGCGGGCGCGCGCTCGAACTACTGCTTCACATCGTCCCGGAATACCGCAGCGTCAAGTCAATGCAGGAGCAGGTTGCGAAGCTTGCTGCGCGGGATTTCGACGACGCCGCCCCCTATTCGTGAGACGCTCGATCAGCAACGGTGACCGCGGGATATTCAGCGGTTCGTCCGTCTGGCGGCAGCCAGCTATATGCTCTGCGGCTCCGCAGCCGCGAGTTGGTGGGTACATTAGCAAGCGTAGTGCAGCCCCGGTTGGCAATGGCGGGTTTCGGAAAAATAGGGACGGGATTTCGGGGGGTTTCGACGCCGCGGTGCGCGAAAATACGCTTCATCGGTCGACTGCTGGGCTGGGCCCGGAAGACATGGCTGCCCAGTGGCCTACGCGAAAATCCGCGAGAGCAACGCCGCAGTGGAATTCGCGCGTCCGGCCATCGATTCCAAGCGAAAACGTGAAGGACTGGGCTGAGAATTTGTTAGCGTGTGGAATGAAGCGGCGCCAAATTGTGACCTTGTTTGAGGGGCAGGAATAGCTTGCCGACAGGTTGCTGCGCGGGCGACGGGGAGCGACCGCCGGTCACCCACGCCGGCGGGAAGTTTCGGCTCCTCACACCAATCGTGTATCCTGCGCATACGGATATTGTTACCGGCGCCGGACTGAATGATGGCGGACGGAAGGACGAGGCAGGAACGACGAATGGGTTTCAAAGACGAGGAGCAAGCCCTGCCTGCCGGAACGACTTTCACGCCCTCGGTGCTGAAGGAATTCCGCTGCGACCTGGAAACGGATTGCAGATGCTCACCGGAAATGCGTCCGACCTGCGAATACAATGTGAAAACGCGGCCCCTATGGAACAGCGTCACATACCGGCATGGCTTGAAAACCGCAAAAAAGGCCGAAACGGCGAAGGAATCTTCGGCGCTCTACGAAGTGAATACGCCCATGGCTGTTCGCCTTTTGCTTCTACTTCTCGTATTAGCGGGAGCGGTCGTAGCCGTAACCTGGCATTTCGGCGAGTGGATCCGACACTCCATCCAGTAAAGGTCACATGAAGCGCGCATTTGACATCGTACTTGCCGCCATCGGGCTGGTGGTCGCGGCGCCGTTAATCGTGGCTGCCGTCGCAATGATCCGGCTCACCTCGCCGGGTCCGGCGATTTTCCGGCAGATCCGCGTGGGGTTGGACGAGAAGCCATTCACCTGCCTAAAGCTGCGCACCATGTACTGCGAAACCGGGGACGTGCCGACCCACGAGGCTGGCGCGTCTTCGGTCACGCCGGTCGGAAGGCTCCTTCGGCGGTTCAAGTTCGACGAACTGCCACAACTGTGGAACGTGCTGGCGGGCGATATGAGTTTCGTCGGGCCGCGGCCCTGCCTGCCGTCGCAGACGGCGCTCATCGCCGCGCGCAGGGTGTACGGGCTCTATTCGATACGTCCTGGCATTACCGGCGTATCTCAGGTCGCGGGCGTCGATATGTCCGCCCCCGAAAAGCTGGCGGCGCTCGATGCGGCATATCTGTGCGACATGTCGCTTGCGGTCGATATCAGGCTGGTCCTGGCGACGGCGCTCGGTTCAGGGCAGGGCGACCAGGTAAGGCCGGTGAAATAGCGCCGGAGCCCCGGTTCAGCCAGGCGACGGCCGCGGACGTCGAACCGCCCCTGGTCTGTTCGTCGTCGACGAGCAGTCCCACGAAGTGCTCGGTCACTGTATCCTACGGAACTGGCGCTCGTGAACAGCTCCAGCCCGCAGGTCCAGCAATTCGGGATTGACAAGACAAGCGTCGATGGCGGCGAGGAAGGCTCGCCGGCAAAACATGGCAGTCGATACCATCCAAGAGCATTTATTCAGTGCCTGACCCTGGCCGGGCGCTAGGCCCAAAGACAAAAAATAAGCCGGTCAGTGTTCCCATCAGAAAAAGCGAATCGGACAAATCGTGGCCGATCATGTTGTTAAAAAGGCCGCTGAGGAAGAAGCTTGCCGCAATCCCCGCAGTCAGTGCGAGACCATAATCGCCCATCTCGTCCCGGCGGGTGCGCCAGGCCAACATCACAGGACCGAAAACCATCATAGCGACGATTAAGGCGCCGGGTATTCCGTCGCGTACGGCGTAATTAAGGAACACATTGTGGAAATGGGAGTAGGACAGAGGAGTTCCCGAGATCGCTCGTGTGCGTTCGATCATTAAATCTTCGCTGTGACCGGGCCCGTGACCAAAGAACGGCGCTTCCGTCACGAGTTGCCAGCCGGCCTTCCAGACTATCACCCGCTTGCCGACCGATCCGGAATAATCGCCCTCCTCCATTATTTGCCCATAGTCTTCCACCAGCAGCTCGACACGGTCGCGCACGAAGGGTGTCGCGATAAGGGCGAAAGCCAACAGCGCAACCGAAAATACCGCGATCGACGGCAGCAGGTAACGCCGCGTTAAGTGATCGCGATAGAACCAGATTGAAATCGCGGGAACGATGACGAGTCCGGGCCAAAGCCCGCGTGTTCCCGACAGGATGATGCTACCGACTGACGCGAGTGCGGCCAGCGCGAACAACACACGCCACCCGCCCTGCGCTCGCTGGCTGGCCAGGAAAGTGATCGTGAGAGTCATGAAATTCGCAAGCGCGAAGGGAAAGGCGTTGCCGGCGCCGCCTTCAGCCCGCAGGCCCAATCCGAAGCTCTCTACAAGGGCAATCGCGAACGCCACATAGGCGCCGCCCATCGCCGCGAGCTCCACCGCGTCGCGAACGCCCACGCGTTCCGAAACCGAAAGACGGGAATAGATGGGCAGGAAGGCGAGATAGAGCGTGTTTTGACCGACTTCTAACAACGTCTCGACGCCATTGTATGAAATCGCACCGGCGAGCGCCTCAATTGCGAAAAACGCCGCAAAGATCAGCGCCACTATCCGCGCTTCGCGAACACGCGACAGGGGAAAATCCCGTCTCAGAAGGCGGACGATCGCCCAGATGAACGCACCGCCGACCATAAAGCTGACAGCGCTGCCGATCACCGCGCCCCAGCCAGTGACAATCCCCATATAGAGGCGGTTCATCCGGTCCATGGTGAGGCCGAAAATTGGTTGGGGCACTTCGACCTCATGATTTTGGCCTCTGAAAATCTCTTGCTGCTTCCGCCAGACCGGGTCGAGGATTTTCGGTCTGCCGCCATCCATCCTCTGCAAGTGCTGAAGAACCGCATATCTGCTCGGCAAACAGGCCCTGCCAGTCTTCGCCGCGCCCGGCAAGCCATGCAGCGGCCTTGCGCAGGTCGGCTGGAGCGGGCAGCCGGCGCCCGGGCCTGCCCAGCCCCGCAGAGGTAGGCGCCTCCACTAAGGGCGCCGAGCGCCAGGAGGTCTTCCGAGAAGGAGCGTGTCGGCCAGACGAAGCATCTTAGCGTGGCTTCCCTTCATGCCAATGCCATAGGCCAGTTTGAGCTGGCTCGGCGCAGGATGACGGTGCTAATGACGACAACATCACCGGGGCGTGGTAACGGTGCGTCCCTGCACGAATGGGCGGCGCGCACTGCTCCTTGAGAAGCTTGGTCGAGTGGCCGGATGATCTTCTCTTCGAACATTTCCCCGAAGCTGTCAGTCGGCCGCTTCGGGTGGAACATCTTGCTTAAACGTATCATAGGCCGTCAACGGGCGGATTCGCCGGCCTCTGCTCGTCCCGCCTGCGTTCGCTATCACGTTGGTTCATGCTGACCACTTTGAAGTGCTGGGCGGCTCGGGGTTTACAAGACCGTCGAGCGATCAGGTCTTCCGTGACGTGGTTTCCTGAACCGGCTTTCGCCGCGCCCGCCGCTTCTCTCGCACAAGCTAATTGAAAATTCAACGTTGAAAGGATCAGCAATGACCGTGCTGCCTTGCAGCGGGTGAAGTCGCTTGGCTTCGAGCCGGTTAACGGCCTCATAAGCTACGGCATGAAGAGCGTATTTCGACGAGATCATCGCTGACGCTTCAGCGCCAGGCGATCCAAATGGTCGTCGGACACCTTCTCACCCCTCGATACCGCGGGGAACGTAAGCTCGCTCGATCGATACGAGGTTCACCTACATCAGGGTTCTCAACGCGCTGTCGCGTTGATCGATTGCGTTCCAAATTTGTGATTCGGAGCGCAATCGCTGGCAAAACGGTACCAACTGACGAATGCCCAATGGGGGCGCGTTGCTGGGCTGTTGCCGGGCAAAGCGGGCGACCCGGGCGCACGGCGCGTGACAACCGCCTGTTCGTCAACGGCACCCTGTGGGTGTTGCGCTCTGTTGCCCACTGGCACGACCTGCCCGAGCGATACGGCAACTGGAAGAGGGTCCATACCCGCTTCTCACGCTGGGCCAAGGCAGGTGTTCAAGGCCCTCATCGAAGATCCGAAGAACGAATATCTTATGCTCGACACCATCCTGCTTCGCGCCCACCAGCAGGCAGCGACCGGAAAAGGGGAGACCAAAACTAGGCCCTGGGGTCCAGAGGAAGACTGACCACCAAGATCCATAGCTCGCCGACGCGCTCGGCGGGCCGCTGCGCTTCATCCTAACAGGCGGGCAGGCTCATGACATCGTTGCTGCCCCGGCGCTGCTCGAAGGTGCGCGGGCACTGCGTGATCGCCGACAAGGCGTACGACAGCAACGACTTGCGCCAGATCATCGCCGACGACGGCATGCTCGCCGCCATTCTCTCACAAAGGTCCTTAATCCGAACTCAAACTTGCAGGAATGATGCAAGCCCCCTAAAAGCCCACATCCTGACAAGCTCGAATTAGCAACAAAAACGAATGGCGGTAGTATGCTGACTGGACAATCGATTCTCATCACTGGCGGCACGGGATCCTTCGGACATACCTTTCTGCCGATGACTCTGGAGCGTTACGATCCGCGAAGGATCATCGTCTATTCTCGCGATGAGATGAAGCAATGGGAAATGGCCAAGAAATATCAAGGCGACAAGCGGGTCCGTTTCTTCATCGGTGATGTGCGCGATCGTGAGCGTCTCTACCGGGCGCTTGATGGCGTCGATTACGTTGTGCATGCGGCCGCAACAAAGATTGTTCCCACGGCCGAATACAATCCCTTTGAATGCATCAAGACCAACATCAATGGCGCGATGAATCTTATCGATGCGTGCATCGATAAAGGAGTGAAGCGAGTTGTGGCCCTCTCCACGGACAAGGCCAGTAGCCCGATCAATCTCTACGGTGCTACCAAGCTCGCCTCGGACAAACTCTTCGTGGCCGGCAATTCCTATGTTGGAGGGCATGGAACTCGTTTCGCGGTCGTTCGATATGGAAATGTGATGGGATCGCGCGGGTCAGTTATCCCGTTCTTCCTTTCGGTCAGGGAAAGGGGAGTTCTGCCGGTAACCGACCATCGCATGACCCGTTTTATGATTACCCTGGAAGAAGGTGTTGAACTTGTCTGGCACGCGTTCGACGATATGGAAGGCGGCGAGATATATGTGAAGAAAATCCCTTCCATGAAAGTGGTGGACCTCGCTCGAGCTGTGGCTCCCGAAGCGAAACATGACTTCGTGGGGATCCGACCGGGCGAGAAGCTGCACGAGCAAATGGTCGGTGAGGAGGACTCTTTCTATACGTACGAATATCCCGACCACTATAAGATCTTGCCCGCAATCCATAATTGGGATTCAAGCGTAGAGCGGATCAAGGGTGGCGTAAAAGTTGCGGAGGGTTTCAGCTATACAAGTGATAACAACAAGGACTGGATGAGTATCGAGACACTCCAGGAGTGGATCGCTAAGAATCGCGCAAAGATCGGCAACATATGACCAACATTCCTTATGGCCGGCAAGATATTGATGAAGCGGACATAAACGCGGTTGTGGAGGTCCTGCGGTCGGACTTTCTGACACAGGGCCCAGTTGTGCCTCGCTTCGAAAGGGCTGTCGCTGAGTATTCTCGTGTAGAGCACGCGCTCGCGATGAACAGCGCAACATCAGCACTGCATATCGCCTGCCTGGCGCTTGGGTTGGGGCCGGGTGATTGGCTTTGGACGAGTCCCATCACTTTCGTGGCGTCGGCCAATTGCGCTCTCTACTGCGGCGCGCAGGTCGACTTTGTTGATATCGACAGGCATACGTACAACATGTCTCCCCAAGCCTTGGAGAGGAAACTAGTTCAGGCCGAGCGCGAGGGAAGGCTTCCCAAGATCGTCGTGGCAGTTCATCTTTGCGGCCAACCGTGCGACCTTGCTGCCTTTCACACCCTTGGAAAGCGGTACGGGTTTTCGATCATCGAGGATGCCTCTCACGCAATTGGCGGCCGCTATCAGAAGAGGCCGATCGGCGATTGTCGCTACAGTGACGTGACTGTTTTCAGTTTTCATCCCGTGAAAATTATCACCTCCGGCGAGGGCGGTATGGCCGTTACCAACAATGCCGAGCTTGCAAGCCGCATGTCCCTGCTGCGCAGCCACGGCATCACCCGCGATCCGGCTCTGATGACCCACGAGCCCGATGGCCCCTGGTATTACCAGCAGGTGGATCTGGGGTATAACTACAGAATGACAGAACTGCAGGGCGCACTTGGATTGAGTCAAATGGCCCGTGTGGATGCCTATGTGGGGCGACGCCATGAGTTGGCCCGCCGCTACGACCTAATGCTCAAAGAGTTCCCGGTTACCATACCTTGGCAGCATCCCGACGGATATTCAGGCTTGCACCTTTATGTCATTCGACTGCAGCTTGATGCGATCAAGGGCAGTCATAAAGATGTTTTCAAATCTATGCAGGCCCAAGGTATCGGGGTGAACCTTCATTACATTCCGGTCCACATGCAACCCTATTATCAGAGTATGGGATTTAAGCGCGGCGACTATCCAGAAGCCGAGGCCTACTATTCCGAAGCCATGACCATCCCGATGTATCCTACGATGACTTATGATCAACAGGATTCAGTGATCAGCGCGCTGGAAAAGGCCCTTGCCAAATGAGATTGGCGGTCATTCCGGCGCGGGGCGGTAGCAAGCGCATACCGCGCAAGAACATCCGCCCCTTTTGTGGCCGGCCGATGATTGCCTGGTCCATCGAGGCGGCAATGCAAAGCGGCTGTTTTCAGCATGTTGTTGTCTCCACTGATGACGACGAAATCGCAGACATCGCGCGTGCGTGGGGCGCTGGAGTGCCTTTCAAACGCCCTGCAAACCTTGCCGACGACCATACCGCCACGCTGCCTGTGATCGCCCATGCCATCGAATGGTATCAACATCACGGCGACATACCCACCCACATCTGCTGCGTTTACGCGACTGCTCCCTTCGTGCAATCAGAGGACATACGGACGGGGCTCTCGCTGCTCGAACGGCACCGTTGTGATTATGTTTTTCCCGTCACGAGCTACCCTTTTCCGGTCCAACGGGCGATACGGATCACCCCGAGCGGCCGAGTGGAGATGTTCAATCCAGAAAATTTCAATACGCGCTCGCAGGATTTAGAAGAGGCCTATCATGATGCCGGACAGTTCTATTGGGGACTGTCCGAAGCTTGGCTTAAGAAAAGACCGATCTTCTCATCTGGAGCAACGCCCTTGGTCCTGCCGCGGTACCGAGTTCAGGATATCGATACCATGGAAGATTGGGAGATGGCTGAGCGAATGTTTGAGGCGATGCGAGCGAAGTAATGGCAGGTGTCACTCCGAGAATTGTTATTCGTGTCGATGCGTCCACAACCATTGGTTCGGGCCATGTCATGCGGTGTGTATCGCTGGCGGAACGCCTGAAGCAAGAAAACGCCGATGTGCGGTTTGTTTGCCGGGAGTTGGATGGCCATCTGTGCGGACTTGTCGAAAATCGGGGGTTTTTCTTAGAGCGTCTACCAGCGCCGGCATCGGAGGCAAATCACGCTGAAGGCGGGCCGGCGCACGAGGCGTGGCTTGCCGTATCCTGGGAAGACGATGCGGCACAGACTTCAGCCTCCATCAGCCATCTCGCGCTGCCTCATTGGATTGTGGTCGATCACTACGCGCTTGATGCAAGGTGGGAAGGGCATTTCCGCGCAAAAGGCATAAAGGTCATGGCTATCGACGATCTTGCGGACAGACTACATGACTGCGATATTCTGCTTGATCAAAACCTCATTGCACACCAAAGCGAGCGATATCTTGGAAAGACGCCGGAGCGCTGCACTCTGCTGCTCGGACCCACCTATGCACTACTGGACTCCGAGTATGCCCGTTTGCGCCCTCGCGCGTCGCCGCGGGAAGGCCAGCCGCGCCGTCTGCTCGTATCCTTCGGTGGCATCGACAATCATTATCTGACCGAAAAAGCAGTGAATGCCCTTATCGCGCTCGACAGAAGGGATGTCGAAGCTGACATCGTACTTTCCTCGACGTCGCCCCAGTTCCAGCAGATCGAAAGCAGCATAAAGGGCATTCCGAACCTGCGGCTCCATGATCGGGTAACAAGCCTAGCTCCGCTGATGCTGGCAGCCGATTTGGCAATGGGCGCGAGTGGAACAACGAACTGGGAGCGGCTCTGCCTCGGTCTGCCTACCCTCGTGGTCACTGTTGCCGATAACCAACGTCCCATCGCCGACGAGCTTTCCCAACGCGGGCTGGTCCATTGGCTTGGGGACGCGGATACGATGGATCAAAGCCGGATGCAAAGGGCCCTGGAAGATGTCCTGGACGCTGGACTCGGCGTTTCCTGGTCGGAAAAATGTCTTGAGATCGTCGACGGCCGCGGTGCGGCGCGAGCTTGTGCAGTGTTGCTCGCCGAACCTGGGATGAGTTTGTCTGTCCGGCATGCCGAGTTGCGAGACGAGGCCATGCTGCTGGAGTGGGCGAACGACCGCGCAACGCGCGAAAACGCATTCCACCCGAAGTCTATCACACCGCAAGAGCATCGGGCATGGTTTCGCGCCCGCCTTCGCCAGCCCGATTGTTGTGCGCTGTATGTCGTGGAAACCATATCGGGTATCCCCTTGGGCCAAGTGCGCTTCGATCGAAGCAGCGACGAATGGGAAATCAGCTACAGCGTAGCCCCCCTTTTCCGCGGCAGGGGGATCGGCCGAAGCATGCTCGAAGAGGCAATCCGGCACTTGCGAAAATGCCACGGAAATGTCTCGCTTTTCGGGCAGGTTAAGTTGGCAAACTCGGCTTCGCGAAGAATTTTTGAGTCACTGAGCTTTTCGACTCGCGTCAGCGGTCCGGACCGCATTATTTACGAACGCTGCTACAGCAAGTGAAGGATTCCATGTTTATAGGAAATCGTGAAATCGGGCAAAATGCCCCTCCGTTCATCATTGCCGAGATGTCTGGCAACCACAATCAGTCGCTTGAGAGAGCGCTCGAAATCGTCGACGCCGCCGCCGCAACTGGCGCACATGCGATCAAGCTGCAGACTTACACGGCAGACACCATCACTCTTAATGTGCGCGGCGGGGATTTCGATATCTCCGACGAGAAAAGCCTTTGGAAGGGGCGGAACCTTCATGATCTGTACAAGGAAGCACATACCCCTTGGGAGTGGCACGCTCCGATCATGCAGCGTGCACGGGAACATGGAATGCTGTGCTTCAGCAGCCCCTTCGATGAGACTGCGGTCGATTTCCTGGAAAGTCTCGACGTTCCGGCATTTAAGATCGCTTCCTTCGAGAACATCCACCTCCCATTGATCCGCAAGGTCGGGGCCACCGGGAAACCGATTATCATATCTACCGGGATGGCGAGCATCGCCGAACTAGACGAGGCCGTTCGCACGGCACGCGAAGCAGGATGCCGCGATCTTGTACTGCTTAAATGCACGAGCACCTACCCGGCAACGCCCGAAAACACCAATGTCCTCACCATTCCTCACATGCGTGAATTGTTCCGATGCGACATCGGACTTTCTGACCACACCATGGGTGTCGGGGTTGCAGTTGCGGCGGTTGCACATGGCGCGACTGTGGTGGAAAAACATTTCACCCTGCGCCGCGCTGACGGCGGCGTCGACAGCACTTTTTCGCTCGAGCCCGAAGAAATGAAGGCGCTGGTTGTGGAAACAGAGCGGGCCTGGCAGTCGCTCGGAAATGTCGTGTACGGTCCCACCGAAGCTGAGAAGAAGTCGCTGGCTTTCCGCCGGTCGATATATGTTGCCGAAGATGTCGCGGCGGGACAGCCGCTTACGCAAGAAAATCTTCGGATCGTGCGGCCAGGGCATGGCCTTGCTCCCAAGCACTACGACATGCTGCTTGGGCGTCGTGCAAGCCGAGATCTGAAAGCCGGAACCCCGGCGAGTTGGGATTTTGTCATGTCCTAACCCCTCGCGCTGTGCTTGCGCCAAATGCATATGGGGGCGCGAAAACAGATGAACGCTGCGAACCGCTCCTCGACTGGCCAGTCCTATCGGGTGCGGCTCGGGTAGCGGACGATGGAGCGGTCCGTGCCCCCGCCGACCACAGAAATTGCTTCCGGCGCCACAGTATGCCCAAAGACGGCATTCAAGGTCAGACTCACGATGTGCCGTCAAAAAGTCATCGTCACCGTGTCCCGTCAGTCCGCGGGTAAGCCGACCCTTTCGGTTGCGGCATGACTGGCTCCATTCAGTGTGTTGCAGTTAACCACCTTCAGGGATAAGCGATCTGCAAATCCCATCAACCTGGCGAACCTAATGGAACTTTGGAATAGAATTCGGCCCTATTTGTCCAGTTTGGTCCGCTTTTTCCACATTAGCTATATCGAGGCTAAGTCTGAGCACAGCGGAACCCAACTGGGCATCCTGTGGGCGCCCCTCACGTCGTTGATTTTTTCGGCCTTGTTGGCGTTGGTGTTCCATCATTCTGCCACGATGGGTGTTTCCGAATATTTTATTTATGTGTTCGCTGGATACGCCCTTTGGAATTTTATCTCGGATTCCATCACAGGCAGCACGGACGTGATCCAGGGTCAGCTCGATTTTGCCGTTCATAACAATCTCTCGCTGATTGGCTTGTTCGGCAAACTTCTCGTAGATCGGCTTTTCGAGTACTTAATGAATGCAGTCGTTTTGCTAGCGATGATCTTGCTGCTTAGGCCAACAAATTTTGGGGTCGGCCTGACGCTGTTCCCACCATTCCTGGCGATAATCATCCTGACATCCCTTGGGACCGCCTACCTTGTCAACATCATCACGGTCCTTTACCCGGACTTGAAGATGGCTGTTAAAGTCGGTGCCCGCTTCATGTTTTTTGCCTCTCCTGTCTTCTGGAGTGCTAGCGAAGTCTCGAGCGGGACTCGGGCCTTTCTCGTCCAGTACAATCCTGTTTCATATTACCTTTCGCTCGCACGCCAAGTGTTTGGCGTTGAACCGTTGGAACCCAGCGCCTGGGCCATGGCCGTGCTTGTCTCGGCGATAATTTCTGCAACGGGCTATCTTGCCTACCGCCAGTCACAGAGCTTCGTAAGGAACTTCAAGTAGCGATGGCGAAGATTGTGATCGAGAACGCCAGCGTCAGCTATTTTCTCCGCAAGCGAGGGGATGTCGCCAAAAGCACGGAGCGTGGTGCCGTTGGAGCCGAAGTCATAATCGGCCAGCGATATCTCGAAATAACGGCGCTCAAGAATATCTCGCTGCACCTCAACGATGGCGACCGCGTCGGACTAGTCGGCGTAAACGGTTCTGGGAAGTCAACACTTCTAAAATTATGCGCCGGCGCCCTCGGAGTTCAATCGGGCCGTGTGACCGTCGAAGGACGGGTGAGTCCACAATTCGCGCTTGGATCGGGACTGAAACCCAAACTCTCCGGACGGCAGAACACGGAACTCAAATGCCTTTATATGGGCGTACCTCAGAGTTCCGTTGGACGGCACGTGGAGGATGTGAAAGCTCTGTCCGGGTTGGGCGGGTATTTCGAATTGCCCATCCACAGTTACTCCGCAGGCATGCGATCGCGGCTCGTGATGAGTCTGCTGCGGCTCGTCCGCGGTGAGATCCTGATCATGGATGAGTGGATCAATGCTGTCGATCCTTCCCTGAGCGCAGCAGTCGGCGGACTGCAAACGCAACTCATCGAGAGGGCGAAGATTCTTCTTCTCGCCAGCCATTCCCAACGAGTTCTGGAGGAATGGGTTGATCGTCTCATTTGGCTGGACTACGGGGAAATTCGCGCAGACGGTGAGATAAAAGGCGTTTATCGGGAATATCGGAAGTGGTTTCAAACGCGCAGCGCTCCCAAAGCTGTGGACCAGTCTGCCCGCATTTGAAACGATGACTGTCCAAAGCGCTTCGTATGAATCAGCCCTTTCTGAATGTGAGGGCCACAGACGCTTTTCGGTGATTGTTCCTGTCTACGATCACTGGGACCTGGTGCCGAACCTGCTCGCCTGTCTGCAACTCCAAACGTTTCCTGCCAACTGCTTTGAGATTATTCTCGTTGATAATGGTTCCTCGAGCATCGTACTGCCTCCCAATTTGCCGATTAATGCAAAGGTCCTGCACTGCTCGACCCCGGGTTCATATGCTGCTCGCAATTTTGCAGCCGAACACGCAGCAGGAGAGTGGCTCGCCTTTATAGATGCCGATTGCCTGCCCACGCGGGAGTGGCTGGAAGGCTTGGATGAAGCTGCCGGCGGTCTTGCCGCCGCCGACGCTTTGTTGGCCGGTGCCATCGACGTCGTTCAGTCGTCAGAAAAGCCCAATTCCTATGAAATCTATGACATGGTCAGAGGCATTCCCCAGGAACGGTATGTGACCCGCGGATATGGCGCCACTGCCAATCTTGCAGTAGCAACGGAGCTCTTTCGTCGACTGGGAGGCTTCGATGGAAGTCGTTTCTCTGGAGGAGATGCAGAGTTTTGCAGGCGCGCCGGTTCCATGGGATGGCTGATCAAATATGTGCCCCAAGCGCGAGTTAACCACCCTGCCCGCGCCTCCTGGCAGGAGATCGCGACAAAGGCACGCCGCGTGAAAGGCGGTCAGCTCACTGGGGGGGCTCCAGCACGTCGCCGTTTATGGGCGTTCGCCACAGTTATGCCGCCTTTGCGGAATGCATGGCACCTCCTGACAAACAGCAGATACACACTGACCTACCGGCTGATCGCCATTCACGTTTTGCATCTCATTTGGCTCGTAGAACTGCGCGAACTTCTTCGCTTGCTGCGTGGTCATCAAGCTGAACGCCGTTGAGCTGCTGCTAGCGTGATAATCCCGGAAGAGGTAACCCTCATGACAGATGTCGCGAAAATGTTGGAATTCCATCGCGAGGGGCTGGAACGTGTTTGCAAGGTGATCGACGGAAATGCGAATTATGACGATCTCATGGAGCATCGGATTACCGAACACGACAGAGAGCTTTTTGGTAACGACATCGATCCCTTGGAGAAAAGCAAACGCGCAGCCGCACTCTTCGAAAGCAAATTCAAAAACCGCTCCTACAAGATAATATTGCCCGAGTTCGCTGGATTTGCCTGCGACGGTAGCACCAAAAATAATATTCGCGAGTTCGATTTCTTTGAGAGGATATGTTCACCGAAAGGTATAAAGATACGCGCTCAGAATTACTCCGACGCCACGCGAATATCCATATGGAACCTAAGCAGGGAACAGAAGCAGGCCGCGGAGGCGATCGTATCTGACGTCACCAATTTCTATCTCGCCTGCCCAAAAATTACAGCGAGTCTCGTTCACCAGCAAATTTTGTACAGCCGCTCCTTTCTCAGCTTCTTAACTTCTTTCTCTAGAACAGGGGCAGTTAGACCGACGGCATTAGTGCTTGCAAATGACCATTCTCCAGTCCGTGTTGCGCTATCGATGATCATGAAGGGGTTGGGTGTACCGCGAATATATCTCCAGCATGCCGAGGTGACAACGAGCTTTCCTCCGCTGGATTTTGAGTATTGCGTACTCCGCAACAAAAAATCTCGCGACACCTATGAAGCCATTGGCTCAGTCCCTGGACGCCTTTTTGTCATCCCTCGCTATCCAGAACCGTTTGCTCGGGAGATCCTTGTCAGGCCGCGAGGGCGAGCGGTGACAGTTGTCATTTACCCAACCTCACGAATCATCGTTGCGGAACTGCAACGACTGCTGATCACGTTGAGGAGTAACTCTGCCGTCGGAAAAATCCTGATCAAAGAACATCCAGGAGCGGCAAAACAGCTACGCCACCAAATTCAGGTGGCAGGGGTGGAGTTTGCCCAAGCTATCCCGGAAGAGGATCACATAGCGGTAGTTGGAAATTCATCGGTCGCAATTGAACTCCTTCACCGTGGAATACCCGTCTATCAGAACTTCGACTTTGACCCTGTGGGCCGCGATTACTATGGTTTCGTGCGCAGCGGGCTGACCTTCGAGGTCAACCTGGCGGAGCTGTCGTCAGTGTTTTGGCGTCCCTATGACGCAGACGATCGCTGGCTTAATGCTTTTGTGGAGTGGGATGCGTCGGCGAATGCCGTCTATCTAAACGACCAGGCACAGTTCGTAAATGAAATGGCCCTCTTGGCCGTAAACTCACGGACGAACACATCGCCTCGACTTAGAAGTTCAATGAAGGGGCGTTTCCGGGCGCGCCTGAAAGGTGGTGTAAAGAGAGGAGTGATCCGACTCGTCAACACCAACAAGAAATTGTCGTCGCGTGCTGCGAACTTCGTTTTGTTCCGTGCCAGCCGAGCTGCGAACTCTATTTCGGTGAATACCGACCGCATGGGCAGATTTCTGTTAGCCAATACTGATATCGAAATTAGCGCTCCGATCTGGAAAAGTTCCAGTCGGACCATACACAAGGCAACGAGCCGCAAGAACGAAATCCATTTTGTAGACTTCTTAGAATATACACTAACCCAAGTGGCCAAACCCGCTGAATGGCTGCGGATGAACGAGCAAACGGAAGCGTTTAGCCCCGCAATACTGATCGCGGCATTGGAAGCAATGTTCCAGAACCGGCGACCGGCTCTCAATACAATTTTTGAGGATTTTCGTGATTGGCCATCCGGCTCGCCCGTGGGCACCTGGGTTTATCTCAAGAGGACGGAGTGGGGAAACTTCGTTGTCGATCCAGCGGAGTTAGAAACAATATCGGCTTTTGTTTACGGCTACGAAGACGACTTTTCCACAAGATTTCTCCTTGAGCAGTCGCTTCTGACGACAATTTTGCGTTCCGGTACATGCGATCAGCTGGATCAGTTTTGGCTGAATGCTTCGGCAGTCAAGAAGGAAAAGCTGTCCACAAACAGTATAGTTCAAGTTATTCGCAAGTTGCGAAGCGTTTCTGGGCGCGAATTCGAGGTAAATAGCACACTAGAGGAGTTTGAACGGCAAGCTAGCGATTTTGAATTGCTCAAGCTCAGGAATGCCGAGTACTTGGAAGGATTGGTTCAAGGATGGGATCATCATCACGCTGAACATCAGTTCTTGAAGGTGGCACCCCGCACCCTTTCTCGAGAATTCAAAACATATTTGAAACCAACCTACGACGCGCTTCGCCCCCAAATGGAACTGATGAATGTTCGTAGCTGTCCTTCGGAGGCAGGGTATTTCTGGAGACTTACCCAGCGTGCGCTCGACGAAAAAGCGCCCTTTTCCATGATTCGTCTGAGCGATGGAGAAGGATACCTTTTCCCAGACAGAAATCATTTGCTTCAAGAGGACGTCGCCAACCGCGAGCGGCATTGGTGGGGTAGGGAACTCCCCACGGACCTAAGATCTGAAATCATTAACGAAGCTAGGCAGGCTATCGCCGAAGCGGATGTCGTAGGTATTCCCGCGATATATCGTTTCATCCGCGACCATAGCGAGAGCAGCCTGTCGCTGGCGCAATCACTGCAGGGACGAGGCTTGCTTGAGGTATTAGCCGGCGTCGTTAACATTGTATCACCTTCTGCGGTGATTGCAGAAGACAAAGCCAACGTAGCTCTCTTTTCAGACCCGGCGACACTGCTCCCTCTGATTGAATCTGCTCGTAGCGTCATTGTCGTGAGCAGTGTCGTTCCGGAGAATCTTCCATCAATCTTTAGCAGCACCAGTAGATTAGAAACGATCACAATCCCAACCCACCACAAAACGGCGCTAAATGAAACTTACAGCAAGGGCTCACAGATTTTGCCGTTCGTTTACCGTTCAATTTTGAACGAGATAGATCAAATTGTAATGCCAGGGGATCTCGTTCTGGTTGCTGGCGGGATAATAGGAAAGATATTCCTAGGGCGTGCCCGGGCCAAAGGCGCAGTTGCGCTGGACCTGGGGCACGTGGTGGATGACTGGATTCATCCCGCACTCCCGTCTATACGGTAGTTCGTTCATGAGAGTCTGGCTCGTTCGAGATCTCGAACCAATCCCAACGGATCCCGGGAACCCGAGACTGTTACGCGCCGGCATGCTCGCGACCACTCTTGCTTCGCTTGGTCACGAAACCACATGGTTCACGTCGAGCTTCAATCACTACTCTAGGCAGCATCGGGGAGCGGGCGGCATTTCACCTCAGGAGAATTTGACGATCGAGGTCCTGAATGCGCCTGGCTACAGCCGCAATATTGGTGCGAAGCGCCTCATTCACAACCATTGCTTCGCTCGCCGATTTTTGGAAGTTGCTAGGGCCAGCAAGCAATTGCCCGACGTTATCGTCGCGGATTTGCCGACGACGGATGCGGCTTCAGCGGCGGTCCGTTTTGGCCTTGAAGCGGAGATCCCCACAGTTCTTACCATACGCGATCTGTGGCCCGATTTTTTTGCGAATTTTGTGCCGCGCTGTTTAGGAACGCTGACTCGGTTAGCAATGCGGCCCCTTAACAATCAAACTAGGTTTGCCTGCCAGCATGCCACGTCCTTAATTGGAATTTCAGAAGGCTATTTGAAATGGGGCCAAGAAAAGGGCAACCGTAAATCGGTTGCCTCTGATCGCGTCTCGTATCTCGGTTATGTTCGCCCGCCGCCAATAGCTGCACACGAGTTCATCGAAGCGCTGCGAATACTAAATATCCCCTCCTCCGGACATGTCGTTGCATTCGTCGGATCTTGGGGAGTGACTTACGATATCTCGCTCGTGCTCCAAGCCGCGCGTCTACTACGCGACCGTCAGGATATCATATTCGCAATTGCGGGCGATCCATCGACGAAGCCTGAACTGAAGCGGGGCTTCCAGGAGCTACCCAACGTACGAATGTTGGGGTGGATTGATAAGAACCTGGTGGCAGCTCTGCTTAGCCGTTCAGTGGTTGGTCTCTTGCCGTACACTACGAATGCTCCTCAAGGTCTGCCGAACAAGATATTCGAGTATATGGCCTACGGGGCATTTCAGATTGCCACGTTGTCTGGGGAAGCAAAGGATCTTCTCGAACAGACCCGTACGGGCCTCTCCATTCCGTCAGCGTCATCCGCGGACTTTGCTCAAGCCATCGAAGCAGTCGTTGATGATCCCAATACCCTGCATAAACGGGACCAGCGCGCGGCAGTTTTTGAAGCTCGCTTTGATGCCCGACTGATTTACAGGGAATTAGTCGACCACATTCTAAGCGTAGGCGAAAAGTGAATATGCCCCTGCCGGAAGAGGCGTAAGACCGTATGTCCGCCTCTGCCGGTGAGGTGGCTCGTCCTACACTGCGCGTCCGAGGGTTGCTCGGGCGGACCGAGCCGATCCTCATCACAGGAGGACGAGCCATGGCAGATTGTAGGGAAGCATTTGTCGGAATCGATGTCGCGAAGCTGAGGAACGCCATCGCGATTGCGGAAGCCGGCCGGGAGGGAGAGGTTCGCTTTTTCGGCGAGGTCGACGCGTCGGATCAGAGCATGCGCCGGGTTGTTCAGCGGATCGCCGGCAGGTTTGATTGTACGCATTTCTGCTATGAGGCTGGTCCGACAGGATATGGCCTCTATCGTCTAATCCGGTCGCTGGGCCATGAATGCACCGTGGTTGCGCCATCGCTGATCCCGCGGAAGCCGGGTGACCGGGTGAAGACTAACCATCGAGACGCCGTCTCTCTCGCCCGGCTACTGCGCGCCGGCGAACTGACCGCGGTGTGGGTTCCCGACGAAGGCCACGAGGCCATGCGGGATCTCGTTCGCGCTCGGGCCGCAGCAGTTGAGACGCTCCGTGTTCACCGTCAGCAGGTGAGCGCCTTCATGCTGAAGCATGGTCGGCTCTACCCCCGGAAGACGAGCTGGACGATGCGCTACCTGCGCTGGCTGCAAGAGCAGAGCTTCGACCATCCCGCACATCAGATCGCGCTCCAAGAGATGGTCGAAGCGGTGCGCGTCTCGAAGGAGAGGGTCGAGCGGCTGGAGCGGGCGATCGAGGAATTCGTTCCCGTCTGGTCTCTGGCCCCGCTCGTGCAGGCGCTGCAGGCATTGCGTGGAGTGAATCTGATTATCGCCGTGACGTTCGCCACCGAGGTCGGCGACGTGGGCCGCTTCGAGAGCCCACGTCAGCTCATGGGCTATCTCGGCCTCGTGCCGAGCGAACGGTCGACCGGAGAGACGATCAGGCGCGGCGGTATCACCAAGGCGGGCAACGGTCGCGTCCGACACATGCTGGTCGAGAGCGCTTGGACCTATCGACATCCACCGAAGGTCGGCAAGATGAAGCTGTACCGGCTGGAGCAGGTGCCGCCGCGTGTGCGTGAGATAGCATGGAAGGCCCAGGTCCGACTGACGACCCGCTATCGAAAGCTAGCCGCGCGTGGCAAACGAACAACGGTGATCTGCACTGCCATTGCCCGTGAACTGGCCGGCTTCATGTGGGCTGTAGCGGCGGAGGCGCGCTCTTGATTCCGTCGCCGTAGTGGCGACAACATCCTCGCTCATGGGCGGAGGCGGGACCACGGCAGGGGAATGTCCGTCAGACGGTTTGTGGCCGGCAAAGACCGACGCCCGCAGTAAGATAGGAACAGCCCCAGACGCATAATCGGGAATGCGGTAACCAACCCGCGCATCAGAGCTTGATCACCGACGTCCTACAGTTCCGCCTCCACCCATGCGCGACCATCAGAATGAACAGCCGATCCCGCGATCGGGCGATCTTCCACGTTCCGAACCTTGACAGCGGACATCAGAGCGCTGTTCTCAGGCCACGGCCTTAAGCTCGGAAGCTTGGATGTAGGCCCAGGGCAGCAGTTCGTCGATCTGGCTATTGGGATGGCCGTTGACAATCCTGGTGAGGACATCGGCGAGATAGCCGAGCGGCTCGACACCAT
>DASZDZ010000106.1:0-62019 GCA_035941355.1 Pseudaminobacter sp.
GAGCTCGTCCGGCGTCACGAACTCGTTCAGGCTGTCGAGAGCGCTGTGATGCACGCGCAGACAATTGGTCCGCGTGTGGCTGTTGACATCGTCCGATCCAGCCGAGGTGACGTCGTGCGGATCCTTGACGATCGAGACGCACCCGAGCGGGCCGATCACATCCTTGACGAAGAAGGCGACCTCGCTCATCATCGGGCCCCAGCCGGCCTCGTACCAGCCGACCGAGCCGTCGTCGAACAGCACCTGCAGGTGGCCGTAATTGTACATGGCCGGATCGATCTCGTCGGACAGGCGAAGGCCCATGCCGCGCACTTCGACAGGTTTCGCGTCAGTGATCTGGCACATCACGTCGAGATAGTGGACGCCGCAGTCGACGATCGGCGAGGTCGTTTGCATCAGCGCCTTGTGCGTCTGCCAGGTCGGTCCGCTGGACTGCTGGTTGAGGTTCATGCGGAAGACGTAAGGGCCGCCGAGCTTCCGCGCTTCCTCGATCAGCCGCATCCATGACGGGTGGTGGCGGAGAATATAGCCGATGACGAGTTTGCGGCCGTTCGCCTTGGCTGCGGCGACAACGCGCTCGGCGTCGGCGACGGTGGTGGCGAGCGGCTTTTCGACGAAGACGTGGCAGCCGGCTTCCAGAGCCATGACCGCGTAATCGGCATGGCTGTCGGAATAGGTGTTGATCGACGCAACGTCGGGCTGGAGGTCGCGCAGCGCATCCTCGAAGGAGCGGCGGATTTCAAAGCCGCGCAGCTCGGCGGGCAGCGGCACGTCCGAGCGGTTGACCAGCGAGACGATCTCGAAGCCCGGGTTGTTGTGATAGGCGAGCGCATGGCTGCGGCCCATGTTTCCCAGGCCGGCGACGAGGACGCGAAGGGGTTTATCAGCGTTCATTGCGGGCTTCCAAATTGCGATGTCCAACTGCCTTTGCTGGGAAGTCGGCGCAGCCCCTCACCGCCCTGCCGGGCACCTCTCCCGGTGAGAACGGGGAGAGGAGGGCAGCTTCGACGTCGGCGATCCCCTCTCCCCGTCCCTTCACGGGGAGAGGGTAAGGGTGAGGGGCGGCGCTAACTTTTGAAGAGAGTGCTTGTCTCACTTCACCGCCCCCGAAGTGATGCCGCGGATCAGTTGCCGCGAGAAGATGAGATAGAGGATAAGCACCGGCAGGATCGCCAGCGACAGCGCCGCCAGCACCGCGTTCCAGTTGGTTACGTACTGGCCGATGAAGAGCTGGGCGCCGAGCGTGACGGTCTTGGTCGCCTCGGAGGGCGCGAGGATCAGCGGGAACCACAGGTCGTTCCAGATCGGGATCATCGTGAAGACGGCGACGGTCGCCATCGCCGGCCGCACCAGCGGCAGCACCAGCCGGAAGAAGATGCGGTATTCGGAAAGCCCGTCGATGCGGCCGGCATTCTTCAGGTCGTCGGAGACCTGCTTCATGAATTCCGACAGGATGAACACGGCGAGCGGAAGCCCCTGCGCGGTGTAGACCAGGATCAGCGCCGTCAGCGTGTTGACCAGCCCGCTCGCCACCATCAATTGCAGGATCGCCACCGTGCCGAGCCGGATGGGGATCATGATGCCAAGCGCCAGGTAGAGCCCCATCAGCGAATTGCCGCGAAAGCGGTATTCCGACAGCGCGAACGCCGCCATCGCGCCGAACAGCAGCACCAGGAACAGCGACATGACGGTGACGATGAAACTGTTCTGGAAATAGAGGAAGAAATCACCCTGGTTCAGCACTGTCGTGTAACCGATCAGGTCGAAGGTCTCGGTCGTGGGCGGCGACAGCGGCGAGCGGAATATCGCGTTGCGCGACTTGAGGGAGTTGACGACGATAACGACCACCGGAAACAGCGCGATGGCCGTATAGGCGAGCAGCACCGCATGGGCGGCGATGCTGCGAGGGACGGAGCGGGTGGCGATGCTCATCTTCTCACCCCTAAAACTGATAACGCCGCAGCCGCGTCTGCACGGCGAACAGGTACAGGCACACGCCGGCGAGGATGATGAAGAACATCATCGAGGCGATGGTAGAGCCCATATACGGGTCGCCGATCTGCAGCTGGAAGCCGAAGAAGGTGCGGTAGAGGAAGGTGCCGAGGATGTCAGTCGAGAAATTGGGCCCGGCGAGCGCGCCCTGCGCCGAATAGATCAGGTCGAAGGCGTTGAAATTGCCGACGAAGGTCAGGATCGAGATGATGCCGATCGAGGGCAGGATCAGCGGCAGCTTGATCTTCCAGAACTGCGCCATGCCGGTGATGCCGTCACATTCGGCTGCCTCGATCACTTCGTCGGGGATCGACAGCAGCGCCGCATAGATCAGCATCATCGGAATGCCGACGAACTGCCAGACCGAGATCAGCCCGAGCGTCGTCAACGCGTATTCCTCCTTGCCGAGCCACGGCGTGAACAGGCTCTTCAGGCCAACGAGGTCGAGCAGGTTCGGCGCGACGCCCCACAGCGGGCTGAGGATGAGTTTCCAGGCGAAGCCGACGATGACAAAGGACAGGATCGTGGGGATGAAGATCGCGGTGCGGTAGAAGGCGGAAAAGCGCAGCCTGGGCGAGGACAGGAGCGCCGCCAGCACGACGCCGATCGGGTTCTGCACCAGCATGTGGATGATGAAGAACCAGGTGTTGTTCCACAGCGCATTCCAGAAGCTCGCGGCCCAACGCGGGTCGAAGAACAGGGTGCGGAAATTGTCGAGGCCGGCGAAGACACGCGTCTGGCCCTCGGCGTTGAACAGCGAAAGCTGCAGCGTGCCGAACAGCGGCACGATCATGACCGCCGTATAGACGAGCACCGCCGGCGCCAGGAACACGGCGATATGCCAGCGGATTGGTTTTTTGATTTCGGTGTCGTGGACAGCCATGACGGGTCCTGCCGGTGCAATTCCGTACTGCTTTGATAGTGGCGCTAACCCCGCCATCGCTTTGTATAGCGCATAGAGGAGCGTTGGCGTTGCGCGCTCTCCCCCTTCTCCCCTTGTGGGAGAAGGTGGATCGGCGCGCAGCGCCGAGACGGATGAGGGGTGTTGGACGGAGTGCCAAGCTTGAGCACCCCTCATCCGACCTCGCTTCGCTAGGCCACCTTCTCCCACAAGGGGAGAAGGAAGGCCTGGCGCGTTTACTTAGCCGGCTTGTACCAGCTGTCGAGGCCGTCCTGCAGCGCCTTGGCCGCCGCTTCCGGCGTCTCGGTGCCGTTGATCACGTTGGCCGCCTTCACCCAGGTTTCGTTCTCCAGGTTGGGCGTGCCGCGCGACAGGATCTGGTAGGTCGAGCGGATGGTCGACTTGCACTTCTCCCGCCAGGCCACGAATTCCTGGGCGAGCGGATCTTCGATCTTCACCGGTGTCGAGGACAGGCTGAAGAAACCCGGCAGCGCGTTGGCGTAGATGGTGGCGAAGTCCGGCGAAGCGACCCAGGACAGGAAGGTCTTGGCCGCGTCGGCGTTCGGGCTCTTCGAGTTCAGGCCGATCGCGATGTCGTTGTGGTCGGAGATGTAGCATTCGTCGCCGGCGGCCTTCACCGGCGGCGGGAAGGCGCCCATCTTGAAGGCGTCCTGGACCTGGGTGCGGAACGGCGCGATCTCCCACGAGCCGGCCGGGTAGATGGCGGCGCGGCCGAGCGTGAACAGGTTCTGGCTGTCGGGATAGCTCTGCGCCTCGAAGCCGTCGCCCAGATAGTCCTTCCACTTGGCGAGCGTCGCGAAGGGCTCGACCCAGGCCGGGTCCGTCAGCTTCTGCTCGCCCTTGATCAGCGCGAGGCGGCCTTCCTCGCCCTTCCAGTAGTTCGGGCCGATGTTCTGGTAGCCCATGGTCGCGGCTTCCCAGAGATCCTTGGTGCCCATAGCCATCGGAATGTAGGTGCCGTCGGCCTTGATCTTCTCCAGCGCGGCGAAGAATTCTTCCTCGGTGGCCGGCACAGTGATGCCCAGCTGCTGGAACGCATCGGCGTTGTAGATGAAGCCGTGGATGACGGACGCCATCGGCACGCAGAAATCGGCCGCGCCGTCGTCGGTGGTCCAGGCCGACTTAGCGACATCGGAGAAATTCTCCATGCCGGGCAGGTCGGCGAGATTGGCGAGGTGGCCCTTGTTGTAGAGTTCGAGCGATGCGTCGAACGGACGGCAGGTAATCAGGTCGCCCGCAGAGCCCGCATCGAGCTTGGCGTTGAGCGCGGCGTTGTACTCGGTCGGCGCGGACGGTGCGAACACCACCTTGATGCCGGGGTTCTTGGCCTCGAAGGCCGGGATCAGCTTTTCCTGCCAGATGGCGAGGTCGTCGTTGCGCCAGCTTTCGATGGTGATCGTCTTGTCCTGGGCGATAGCAAGCCCGGCCGTGCCGAGAATGCTGGACGCCATCAGAAGCGTAGTTAGTGCCTTGTTCCTCATTTCAGTCTCCCTGGTTTGACCTTGTTCAGGTTCGGTTATGACGAGGCGTGGACATTGCGCCCGCGCTCCCCTCGAGTTTCGCAAGCGCCGGCCTGAGTTTCTGGCCGGTCTCCGCGAGCAGTTCCCTTGCAGCGTCCGGGCTGGCGGCGCCTGCGGCAAGCAGGATCGCGGCCTTGACCGAGCCGCCGCTGCTGTCGAGCCACGACGCAGCTTCAGGCTCCGTGCAGCCGGATATCGCCGAAACGATGCGGGCGGCGCGGCCCTTCAGCTTGAGATTGTCGGGATTGAGATTGACCATGTAGCCGTCATGCACATGGCCGAGATGGATCGCCATCAGCGTCGACATCATATTCAGCGCGATCTTCTGCGCGGTGCCGGCGCCCATGCGGGTCGAGCCCGCCACCATTTCCGGCGGCGTCGGCAGCACGATGCCGACATCGGCGAGCGTGGTCAGCGGCGCCCCGGCATTGTTGGCGATCGAGATCGTGGAAGCGCCGCGGCTTTTCGCTTCCTCGAGCGCGCCGACCGCATAGGGCGTCGAGCCGCTGGCCGAAACCGCGATCACGCAATCCTTGGTCGAAACGTCGGCGGCAGCGATTTCCCGCTTTGCCTGGCCGGCATCGTCTTCGGGACCGCCGGTGAGATCGGTGAGACTGGCAAGGCCGCCGGCTAAAAGGATGACGATGCGGTCGCGCGAGATGCCGAAAGTTCCGGGAAGTTCGAGCGCGTCTGCGAGCGCCATCAGAGCGGAACTGCCCGCTGCCGCATAAATGAGCCGGCCGCCGGTGGAGAGGCAATGCGCGGCGACGCCAGCCGCCCTGGCGATATCGTCGGCCGCGCCGCGGACGCTGCTGGCGGCCTCGACCTGGGCGTCGAGCAGAAGACGGATGACGGCCGCCGGCGGCTGCAGGTCGAGCCCCTCGGCATTCCTGTGCACCTCTTCGGTACGCGCAACGGCCATTATCGTCCTCCTTCGGCAGACCATACCAAAAAAATACCACTTGTCCAGCGGCGTTAACGAATTTGTGTCGCCAGCAGCCTTAAAGATCGATAAATTGCAATCTATTCAGCCACATCGGCATCGAGGGCGTTGGTCAAATAAATTAACGCTTGGCTATTGGTATTTTATTGGTATTATCACCGAGGAGGAGATTTCGACGTGGAATTGGTGCTCGGCATAGATGGCGGCGGCACAAGCTGCAGGGCGGCGCTGGCCGGCCTGGACGGCGAGATCATCGGCCGCGCCAAGAGCGGGCCCGCCAACATCCGCACCGACCTGACCGGCGCGCGCGCCAACATCGTCGAGGCGGCGCGGCTTGCCTTCCTGGACGCCGGCAGGGACCCGGCCCTCATCCCCGAAACTCCCGCCCTGCTCGGGCTCGCCGGCAGCAATGTCGGCACTTACCGGCAGCAATTGGAGGCTATACTTCCCTTCCGCAGAAGCGTCGTCGAGAGCGATGCGCTGATCGCGCTCGAAGGCGCGCTCGGCCAGGCCGACGGCGCGATCGCCGTGCTCGGCACCGGCACCGCCTTCATGGTGCGCCGGGATGGCCAGGTCCGCACCGTCGGCGGCTGGGGTTTTCTGATCGGCGACCAGGGCAGCGGCGGTCGCATCGGCCGCGACCTGCTCGAGGAAACGATGCTCGCCTATGACCATATCCGCGACGGCTCGCCGCTCACCGAGGCGCTGCTTGCCGTGTTCAGGGGCAATCCGCGCGACGTCGTCGAGTTCACGACCACCGCCAAGCCCGGCGATTTCGGCGGCTTTGCGCCGATGGTGTTCGAGTACGCCGCAAAGGGCGACGCGGTCGCCGAGCGGATTCTCGCCCGCGCCGTCTCCGACATCGAGGCCTCGCTCGGCGTGCTCGACCTGCGCGAAAGCGATCCGCTCTGCCTGCTTGGCGGCCTTGCGCCGCTCCTGGAGCCACGCCTTTCGCAAAAATATCGGGCCATGGTGCGCCCGCCGCTGCAGGATGCGCTGGGCGGCGCGGTCGCGATGGCGGCGCGGCTCTTCGGCCCGGGCGGAAGCAAGGCCGATGGCTGACGCCGCCGAGCAGATATTCACTAGCGTCAGGAACGCCGCCCAGCGTGGCGCGCCGCTCTATCTGCAATTGAAGAAGAGCATAGAGGACGCCGTCCATGCAGGCATCATCGGGCCGGGCGACGCGCTGCCCTCGGAGCGCGACATCGCGCTCAAGGCGGATGTGTCGCGGGTGACGGTGCGCAAGGCGGTTCAGGATCTGGTCAGGGGCGGCATCCTCGTCCAGCGCCACGGCTCCGGCACCTTCGTCGCGCCGCGCGTGGAGCGCGTCGAGCAGTCGCTGTCGCTGCTGACATCCTTCACCGAGGACATGGCCAGGCGCGGCATGACGGTGCGCTCCACCTGGCTGGACCGCGGCATCTATCCGCCTTCGCCCGACGAGATGATGGTACTCGGCCTGTCGTCGAAGGAGTTCGTGGCGCGCGTCAGCCGCCTTCGCATCGCCAATGACACGCCGCTGGCGATCGAGCGGGCGTCGCTGTCCGCGACCGCGCTGCCCGATCCAGCCGCTGTCGGCTCATCGCTCTATGCGGCGCTGGAAAAGACCGGCAACCGCCCGGTACGCGCCGTGCAGCGCATCTCCGCCGCCAATCTCGGCGAGGCCGACGCTCGCCTGCTCGACGTGCCGGCGGGCTCCGCAAGCTTGAACATCGAGCGGATTTCCTATCTTGCCAGCGGCAAGGTGATAGAATTCACCCGCTCTATATACCGCGGCGACGCATACGATTTCGTCGCCGAACTGCGCTTGAGCGGGCGCGCCGACAATCCGGGAGCGGCGGCTTGACCATGATGACGCATATGCGGCGCGAGATCGCCGAGATTCCAGACGCAGTAGCCCGCCTGCTCGACGGCTCGAAGGAGGCGCTGGCCGAAGCGGGGCGCGGGGTGCGCGAGCGCAATCCAGGCTTCCTGGTCACGGTGGCGCGCGGTTCCTCCGACCACGCCGCCTCGTTCATGAAATATGCGGTGGAACTTACCGCCGGCATTGCCGTCGCTTCGATCGGCCCCTCCATTGCCTCCATCTACGGCGCGAAGCTGAATCTCGCAGGCTCGGCCTGCCTGGCCATCTCGCAGTCGGGCAAGAGCCCCGACATAGTCGCGATGGCGCAAAGCGCGCGCGACGCCGGCGCGCTGACCATCGCGCTGACCAACACTGCCAATTCGCCGCTCGCACGCGCCTCCGACCATGCCATCGACATCCTGGCCGGCCCCGAGCGCAGCGTCGCCGCGACCAAGACCTTCGTCAATTCGGCGGTAGCCGGCCTCGCCCTGATGGCGCATTGCACCGGCGACGAAGCGCTGCTCGCCGCCCTCGGCCGGTTGCCCGGACATTTTCGCAAGGCGGTCGAATGCGACTGGATGGAGATTTCGGCCGCGCTGACCGGCCAGAATTCGCTGTTCATCCTCGGCCGCGGCCCGTCCTTCGCCATCGCCAGCGAGGCGGCGCTGAAATTCAAGGAAACCTGCGCCATGCACGCCGAGGCCTATAGTGCGGCCGAAGTCATGCACGGGCCGCTGGCGCTGGTGGGCCCGAGCTTTCCAGTGCTGGCGCTTGCCGCGCGCGACGCCTCGGAGCCGTCCATGGCAGAGGCGGCGGATGGGCTCTCCGGCAAGGGCGCTGCGGTGTTCATCACTTCCGGTCTCGCGGCGAAGGCAAAAAAGATTCCCCATGTCGACACCGGGCACCCGCTGACCGACCCGCTGGCGCTAATCGTGTCGTTCTACGGTTTCGTCGAGGCCTTCGCGCGCCATCGCGGACTGAACCCGGACGAGCCGCCCAACCTGCGCAAGGTGACCGAAACGCTATGAGCGGACCGTTCGCCATAAGGGGCGCAACCATTTTCGATGGCAAGGCGTGGCATGAAGGCTCCGCTCTGCTCATCCGCGATGGGTCGGTCGACTCAATCGTCGCGGCGGACGCGATTCCGGCCGGCTTGCGCGTGGTAGAAGCCGAGGGCGGCCTGCTTGCGCCAGGCTTCGTCGATGTCCAGGTCAATGGCGGCGGGGGCGTCATGTTCAACGACCGCCCGGATGCCGAGACGATCCGCACCATCTGCCGGGCGCATGCGCCGTTCGGAACCACGGCGCTGCTGCCGACGCTGATCACCGATACGCCCGAAATTACCGCGCAGGCGATCGCCGCCGGAGCCGAGGCGACCTGGCGGAAGATACCAGGCTTCCTCGGACTTCACCTCGAAGGCCCGCATCTGTCGATCGCCCGCAAGGGCGCGCACGATCCGGCGCTGATCCGCCCGATGAGCGAGGCCGACGCGGCGGCGCTGATTGCGGCGCGCGTAAGGTTGCCGGTGCTTTTGACCACCGTGGCTCCCGAAACCGTGGCCGCCTGGCAAATCGCGAACCTGACGGCCGGCGGCGTCGTGGTGAGCCTCGGCCATTCCGACGCCGGTTATGCGCTTGCCGCGACCGCGGCGGAAGCCGGCGCGTCTATGGTCACGCATCTGTTCAACGCGATGAGCCAGGTCGGCAACCGCGAGCCGGGTCTGGTCGGCGCCGCGCTCGACGCCGGCGCGCTGTCCTGCGGGCTGATCGCCGACGGCATCCATGTCGATCCGGCCACGATCGGCATCGCCTTGCGCGCGAAAAAAGGACCCGGAAAGATATTCCTCGTCACCGACGCCATGGCGACGATCGGCACGGACATGACCTCGTTCACGCTGAACGACCGCACCATAAGGCGCGAAAACGGCCGCCTGACGCTGGAGGACGGCACGCTGGCCGGCGCCGATCTCGACATGATTTCCGCCGTGCGCTTCATGCACAGAGAGATCGGCGTTGAACTCGGCGAGGCGCTGCGCATGGCCTCGCTCTACCCCGCCGAAAGCATCGGCCAGGGCAATCGCCACGGCCGGTTCTCGCCGGGAGCTGCGGCCAATATCGTGCACCTGTCGGACGGGCTGGACGTGCGCGGGGTCTGGATCGAGGGCGACAAGGTTTTCGAAGCCGCACCATAACTTCCGCCGTAACAACACTACGCATTCCACGACAGAACGGGGCGGCCGAAGCCGCCCCGCCTGAGAACCTCAGAACTCGACTACTTCTGACGGCGCAACTGTAGCCTGGCCTTCGGCAATTGGAGCTGTCGGAAGGCAGACGCCTTGTTGCGCTTCGGTTTTGGCGCGACGAAGGTCTTGACCGGCGCGCTGTCGGGCTTGCCGACGCAATTGCCGCGAACCAGCTTCTCGCCACGGGCGCAGGTCTGGGTCAAAGTCGGAATGCGGACGCATGTCTTGCCGACGAGCCTGAAACCCTTTTTGCACAGAATGCTGACTTCCGGCTTCTTGACGCATTTGCCGTTGATGCGCTGTTCGTTGCGCTTGCAGGCTTGCACGATCTCCGGCTTCTTCACGCACTTCTTGCCGACCTGCTTATAGCCAGGCAGGCAATGGATGCTCACGCCGGGTTTCTTCACGCACTTACCGTCGACGCGGATCTGATCGCGTTTGCAGGCGATCGCGATCACGGGCTTCTTCACGCATTTCTTGCCGACTAGGTCGAAGCCCGGCTTGCAGAGGATGCTGATCTCCGGCTTGCCGACGCACTTGCCGCGGACCAGTTTTTCGCCACGGTCGCATTTCGGCTCCGGCGTAGCGATGATCGCGGGGAAGACCGGCTTGGCCGGGTTCGGGCGCGGGTCGGAAGTCACGTCGTCGGCATCCGGGTCGATCGCCGGGTTGTTGCAGGTGAAGTCCTCCTTGTCGACGGCCACCGTCACCGGCGCCGGCTGCAGCTCCTGCAACGTGCACTGGATCGAGCGGGTCTTGGTGATCGAGAGGTCATGCGCTCCATAGGCCTCGAACACACCGCTGCCCTGGTCGTAGCCGGTCGCCGTTCCGGTGAAGAAGGCGCCGTTGGAGCAGCTTATGCGGTAGTCGAAATCGCCGGGGGCTTCGCGGGTCACCTCGAAGAACACCTGGCCCTTGCGCGGGCACGACTTGTCGTGGCCGGCGCTGTCGGCGACGATTACCTCGCCCTGCCACTTCGCCTGCGGCTTCGGCTGGTCGGGGTTGACGGGCGGCAGCGGAGCCAGGCCGCCGCCGCCCGGGCTGGTGCAGTGGACGGTGATGTCCTTCCAGCCGTCGAACGGAGCGAAGGGGTCGTTCTCGACGATCTCGGTCTTGAACTGGAAATAAGACGTCGTGCCGACGTCTTCCCAGCTCTCATAGGTGGCGAAGTAGCCGTTCTTGGCGGCGTCGAAGGAGGCCCAGGCCTGCTTGAACTCCGAGGTGATCGGGCCGCCATTCTTCTGCCGCCAGATGCGCATCGAGACCGGCCCGGCCTGATTGGCCTGGGCGCGGCTCGTCACTTTCAGCGCCGGGCAGACGGTGCCGGGGTTCGAGCCCGGCTGCTGGTTCTGATAGGTGGTCAGGAACAGTTTTACGTTCTCTACGTCGAACTCGCCGAAATCATGCGCGAGATCGTCCGTTGGCGACTTGATGACCGGGTCGCAGACGACCTGCACCTGAAACGAGTCGGAGCGCGTGTGGTCGATGTCGTCCGGATAGGCAGGCCAGTCCGCGTTCGCCTCGACCACCATATTGCTGTCGAGAACCGCCTTGTCTGTACTGGCCGCCAGCGTCGCGTGGAGCTCGTGCGAGAAGCTGTAGGATTTCGTCGGACCATCGGCGGCAAGATGCTGGTTGCATTTCGAAATGATGGCGTCGCCATAGGTGACCACTGCGATCCCGGTATCGGACGAGACCGGGATCTTGCTGGTCGGGAAGGAAAAATTTCTCTGATGGTTGTAATCGCGTTCGCCGACGCCGTCCGACCACAGAAGCGGGAACGACTTGCAGGTATTGCCTGAGCAGTGGCCGAGAACGACGGCGACTTCCTCGACATAGCCCGACCATTTGGTGTCCACCTTCATGTGGCCCCAGAACAGGACGTTGCCGCTTTTCAGCTTGTCCCACTTCTGGCCGTCGGTGGAGATGACATGGATGGTGGTGTTGGCGCTCTCGGCATTGAAGGACATCGACTTCAGCTTGGCGTCGTCCGAAAGAGCAGGGGTGGCGGAGAGGGCGGCAGCGGCAAGCGCCACGGCCGCGACGGTACATTTCATCGATTTCGCATGGATAGACATTGTTTCCTCCTGGATGATGTTCATTTCCGGAGGTGTGTCGCGGGACGGCGCGAAATGGTTCACGGGCCGGACAAAGCGCGCGCGGGCAAACAAAAACCCCGCCGGCTGACCGGCGGGGTCTTTGCCTGAAGCTTCGTTGTTACTGGGCCTTCAGGTTGTTGTCTTGCGGCTGCGTCTCGCGCCGGGGCAGGAGCTTTCTCAGGGCATCCGGATTGATCTGGATGCTGGGCTGAGTGGGTTGCGTCACCTTTCGGCAGTTCGGAGGCGTGCCGACGGTGCCGCGTGGGCAGCGCAGCGGCTGGACCTGCACCTTGCGGCAGTTCGGCGGCGTGCCGATCGTGCCGCGTGGGCAGCGTTGCGGCTGGACGGCGATGCACCGTCCGTTGCGCAGCACCTCGCCGCGTTTGCAGGTCGGCTCGCGCGGGATGGTCACGCATTGACCGCGCACCAACCGCGTCCCCTTCGGGCATTCGACCACGACCGGGCGGCAACGCCCGCTCTGCAGCCTGGTGCCGCGCGGGCAAACGCACTGACCGTCCTGCGTCCGGATCTGGCCGGGCAGCAGCGTGCACTGGCGAACCGGCGGAACGTCCTTGACGCAGCGGTTGTTGCGCAGCTCGGTTCCGCGCGGGCAGATGCAGCGTCCGTCCTGGGTCCGGATCTGGCCGGGCAGGAGCGTGCACTGCTGCACGGGCGGAACGTCCCTGACGCAGCGGTTGTTGCGCAGTTCGGCGCCGCGCGGGCAGATGCAGCGGCCGTCCTGCGTCCGGATCTGGCCGGGCAGCAGGTTGCACTGTTGCGGCTGCGGTTTCGGCGTCGGGATCGGTGTGGTGCCCTGGTCGCCCGTGCACCGACCATTGCGGAAGGTCGTCCCTTCCGGGCAGACGCAGCGGCCGGCGTCGTTCATCACGAACCCTTCCGAGCACAGATCCTTGGGCTGTTCGGGCTTGGAGATCGTGAACGGATGGCAGGCATACTGGCCTTCCTCCGGCGAGCCCTCGACAAGCGACTGGCCCTCTGAAAGGCCGCCGCCATTGCGCACCGGCGTATCGGGGCTGAGCACCGCCACGCAGTTGCGGCCGTTGATCGGGCCGTTCTGGTTGTCGAAGCGGCCGTCGTCCGGGATCACCACGGTGACCTGATGGACCTTGGCTTCCCCGGCTCCGAGCGAGAGGTCGGCGACGCAGGAGATGGGCAGCGTCGTCGGCTCCGGCGCGCAGCCGAAGGGCGGCACGACTTCGGCGATCTCGACGCCTTCAAGACGGCCGAGACCTTCGACGCCGATAGCGTCGCCGATCCTCACCGGCCCGTTGAACGCCGTGTCGCTGTCGTTGCGGATGGTGACCTCGAACGTGCAGGGCTCGCCGACTCGGCATTCGCGGTCGCCGGTCTTCTCGACCTTGATGTTCGATCCACCCTGCGCGCAGGCTTCGCCGATCGGATAGACGATGTCGTCTCCCGGAGCGGGCCCGTACGAGGCGCGGGCGCAGTTTTCGAACCGCTCGTTCGGCGAGACGTTCACGGTCACGTCGAAATGGCGGCTCGTCCCGGGCGTCATCACTTCGCCAGGGATCTGGCACGACAGCGTGTCGGCCGGAACCGGTCCGCAGCTCCACTCCGCGCCGTCGGGGGAGACGGTCTGGATCTGGACGGGCGTGCCGGCGCCGATCAGTTCGGCCGCGTCGTTGACCCGGACCGGACCCGATGGGGCGGTAGTACCTAGGCTGGTGACGGTGATGCGGCAGGCATAGCCGGCAGCGCCCGCCACCGCTTCGCAGGTCTTGGTGATGCGGAGCGTAGGCTTGCCCGGGTCGCGGCGGGGAATGCGTGCCTTTGCGCATGCCTTGTTGTTGGTGAGATCGCTCTCATCGGCAACGGGCAGCACTTCGGCGCAGTTCTCTATGAGGTCGGCGGGAAAGTCGTCGCCAACGATCGCCTTGACGCCAAGCGGGATGGAAGCGCCTGGAACCAGGACCACGCCCGGATGGTCGCAGCGGAACCGCCCGGCCACTTCCGGCACGCACGACCATGGCGGCGACGGCACGAAATCGGACGAGGCCGGCACGTTGACCGGATATTCGTCGATGACGGTGATCGGGCCGTTGATGGTCTCGGTGCCGGTGTTGATGACGTTGATGATGAAGAAGCAGACGCCGTCGGGCGAGCAGACCGGAGTGCGGGCCTGCTTGGTGATGCCGAGATCGACCTTCTTCTCCACCGGAGGCCTGCAATCCCGATCGTTGGGACGGCAGAGTTTTATAGCCGCGCAGGCCCTGTCGTTGGCCTGCGAGCCGAACAGCTCCTTCTCGCTGCCCGGATAATTGTATGCGGCGCAGTTGCGGATGTAGCGCGCGTCCCAGCCGGGACCCGGCTTGAAGCCGAGCTTCAGGTCGATGGATTCGCCCGGGTTGAGCGTGGTTGCGGGATGCTCGCAGCTCATCGGGCTGGTCAACGGGGCGCAGACCCATGGCGGGTTCGGGCCGCTGTCGATAGTCGCGTTGCCGGGCAGGGTGACCTCGTCCAGCACGATCTTGCCGTTATAGGGCGCGTCGCCGACATTGGAGACGGTGATCGTGAAGTTGCAGCCGCCTTCGACCGTGCAGGTCGCCACGTCCGCGCGCTTTTCGACCTTGATGTCGGGTTCGCCGCGCTCGTCCGGGCAATCGAGATCTTCCGGGATGACGAGGTCGACGGTCTGCGTGCAGCAGAGGCCGACACCCTCTTCAGGTCCGGCGTAGGTTTCGATGCCGGTGACGATCAGGTGGACGACATCGCCCGGCAGCGCGCCGGTGACGGTCCAGGCAAGCACGCCGCCGCCTGCCGGCACGAGTTGCGCCGCCGGAGCGACGGTGATGCCCGGCGTCGTGGTGCGAAGCTGCACCCACTTGCCGGCCATTTCGGCGCCGACAGGCATGTTGTAGATGAAGGCGCCGCCGCCCGGCACGCAGTCGACATCGCCGGTCTCGACCTCGAAACAGGCCTCGTCGCCGCCCGGAGGCGGTGGCGGAGGCGGTTCGCAATCGGTCACGTCGATGCCGATCCTGGTCGGCTTGCCGGTCAGGAAATCGCCGTCGTCCGGCAATGCCGGATCATGCGAAGGGATCTCGATCGCCGCAGCGCCCGGGCGGGCGAGCGTGACGAAACCCTGATTGTCGACCGTTGTCGCCGCCGGGAAGGCGGCGAGGTCGATCTTGGCGGTGATGATCACGTCGAAATAGCGCCGGTCGGGAAGGCCGTCGCCGTCGAGGTCGGTTCCCGACAGCCGGAAATCCTCGATCGTCACCGTGTCGTCGGGCGAGCCCGTCGTCGAGACGGATGCCGCCGGGGCGGGTCCGCCCGCAGAGTCGGTGATGTCGCCGTTCACCTCGACATTGACCACCGAAAGCCCGGCCGGAAGCTGGTCGCGGAAATCCATGCGGATTTGCTTCAACTCATTGCCGAATTTTTCGCTGTTCAGGACTTCCGGTTCGCCTTCTGCGCCGAAGCGCAGACGGTATTTGACGTATTCGCAAGATATCTGCTTGCCGACCTTCTCGAAGAACGGTTCGACGCGCTCGCGTTCCCGAACGGGTCCATCGGGCCTGTCGAGTTCGATGAGCGGCCTGTCGTCGGCCGGAACCACAAGCGGCGTCTGTGCGGCGGCGGGTGCGATGCCCAAGGAGGCAAACGCTAGCCCGGCCGCCATCAGCCAGCGCGACGCGCGCGCGGTGATGGTTGCAGGTTTCATGATTGTCTCCATGACATCGGTTTCAGTGCGTCCCGCTAAGGGAAGATGTAAGAACATGGTCATCTCTCCCTCCCTCACGGTTCGCAGCTTGCGGGTGGCGTTTCGAGCGTCACCGTGACTTTGCAGCACGGGTAGTAGCCGCCTCGTTCGGCATCGGCTTCCTTGTAGAAGCAGAGCCCGACATCGACATTCTCGCCGGGGAAATGCCCGGTGATGCCCAATGTGAACGGACCGCCTGCAGGCTGGGTCTGCTGCAGGGGCGAAACGCCGATCCCCGGTGTCCTGGAGTCGGCCTTGATCGTGTCGCCGCCGATGCCGGCGACGTCACGCACGTAGAGATCGGCCTCGAGCCCGGCCGGCGTGCAGAAATACTCGACTGCGTCGAGGTCGATGCAGGGCGGGTAGTCTTCCGGCGGAATGAAATCCGGCGGCCAGAAGGGCGGCCGGTAGCCGCCCGGAACCGGCTCGTAATAGCCAGCGCGGCCTTCGCAAGGCCGCCAGACTTCCACGTCGCCGACATGGCCCTCGACTTCCGGGTCTTCGAAGAAGCCGTCGAAATCGACGAACCAGCTGCCGAAGGGCGGCTCGTTCTTCGGCCGCACCAGCGGCGTCGGCGTGATCTGCACGCCGTGCACGGCCAGCGGCCCGCCGGGGATGAGCTGCTCTTCGAGCGCCGGATTGTCGCGCAGCCTGTCGCCGGTCTTCGCCAGCGTGTCGGCGCAGGCATTGGTGTTCAGATTGCCCTGCGCGTCATAGCCATATTGCAGGTCGATGCCGCCCGCGCTCTGGCGGTGGCCTTCGGGGAAGCCGACCGCATATTCCTCCGGCGCTTCCACCCAGATCGATTCCGTCGCCGGATCGTCGGGGCTTTCTCGCCAGTAGCGCAGCACGACGCCGTCGCCGGAATCGGCGAAGCGGCTGTAGTCGTAGCGGTTGTCGATCTCGCCGCGCTGGGCGAGATACATGAAGCCGCGCGTGTCAAAGGCGATGTCGGTGACCGCCAGTTCCTCAGGAGCGGCGACCGTCAGCTCCCAGCGCGGATCGCCGGCGAACGTCCCGTCGCGGGCGATGCCGACGGACCAGATTTCGGCCTTCTGGCCGACGGCGTAGTAGAGCCGGCCGCCATGCACCTGGACGCCCCAGACGCGGCGTTCGTCCTGCGTGTAGCCCCAGGTGTCGGGGTCCTCGCTGTCGAAGGCCGCGCCCTGAATGTCCATCACGGCGCCGTCGTCGGCGACCGGATCGAGGCCGCGCGCCGGCCGTCCTGTGACGCCGTGATCGAAGATGTCGATCAGGGCGCCCTCGGCGCCGATACGGTGGATCAGACCGGTGTCGAGGTCGGAGGCGAAGAACTGCCGGTGCGCCTTGTCGAAGGCGACATTGCCGATGCCCGGCCCGCTGTTGCTGTCGATGTCTGCAAACAGCGAGACCTGGCCGGTCAGCCCGTCGATCTTCCAGATCGAGCCGGGGCTGCCGCCGCTCTCCTCAGCGAACTGGCCTTCCATGAAGGTCGCGCCCTCCGCGCCGCGGCGCTGGCGTTCCGGCCTGCCGTCATCGTCCTCGTCGGGCGTGACGATGCGGACGCCATGCAGCGAGCTAGCGGCCGCATAGAGGTTCGGCACGCCGCTCGGGATGCCGTCGCGGATGCCGTCGTCATAGGCGAGGCCGAAAACCTGGCCGATCTGGCCGGCCATGACTTCGAAGGGCTGCGGGGTATAGACGAGCTGCCCAGAAGGCGGGCCGCCAAGCGCATTGACGTCGAAAACGCGCAAGGTCGCGCGGTCGAGGTCGATGAAGGTCTCGTCGACCGGATCGACGCCGGGCGGCAGCCCCTCGTCGAAATTCGGGATGATGGTGCCGGAGAAGCCGGTCACCGCCATCGCGCCCGGATGGAATATCTGCGTTTCCTGCGCCCTGCCGGGATTGGCGAACCAGAGCCCGGCGGTCAGCGCCAGCGCGACGATTGCGCTCGTCGAGGCGAGATTCTTGCGCAGATCGTGCGAAGGATGATTGCCGGCGGGCAGGCAGGCGGACGGTGCGCGATGGCGCGGCATTTGGTTTCTCCCCACGATGGCTGGAGAAACCGCCTGAACTGCCGCGCGGCCACTTGTCCGCGCGATCCCGGCACTTTCCCCCCTGGCAGTCCGGTATCCAATTCTCTCATACACGGTACGCTTGCAGTCACGCAGCGTCAACGGAACCAGCCGGAAACCCGGCGCGCCGTCCTTCGGACGGTGATCGCGCCGGGCGCCGGATGGTCCCGCTGACCCGTGACACTCGATGTTCGTGGTCATGGGTTTTCCTTTCCGGAGGCCGCACCATGCGGCTCCTGGACGCTCAGTCGCGGCGGAAAGGAGAAAGGTTCACCGAGCGGGGGTCAGCGGTCCGACAAAGCCAGCCGCAGTCCAAGCGCTGCGAAGGCGCCGGCAAAGCCGCGCCGCAGCCAGGTGAGCACGCTCGGCCGGGAGATGACGTAGCGCCGGGTCGCCGATGCGAACGCGCCATAGCCGACGAAGACGATGAAGGTCAGCGCCATGAACACGCCGGCCAGTCCCAGCATGTAGGAGGTCGGGTTCGGCGTGTTCGCCGGCACGAATTGCGGCAGGAAGGCAAGGAAGAACAGCGACAGCTTCGGGTTGAGGATGTTCAGCATGAAGCCGTTGGCAATGATCCTCGCCGGCGAGAGCGTCGCTTGGCGTTCGGAAATCTGCAGCGCGCCGCCGTCCCGCATCACGCCCCAGGCCATATAGAAAAGGTAGGCGACGCCGAGATATTTGACCACCTGGAAAGCCAGCGCGCTGGTGTGCAGAAGTGCGGCCAGCCCGGCTATGCTCGCCGCAATGTGCGGGACGATGCCCAGCGTGCAGCCGATCGCGGCGAGCACGCTGGCGCTCCAGCCCCGGCTCAGCCCGAAGGCCAGCGTGTAGAGCACGCCGGTGCCCGGCAGGAGAATGACGATGATCGACGTCAGCAGATATTCGGGGGTCATGATGGCGCTCCGTTTCGGGATTTCGGAGCCGCAGGAAAGCCGATAGGACGCTGCCGGTCTTGAACGAAATTGCAGTCAGGAAATCAGCCGACCGCTTCGGCATAGGCGCCGGGCGAGATGCCGTAGGTCCGCACGAACGTCCGGGTCATGTGGCTCTGGTCGGCGAAGCCGCTGTCGAGGGCGGCCTGCGCCAACGGCCTGCCTTGCGCGATCAGCCGCCGCGCGGCTGCGAGTCGGCGCTGGAGAATGTAGGCATGGGCCGTGAGCCCGGTCGCCCTGGCGAAGCCGCGCAGCACCTGGAACCGGCTGAGGCCGCTCTCGCGCGCCAGATCGGCCAGCGTGATCGCCGCGGCCGGATCGTCGTCGATCAAGCTGCGGGCGGCGGAAATCGGTGCGGGAATTGATCTGTCCGGGGCGAAACCGTTGCCGTCGCGCATGACCTCCGCCAGCAGCATCAGCATCGTTTCCTCGCGCGCGACCGACGCTTGCGCTCCGGCCGGGGTCGCTTCGTCTTCGGTGGCCTGCCTGCCTGCCGTCACCGCCGAAAACAGCGCGCCGAAGCGGGCGGCGATCCGAATGTCCCCGATGACCGGCCGGGTGAATTCGAACGTGGTCGTCCGGCCCTGGCTGATGTCGCGGGCGGCCTCGGCGATCACAGCCGGGTCGAAATAGAGCATGCGCCAGGAGCGGCCAGCGTCGCCGATCGGCGCGCCGTCATGCACCTCGCCCGGATTGACGGTGATCGCATCGCCGGGGCCGGCCTCCACCATGCCGCGGCCGCTCAGCGATTTCTGCGCGCCGCGATGGATGACGCCGATGCCGAACTGCTCGTGCGTATGGCGCGGAAATGTGTGGCGCGTCTCCGCTTCCACAGCGTCCAAGCCGGCAATCGCGCACCGGAGCATTTTGAATTGGGCTCGCGCCATCTGGTCATGCCTCCTCGGGCAGTTTGCCTGCCCGTGCGATCAACCACAACGGGGAGGGCTAAGCGATATGCGCCTCTCCCCTTGTCCCTTGTGGGATTGGCGCGAAGCGCCAAGACGAATGAGGGGTGTTGGAAGAAATGAGACGGGAAGATTGTGCATCTCGCGATGCGATCAATCAAGAACTGTGGCACTCCGTCCAACACCCCTCATCCACCTCGCTGCGCTCGGCACCTCCCCTCAAGGAGGAGAGCGACGCCCCGCACTGCCGCACCAACCCTCCCTCAAAGAGATTTGCGCTTTAGCTGCGATCTTAAAAGTGGATAGAATCCACCGCCGTTCCGGCTCGACCAAAGAAATCCGCCTTGCGGATCAATGGCATAACAGCCGGCGACAAGAATTTCGCACCTGCATTTGTGCACACATCCCGCCCCACCCGCATAATCCTCGGCATCGCCCTTGCGGGAACCGGTTCCGGACCGGGGATCGGTAGGGTGGCGGTGACCCCCGTGGATTCGGTTCCCACGGGCCTGAGGGCGTCCGACGGGCCGGCATTCCGAGCGAAGCGCCAATGCTTCGTGAACGGAAGGCGGATCATCCGCGCGCCATTGTCCATGGAAAAAACATGGAGCGGGGCGCGTGACCGGTCGACCGTGGCGACAGACACCGGCGGGGCGCGGAAGCTGCGCCACGTATTTAAGTTTCGGTAGGCAAGGCCATGCGCCCCGCTTCCCGACTTTCCCTGCAAAGGGAGCGTTCTTTGAAATGGCCAGACGGTGAAAACCGGGCGGGGCAAAGGACGGGTGCGAGCGCAGCGAGCCTCGAAGGACGCACTGGTAGGGGTGGAAGGCGGCGGCAGTCGACGCGTTCGCGGGGGCGGAAAGTAACAAACTGCCTCTGCGGCCAACCGGCGAGATGCGCGCCAATGCCTCTCAAGCTGGCGCAGTTTCCGCTCTTGGGCTAATCCTTCACCAACGGGGTGAACCTTTCCGGGGCCGCATGCGACAGAGCCGACAGAAGCGCCGGTCATGACGAACGATACCGATCGTGACCTGGTAGGCCGCGTCGCCAAGGGTGACCGCGCCGCCGTGCGGCTTCTGTTCATGCGGCACCACGCGCGGGTCTACCGCTTCGTGGCGCGCCAGACGGGATCGGAAGCGATGGCGGACGACATAGCCAACGAAGTATTTCTGGAGCTGTGGCGGCAGGCGCCGCGCTTCGAGGGCCGGTCGGAAGTCTCGACCTGGCTTCTCGGCATCGCCCGCTTCAAGGCGCTGTCGCATCTGCGCAAGAAAAGCGAGGCGTGGATCGACGACGATGACGCTGCGGCTGTCGCGGACAGCGCCGACACGCCGGAAGTGACGGTGATGAAGGAGAACAAGGCGGCGGCGCTCAGGCGCATGGTCGACGCGCTGCCCGAGGAGCACCGCACGGTGGTCGACCTCGCCTATTATCACGGCAAGTCGGTCAGCGAGATCGGCGAGATACTGTCGATACCCGTGGCGACGGTGAAGACCCGGATGTTTTACGCCCGCAAGAAGCTAGGCGAGGCTCTGAAGGCCGCCGGTCACGACAGGGGGTGGCCATGAGCGCCGAGGAAAACATGTCGCGCCGCGACGAACTGGAAGCGCTACTGCCCTTCTACCTGAATGGTACGCTGGAAGGCGACGACCTCGAAGCCGTCGAGGAATGGCTGGCCTCCGACCCGGAGGCAGCGGTGGCGCTCGCCGAGGCGGATGCGGAATTCGCCGGTGCGGTCGCGGCCAACGAGGCGCTGCGGCCGCCCGCCGATGCGCTGAGCCGCTTTTCGAAGGCGCTGGAAGTGGAAGCCGGGCCTGCGAGGACGCAGGCGGGAAAATCCTGGCTCGCCAACGCCTGGGAACGGGTTGCCGGCCTGCCGGCGGGGCTAGCCTGGGCGACGGCCGCCGCGGCGGTCATGCTGCTTGTCGTCCAGGCGGCGCTCGACACCGGCAGGCAGGGCGGAGATTTCGAGATCGCGGGAGAAGAAGGCGGCATCGGCATGATGCCGTTTGCCTTCGTCAAGTTCAGGCCCGATGCAGGCATGGCCGACATTTCGGCGTTCCTCGTGGAAAACGGCGCGGCCATCGCCGGCGGGCCGACGGCGGGCGGCGTGTTCCGCATCGCCATCCCCGCGAAGACCGCCGCCGACTATGACAGGCTGGTCGGCCTTATTGCCGCCCAGCCCTTTGCCGAGACTGTTTCCGAGGGCAGGAAACCGGGCAATGGCGGGTAGGGCATTCAGGATCGCGTTTTCGGCGGCCGTGCTTATAGGCGCGGCTCCCGCTTTGGCGCAGACCAACGACCCTTCCGGTGCGCTGCCGACCGATCGGCCGACGGTTCGGCCTGAAGCGACCAATCCGGCAAACGGCGGTGCCGAGAATGCCGTACTGCTGCCGGATTTGCTGTTCGACCTGTTTCCCAATCCGGCCGGGGGCGAGCCGGCTCAGCCGGGCAGCGGCGCGGGACAGGCGCAACCCTCAACTTCGCAAGGGGGAGGAACGCCGCCTGTGCCGGCGCAAAATCCACTCGGCCCTGCCGCTGCCACTGCTGCGCGCAAGCCGCTTGCAGCACCCGCACAGGCGATCGCCGGCGAATTCGTTCCCGACGAGGTGCTGGTGACGATCGAAGGCGACGGCGCGGTCGTTCAGGACATCGCGGCGGATTTCGGACTCGAAGTCCGCTCGCAGCGGCTTTCGACGCTGCTCGGCCTGACCGTCGTGCGCTTCGGCATTCCCGATGGCCGGCCGGTCGGCATCGTGCTGGCCCAGCTTGCCGCCGACGGACGCGCGCAGGGCCGCGTGCCCAACCATGTCTACCACCTCCAGCAGGCGCCGGCCGTCGTCAACTACGCCTTCCAGCGCATTGCGCTCGATTCGGCCGTGGCCAGCGGCAAGGACGTCCGCATCGCCGTCATCGACACAGCGGTGGACGAGACACATCCGGCGCTGAAAGGCGTTGTTGCCGAGATTTTCGACGCCATGCCGGAGGTCGAGATCGCCTCGCGCGACCACGGCACCTCGGTCGCCGGGCTGATCGCCGGCACCGGGCCGTTTCGCGGCATGGCGCCGGGATCGAGCATCTACCACGCCCGCGCCTTCGAGAACGGCAAGTCGACCATGGATACGATCCTGAGCGCGCTCGACTGGGCGGCGGGCAGGGATGTGCGCATCATCAATATGAGCTTCGTTGGCCCGCGCAACGAGTTGCTGGAGACCGCCTGCCGCAACGCCCGGGCGCGAAACATGGTGCTGGTCGCGGCGGCCGGCAATAACGGCCCGAAGGCGCCGTTCGGCTACCCCGCCGCCTATGCCGGCGTGACCGCCGTGACCGCGACCGACGAGCAGGACCGGCTGATGCAGCAGGCCAATCGCGGCCCTTATGTCTACCTTTCTGCGCCCGGCGTCGACATGATCGCGCCGGTCGGCGGCGGCTCGGACCTGGTCACCGGCACATCGTTCGCCGCCGCGATCGTCTCTGGCGCGGTCGCCAACCTGATCCGCAGCAATCCCGAGCGCTCCGCCGACTGGATCGAGAAGGCGCTGGCCGATACCGCCACCGATCTCGGCAGCGCCGGCCGCGACGGCGATTTCGGCTACGGCCTGCTCAACGCCAAGGCGGCGGACGCCGCGAAGGAAGCGGATGCGGCGAAGGAATAGGCGCGGTCAGCCCGCCGCTCCGGCGATCGAGCCGCGGACCACGAGGTCGACCGGCCATATTTCGCCGCGCGCTCCTTCTTCCAGGCCCGAAATCCGCGCCGCCAGGCGTTCCGCGATCCGCGCGCCTGCCGCCCGGATCGACGAGCGCGTCGTCGACAGCGGCACGGAAAAATGCTCGGGCCTCAGCCACGGAAACACGTCGTCATGGGCGATCAGCGAAACGTCGCCGGGGATGGCCAAGCCGAGATCGCGCACCGCGCGCACCACGCCGAGCGCCATGATCAGGCTGGAGCAGGCTATCGCCGTCGGCGGCTCGGGCTGCTCGAGCAGGCTTCGTGCCGAGCGGTAGCCGTTCTCCTCGGTCATCGCCACCGAGCGGATCCTTTCGGGCGGCAGCGCCAGCCCGGCGGAGGCGAGCGCACGCCTGACGCCGCGCTCGCGGAAGATCGCGAAAGTCTGCCCGTCGTCGCCATTGATCAGCGCGATGCGGCGGTGGCCGAGCTGGACCAGCAGGCGCGCCGCCTCGTGGAACGCTCCCTCGTTGTCAATGTCGAGGAAGGGATAGTCGAAGTCGAGCCCTTCGGCGCGGCCGTGCACAAGGAAGGGCAGGCCGAGCTGGTTGACCAGCGAGATGCGCCGGTCGGCGGGGCGCGGCGCGGAGATATAGACCGCGTCGACCTGCTTGTTGGCGGCGACGCGGCGGTAGGTCGTCTCCTCGTCGTCGGCGTCGGCCGGGCTGAGCACGAGGTCGAGTTCGTGCGAGCGCGCATAGTCGCCTAGGCCCGACAGGAATTCGACGAAATGCGGGTCGATGTCGACTGACGCGCCGGTCGGCAGCACATAGCCGATCATGCCGGCTTTGCCGGTCGCCAGACGCCTGGCGCTCGGGTTCGGCCGATAGCCGTGGCGCTTGGCGGCGTCGGTGACGCGGCGGCGGGTTTCCTCGCTGACCTCCGGATAGCCGTTCAGCGCCCGGCTCACCGTCGTCTGCGAAAGTTGCAGCATGTGCGACAGCTGTTTGAGGTTCACTGTGGGGCTCCAGATTCTCAAAGCGCTTTGAAATGCTGCCGGATTGGCGCTTTTGTCTCTCATTGCGCGACATCCACTATAAGTCGCGGATCGCCTGTTCAGAAGCGATATTGCATGCTGCAGCGCCAAAAAAGCATGCTGCACTGCGCGGGTTCGCGCATTTTAAATCGGTTTACGAACCGGACCTATTGACTCTTTTACGGTTCGGTGGCGTGATGCAGTCAGCCAAAGCGCTTTGGGAGCTCTACCTATGCGGTTGCGAACCGCGCGGGGCTGGGGCACATTCGAGCGGCCGCCGGCAGGACGGAATGGAGGTTCCGTCCCCATTGAGAACCGTTGGGAGGACTATCATGAAAAAAACCCTGATGCTGGGCGCCGCCCTTGCCGCGCTCGCCCTTGGCACGCCGGCTCATGCCGAACTGAAGTTCAAGCCGGGCGAGGACGCCGCCCGCTTCACCTGGGCCAATTTCGAAGAGCTGAAAAAGGTCGACCTGAAGGGCGAGACCCTGTCGATCTTCGGCCCGTGGCGCGGCGAGGACGAGGCGCTGGTCCGCTCGGTGCTGGAATATTTCAGCGAGGCCACCGGCGCGACGATCAACTATTCGTCGTCGGAAAACTACGAGCAGCAGATCGTCATCGACACGCAGGCGGGCAGCCCGCCGAATATCGCGATCCTGCCGCAGCCGGGCCTTCTCCAGGATCTGGCGTCCAAGGGACTGCTCATCCCGCTCGGCGACGACGTCGCCACCTTCGTGAAGGACAATTACGGCGCGGGGCAATCCTGGGTCGACCTCGGCACCTACAAGGATAAGGACGGCGCCGAGAAATTCTTCGGGTTTCCCTACAAGGCGGACCTGAAATCGCTGGTCTGGTATGTGCCCGAGAATTTTGAGGAAGCCGGCTATGAAGTGCCGAAGACCTGGGAGGAGCTCCAGGCGCTGACCGACCAGATCGTCGAGGACGGCGGCGTGCCGTGGTGCATTGGCCTCGGTTCCGGCGGAGCGACGGGCTGGCCGGCGACCGACTGGGTCGAGGACATCATGCTGCGCACGCAGCCGCCGGAAACCTACGACAAGTGGGCGACCAACGAGATCCCGTTCAACGACCCGGCTGTCGTCAACGCCCTGCAGATCTTTGCTGACATCGCCACCAACGACAAATATGTCGACGGCGGCAAGGCAGCGGTCGCGGCGACCGACTTCCGCGACAGCCCGAAGGGCCTCTTCGGCATCCCGCCGAAATGCTATTTGCATCGCCAGGCCTCGTTCATCTCGTCCTTCTTCCCGGAAGGCACGCAGCTCGGCGAGGACGCGGATTTCTTCTATCTGCCGCCGATGGCCTCCAAGCCGGAACTTGGCAGTCCCGTTCTCGGCGCCGGCACGCTGGTCGCGATCACCAAGGACTCGAAAGCCGCGCGCGAATTCATAAAATTCCTCGAAATGCCGATCGCGCACGAGATCTGGATGGCGCAGTCGGGCCTGCTCACGCCGCTCAAGTCGGCGAACAAGGACGCCTACGCCAATGAGGCGCTGAAGAAGCAGGGCGAAATCCTGGTCAACGCGTCGACCTTCCGCTTCGACGGTTCCGACCTGATGCCCGGCAAGATCGGCGCGGGCGCCTTCTGGACTGGCATGATCGACCTCGTCGGCGGCAAGCCGGCGGCAGATGTGGCGGCCGACATCCAGAAGAGCTGGGACGCGATCAAGTAGGAAAGGCGGCGGGTCTCCAGGGTGCGTCCTTCGAGGCTCGCCCGCCGCCGATCCCGGCTCGTCTGGTCGAAGCCCTGCGGGCTCGCACCTCAGGATGAGGAGGAGTTGAGCTGGGCAAATCCCGCAGAACGCCCAGTCATCACCGAAGGGAAGCACGTTGTGGTGCCGGCAGTATCTTCCAAGCGTGCTGTCTGGAGAGGTGAAGGTGAGGAGCGGCGACGTTCCTCATCCTGAGGTGCGAGCCCGCAGGGCGCCTATGTTGAGAACCAAGTCGTGGCGGGCGAGCCTCGAAGGACGCACGACGATGGCGGGCCGTTTCGATCGCCATCCGGTTAGTATGAGTGGTTCAGTCAGGTAGGAGGGAACCTATGGCGGCTCAGATTTTTTCGGGGATTCTTGTCATCATCATCGGCGTCGGCGGCTGCGTCGCCTATTTCTGGGGCGCCAACAAGCTGCTCGACGTGATCTTTCCCTCGCGCGGCGTGAAAGGCGGGGCGGCGATCGACAATCTGCGCCGCCAGGGCATAATCCGGCCATGGCTCTTCATCGGGCCGGCCCTGATCATCCTCGTCGTCTATCTGATCTACCCGGTGTATCAGACGGTGATCCTGTCGTTCCATGATCGCGGCGGCGAGAATTTCGTCGGGCTGGCCAATTATTCATGGGCGTTTGGCGACCGCGAGTTTCGCAACTCGATCTTCAACAACCTGCTCTGGCTCCTGGTCGTTCCGGCCGCCTGCACCTTCCTCGGGCTGGTGATCGCCGTTCTGACCGACAAGATCTGGTGGGGCACCATCGCCAAAAGCCTGATCTTCCTGCCGTTGGCCATTTCCTTCGTCGGCGCCAGCGTCATCTGGAAGTTCGTCTATGAATATCGCGGCGACGGCCAGACCCAGATAGGCATCCTCAATTCCATCGTGCAGTTCTTCGGCGGTTCGCCGCAGGTCTGGATATCGCTGCCATTCTGGAACAATTTCTTCCTGATGGTGATCCTGATCTGGATCCAGACCGGCTTCGCCATGGTCATCCTGTCGTCGGCGCTGCGCGGCATTCCCGAAGAGACGCTGGAGGCCGCCGTCATCGACGGCGCCAACCCGTTCCAGATTTTCTGGAAGATTATGATCCCGCAGATATGGGGCACGATCGCCGTCGTCTGGACCACCATCACCATACTGGTGCTGAAGGTGTTCGACATCGTGCTGACGATGACCAATGGCCAGTGGAACAGCCAGGTTCTCGCCAATCTCATGTTCGACTGGATGTTCCGCGGCGGCGGCGATTTCGGCCGTGGCGCGACGATCGCCATCATCATCATGCTCGCGGTGCTGCCGATCATGATCTGGAACATCCGCCAGGCCAACAAAGAGACCGGAGGACACTGAGATGGCCAATCCGACCGGCAAGTCCTACGTCGGCCGCTTCGGCGTCCACATAGCGGTTCTCTTCTTCGTCGCGCTCTGGACGCTTCCGACGCTCGGCATCCTGATCTCCTCGCTGCGCGACAAGGATCAGATCATCGTCTCCGGCTGGTGGACGGCGCTTACGAGTTCGACCCAGACCGAAGCAGGGCGGCTGCCGTCGCCCAACACGGCGGTCGAAAGGGACGGCAAGTTCGTGCTGGAAGGAAATCTGTTCGAGCAGCCGGGAAGCCGCGCGATCACCAATTTCGGCATCCGCGCCCAGGCGCCGACGGAATTCGAGGCCGGCAGCGTTGCCGATCTCGGCGACGGCGAGACCCTGCAGGTCAACGCCGACGGCGGTTTCATCATGACGATGCCGGCTGCTTCCGACGCGACACGCGGCCGCCGCGTCTATTATGCCGCGACCGTGCCGCCGCGCTTCACCACCGAAAACTACGCGAACGTGCTGTTTTCCGAAGGCATCGGCCGCTCCTTCATCAACTCGCTGACGGTGACCATACCGGCGACGGTGATCCCGATCATGATCGCCGCCTTCGCCGCCTATGCGCTCGCATGGATGCGCTTTCCCGGTCGCGCGCTGCTGATCGCGACCATCATCGGCCTGCTCGTCGTGCCGCTGCAGATGACGCTGATTCCGCTGTTGGAACTATACAACGGCGTGGGGGAACTGTTCGGCGTGCCGTCCAAGACCTATCTCGGCATATGGCTGGCGCATACCGGTTTCGGCCTGCCTTTCGCGATCTACCTCTTGAGGAGCTACATGGCCGGGCTGCCACGCGAATTGATGGAATCGGCGCGCATCGACGGCGCCAGCGACTTCGAGATATTCGTCAAGATCGTGCTGCCACTATCGTTCCCGGTGCTTGCCTCGTTCGCCATCTTCCAGTTCCTGTGGGTCTGGAACGATCTGCTGGTCGCCATGGTTTTCCTGGGCTCGGGCTCGGACCAGTTGGTTCTGACCGGCAGGCTCAACGCGCTGCTCGGTTCGCGCGGCGGCGATTGGGAGATCCTGACGGCTTCGGCCTTCGTGACGATCATCGTGCCGCTGATCGTGTTCTTCTCGCTACAACGCTATTTCGTCCGCGGTCTGCTCGCGGGCTCGGTCAAAGGAGGCTGACATGATGCAGGCTGTTCTGCGAAAGATCGAGGAGCCGGAACTGGCAGTCGATCGCGACTGGTGGCGCGGCGCGGTCATCTACCAGATCTATCCGCGCAGCTATCAGGATTCCAACGGCGACGGCATCGGCGACCTGAAAGGCATCATCCAGCGGCTGCCCTATATCGCTTCGCTGGGTGCGGACGCGATCTGGATCTCGCCGTTTTTCAAGTCGCCGATGAAGGATTTCGGCTACGACGTCACGGATTATTGCGACGTCGACCCGATGTTCGGCACGCTGGCCGATTTCGACGAGCTGATCGCCGAGGCGCATCGGCTTGGCCTGCGGGTGATGATCGACGAGGTCATCTCGCATACGTCCGACGAGCATCCCTGGTTCAAGGAGAGCCGCGCCAGCCGCGACAACCCCAAGGCCGACTGGTATGTGTGGGCGGACGCCAAGCCGGACGGCACCCCGCCCAACAACTGGCTGTCGATCTTCGGCGGATCGGCGTGGCAATGGGACACGCGCCGCCAGCAATACTACATGCACAATTTCCTGGCCGAGCAGCCGGACCTCAACTTCCACAACAAGGAGGTCCAGGACGCTCTGCTGGGCGTCACCCGCTTCTGGCTCGAGCGCGGCGTCGACGGCTTTCGCCTCGATACGATCAACTTCTACTTCCACAGCCAGGGGCTGGAGGACAATCCGCCGCTGCCGCCCGAGTTGCGCAACGACCAGACCGCCCCGGCGGTGAACCCGTACAATTACCAGGACCATGTCTACGACAAGAGCCGGCCGGAAAACCTGGCTTTCCTAGCCCGCTTCCGCGCCCTGCTCGACGAGTATCCGGCCGCGGCAGCGGTCGGCGAGGTCGGAGATTCGCAGCGCGGGCTCGAAGTGGTGGCCTCCTACACGGCCGGCGGGGACAAGGTGCAGATGTGCTACGCCTTCGACTTCCTGGCACCCGAAAAGATCAGCGCGGTCAAGGTGCGCGCGGTGCTCGAGGATTTCGGCAGGGCGGCCAGCGACGGCTGGTCGTGTTGGGCGTTCTCCAATCACGACGTGATGCGCCACGCTTCGCGCTGGGGCAAGGGCGAGGCCGACAGGACCGCCTATCTGAAGGTTATTTCGGCGCTGCTGATGTCGCTGCGCGGCTCGGTCTGCCTTTATCAGGGCGAAGAACTGGGCTTGGGCGAAGCCGACCTCGCCTTCGAGGATCTGCAGGACCCGTACGGCATCCGCTTTTGGCCGGAATTCAAGGGCCGCGACGGCTGCCGCACGCCGATGGTGTGGGACAAAAATGCCGAAAACGGCGGCTTCTCGACGGCCAAGCCGTGGCTGCCGGTACCGCGCGAACATCTCGCCCAAGCGGTCAGCGCGCAGCAGGGCGACGAAAACTCGCTGCTCGAGCACTACCGCCGCTTCCTCGCCTTCCGCCGAACGCATCCGGCCTTCGCCAAGGGAGAGATCGACTTCCTGGCAGCCGATGGCGATGCGGTCGCCTTCACCCGGCGCGAGGGCAATGAGGAGATCGTCTGCGCCTTCAATCTCGGCGCCGGACCGGCGAGCATCGATCTCGGCGGTGGCCGCGCGGTGCAGCCACTGAGCGGTCACGGGTTTACCGGACAGGCAGATGCAGGCAAAATCCAGCTGGGCAGCTACGGAGCATGGTTCGGGCGCGTTGCCTGAGCGACAGACAAGAAGAAATTCGGGAGGAAAAGCATGGCCGATCTCACCCTCAGGCAAGTCAGGAAAGCCTATGGCAACCTGAATATCCTTCACGGCATCGACCTCGACATAAAGTCGGGCGAGTTCGTCGTCTTCGTCGGCCCGTCGGGCTGCGGAAAGTCGACGCTGCTGCGCACCATCGCCGGCCTCGAGGAAATCACTTCCGGCACGCTGCAGATCGCCGGCGAGACGGTCAACGACGTGCCGCCTTCCAAGCGCGGCATCGCCATGGTGTTCCAGAGCTACGCGCTCTATCCGCACATGACCGTCTACGACAACATGGCGTTTTCGATGAAGATCGCGCGCGAGAGCAAGGCCGAGATCGACAAGCGTGTGCGCCAGGCCGCCGAGATCCTGCAACTGACCAAATATCTCGACCGCCTGCCCAAGGCGATGTCGGGCGGCCAGCGCCAGCGCGTCGCCATCGGCCGCGCCATCGTGCGCAACCCGAAGGTCTTTCTCTTCGACGAGCCGCTGTCGAACCTCGACGCCGCGCTGCGCGTGGCGACCCGCATCGAGATCGCCAAGCTCAAGGAATCGATGCCCAACACGACGATGATCTACGTTACCCACGACCAGGTCGAGGCGATGACGCTGGCCGACCGGATCGTCGTGCTCAAGGACGGCTATATCGAGCAGGTCGGCACGCCGATGGAGCTCTACCGCCATCCCGGCAATCTGTTCGTCGCGCAGTTCATCGGCTCGCCGGCCATGAACATCGTGCCGGCGACGATCGACAGGCCCGGCCGCGAGACGGTCATCACCCATGTCGGCGGCCGCAAGGTCAGCCTGCCGGTGGCGACGCCGGCCGAGGCTACCGGCGCGACGATCAGCTTCGGCGTCCGCCCGGAGGACCTCAGGGTGGCGACGGGCGCGGACTACCTGTTCGAGGGGCCGGTCGATTATGTCGAGCAGCTCGGCGAGGTGCAGCTGGTCTATGTCGGCATTGGCCGCGCCGACGAACCGCTGGTGGCCAAGCTGCCCGGCAATGCCGAGGTCAAGCGCGGCACCGTGCTTCGCCTGACCGCGGACGCCGGCGACCTGCACATATTCGATGCGGAAGGGCGTTCATTCGCGCGCGAAAGGCTGGCGGCGCAGGCGGCCTGACTACGGCATTTCTGTCGCGAGCAGCCGCTCAATGCGGGCGGCCTTGCGGCGCGAGATGAAGAAGGCGGCGACGAAGGTCAAGCTCATCAGGAGCACGATGGTCGGCGCCGGCGCCGAATCCAGGAAGAAGCTCAGATAGACGCCGAAGAACGACGCCAGGACCGCGATGGCGACGGCGAGCATCAGCATGCGGTCGAAGCGATCCGTGAGCAGGAAGGCGATGGCGCCGGGCGCGATCAGCATGGCGATGGCGATGATGATGCCGACCGCCTTCAGCGCCCCGACGATGGTCAGCGATAGGATCGCCAGCAGCCCGTAGTGGAGGAGCCGGACCGGCAGGCCGATGGCGCGGGCATGCTGCGGGTCGAAGGCGTGGACGAGGAGATCGCGCCGGAAGATTATGATCGCGCCCCCGGCGATCGCTGCGATGACGCCGCTTTCGGCCACGTCGCGCCAGGTGACGCCGAGCATATCGCCGAACAATATATGATCGAGATGAACGTCGGTTTCGATCTTGGTGTAGAGCACGATGCCGAGCCCGAACATGCCGGAGAAGACGACGCCCATCACCGTGTCTTCCTTGACGCGGCTGTTTTCCTTGAGGAAGCCGGTGGCCAGCGCGCAGACCATGCCCGCGCCGAATGCACCGACGGCCAGCGGCAGGCCGGCAATATAGGCAAGCACGATGCCGGGCAGCACGGCGTGGCTGATTGCGTCGCCCATCAGCGACCAGCCCTTCAGCACCAGGAAAGACGACAAGAGCGCCATCGGCACGGCGACCAGCACGGCGATGACGAAGGCCTGCTGCATGAAGGGAAACTGGAAGGGCAGGAGGAGGGTCTCGATCATACCCCCGCCTCCAGCGCTTCGCGCGCCCGCCGCCGTGCCGCCAGCATGCCGTGCTTGGGCGCCAGCGCGAACGCAGCCAGGAAGATCGCCGTCTGCAGCACGACTATGATGCCACCGGTTGCGCCGTCGAGGAAATAGCTGGCATAGGTGCCGACGAGGCTCGTTATCGCCCCGATCGCGACGCTGATCATGATCAGCCGGGGGAAGCGGTCGGTAAGCAGATAGGCGGTCGCGCCCGGCGTCACCACCATGGCGATGACAAGAAACGCCCCGACCGTCTGCAGCGCCGCCACCGTGCAGGCCGAAAGCAGCGTGAAGAACATCGCCTTCAGCCAGTCCGGGTTGAGGCCAACGGAGCGCGCATGGTTCTCGTCGAAGAAGGCGACCATCAGGTCCTTCCATTTGACGAGCAGTATGGCGAGCGACACACCCGCGATGATGACCAGTTGCAGCGTGTCTCCGGGCGTGACCGCGAGGATGTTGCCGAGCACGATGGTCTGGATGTTCACCGAGGCCGGCGACAGCGAGATCATGAACAGGCCAAGCCCGAAAAAGGAGGTGAAGATCAGCCCGATGATGGCGTCTTCCTTGAGCTTGGTGCGCTGGTTCAGGAAGAGCATCGCCGCCGCCGCCAGCCCGCCGGAAATGAACGCGCCGAAGGCGAAGGGCAGCCCGATCATGTAGGCGCCGGCCACGCCTGGCACGATGGCATGGGAGAGCGCGTCGCCGATCAGCGACCAACCCTTGAGCATCAAATAGGCCGAGAGGAAGGCGCATACCCCGCCGACCAGTGCCGACACCCACATGGCGTTGACCATGTAGCCGTATGAAAACGGTTCGGCGAGCGTGGCGATCATTTCTGCTCGTCCAGTTCGTCCGGTCCTGCCGAGTCGCGCGAATCCTCGCCGTTGCCGTAGATGACGAAGGGCCGTTCGTCGTCGGTCAGCACTGTCACCCGGCGCGGGTCGGCGTCGTCGTGCAGGTCGGCGCCGCCGAGGATGAACTGGCGCAGCACGCCGCCGAACGCCTTTTCCAGATTGGCGTGCGTGAACACTTCCTTGGTCGGCCCTTCCGCCAGAACCGTCCTGTTGATCAGCACGGCGCGGTCGCAGAAGCGTGGCACCGAACCCAGATTGTGCGTCGATACCAGCATGATGCGGCCTTCGTCGCGCAGCGACTGCAGGAGCGCGATGATCGCCTCCTCCGTGCGCACGTCGACGCCGGTGAAAGGCTCGTCGAGCAGGATGATTTTTCCCTCTTGGGCCAGCGCGCGGGCAAGGAAGACGCGCTTCTTCTGGCCGCCGGAAAGTTCGCCGATCTGCCGCTTGCGGTAGTCGGCCATGCCGACGCGCTCCAGCGCCTCGTCCACCGCCTGCCGGTCGGAGGGCCGGGCCATGCGCAGGAAATTCATGTGGCCGTAGCGGCCCATCATCACCACGTCCTCGACCAGAACCGGAAAGTTCCAGTCGACATCCTCGCTCTGCGGCACATAGGCGACGGCGTTCTTTTTCAGCGCGTCGGCGGCCGGCCCGCCGAAGATCCGCACCCGCCCGGCTGCGAGCGGCACGAAGCCCATGATCGCCTTGAACAGGGTCGACTTGCCGCTGCCGTTGACGCCGACCAGCGCGGTGATGCTGCCCTTCGGAATCGAGAAGGACGTGTTGCGCAGTGCCGTCTGGCCGTTGCGGTAGGTGACCGCTATGCTCTCGACCGAAAGCCCGTCGCCGGGCTGCGGCGCATTGCGAGGCTTCATCGAGAGCGGCGCGTTCACTCGGCGAGCCCTTTCGCGATGGTATCGGTGGTGACACGGAGCAGGTCGAGATAAGTCGGCACCGGCCCGTCCGCCGCGCTCAAGGAGTCGACATAGAGGACGCCGCCATATTTGGCGCCGGTCTCGCGCGCCACCTGCTCGGCCGGATCGGCGGATACGGTGCTTTCGGAGAACACCGCCGGGATGTTGTTGGCGCGCACTGCGTCGATGACCTTCCGGACCTGCTGCGGCGTGCCTTGCTGGTCAGCGTTGATCGGCCAGAGGTAAAGTTCCTTCAGGCCAAAGTCGCGCGCCAGATAGGAGAACGCACCCTCGCTGGAAACCAGCCAACGCCTTTCCTCTGGAATGGCGGCGAGCCGCCCCCGGATTGGCTCCACCGTCGCCTTGATCTTTTCCGAATAGGCGGCGGCGTTCTTCGCATAAGTCTCGGCATTCTCCGGATCGTGCTTCGCGAATGCCTTGCGGATGTTCTCGACATAGATCAGCGCCGCTTCGGGCGACATCCAGGCATGCGGGTTGGGTTTTCCGGTGTAGGGGCCTTCGGCGATGCCCATGGGCTCGACGCCCTCCGACACGACGGCGCTCGGCAGATCGCTCAGATTGGAGAAGAACTTTTCGAACCAGAGTTCGAGGTTGAGGCCGTTCCAAAGGATCAGGTCGGCTTTCTGCGCCTTGATCAGGTCGCCGGGCGTCGGCTGGTAATTGTGGATCTCGGCGTCGGGCTTGGTGATCGATTCGACTACGGCGGCATCGCCAGCAACGTTCCTGGCGATGTCGGCAATCACCGTGAAGGTGGTCACCACCACCATCTTCTCGCCCGGCCCTCGGCCCTCGGCCTCGCCTTCGGCGGAACATGCGGCAAGAACGAGGGCGCAGAGCAGGACTGAGGCGGTCGCGAGAAATCTCATGAAGGATCCTGATTTTGCACGCCGCGCAGTATGGCGGCCGATGCATAGGTAGGGCACGCCGCTGCAACTGTCAATGCAATTGCAAATCGTTTGCAAGAAGGACGATCCGACGGACGGCAAAAATTGCAGCCGCGGCCGTCGGCGCTTTGCAACTGACTGTCATCTGGCGCATAGTCGTCCGCATGGCGAAGGCGAAGAACCAGAATCCCGATTACGAGAAGATGCTGCGCAAGGCGGGTGTCAGGATCACGAGGCCGCGCCGCATCATCCTCGGCATTTTGTCGGGCGCAGGCGACCATCCCGACGCGCTCGAAATCTTCCGCCGCGCGGTCGCGGTGGACGGCAGCATCTCGCTTTCAACAGTCTACCGCACCATGAAGCTGATGGAAGGCATGGGCGCCATCCACCGCCACGCCTTCGAGGGTGGGCCGTCGCGCTTCGAGCAGGCCGGCGGCGAGCACCACGACCACCTGATCGACATAGAAAGCGGCGACGTGATCGAGTTCAAGTCGGATCGCATCGAGCAGCTCCAGGACGAGATCGCCAAAAAACTCGGCTACGACATCGTGCATCACCGGCTCGAACTCTACGGCCGCAAACGCCGCACCGCCGGTTGACGAAGCGCCGTCCAGCCGTCAATCATCGCCGTCCTCAACGAGCGGAACCCTTTCGCGCGCAGATCACAGGGAAACATCAAGAATGCAGGAAGCCGAAATCGGCCTGATCGGCCTTGGCGTCATGGGCTCCAACCTGGCGCTCAACATTGCCGAGAAAGGTCACCGCATTGCGGTTTTCAACCGCACGACAGCCAGGACCGAGGCATTCGCGGCGTCCGCCGGCGACCTGCGCGGGATGATCGTGCCTTGTGCGACGATGGAGGAATTGGCCGCCGCGATCCAGCCGCCGCGCCCGGTCATCATCATGGTCCAGGCCGGCAAGCCGGTCGACGAGCAGATTGCCTTGCTGCGCGGAGTGCTGTCGGCCGGCGACATCGTCATCGACGCCGGCAACGCCAATTTCCGCGACACAGTCCGGCGCTTTGCCGAGCTTGAAAGTTCCAGCCTTACCTTCATAGGCATGGGCGTTTCGGGCGGCGAGGAGGGCGCGCGCCACGGCCCGTCCATCATGGTCGGCGGCACGCGCGAATCCTACGCCCGCGTGGAAAGCATACTGACCGGCATTTCGGCCAAATTCGAAGGCGAGCCCTGCGCGGCCTGGCTGGGCGAAGGCGGAGCGGGGCACTTCGTCAAGACGATCCACAACGGCATCGAATATGCCGACATGCAGATGATCGCCGAAATCTACGGCATCCTGCGCGACGGCCTCGGCATGGGCGCCAAGGAGATCGGCGCGGTGTTCGCGGGCTGGAACCGCGGCAGGCTCAACTCCTATCTGATCGAGATCACCGCGGAGGTGCTTGCCGCCGAGGATCCGCAAACCGGGTCGCCGATGGTCGATATCATCCTCGACCGCGCCGGCCAGAAGGGCACCGGCAAATGGTCCGTTATCGAGGCGCAGACGCTCGGCGTATCGGCGACCGCAATCGAGGCCGCCGTTTCGGCGCGCATTCTCTCCTCGATCAAGAACGAGCGGGAGGCGGCGGAGAAGGTTTACGGCACAGGCGGCGCCTCGGGCTTTGCCGGCGAACGCGAAATGGTGCTGCGCGACCTCGAACTGGCGCTGTTTGCCGGCAAGATCGCCGCCTACGCGCAAGGGTTTGCGGTGATGGACGCCGCCTCGCGCGAATTCGGCTGGAACCTGCCGCTGCCGACAATCGCCAAGATATGGCGGGCCGGCTGCATCATCCGCTCCCAGTTTCTGGGCACCATCGCCGAGGCTTTCGACGGCGGGCCGGTCTCCAATCTTCTGATGGCGCCGGCGTTCATCGGCATGATGAAGGAGGCGCACCCGTCGCTGCGGCGCATCGTGGCGCGAGCGTCAGAAGCCGGCCTGCCGATGCCGGCTCTGTCGTCGGCTCTCGCCTATTTCGACCTCTATCGCCAAGGCCGCGGCACCTCGAACCTGATACAGGCGCAGCGCGACTTCTTCGGCGCGCACGGCTTCGAGCGCATCGACGCGCAAGGCGCGCATCACGGCCCGTGGGGCAGCGGCGGCTAAACCTTGTTCCGGATGCTTTCTCGTCAGGGACGCTGAAGCCCTGAATCGGAATTGGGTTCTAGATTGGCTCGTTAGCCGCCCCGGCGCTGGACTCGACTGCCGCAGGCGCGCTCAGGCTTTGCAGCGATCGCGGATCCTCGCCGTTGATCCAGCCCAGCACGGAACGCGCGAGCACGCGGCCTGCAAGCCGGAAATCCTCATGGACGACATAGAGTTCCGGCCGGAACAGATGCAGGATTTTCGACGACTGCTTGGACACCACGTCAACGTCGCGCCCCAGCGTCAGCCCCGCGTCCTCGATGCCGGCGACAAGCGCCAGCGTTGCCGCGGCCGCGCTGCTGACGAAGCCGTCCGGCCGGTTTTCGCGGCGCATTAGCTGTGCCGTGCGGCTGCGGATCTGATCGAGCGAATGATCGATTGAAACCGTGTTGAACGGGATTTCGCTCGCCCCGGTCTCCGACAGCGCGTCGGAAAATCCGTCCAGAGTATGCTGATGGTAGGTCAGGCCCTGTGGCGGGGTAAGAAGGGCGAGCCTGCGCCGGCCGAGGCTCGCCAACCGCCGGACCGCGTCGGCCGCGAAGGCATAGTTGTCGAAATCGTGGAACGGGTGTGCGAGGCCGGTCGCGGTCCGGCCATGCGTCGCGAACGGGACATTGTGCTCGATCATGTAGCGCACACGCGGGTCGTCCGGCTCCGTGCGCGAGATGATGATGCCGTCGGCGGAACCAGTCTCGACGACATAGCGGACCGGATCCATCGGATCCTGAACATGCGAATAGGGCGTCACGATCAGGTGGTACGGCGTAGTGGCCAGCGCTTCGGAGACACCGTAGATGATGTCCGATACGAAGCTCATGATCTGCTCGTCGGTGTCGAGCACCAGGCTGATGACGTTCGTCTTGCCGGTCCTGAGGCGCACGCCAGCCCGGTTCGGGCGGTAGCCGACCTGGCGCGCGACGAGTTGCACGCGCCGCCGCGTCTCCTCGCCGATCTCGGGTGCGTCCTTGAGCGCACGCGAAACGGTGGTGACGCCCAGCCCGGTCATGAAGGCGATCGTCTTCAGGGTCGGCCGGCCGGCCTCTTCAGCCCGCGATGTCTCTTCGTTCGGCTTGTCCATTGCCTCGCCTGTTCAGCCGTCCGGAAAAAACAATACGGCGCCACCCGCTCGCACATTGGACCTGAAAAACCAAGCCTGCAAGCATCTGAAACGTTACAGAATGTGAAACGATTATTCCAGAGGATGGAGCGGCCTTTGCCGAAGCGCCGACGACGTCGAAACCGGACGGGTCGGATAGTGCAGTGCAAAAAGAAACGGAATCAGCAGCTTGGTCGGCCGAAATAGCCGACGAAGTTGCATTGCAGCACGGAAAATTGCGCGGCCAAGAAGCCCAGAAACCTCCCTCCGTTTAATTCGCGACTCGAAAAAAATGCGATCGGGCACCGGTTTGGGATTGCAGAGTCCTGCCAATTCCAATATCAAAAAATCTGTAACGTTTCAGATTCTGGGAGGAAGCCAAATGCGTTATCAGTTTATGACCGCCGCGTTCGCGGCGACAGTTGCACTTCAGTTTACCGGCCCGGCCGCGGCCGTGGACCTCGAGGTCACCCATTGGTGGACCTCCGGCGGTGAGGCGGCCGCCGTTGGCGAATTCGCCAAGGCGTTTGATGCCACCGGCAACAAATGGGTCGACGGCGCGATTGCCGGCGGCGGCAACACGGCTCGTCCGGTCATGATCAGTCGCATCACCGGCGGCGACCCGATGGCCGCCACCCAGTTCAACCATGGCCGCCAGGCGGAGGAGCTCGTCGAGGCGGGCCTGATGCGCGACCTCACCGAACTCGCCACCAAGGAGAAGTGGGCGGAGATCGTCCGGCCGAAGAGCCTGCTCGACGGCTGCACGCTCGACGGCAAGATCTATTGCGCGCCTATCAACATCCACTCCTGGCAGTGGCTGTGGCTCTCCAACAAGGCCTTCGAGGAAGCCGGCGTGCCGGTGCCGAAGAACTGGGACGAATTCGTCGCGGCCGCGCCGGCGCTCGAGAAGGCCGGCAAGATCCCGCTCGCCATCGGTGGCCAGCCTTGGCAGAATTCCGGCGCCTTCAACGTGCTGATACCGGCCATCGCCGGCAAGGACATTTTCCTGAAGGTCTACCAGGACAAGGATGAGGCGGTGGCCGCCGGTCCTGAGATTGCCAAGGTGTTCAAGGCCGCCGACGATGCGCGCAAGATGGCCGCGAAGTCGAATGTGCAGGACTGGAACCAGGCCACCAACCTCGTGATCACCGGCCAGGCCGGCGGGCAGATCATGGGCGACTGGGCGCAAGGCGAGTTCCAGGTCGCCGGCCAAGTGGCCGGCAAGGACTACACCTGCCTGCCGGGCCTCGGCGTCAACGAACTCATCTCGACGGACGGCGACGCCTTCTACTTCCCGAAACTCGACGATCCGGAACAGTCCAAGGCCCAAGAGGTGCTTGCCTCGACCATGCTCAACCCGAAAACGCAGGTTGCCTTCAACCTGAAGAAGGGCTCGGTGCCGGTGCGCGCCGACGTTGACCTCACGGCCGCCAACGACTGCATGAAGAAGGGTCTCGACATCCTCGCCAAGGGCAACGTCATCCCCGCTGTCAACCAGTTGAACACCGAGGACACCAACAATCAGCTCAACGATCTGTTCGTCGAATTCTTCAAGACGCCATCGATGACGCCGGAAGACGCGCAGAAGCGTTACACCGATATCATCGCGGCCGCCGAATAAAGGTCAGCCAGGAGCCCGACCCCGCCTGGCGGGGTCGGCTCTTGCGCGTCAGGAAAGCCGCATGACGACCAGACAAAACGGCCGCCCGAGCCAGCTTTTCAGGAATCTGAACGCCAAGATCGCTTCGATTCCTATGGTCCTCACCGCGCTCGTCGTCTTTCTCGGCGGCACCGCATGGACCGTTCTCTACTCCTTCACCAGTTCGAAACTGCTGCCGCGCCTGAATTTCGTCGGGCTCGATCAGTATGAGCGCCTGTGGGCGGCGCCGCGCTGGATGACGGCGATCGAAAACCTGGCGATTTACGGCTGTCTGTCGCTCATTTTCTCGCTGGTGATAGGCTTTCTGCTGGCCGCGCTTCTCGACCAGAAGATTCGTTTCGAGGATACGTTCCGCACGATCTTTCTCTATCCGTTCGCGCTGTCGTTCATCGTCACCGGCCTTATCTGGCAGTGGCTTCTCAATCCCGACTTCGGCTTCCAGGGCGTGGTCCGCGGGCTTGGCTGGGAAAGCTTCGCGTTCAATCCGCTCTACGATGCCGATATCGTCATCTACGGCATCCTGATCGCCGGGTTGTGGCAGGGCACCGGCCTCGTCATGTGCCTGATGCTGGCCGGCCTGCGCGGTATCGACGAGGATATCTGGAAGGCCGCACGGGTGGACGGCATCCCGATGTGGAAGACCTACCTTTACATCGTCATCCCGATGATGCGGCCGGTCTTCATCACAACGCTAGTGATCATCGCGTCAGGCATCGTGCGCGTCTATGACCTCGTCGTCGCACAGACCAGCGGCGGGCCGGGGATCGCATCCGAGGTGCCGGCAAAGTACGTCTATGATTACATGTTCGCAGCCCAGAATCTTGGCCAGGGTTTTGCCGCTTCGACCATGATGTTGCTGACCGTGGCGATCGTGATCGTTCCCTGGGCATATTTCGAATTCGGGAGGCGCCGGCATGTCTGATCACGCTGCCCTCAATGTCGCCGCGGCCGGGTTCGACGCCGTCGCCAAAGAAGTCTCCGGTCCGCGCGGTGCGAAACCGCGCCGTATCCTTTCTCGCCGCAACATCTTTCTCTACGGAACGTTGATCCTGATCGCGGTTTATTACCTGCTGCCGCTTTACGTGATGTTCGTGACGTCGCTCAAGGGCATGCCGGAAATCCGGCTCGGCAACATTTTTGCGCCGCCGGTCGAGATCACCTTCGAGCCATGGGTCAAGGCCTGGGCCACGGCCTGCACCGGTTTGAATTGCGACGGGCTGTCGCGCGGCTTCTGGAACTCGGTGCGCATCACAGTGCCGTCGGTGATCCTCTCGATCGTCATCGCCTCGGTGAACGGCTACGCGCTCGCCAACTGGCGCTTCAAGGGCGCGGACATCTTCTTCATCATCCTGATCGTCGGCGCGTTCATCCCCTATCAGGTGATGATCTATCCGATCGTCATCATCCTGCGCGAGATGGGTCTCTACGGCAGCCTGTGGGGTCTCGTCATCGTGCATTCGATCTTCGGCATGCCGATCCTGACTCTGCTCTTCCGCAACTACTTCACCTCGGTGCCGGAGGAACTGTTCAAGGCGGCGCGCGTCGACGGCGCGGGCTTCTGGGCGATCTATTTCAAGATCATGCTGCCGATGGCGCTGCCGATCTTCGTCGTCGCCATCATCCTGCAGGTCACCGGCATCTGGAATGATTTCCTGTTCGGCGTGATCTACACCAAGCCTGAGTTCTACCCGATGACCGTGCAGCTCAACAACATAGTCAACTCCGTGCAGGGGGTGAAGGAATACAATGTCAACATGGCCGCGACCATCCTGACGGGCCTCGTGCCGCTGATCGTCTACTTCGCGTCCGGCAGACTTTTCGTGCGCGGCATCGCCGCGGGCGCGGTGAAAGGCTAGCAGTATATGACCAGCGTTTCCGTCAAGGACCTGTCGCTCAATTTCGGCCACATCTCGGTACTGAAGGACCTGAACCTCGACATAGCGGAGGGCGAGTTCCTGGTGCTGCTTGGACCCTCGGGCTGCGGCAAGTCGACCTTGCTCAACTGCATCGCCGGCCTGCTCGACATCTCCGACGGGCAGATATTCATCAAGGGCAAGAACGTCACCTGGGAAGAGCCCAAGGACCGCGGCATCGGCATGGTGTTCCAGTCCTACGCGCTGTATCCGCAGATGACGGTGAGGGGCAACCTGACCTTCGGCCTGAAGAATGCAGGCGTCGCCAAGGACGAGATCGAACGGCGCGTCGCGCGCACGGCCGACATCCTGCAGATCCAGCCGCTACTCGAACGAAAACCGTCGCAGCTCTCCGGCGGCCAGCGCCAGCGCGTCGCCATCGGCCGGGCGCTGGTGCGCGACGTTGACGTATTCCTGTTCGACGAGCCGCTGTCCAACCTCGACGCCAAGCTGCGTTCGGAACTGCGCGTCGAGATCAAGCGGCTGCACCAGAAGCTTGCCAACACCATGATCTACGTCACCCACGACCAGATCGAAGCCCTGACGCTGGCCGACCGCATCGCGGTCATGAAGGGCGGGCTGATCCAGCAGCTCGACACGCCGCATGCGATCTACAACCACCCGGTCAACCGCTTCGTCGCTGGCTTCATAGGCTCGCCGGGCATGAACTTTCTCGAGGGCCAACTGGAGACCGGAGCGGGCGCCGTCGTCAAGATCGGCAATTTGCCGGTGCCGGTCGACCGCTATACTTTCAATGGAGGCGGCCAGCACGCCGGGCCGGCGGTGCTCGGCATCCGGCCAGAGCACATCGCCTTTGGCGACAGCGCCGGCGCGATGCCGTTTTCCCACGAGGTCGACGTCGAGATCGTCGAGCCGATGGGATCTGACACGCTGGTCTGGACAAGGCTCGACGGCCAGAACCTCTCGTTCCGCGTCGAGGCTGAACGGCCGCTGCGAACCGGCGACCGCGTCAGGATCGGCTTCGATCCCGCGCGCGCCTCGCTGTTCGACAGCGCCACGGGCAACCGCATCTGACATTCACCCCAAAACCAAAGCAGCACACGGAAAGCCAAAATGGACTGGTCATTTCAACTCTACAGCGCGCGCAATTTCCAACCCTGGAGCGGGGTTCTCAAGACTCTGGCCGAACTCGGCTACAGGCACGTCGAAGGCTTCGGCGGCGTCTATGACGACCCGGCCGGGCTGCGCGCCGAACTCGACCAAAACGGGCTGACCATGCCCAGCGGCCACTTCTCCATCGACATGCTGGAGAATGATTTCGACGGCGCGGTGGCGCTCGCCCAGACACTGGGCATGGACATCATGGCGTGTCCCTATCTGATCGCCGATCAGCGGCCTTCGGACGCGGCCGGCTGGCAGGCGTTCGGCAGGCGCCTCGGGGCCGTCGGCAAGAAGGCGACCAAGGCGGGCTTCCAGTTCGCCTGGCACAATCATGATTTCGAATTCGCGCCGCTGGCCGACGGAAGCATTCCGCAGCAGCACATACTCGACGCCGCGCCCGATATCGGCTGGGAGATGGACGTGGCCTGGGTCATTCGCGGCGGCGCCGATCCATACGAATGGATCGACCGCTACGCGTCGCGGATCGTGGCCGTGCACGTCAAGGACATTGCACCAAATGGAGAGGCCGCCGACGAAGACGGCTGGGCCGATGTCGGTCACGGCACGGCCGGCTGGCGCAACCTGATGGTGGCATTGCGAAGCAAGACCAAGGCCACGGTCTATGCCATGGAACACGACAATCCGAGCGACTTCCAACGCTTTGCCAAGCGCTCGATCGACGCCGCCAAGACATTCTAGCCGCCAGTCATACCCAGGAGCATTTTCAAAATGGCAAAGAAACTCGGAGTCGGCGTTATCGGCTGCGGCAACATTTCAAAGGCCTATTTTTCACTCTCGCCGATGTTTCGCGGGATCAAGATGCGCGCCTGCGCCGACCTCAACGAGGCTGCGGCGAAGGCGCGCGCCAAGGAGTTCGGCCTGCGCTTCGAGACCGTGGACGGGCTTCTGAAATCCGATGACATCGACATCATCGTCAACCTGACGATCCCGGCGGCGCATTACGATGTGTCGAAGCAGATCCTCGACGCCGGCAAGCATGTCTATTCGGAAAAGCCGTTCGTGCTGGCGGTCGACGAAGGGCTCGACCTGAAGAAGAGGGCGGAGAAGAAGGGGCTGCGCATCGGCTCGGCTCCGGACACGTTTCTTGGCGGCGCGCATCAGCTTGCTCGAAGCCTGGTCGATTCCGGCAAGCTCGGAAAAATCACCAGCGGCACCTGCCATGTCATGAGCCACGGCATGGAGCACTGGCATCCCAATCCGGACTTCTTCTTCGTCGCGGGCGGCGGACCGATCCTCGACCTCGGGCCATACTATATCTCCAATCTGATCCAGCTCATCGGCCCGGTGAAGCGCGTCGCGGCGCTGACCGCAATCCCCGCGGCCGAACGCACGATCACGTCGAAACCGCGCGCCGGCGAACGAATTCCGGTGACTACGCCGACGACGATCCATGCGCTGATGGAATTCGCAGGCGGCGCGGTGGTGACCTTCAATGCAAGCTGGGACGTGTGGCTGCATGGCCATTCGCCGATGGAGCTTTACGGCGAGAACGGCACCCTCCACGTGCCCGATCCGAACTTCTTCGGCGGCCAGGTGCGCTACAGCAAGGCAGGCAAGCCGATGAAAAAGCTGCCGAAATGGGACCACCCGTTCCAGAAGCCGAACGAGCTGCATTCAAGCGGTCTGCTGGCGAATTACCGCACCGCGGGCCTCTCCGACATGGCTATCGCCATCACGGAAGGCCGGCCACACCGCTGCTCGCTCGAAGCGGCCCTGCATGCCATCGATGTCATGACCGGCGTTCTGAAATCGGGCGAAACCGGACAGTTCGTCGACATGCAGACGACCTGCGAGCGCCCGGCCGCACTCGGCATAAAGGAAGCGAGGGCGCTTCTCGCCAAGATAAAATAGCGCTATCGGAGGGGGCGCGAACGCGCTCCCTCCCTGCTATTTTACCGAGGACACAACCATGACATGGCATCCCGCCGAAAACCGTTATGAAACCATGCGCTACAATCGCTGTGGCCGGTCGGGACTGAAGCTGCCGGCGATCTCGCTCGGCCTGTGGCACAATTTCGGCGGCGACACGCCGCACCGGACGAAGCAGGCGATCTGCCGCAAGGCCTTCGATCTCGGCGTCACCCATTTCGATCTCGCCAACAATTACGGCCCGCCTCCGGGCTCGGCCGAGACCGCCTTCGGCGAAATACTGCGCACTGATTTCGCCGGTTATCGAGACGAGATGATCATCTCGACCAAGGCCGGTTACGACATGTGGCCAGGTCCCTATGGGGAATGGGGCAGCCGCAAATATGTGCTTGCAAGCCTCGATCAGAGCCTGAAGCGAATGGGTCTCGACTATGTCGATATCTTTTATTCGCATCGCTTCGATCCGGAGACGCCGCTGGAAGAAACCATGATGGCGCTGGACCAGGCGGTCCGGTCTGGCAAGGCTCTCTATGCCGGCATCTCATCCTACAATTCGCAGCGCACGCGCGAAGCGGCCGCGATATTGCGCGATCTCGGCACCCCCCTGCTGATCCATCAGCCCAGCTATTCCATGCTCAACCGCTGGGTCGAGGATGACGGGCTGCTCGATACGCTGGACGGGCTCGGCGTAGGCTCCATCGTGTTCTCGCCGCTGGCGCAGGGCATGCTGACGTCCAAATATCTCGACGGCGTTCCGCAGGAAAGCCGCGCCGCGCAAGGCAAGTCGCTCAGGCAGGCCTTCCTCAACGACCAGACGCTCGCCAATGTCCGCGCGCTCGACGCCATCGCCAGCCGGCGTGGCCAGACGCTGGCCCAGATGGCGCTGGCCTGGGTGCTGCGCAGGGGCCGCGTTACCTCCGCCCTGATCGGCGCCAGCCGCCCTGAGCAGGTCGAGGATTGCGTCGGCGCGCTCAAGGCTCCGGATTTCAGCGATGCCGAACTCGTCGAGATCGATCAGCACGCGCGCGACGCCAACATAAATCTCTGGGCAAGATCAGCCGAGCGGGAAGGACCGCCGCGGAAATAGCGCAGAGGCTGCCTTGCACCTGCCGGCCGGGCGTCAGGCGGGAAAGCGCCGCCTGTAATGCTCGACCACTTCGGGATTGCGGAGATTGACGGGCAAAAGGCCGCCGAGCACCCGGATCGCTTCGTCGGCCGCGCCGACACCCATGTGCATCATGCTTTCCTCGGTGAGACCGGCCTGATGCGGCGTCACGATCACATTGTCGAAGGAAAAATACGGGTGGTCGGGCGGCAGTGGCTGCGTGGCGAACACGTCCAGCGCCGCGCCGCCGATTTTTCTGCCGGCAAGCGCCCTGAGAAGCGCGGCGTCGTCGACGACAGGCCCGCGCGCAACATTTACGAGCAATGCGTCCGGCTTCATCTGCGCGATGCGGTCCTCGCTGATCAATCCGGTCGTTTCGAGTGTCAGCGGGCAGCAAAGCACGATGATGTCGCTTTGCCGGACCAGATCGTCGACGGGGGCGAAAGCCACGTTTTCGGGCAGGTTTCTCCGATCGCGGGTGTTGCCTATCACCTCCAGGCCAAAGCCGAAGCGTGCGATCCGCGCAACTTCCTTGCCGACATTGCCCATGCCGATGATGCCCATGGTGCGGCCGGCAAGTTCATGCCCCGAATTGGCGTGGTCCCGCCCGGCGGACCAGCCGTTTGCCCGCAGGTCGCGGTCCATGGCGCGAAACCGCCGAAGCAGGGCCAGCGTCACCAGGAAAACGTGCTCGGCGACGGAACGCGCATTGACGCCCGGCACGTTGGCGACCAGCACGCCCGCTTTGGTAGCAGCCTCGATTGGGATCATGTCGAACCCCGCGCCGTGCCGGATCGCCGCGCGCAGCCTCGGCGTATGTTCGAACAATTCGGGCGGCAGCGGCGCGCGCACGATGACGATCTCGGCGTCCGCCGCTTCCCGTACAAGCGTCGCGGCGTCCAGCGCCGAAGCGACGACGAATTCGCCGGCATTCGCCAGCACGGCGGTCGCCCGCGGGTGCAACTCATGCGTTGAGAAAATCATGGCCACAGGTTTATGCCGGTTCCTTCGTCGGGTCGGGCTGTTCGGCTTCCATACCGCTGATCAGGCCCTTCCAGTAGCTCTCCGCTCCCTGCAGATGGGCGCTCATCAGCGCCTGCGCCAGGTTTCCGTCGCGCCTGAGCAGCGCGTCGAAAATCTGCAAGTGCTCGGCATGCGATCTGTGCCCACGCGCGGGATCATTGAAATAGATCGGCAATCTCTGCTCGCCCATGACGTAATAGACGCTGCAAACCTTGTGGAAGACACTGTTCTTGGTCGCGCGCACGATCTCGAGGTGAAAATCGCGGTCCTCCTTGGCAAGGCCCTCGCCCGCGGCGAGCCGCTCCTCGGAGGCGCGCAGGATTTCGCGCAGGCGCTCATAGTTCTCCTCGGTCGCCCTGCTGCAGGCGAGCTCCGCCGCCTTGATCTCGTGGATCTTGCGCAGCTCCACCGTCTCGTAGATCTGGATCGGATCGAGCGGCAGGCCCGCCTTGGCAAACAGCGCCATGGCCTCGACGCTTGCCTGGCGCGTCGTCAGGTAGATGCCGGATTTGGCGCGCCTTTCTACGATGCGCATCGCTTCCAATATCGCCAGCGCTTCGCGGATCTGGCCGCGGCTTACCGAAAAATGGTCTGCGAGTTCCCTCTCCGAAGGGGTGCGTCCCGTCTCGGCCCTCGAGCAGGAGAACAGGTAGGCGGCCAGTTCGGCGAGCAGGTTCTTGTCTTTCATGACCGGGCGCCCTGTGCATGAGCCTGCAGGAACCCTTCGCGAATGGTGAATCCCAGCCCTGGAGAATCCGGAATGGCGATCATGCCATCCTGCGGACGAACCGTCTCCTCGACCAGGTCGTGGATCATCGGATTAGCGCCGAGCGAATATTCGATGGTGAAGCTGGCAGGCGACGCGGCGCAGACATGCAGTCCGGCGAAGAAGCACGGCGCGCCGGCCCAGAGATGCGGCGCCAGGCGCAGATTGAAGGCGCTGGCGATCGTCCCGATCTTCATCGCCTCGCTTATGCCTCCGCAGAAGGCCGGATCGGGCTGGAAGACGTCGGCCGCCTTCATGACAGCCAGGTCGCGGAATGCGTAGCGCGTTGCCTCGCTTTCCCCGGTGGCGACGGGAACGCTGGAGGCGGCGCGCACCTCCGCCATGCCGGCCTTGTCGTCGGCGATCACCGGCTCCTCGAACCAGGCCAGATCGCAGTCCGACACCAGTTGGATGAAGCGCTTTGCCTCGGCGACCGTGTAGGTGCCGTGGGCGTCGACCATAAGCTCGATCTCCGGTCCGAGCGCGGCTCGGGCGGCGCGTACCCGTGCGGCCGACACTTGCGGCGCGCCGTCCATCGCGCCGACACGCATCTTGACGGCCTTGAAGCCGGCCTCGTCGATATAGGACTGAAGCTGGTTGCCAATCGTTTCGGCGGGAGCCCAGCCGCCGGAAGCGTAGACCGGCATGCGATCCAGCTTGCGCCCGCCAAGCAATCGCCACACCGGCTGGCCGAGCGACTTGCCGAGAATGTCCCAGAGCGCGATGTCGACGGCGCTGATCGCAGCGATCGAGAGGCCGCGCCGCGCGAGTTGCGGCATGGCGTGACCCGACGCCGCTGCCGTCTCGTGGCGCGTGCCGTTGTAGAGCATCTCCCAGATGACGCCGATGTCGCCGGCGTGCCGCCCGATAAGCTGGGGACCAACCTCGTGGTTGAGCATATGGACGAGCGCGCCGTACGACCCGGCGCTGCCCGCGGCATTCTTGCCCTCGCCCCACCCGACCAGCCCGTCATCGGTTTCGATGCGCAGGATGGCGGCGTCGAACGTCCGCACCTGCCCGAAATCACTCCGGTGCTGGCGGCTGGCTTCGATGGGCACCCTGACCCACCAGGCTTGGACCTGCTTGATGCGCATCCCGGATGCCGGACCCTTCGGCCTTACCTGATCAACGGCAGGATGGTTTCTGCCGTGATGCGCATCTGGTCTGCGTAGAACTCTTCCGTCAGCACGCTGGAGCCGTGGTCCTGGATGAACTTCAGCTGCTCGGGCGAGATGTCGACGGGATTCCGCTCGACCATGTCCGGGTAGCGGTTGGCCGGTGTACGATCGACCGGAGCGACGAATTCGTTGGTGAGGGCGCCGTCGTAGCCGATATCTTTCAGTACGCCGACGATCTTCTTCCAGTCGATCGTGCCGAGCCCGGCGGCAAAACGGTTGTTGTCGGCGATGTGGAAATCGTACAGCCGCTTGCCCGCCTTGCGGATGGCCTCCTCGACGTCGAACTCCTCCATGTGGAGGTGGTAGGCGTCGAGGCAGACGCCGCATTCAGGGCTGACCGCGTCGGCCAGCGCCAGCGCCTGTTCGCCACGGTTGAAGAGGTAGGTTTCGAAGCGGTTGAGCGGCTCGACCGCGACGCGCACGCCGACCTTTCTGGCGTGGCCAAAACACTCGCGGGTGGCGTCCACCACCCACTTCCACTCTTCTTCCTCGGTGCCGTCAGGCACGACCTTGCCGACGGTGGCGGGCACGAGCGTGATGATCTCGCCGTCGAGCTCGCTCACCATCGTCAGCACGTCCTTGACGTACTGCACCGAGCGCTCGCGCTGGCCCTGGTCCCTTGCGGCAAGGTTGCGCTCGCCGAGCATCAGCGTGACCGCGCCCCAGCAGCGTATGCCGTATTCCTTCAAAAGCTTGCGTGTCTCGGCCGGCTCGTACTGTTCTGGCTCGCCGGAAATCTCGATCGACTCGTAGCCGAACTTCTTGATCCGCTTAAGAGTCACTTCCAACGGCTCTGCTCGCATCCAGTTGTGCGTCGAAAGATGCATGGTGATTCTCCCAGAATTCGGCTGCCATCGCTTCACCTTGCGGTGAAAGCATGATTTCCTCCCCGAACGGCGCGCCAGCCGGTCAGACGAACTGGTTCTACCAATTGGGTATGCGGCGATATCTAACGTATTTCTAATGCTGCCGCAAGGAGAGCCAAAGCCGGCTGCCTGCCTAACATCAAGTAACTGATAATAAAGGAAAAGAGTCCAACCGCGGCGATCACTGTGGACTCAGTTCGGAACAACAGCTGGCTTGACCGGCCCGCAGGATTTGGTATTACCAGAAAGGTAATCGAGAACGGCATTTGATCTCATTGTTGCGAATGACCCGGCCTGTTGCGGCCGTCAAGGAAATTCGCTGGCTTGATTTGGAAGGGAGCGAGGCATGGCGGCGACGATGAAGGGTCCGGGGATTTTTCTGGCGCAGTTCGCGGGTGACGCGGCCCCCTTCAATTCTCTGAAGAGCATAACCGAATGGGCCGCAGGGCTGGGCTACAAGGGCGTGCAGATCCCGACCTGGGACGGGCGGCTTTTCGACCTGAAGAAGGCGGCCGGTTCGAAGGATTATTGCGACGAGGTGAAGGGCGTATGCGCCGAGGCCGGCGTCGAGATCACCGAACTGTCGACGCATCTCCAGGGCCAACTCGTAGCTGTTCATCCGGCCTATGACAGCCAGTTCGACGGTTTCGCCCCTGCCGAGGTGCATGGCAATCCGAAGGCCCGCCAGCAATGGGCCGTCGAGCAGATGCTGTTCGGAGCGAAGGCCTCGAAAAATCTCGGCCTAAAGGCGTCGGTGTCGTTTACCGGCGCGCTGGCGTTTCCCTATCTCTATCCCTGGCCGCAGCGCCCGGCCGGCCTGATCGAGGAGGCGTTCGCCGAACTCGGGAGGCGCTGGAAGCCGATCCTCGATGCCTATGAAGATGCCGGCGTCGACGTCGGTTACGAGATCCATCCCGGCGAGGATGTGTTCGACGGCGCGACTTTCGAGATGTTCCTCGATGCGGTCGGCGGCCACAAGCGCTGCAACATCAACTACGATCCCTCGCATTTCCTGCTGCAGCAGCTCGATTATCTCGCCTTCATCGACATCTACCACCAGCGCATAAAAGCCTTCCACGTCAAGGATGCCGAGTTCAATCCCGACGGACGGCAGGGCGTCTATTCGGGCTATCAGGGCTGGGTCAACCGCGCCGGCCGTTTCCGCTCGCTCGGCGACGGACAGGTGGATTTCGGCGGTATTTTTTCAAAGCTCGCGCAGTACAATTACGACAGCTGGGCGGTGCTCGAATGGGAATGCTGTCTGAAGCATCCCGAGGACGGCGCGGCTGAGGGAGCGCCTTTCATCCAGCATCACATCATCCGGGTAACGGAAAGAGCGTTCGACGATTTCGCCGGCGCGAAGCCCGACCGGGCGGCGCTGAGAAAAGTGATGGGTATCGAAGGCTAGGCGAGGGGGCGCCGGGGCGGCGGATGAGGAGGTTTGCCGGGGGGCGCTTCCTCATCCGGCCCTTCGGGTTGGGGATTCTTTCGAGGGAATCGATTGCAGCAGGCTGCAGCTTTCGGCCGAGATAGGCCGGGGACAAGAAGCAGCGAACAGCTTTACTGAGAGGGAACACCATGGTCGGCGCATCCAAGACTGAAACCGCATCCGGACCAATCCGCTACGGCATGGTCGGGGGCGGGCAAGGCGCCTTCATCGGCGCGGTGCATCGGATAGCGGCCAGGATGGATGGCGAGTTCCAACTCGTGGCCGGCGCGCTGTCTTCCGACCCGGAACGTGCAAGAGCCTCCGGCGCCGAGATCGGCCTCGATCCGGCGCGCAACTATGCCTCGTTCCAGGAAATGGCGAAGACCGAGGCGAAACGTCCTGACGGCATCGAGGCTGTCGCTATCGTCACGCCGAACCATGTCCACTATCCAGCTGCGAAGGCGTTCCTGGAAGCCGGCATCCATGTGATCTGCGACAAACCGCTGACCTCGACGCTGGCCGATGCCAAAAAGCTCGCGGCGCTGGTGGAAAAGACCGGCAAGGTGTTCGTGCTGACCCACAATTACACCGCCTATCCGATGGTGCGGCAGGCGCGCGAGATGGTCCAGAAGGGACTGCTCGGCGACATACGCGTCGTCCAGGCGGAATATCCGCAGGACTGGCTGACCGAGGATCTTGCCGCGACCGGCCAAAAGCAGGCGGCGTGGCGCTCCGACCCGAAGCAGTCGGGCGCCGGCGGTGCCACCGGCGACATCGGCACGCACGCCTACAATCTGGCGCGCTTCGTCACCGGGCTCGAACTCGACAGCCTGTCGGCAGACCTCGACGCTTTCGTGCCCGGCCGCAAGCTCGACGACAACGCCCATGTCATGCTGCGTTTTGCATCCGGAGCCAAGGGCATGATCTGGGCGAGCCAGGTCGCGCCGGGCCACGAGAATGGGCTGAAGCTGCGCGTCTACGGAACCAAGGGCGGCATCGAATGGGTGCAGGCCGATCCCAACTATCTCTGGTACACGCCGTTCGGTCAGCCCAAGCAGCTGATCACCCGCGCCGGCGCCGGGGCGAGCCCGTCGGCAGCCAGGGTCAGCCGCATTCCATCGGGTCATCCGGAAGGCTACCTCGAAGGCTTTGCCAACATTTATGCGGAAGCAGCCAGGGCCATTCGCGCCGCGCGCAAGAAGAACGGCAAGCCGCCCCGCGACGTGATTTTCCCGACCGTGCAAGACGGCGTCGAAGGCGTTGCGTTCGTCGAGGCCTGCGTCAGGTCCTCGAAGAAGAACGCTGCCTGGACAAAGCTCTAACCGATCCACAGGGGGTGAGGCGGGCGGACCGGGGCGGGAGCGATCCCGCTCCGGTTTGTTTTTGGCCTGTGGTTAACTCCTGGCTGCCGTCGCCCTGCAAAAAAAACCGGCTTGCCTAACCGATAAGTAAATGCTTATCTGTCGGCATGAGCGAGACAGATATCTTCCGGGCTTTGGCCGATCCGACCCGCCGAGCGATGCTCGAGCGGCTCGCTGGCGGCGAACTCAACGCCACGGAGATCCGAGACGGGCTCGACATGTCGCAGCCTGCCGTGTCGCAGCATCTTGCGGTGCTGCGCCAGGCCGGATTGATCAGTGAAGAGCGTAGAGGCCGTAATGTGCGTTATCGGGTCCGCGCCGCCGGCCTCTCGCCTCTGCATGATTGGCTCGGACGGCACCGCGCCTTCTGGCCGGAGCGCATCGACAGGCTGAAGACGCTGCTCAAGGAGATGGACCAATGACGCCCTCGCCCAAGCCCGACGAAGCCGTAACATTCGAGTGTGAACTCGAAGCGTCTCCCGAAAAGGTCTGGCGGGCGCTGACCGTGCCCGAACTTCTCGCTGAATGGCTGCCGACCGGCAGTCGAGCGCAGGATGACGCGCCGGAAAATGGCCGCTTTTCCGCGATCGAGACGATCGAATCCAGGCCGCACGAAATGCTCCGCTATGGCCTGCGCGAAGATGGCGCCGAAGCCGGACTGGAAGACAGCACCGTCACGTTCGAACTGCGCCCGACGGCAAATGGCGGCACCTGGCTTAGGCTGGTCCATGTCGCTGCCGAGGCCCGTCCGCGTATTCGCGCTCCGGCCGCCAACGGCAATGTGCTGATGCGCGCCGCCGCCTAACACACAATCAAATAGCTACCTCGAAAGGAATTCGCGCATGCGCGACATGATGAATCTCGTCCCTATGGTCGTCGAGCAATCGAACCGCGGCGAACGCTCCTTCGACATCTTCTCGCGTCTCTTGCGCGAGCGCATCGTCTTCGTGACCGGTACGGTGGAGGATGGTATGGCCTCGCTGATCTGCGCCCAGCTTCTGTTTCTGGAATCGGAGAACCCGAAGAAGCAGATCTCCATGTACATCAATTCGCCGGGCGGCGTCGTCACCAGCGGAATGGCGATCTACGACACCATGCAGTTCATCTCGAGCCCGGTCGCGACGCTGTGCATGGGCACCGCGCGGTCGATGGGCGCGTTCCTGCTGATGGCCGGAGAGGCCGGCCTGCGCTCGGCGCTGCCCAATGCGAGCATATTGGTCCACCAGCCTTCCGGCGGTTTCCAGGGCCAGGCGTCCGACATCGAGCGCCACGCCGAAGACGTGCTGAAGACCAAGCGCCGGCTGAACGAGCTTTATGCCAAACACTGCGACAGGAGCTATGACGAGGTCGAACGCAAGCTCGACCGCGACCACTTCATGACCGCCGAGGAAGCGAAGGAGTGGGGCATCGTCGACCAGATCCACACCAGCCGCGACGTGCCTGTTTTGCCGGCCTTCTGAGCCCTTACGCCGCCTCGCGCACCTGATAGTCCTTCACCGCCGTGAAGCGGATAGCCTTCCAGCGCTCCGCTTCATAGTTAAGCGAAAACGCGTGCTGTGCCAGGAAGACCGGGTCGTCGTCCAGATCGCGGGCGATGTCGCCTCGATGCGCGTCGATGAAGCGGGTGAGTTCGGCTGGGCTGTCGGCATCGATCCAGCGGCAGATCGAAAAGCGCGACATCTCGAAATCGACCGGCAGCGTGTACTCGATGTTGAGCCGCTCCTTCAGCACGTCGAGCTGCAGCGCGCCCACCACGCCGACGATCGCCGGCGAGCCGTCCTCCGGCGAAAACAGCTGGACGACACCCTCCTCGGCCATCTGGTGCAACGCCTCCTTCAGCTTCTTGGCCTTCATGGCGTCGCCGAGGCGGACTCGGCGCAGTATCTCCGGCGCAAAGTTCGGCACGCCGCGGAAAAGTATATCCTCGCCCTCGGTCAGCGTATCGCCGATGCGCAGCGTTCCGTGATTGGGAATGCCGACCACGTCGCCGGCATAGGCCTCGTCGGCGGTGACGCGTGTGCGGGCGAAGAAGAACTGCGGCGCCGAGAGGCTCATCGGTTTGCCGGTGCGCACCAGCTTTGCCTTCATGCCGCGCTCGAGCTTGCCCGAACAGACGCGCACGAAGGCGATGCGGTCACGATGGTTGGGATCCATATTGGCCTGGATCTTGAAGACGAAGGCCGACATGTCCTTTTCGGTCGCCTCGACCTTGCGAGTGTCGGCCTCCTGCGCGCGGGGCGCGGGGCCGTAATCCGCCAAAGCCTCGATCAGGTCGCGCACGCCGAAATTGCGCAACGCGGAGCCGAAATAGACCGGTGTCAGATGACCTTCGCGGAAAGCGTCATTGTCGAACGGCCGGCAGGCTTCGCGGGCAAGCTCCAGTTCCTCGATGAAGGCTTCGCGTTCATTGTCGGGCAGCAGGCCTGCGGCGCGATTGGAATCCGGCCCGTGGACGGGAGTGCGCTCTTTTTCGGCATCGCCGCGACGCACCGCGTTCTGCGCCAGATGGTAGGTGCCCGAAAACGTCTTGCCCTGGCCGATCGGCCAAGTGATTGGGGCGGTGTCAAGCGCCAGCTTCTGTTCGATCTCGTCTAGGATTTCGAACGTATCGCGGCTTTCCCGGTCCATTTTGTTGACGAAGGTGACGATCGGGATGTCGCGCAGCCGGCAGACCTCGAACAGCTTCAGCGTGCGCGGCTCGATGCCCTTGGCGGCGTCGATGACCATGACGGCGCTGTCGACCGCCGAAAGCGTGCGGTAGGTGTCGTCGGCGAAGTCCTCGTGGCCCGGCGTATCGAGAAGATTGAAGACCGTGTCTTCATACTCGAAGGTCATCACCGAAGTGACCACGGAGATGCCGCGCTCGCGCTCGATCTTCATCCAGTCGGAGCGCGTCTGGATGCGGTCCTTCTTGGCCTTCACCTCGCCGGCGAGCTGGATTGCGCCACCGAACAGAAGCAGCTTTTCCGTCAGCGTCGTCTTGCCTGCGTCCGGGTGCGCGATAATCGCGAAAGTGCGGCGGCGCGCGACCGCCTGCTTGATGTCTTCAGCCAATTGTGTGGAATCCTGTCTTTCGCGGCCTTATAACCGCGCCGTCCGTCGCTGTCGACTGCCCGTCAGGCGGGGATCGCGAGGTCGAAACCGCTTTCCGCAACCGCCTCGCCGTTGACCATCAGCTCCACGCGGTGGAAGCCGGCATTGTGCTTGCGCGTAGTGAAATCCTTGACAGTCTGGCTGATCGCCAGTTCGCACTCCCCGCCCGGCGGAAGCTTGGTCTCCTTGAGCTTGAATACCTTTCGCGAGATGCCGTTCTTCTTGGGGTAGTGGACGGCATAGTCGATGACGAGCCGCTGCGCCGTCTCGGAGGTCGAAGTCAGCTTCGCTCGGGTCGTGATCCGCTCGCCAAGTTTTATCCTTGGCGGCGCCACGGCAAAGGCCTCGACCCTGATCTCGGCCTTACCCGTCGTGCCAATCAACGCAAGCGCTCGGCTGTCGCCCTTCTTGATCAGGGTCCTTAACGCATGGCGCACGATCCAGGCTGTGTGCTTGTCTCCGAGACCCCAGCCGAAAACGCGCTCGATCAGGAGATCCGGATGGTCCTTGCCGACATCGTTCAGGTGGTTGGCGACGGACTTGCGCACATAGAGGCTCGGATCGGCCTTCAGCCGTTCGAGGATGGGGCCGGTGGGAGAAGGATCAGCGACAAGATTCTTCAGCTGGAACGACCAGGGAAGACGAGGCCGCGAACCTTCGCTGGCGAGCCGGCGGACATGTTCGTTCTCGTCCTCAGCCCAGTCGCGCATTGCCGCGATCGTGCGGTCGAAGTCAGCGACGAGAAAATGCCGGATAGCGAATTCCGACGAGCCGAAGCGCGTGAAGAATTTCAGCGCGCCGAGCGACAGGTCGAAATGCTTCTGTCCATACAGCGCGACGAATTCCGAAAGCGTGATCGCCGCGAAACTGTGGCCGATGCGCGGAGCGAGTTGTTTCAGAATCGGCAGCGCTTCCGGAAAATCAGGCGGCAGCGTCTCATGCAGGCCGACGGCCGTCTGGCGCATCCGTTGCATGATGCCCAGATCGTCGAGCCCGGCCGTGGCCAGCTTCAGGAAGCGCTTGCCGTCGAAGCGCGGCCAGACGGCGGAGGTTTCCTTCGCGATGTGGCGGAGCCGCTCGCGGTTGAAAATCTCCTTTAGTGCCGGAGCGGCCTCTGTCGAATCTGCCGTCATCGCCTCGTCCTTCGTCAGGCGAAAGCTACACGCTCCTGTTGACAAAAGCTGTCAGGAGAATTGGGCAGACAGGAATGTTCAGGCTTACGCAGCCACCTTTTCCGCCGAGCCGGTCTGGCCGGGTTTGCGGTTGTGCGTCCGCTCATAAAGCTCGCGGATGATTCGACTTGCCGTAGTTTCGAACAGGAACGGTAGGAATGCGTGAACGAGCGCGGCTCCGCCCGCCATGAACAGGCGCGATGCGAACCAGGCGGCGAAGGCCATATGGCCGAAATAGGTTTCTCCGACCGTCTCGGGGTGATCGGTGAAGAGCTTTGCGAAACGCGTGGTCACGATGTCCCTCCTGATTCGGTCGATATGTGCAGTCTCGCAGCGAATTATGATTCAGTTGTCCCAATTTCTCCTTGAGAAACACAGAAAATTGGGACATTCATCCCATCATGGCTGCTGAACTGGACGAAATAGACCGCAGGATACTCGCCGAACTGCAGCGCGACGGCACACTGTCCGTCGACCAGCTATCGGAAAGGGTCAGCCTGTCCCGCAACGCCTGCTGGCGCAGGGTCAAGAATCTCGAAGAAAATCGCGTCATCACCGGACGTGTCGCGCTGGTCGATGCGGACAAGCTCGGATTGGGGCTTTCGGTTTTCATCATCATCCGCACGACCAATCACGATCCTGAATGGTTGGCCAAATTCCGCGCCGCCGTGACCTCCTTTCCCGAGATCACGGGCGTCTACCGAATGTCGGGCGATCTCGATTATGTGCTGCGCGCCCGCGTCGCCGACGTGAAGGCCTATGACCGGCTCTACCAGCGTCTGATCGCCAAGGCGCCGCTGTCGGATGTTTCGGCTTCCTTCGTCATGGAGGAGATCAAGGAGACGACGGTGGTGCCGGTGGAAATTCGCTGATCGCTCTGCCTTGGCAGTTGACGCGGCAGCATCCCGGCACGATAGAACCGCATCATGAGCAAACCCCGAGAAAGCCGCCCCACCATCGGAATCGTCCGCCTGCCGCATGGAGGCGAGTTGCAACTGCCTGCCTATGAAAGCGCCGGTGCGGCAGGCATGGATTTGCGGGCCGCCGTTCCGGAGGACCGTCCGCTCCTCATCCTGCCTGGCAGGCGCGCCCTGGCACCGACGGGGCTCATATTCGAGATTCCCGATGGTTTCGAAGGCCAGATTCGTCCGCGCTCGGGGCTCGCTCTCAAGCACGGCATCACCTGTCTCAACACGCCAGGCACGATCGACAGCGACTACCGCGGCGAGGTCATGGTGCTGCTCATCAATCACGGCGACGAGGCTTTCGCCGTCACCCGCGGCATGCGCATCGCCCAGCTTGTCTTCGCGCCGGTTACCCGGGTCGAGACGGAGGAACGCGGCCTAGCCGGCACAACGGAGCGCGGCACCGGCGGCTTCGGCTCGACGGGGTCGGCCTGACGGCGGCCATCGCTGAAGCCTGTCGGGCGGATGTCAGGAGTGAACGGCTCCCGCCAATTCCGGCTTTGATCCACGGCGGCTGCGGGATTACGGTCCGGCGCTGACTCGGCTGATCGGAGATACACAATGGACAAGGGCGCGATATTCAGAAAGCTGCACGACAGCGCGTTCGTCATTCCCAATCCCTGGGATATCGGCACCGCGAAATACCTGGCGTCGCTCGGCTTCAAGGCTTTGGCCACCACCAGCGCCGGCTACGCCTTTTCGCGCGGCCTGCCGGACGGCGGCGTTGGTTTCGAGGCGATGATTGACCATTGCCGGGAACTGGCCGCGGCGACCGATCTGCCGGTTTCGGCCGATCTGGAAAACGGCAAGGGCGACAGCCCTGAAAGCGCGGCCGAAACGATCTTCGCGGCTGAAGCGGCAGGGTTGGCCGGATGCTCGATCGAAGATTATTCCGGCGATCCCGGCAAGCCCATCTATGAGTTTTCACATGCAGTGGAGCGGGTCGCGGCGGCCGTCGAAGCGGTCCGGTCGCTGAAACGGGATTTCGTTTTCACCGCACGAGCCGAGAATCTCCTCCGAAACCGCCCGGACCTCGACGACACGATCCGGCGTCTCCAGGCCTTCGAACAGGCCGGCGCGGACGTGCTCTACGCGCCCGGAATCGGCGATATCGACACCGTCCGCACCATCTGCTCGGCGGTGGGCAAGCCCGTGAACGTGCTGGTTACCCCGAATTTCACGGTGAAAGCGCTGGCCGAAGCCGGAGCGCGGCGCATATCGCTCGGCTCGAAGCTGACAACGGCGGCCTTCGGCACGCTGCAGGCGGCGTCGCGGGAAATGCTGGACAAGGGGAGCTTCGAATTCTCGAGACAGGGCGTCGGGTTCGGCGACCTCCAGGCGCTGTTTTCGAAGCGCGATAAAAACTGACCGGACTCGTGAACGAAATCGCTTCATCGGCGTTTTCCATGACGCCAGGGCGAGGGCGGCGACATCAGGTTCAGCCGCCGAGTTGCGGATCATTCTCGCGGCTGGACGAGGCGGCGCAGGCGCCCGCAAGGGCTGCCGCGCCGCTTTCGCTTGACAATTTGCGCCTCCCCCTGATGCATGCGGCATGGACAAACTGACCGTCGTCGACATGCATACCGGAGGCGAGCCGCTGAGGATCGTCATCGGCGGCTACCCGCCTATCCCGGCCGGCACGATCCTCGAAAAACGCGCTTGGGTGCGTGACAATCTCGATCACCTGCGGAAAATCCTGATCTTCGAGCCGCGGGGCCATTACGACATGTATGGCGCGCTGATGGTCGAGCCGAACCTGCCGGGTGCCGACCTTGCCGTGCTGTTCATGCACAATGAGGGCTATTCCACAATGTGCGGCCATGCCATCGTGGCGCTCGGCCGCTATGCGGTCGACCAGGGCATTGTCGCCGCGCGGGAGCCCGTAACCACCGTCAACATCGAATGCCCGTGCGGCATGGTGGTTGCCTCGGTCGAGGTGACGAACGGCAAGGCGGGCGCGGTGTCCTTCGAAAGCGTGCCGGCGTTTCTTTTCGCCACGGATTCCATCAATATTCCTGGCTATGGGGGAACCAGAGGCAGCATTCAGTTCGACATCGCATATGGTGGTGCTTTTTACGCGATTGCTGACTGCCGTCAGTTCGGTTTGTCCTTTGGTGATCCCGAATGGGATTTCCGGCTTGGCGTAAATCCGTTGCGCGATTTTATCGACGCCGCGACGGCGCTGACCGACAAGATCAAGCGAGAATACGAATTCCCGCTGTCGCACCCCGACCATTCCGACCTCGCCTTTCTCTACGGCGCGATCTTGACCGATGGCGGCGACGGCTCCGGCGGCCGCGCGACGAAGAACGTTTGCGTTTTTGCCGAAGCGGAGGTCGACCGGTCGCCGACCGGCTCCGGCGTGACGGCGCGGCTCGCCGCCATGCACGCCGAGGGCGAGATCGCCATCGGCGAGACGCGGATTTTCGAAAGCATCGTCGGCTCGCAATTCACCGGGGCGGTTGCCCGCACGACCAGGGCGGGGCCGCACGAGGCGATCGTCGCGCGGGTGGGCGGGCGGGCCTACTATTGCGGCCGAGCGGAGTTCATCGTCGAGGAGGACGACCCGCTCGGGCGCGGCTTTCTCGTGCGCTGAATCGTCATGCGGCGCGCCGCTGCGCAGCGGAGGCGGGTTTGGGAAAATCCGGGTCGCTGGCCGACACCATCTTGTGGAGATGCACCATCATGGCGGCGGCGAAGAGCGGCGTCAGGAGGTTGAGGAGCGGCACGGCGAGGAAGGCCGCGATGACCAGCCCGGCCAGAAACACCGTCCCGGCGTGGCGGCGACGCAGCGCCTTCGCCTCGGCCTCGGGCCGGAAGCGCATGGCGGCGAATTCGAAGAACTCGCGGCCGAGCAGATAGCCGTTAACGACGAAGAAGGCGCCGATGTTGACGCCCGGCACCAGAAGCAGGAGCAGCGCCAGGAGATTGCCGAGGACGACCACGCCGAAGAATTTCAGCGACAGGACGACCGCTGGGAGGATCGGCATGGTGCGCCCGGGCGGGTCGGCCGGATAGTCGCTCTGCTCGACGACGGCCGCGACATCGTCGAGGAACAGCCCGGCGATGATCGCGGTCACCGGCGCGACCAGAAGCGCCATCGCCAGCGCCAGGCCGATGCCGGCGAGGATCGCCGCGATCAGGCTGAGCCAGCCGGCCCAGTCGGGCAGGCCCGGCAGCAGCGCATCGATCCACGGCAGGGCCAGCCAGTCGAACAGTTCCTTCAGCCCGAACCACATCGCCGCGAGCACGAGCAGCGTCAGCCCGAGCGTCTTGACGAAGACCGTCCGGAACTCGGGGCTGAACAGCCGGCTGAAAGCGGCGCGCGCGGCATCGATGATCATGCTTTCCCCTCTGCTTCGGTGCTGAGATAGGCGCGGGAACACCGCGCGGCAAGAATCCCGCCACTTCCGGCTTTGCAAAACGGCTGCGAGAGGCTAGACCCGCCCGCGGCCAGCGTGCCAGATGCCGGTAGCGCCGGCCATTCGCGGAGACCTTGATGAGCCAATATGACGTGCTTTGCATCGGCAACGCCATTGTCGATATCATCGCCCAGTGCGACGAGGCGTTCCTGGCCGAGAACGGCATCATCAAGGGCGCGATGAACCTGATCGACATGGACCGCGCCGGCCTGCTCTACAGCCGCATGGGCCCGGCCATCGAGGCCTCGGGCGGCAGCGCCGGCAACACCGCCGCCGGCGTGGCGAGCTTCGGCGGCCGCGCGGCCTTCTTCGGCAAGGTTTCGCAGGACGCGCTGGGCGACATCTACTACCACGACATCCGCGCGCAAGGCGTCTCCTTCGACACGCAGCCGCTTTGCGGCGAGCCGCCGACGGCGCGCTCGATGATTTTTGTCACGCCCGACGGCGAGCGCTCGATGAACACCTATCTCGGCGCCTGCGTCGAGCTCGGGCCGGAGGACGTCGAGGCCGACAAGGCGCGGGGCGCCAAGGTCACCTATTTCGAGGGCTATCTGTGGGATCCGCCGCGGGCCAAGGAGGCGATCCGGCTGACCGCATCGCATGCCCACGCGGCCGGCCGCGAAGTGTCGATGACGCTGTCCGACCCGTTCTGCGTCGACCGCTACCGCGGCGAGTTCCTGGACCTGATGCGCTCGGGCACGGTCGACATCGTCTTTGCCAACAGCCACGAGATCAGGTCGCTCTACCAGACCGCGTCCTTCGAGGCCGCACTTGCCGCGATCCGCAAGGATTGCAAGATCGCAGCCGTCACCCGCTCGGAAGAGGGCTCGGTGATCGTGCGCGGCGACGAGACTTTTCTCATCGACGCGATCGGCATCGAGGAACTCGTCGACACGACGGGCGCCGGCGACCTCTATGCGGCGGGTTTTCTGCACGGCTACACCACCGGCCGCAGCCTGAAGGAGTGCGGCGATCTCGGTTCGCTCGCCGCCGGGCTGGTCATCCAGCAGATCGGCCCGCGCCCGCGCCAGAATTTGCGCCAGGAGGCCGAGAAGCTCGGGCTGATGTAGCGCCGACGCTTCTCCTTCTCCCCTTGTGGGAGAAGGTGGCCGAGCGAAGCGAGGTCGGATGAGGGGTGTTGGACGAAGTGCAAGGCAGATGGAGTGGTTGCCGCCCTCCCCAGAGGGCATCGAAAGTGCCAACGATGTGGTTGATATAGGCCACAGAGCGGAGAGGACGGCAAATGAAGGATACGATGATCGGGGTGGATCTGGCAAAGAACGTTTTCCAGCTTCACGGCGCGTCGATGACGGGAGAGGTGAAGTT
>DASZDZ010000107.1:0-17307 GCA_035941355.1 Pseudaminobacter sp.
AAGGGACAAAAACCTCCGTCATCCTGGGGTGGGCAAAAGCTCTCCTCATCCTGAGGTGCGAGCGAAGCGAGCCTCGAAGGACGCACGGCCGCATAAGCGAATGTTCAAGGCTGTTGGTATTGCCCGCTGCCGGTAGCCGCAAAAGGCTTGTGCCCCATCAACTCGCCTTTACGGTCAAAGATCAGGATCTCGAGTTCGATTCCCGGATCCTTCAGCACCGCCGCGGCCGTGCGCCAGGCGCCGTCGGCGATCGCCTGGCCGATTGGAATGCCGTCGGCAGTCGCCTCGGCGAATGCTTCGGCAACCGTGTTGGCGCGGCGGATTTTTTTGGCCAGTTCGGCGGAAGCACCGGCCTCGATCGCGACAGCCGCCAGCGCGTCGAGATCGGCCGCACCTCGCTTGGAGTGCAGGTCGAGCATGCCTTGCGCGAGCTTGGTCATCTTGGCGACGCCACCTGCGATGGTGACGCGCGGCACCGGATGATCGCGCAGATACTTCAGCATGCCGCCGGCGAAATCGCCCATGTCGATCAGCTGCACCTCGTGCAGTTTGTGAAAATCGCGGGCGGCGTTTTCGGAAGCGTTGCCGGTCGCGCCGGAAACGTGGGTAAAACCCATGGCGCGGGCGACGTCGATGCCGCGATGGATCGAATGGATCCACGACGAGCAGGAATAGGGAATAACGATGCCGGTCGTTCCAAGGATGGAAATACCGCCCAAAATGCCGAGGCGCGGGTTCAGCGTTCGCTCGGCCATCTTTTCGCCGTCGGGCACGGAAATCTCGACCTCGAAATCGGCCCCCTCGCCCGCGACTTCGGCAATCGCCGCAGAAATCATCTTGCGCGGCACTGGGTTGATTGCCGGCTCGCCGGGCGGGATCGGCAGGCCCGGCCGCGTCACCAGACCGACGCCCGGTCCGCGTTTGAACACGATGCCGGTGCCCTTGACTCCCGGCCGCACCGTGCTTTTGACCAGCGCGCCGTGCGTGACGTCCGGGTCGTCGCCGGCATCCTTGACGATGCCGGCCATCGCCTCGCCATCCCCCGCGTGAGACGTCGCCAGGGCGAACGCCACGCGCCGGCCGCCCGGCAAGGTTATCTCGACCGGATCGGGGAAGCCGCCGGTCAGCAGCGCCGCGCAGGCGGCTTTTGTCGCGGCGGTGGCGCAGGCTCCGGTGGTCCAGCCGCGCTTCAGCGGGCGATCTTCAGTTTCCATGGCGCGATCTATAGGCTTGCGGAAGCCGCCCGTCATCGTCGAAAGCGGCATCCATGAGTCTCGAAAAAGCCATTCACCGCCTGAACCACGCCCATCCGGTGCTCGAGCCCGGCCATGTCTGGCTGGCAGGCGCCGGCCCCGGCGATCCCGGCTGCCTGACGCTCGACGTGCTGTCGGCGCTGGACCAGGCCGACGCGCTGGTGCACGACGCGCTGGTGTCGGACGACATCATCGCCGTCGCCGAACAGGCGGAGAAATTCTATGTCGGCAAGCGCGGCGGCAGGCTGTCCATCCCGCAAGGCGAGATCAACGCGATGCTCGTTCGCCTGGCGCAGGAAGGCCGCAAGGTCGTCCGGCTGAAGGGCGGCCATCCGCTGGTGTTTGCGCGCGGGGGCGAGGAAGCGCTGGCGCTGGCGGCGCAAAACATTCCGTTCCGCGTCCTCTCCGGCGTCACGTCTGCCTTTGGCGGGCTCGCCTCGGCGGGCATCCCGGCGACAATGCGCGGCGTCAATGGCGCGATCATCCTCGCCACCGGCTTTGCCGCGGTAAGCGACGACCGTCCGGATTGGGCCGCACTCGCCCGCACCGGTCAGCCGATCATCATCTACATGGGCCTCACCCATATGGCCGACACGGTCGAGGCCCTGCGCGCCGGCGGATTGCCGGACGATATGCCGGCGGCGTTCGTGGAAAACGCGACGCTGCCGGATGAACGCACGATTGTCGCGACGCTGGGCACGCTGGTCGAGACGGCGGCGCGGGAAAACGTGATCTCGCCCGCTCTGATCGTCATCGGCCGCATCGTCTCGTTGCGCGAGAAGCTGCGATGACCGCGCGCGGCATCATCATCGGCGCGCCGCGCTCCGGCTCGGGCAAGACCAGCGTCACCATCGGCATCCTGCGCGCGCTGTCGCGCCGAGGCGTCGCCGTGCAAGGCGCCAAGTCCGGGCCTGACTACATCGATCCCGGCTTCCATGCCGCCGCCACCGGCCGGCCGGGCGTCAATCTCGACAGCTGGGCGATGGCGCCGGCGCTGCTCAATTCGCTGGCCTCGGAGGCAGCCCGCGACGCCGAACTGGTGTTCCTCGAAAGCGCCATGGGCTTGTTCGACGGCATCCCCGGCGAGCCGGGTCGTTCCGGCTCGGCCGCCGACCTCGCCCGGCTCTATGGCCTGCCGGTGCTTTTGGTGCTCGACGTTTCCGGCCAGTCCCAGACCGCTGCGGCAGTGGCGAAGGGATTCGCGGCCTACGATCCGGAGGTGCGGATCGCCGGCGTGGTGCTGAACCGGCTAGGCAGCGAGCGCCACCGCCGCCTTGCCGGAGACGCGATCGAGGCGCTCGGCCTGCCGGTGGTCGGCGCGATCCTGCGCGACCCGACGCTCAACCTGCCCGAACGCCATCTGGGACTGGTGCAGGCCGAAGAGCATGCAGACCTGATGGCGCATCTCGACCGGCTCGCCAACGTGGTCGAGCGCTCGCTCGACCTCGACGCGATCATGGCGCTGATGACGCCGATGCCTTCGGCGGCGGCTGATTTTTCCGGCGCGCTGCCGCCGCCCGGCCAGCGCATCGCACTGGCCCAGGACGCTGCCTTCACCTTCCTCTACCCGCATCTGGCGTCGCATTGGCGGAGCGCCGGGGCGGAGATCGTGCCGTTCTCGCCGCTCGCCGACGAGGCGCCGCGCGAGGATTGCGATGTCTGCTGGTTGCCCGGCGGCTATCCCGAACTGCATGCCGGGAAGCTCGCAGCTGCAGGGAACTTCCGCGCCGGCTTGAAAAAATTTGCCGAGAAAAAGCCCGTCCACGGCGAGTGCGGCGGCTTCATGGTGCTGGGCGAAGCGCTGGAGGATGCCGACGGCGAGGCGCACGAAATGCTCGGCCTGCTCGGCCATTCGACCAGTTTTGCCAGGCGCAAGATGAACCTCGGCTACCGCCAGGCAAGATTGCTTTCGGACTGCCCGCTAGGGCCGGCGGGCGCGGTCGTCCGCGGCCACGAATTCCATTACGCGCAGCTTACCGCTCCGGGCGACGACGAAAAGCTCGCTGATCTGGCCGACGGCCAAGGCAACCCGCTCGGCGCGTTCGGCGGACGGCGCGGCCATGTCACCGGCGCGTTCTTTCATGCGATAGCGAGAGGCTGAGGCGCGATGCTTCGCAGGGGACAGTTTACTTTCTTTCCGCAGACAGGCCGCGGCCGGGCAGACTTTGCGCGAGCGGAAAAAAGTAAACTGTCCCCGGTCGCGCTGAGGGGTGACGCATGACAGTGCCGCCCGCGCAAAAACTTCTCAGCGACCTCGCGCTCTGCCTGGTTTTTTTCACCCGCCTGCCGTTGCCGCGTTTCGAGGTGGAACACTCTACATTCGCGCGGGCGATCTGGGCCGCGCCGGTCGTCGGCCTTGTCGTCGCGCTGATCGGCGGAATTGTTTTTGCCTTCGCCGCCTTGCTCGGCCTATCCGCAGGCCTCGCCGCAGCCCTTGCGATTGCCGCTATGATGCTCGCCACCGGCTGCCTGCATGAAGACGGGCTGTCCGACACCGCCGACGGTTTCGGCGGCGGCAAGACGCGGGACAAAAAACTGGAAATCATGCGCGACAGCCGGATCGGCACCTATGGCGCATGCGCGCTGGTCTTCTCGATCCTGCTGCGCTGGAGTGCGATTTCCGAACTTGGCCCCGCCGCCGTCCTTTGCGGGCTGATCGCCGCGCATGCCGCGTCGCGGGCGCTGCTTCCCGCCTTCATGCATATGCTGCCGCCAGCGCGCACCGACGGCCTGTCCGCCAATGCCGGTGCGATTTCATCGGACGCCGCCTTCACCGCCGCGGCAATCGGGGCGGTCGCGCTGCTGGCGCTCGGACTGTCCGGCGCGATTGCCGCCGCGCTCTGCCTCGGTCTTGTGTTCTTTCTGTTCCGCGCTGTCTGCCTCAGCCAGATCGGCGGCCAGACTGGCGACACGATCGGCGCGCTGCAGCAGGCCGGCGAAATCGCCGTGCTTCTCGTCGCCTCCACCGTCTTCATTTGACTCTTTCCGGAGATTTTTCCTCTATGCCTTTCAAATCCTTCGATGAACTGCGCGCCACCTGCCAGGACCTGCCGGCCGGCGACGACCGCGCGGCCGCCGCCGTAGCCGCCCGCCAGGACACGCTGACCAAGCCGCAAGGCAGCCTCGGCCGGCTCGAAACCATCGTAGCCTGGCTGGCGCGCTGGCAGGGGCGCGATATGCCCCGGCTCGACAAAGTCAAGGTCATCGTCTTTGCCGGCTCGCACGGCGTGACCGCGCAGGGCGTGTCGGCCTTTCCGTCGGAAGTTACCGCGCAGATGGTGGCGAATTTCGCCGGAGGCGGCGCCGCCATCAACCAGCTCGCCCGGGTCGCCGGCGCCGAACTCGACGTCATCCCGCTGGAGATCGACCGCCCAACCGGAGATTTCACGCAAGTTCCGGCGATGAGCGAGGTGGAATTCCTCGACGCCGTGTCGATCGGCCACGCCTCCGTGGCGGGAGATCTCGACCTCGTCTGCTTCGGCGAGATGGGCATCGGCAACACCACGACCGCGGCAGCGATTGCAGCGGCGCTCTTCGGTGGCAAGGCTGAAAGATGGACGGGCCGTGGCACCGGCGTCGACGACGCCGGCCTGCAGCGCAAGATCGCGGCAATCGAAAAGGCGCTCAAGCTGCACGCCGAAATCCTCGGCGACCCGCTGAAGGCCGCCGCCGCCGTCGGCGGTCGCGAGCTTGCCGCTATCCTTGGCGCGACGCTCGCCGCGCGCCAGCTCGGCATTCCGGTCCTGCTCGACGGCTTTGTTTCCACCGCAGCGGGTGCGCCGTTGGCAAAGCTGCATCCCGCCGGGCTCGCCCACGCGCTGGCCGGCCATGTCTCGGCCGAAGCCGGCCATCGCGGCCTGCTCGCGGCGCTGGAGCTGCCGCCGCTGCTCGAAATGGGCATGCGGCTCGGCGAAGGCTCGGGCGCATGCCTCGCCGTCAACATCGTGCGCTCCGCCCTTGCCTGCCACACCGGCATGGCGAGTTTCGCCGAGGCCGGCGTGTCGGAGAAATAGCCGGATCGATGGGCCGCGGCCGGGAGCGCAGCACTCTGTCCGCGATGCCCGCCGCCCCGATCGAGCGGGAACCAATGATGACGGCAGCCGTTTTTGCCTCAACTATTCGAGGCGAAGGATTTCACCATGGTTGCCAATTTGTGGAGACATCACAGCGATGTAGGCGATGATCTGGAGGCGCAGATCGCCAGGTTGAGCCGTGAAGTGGCTTCGCTGAAGAAGACGCTGAGCAAGCGCGGCACGGCCGCCTATGAGGACACCAGCGAACGCGCCGCCGATCTCTACGAGGACGTTCTCTCCCGCATCAGCGACGCCATGCCGGACATCAAACGGCAGTCGCGTGCTGTCCAGAAAGCCGCGCACGACAATCCGATCGCGACTGCGGTTGTCGGAGTCGCCGTGATCGGCCTGTTGCTCGGCCTGCTCGCCCGGCGGTGATTCGCTCCAATTCGGTGCGTCCTTCGAGGCTCGCTTCGCTCGCGCCTCAGGATGCGGACGGTTGCGCGAAACGGGAAGTGGTCTCAGCTTGAATTTCGGCTCACGGCTTTTTACGAAAATTCGGTGGGGCCTACTGAATTCATGCTCATGACCCCAACCGAGACATTCATTTGACCAATTGCGAACGTCCTCCACATCAGGTGTAGCGGACATCAGAGCGGTTATTCGAGGTGCATTGACGCCAAGGGAGGCAGCGGCCGACGCGAGGCATCTTCATTTGACAGAAGGCTCAGTTGAGGTGGCGCTTGCTGACAAGGGGCCGATATCCAGCTTCAGGTCGAATTTACGAACATCGCTGTCCGCTGCATCCTCGGCTGCCCATCCGCCGTCGAATTCGGAAGTCTTTGGTCAGCCGCAGGAATCGGTGCTGATCTCATCGAGAAATTCACGGAGCCTGGAGATGACGGCCGCAGGGTTCTCAAAAGGTGCGACATGACCCGCGTCAGGAATTACGGCGAATCTTGCGCCGGGAATCTGGCCGGCCATCGCCTGCATCGAGGCGCGAGGGACCCGCGCGTCACATTCGCCGATGAGAAGCAGACATGGCACGCTCGCAAGCGTCCGCAGCAAGGGCCTGCTGTCGGGCCGGTCGCGCATGGCCTCCAGTGCTCCAACGATTCCGTTTGGAGGCGTGCGCTCCATCATCTCCCGAAGCTGCCTCTTCATGACACCCGGCGCGCTTTCAGCCAGGAATTTAGGCGTGAGTTCGTCCGCAAACCCCTCTGAACCGCTGTCCAGTGCACGAGCGATCATGGCGTTGCGCCTCGCCCGTCGCGCCGGTGAGTCCGCCGCCGCACGCGCGTCCATGATGACAAGTCCTGCGACGCGATCACGATGCCGGCGGAGGAACTCGAAAGCGATATAGCCTCCCATGCTCAGCCTACAGAGCACTGTCCGCCTCACGCCCAAAACATCGAGCAAGGCCGCGAGGTCATCAGCGTAGGTCGCCATGCGGTAGCCGCCCTCGGGTGCCTCACTCAGGCCATGGCCGCGCAGGTCGGGCGCGATCCGTCGCCAGCCGTCAAGCGCCGCGACTTGGCTGCGCCACATCGTGCGGTCGAGCATGAAGCCATGGATGAACAATATCGTCGGGCCCTCCCCCACATCGTTATAGGCGAGGCGGACGCCGTTCACTTCGACATGACGAAAATCGGGAGTAGCGGCGTCACTCACGCTTGCCCGCCCGTTCGCTTTCCCGCTGGGTATGCCTGATGAAATCGCGCATGAGCGGCGCGGCCGCGGCCGCGTGCGTCTCGAGCAGCTTGATGTAGCGCGGCCCGACCGCGAGCCGGTCCAGCAGATCTGAGATGGCCTGGCCAAAAGCGCGAAACGAGACCGTCGGCAGGACATCGGATTCGCCAAAGCCGGGCGCGATCACGTATGCGGGCTGCGAGAGCTCAGGCACGACCTAACGAAAATAGCCCGCCGAGCCCGGAAAACCGTGCAGGAGCAGCACCGCCGGCTTGGACGCGTCACCTGCGGTGATGAAGGACAGCTCCGTACCGCCGGACAGGTAAAGTCGTTGACGGTTCGCTGAGTGCATGTCCAGACTCCTCTTGTCGTTCGTCTGATCGCTCGCAAGCGGCGCGATGGGAGCCGCGCGCGCTACGGCTCCCGGTCGTCGCAATGGTCGGCGAGCCCGCTCGCCACGCGCCGGGTGACCTCCTTCATGTCCATGTCGACACCGCTGCCGGACTGCCGCTCCAGGCCATAGACCTCTTCGGCGAAGTTCATCCTGGCGAGGATCGCGTCGATGTCCTCGTGCTTGTCGGGCGGGAACAGCTGGGCGGGATTGCCGACCGCCACCCATTTGATCGGAACAAGCGAGTTCGGCGGCAGGACGCTGCGCACATGGACCACGCCGTCGATGCGAACCTCTGTGCGCCGCCCAATGACCGCGCCTTGATAGATTTTGACGCCCGTCGCCAGGAAACACTCGTCCTCGACGATGCAGCCCTTGAGAGAAGATGCGGCCCGATCAGGACATGGTCGCCGATCTCGACGGCGTTCCGGCTCGTGCTGCGGATGTTGAGGTTTTCGCGGACGACGCACTGGGCGCCGATCCGCACCGGCGCGCCATGCGCCTCGATCACCGCCCCGAATGAGACGCGCGTGCGTGGACCGATCGTCACGTCGCCGCAGATCACCGCGGTCGGAGCCACATAGGCGGTTGGATCGATGTTCGGCCACTTGCTCTGGTGCTCGATAAGCATTGGCAGGCCTCCTGTAAGAAGGATATCGACTGAAAAGACTAACAAGCGGGAGCAGCGCGAGTTCCGCCGCATCGAGCTGATTGACCGCCCCCATGGTCGCGCAGCAAACACATCTGGTGCTTGGGTTAAGGCTTCAGATTGACCGGATTTCGACAATCGAGCGTTCGATGCGGGCGGTGGTGATGAGCTTACAAAGCTCAGCGCTTCGGACGTCTGCTCACGTTGTGTTTCCGGCCATTCGGTCGTTCGTGGATCGCTAACATTCCTCATCCTGAGGTGCGAACGCAGCGAGCCTCGAAGGATGCGCCGAGTCGCTGATAAGCCGCCCCTACAGATAGCACTCGACGCCGCGGTTCCCCTGACGAGCGTAGGCGCTGTGTTCGCCGCATTGCTTGCCGTTCAGCATCAGGTCGAAGGGGCATTGGCAGTTGCCGCCCTGCGGAGCTCGCGCCGGATGGCGGCCGCCGAGCAGCGAGCCCCATGGCATGGAACCCGCCGGGCGGCTTTGCACCGGCAGCGCCGGCCTCGGCCCTTCGGCGACGGTCGGCTTGGGCGCTGTCGATTGCGCGCCGAGATAGTCGCCATGGACCCAGCCCTTTTGGCCTGCGACCGAGACCAGCCGCCATTTGCCGTCGCGCGCCAGCACCCCAACCTTCTGGCCGGTTTTCAGCGTCGAGACGATCGCGGCGGAGGTGCTTGCCTTGGCGCGGAGGTGAACGCGCGAGGTGGTGAACAGCGAAGACGCCTTGGCCGGGTTCTTGCCGACCGGCTTTTCCGGGCGCGGGATCGAGCCGGTGGCCATTTGCGATGGGCGCGCTTGAGGGGCGACCGCCTTTTTGGGCGTCGCCGGCAAGGCCGCCTGCCGCTCGACAGGCTTCGCCGGCCGGTGCGCGACATCCGCGCCGCGCCGGGTGGGCGGCTCCTGGGTCATCGCCCAAAACCCGGCCGCCGCCGCGCCGACAAGCAGCCATCTGAGTTTCGGGAGGGTAAATCCAGCCATGCCGGCGATAATGCCGGCAAGGCCTTAAAACGCGGTTGACGGGATCAGGCTCTATCTTCCTGTGCGGCCATGATCTGTTCCCAAAACCGGTTCCCACTTTTGGGGATCATGCCTGACGAACCCGCGCGAGCGCCACAGCAGGAACACCATCACCGAAACGTTGAGCAGGTTCCAGGCGATGCCGTTGAGGAATGCGGCCGCATAGGAGCCGGTCAGGTCGTAGATCCAGCCCGACATCCAGCCGCCGAGCGCCATGCCGGCGACAGTGGCCATGACGACCACGCCGACGCGCCGCCCGGCTTCGGACGCCGGCATGTATTCTCGAACGATGATGGCGTAGCACGGCACGATGCCGCCCTGCGACAGGCCGAAGATAAAGGAAACGACGTAGAGCGAGGCGAGCCCGTCGAACGGGATGTAGAACAGCAGCGCAAGGCCCTGCAGCACCGAGCCGATGAGCAACGTCTTGATGCCGCCGATCCGGTCGGCGAGAAAGCCGGAGCCCAGCCGGCTGACGATGCCCGCAGCCAGCATCAGCGACAGCATCTCGGCGCCGCGCGCCACGCCGTAGCCCAGGTCCATGCAGTAGGCGACGATATGCACCTGCGGCATCGACATCGCCACGCAGCAGGCGACGCCGGCGACGACCAGCAGCGCCTGCAGCACCGGCGGCGATATTGTGATCGGCTGGACGCGCGTTCTGGGCGGCGCACCCGGCGCATGCTCGTGTCCGTCGGCGGGGAGCCTGCGGCGCAGAAAAAGGAGCAGCGGGATCATCGCCGCGATGCAGATGATTCCGATGCCGACATAGGTGGCGCGCCAGCCATCGGAGACGAGAAAGCCCTGCATGCCGATCGGCCACACCGCGCCGGCGAGATAGTTGCCGCTCGCCGCCACGCCGACGGCGACGCCGCGGCGGCGATCGAACCAGTGCGAGATGTCGGCGATCAGCGGCCCGAACGTCGCCGACGAGCCGGCCCCGATCAGGACGCCCTGCACGAGCGCGAACTGGGTGACGGAGGTGGTGAGCGCCGCGAGGATGAAGCCTACCCCCATCACCAGCGCAGCAATGATGCCGGGCCCCATGAAGCCGAAGCGGTCGATGAAGCGGCCGACGACGAGATTGCCGAGCGCAAAGCCGATCATGGTCAGCGTGTAGGGCAGCGAAGCGTCGCCTCGGTCGACGCCGAACTCGGCCTGCACCGCCGGCAGCACCACCACCACGGCCCACATGCCGACGCCGCCCAGCGTCGACAGCAGCGTGGAAATAGCAAGCCGCCGCCAGGCATAGGCGCCATCGATGTCGGAGGCGGCATGCGCGCCGGTTGCTGTCTTCATTGTTCTCGCCGCATTCCAATTTTGCCCATATATGGGGCGTGTCCTTGGCTAGTCTTGGCCGGATTGTGCCGGCTTGGCAGCGCCACGTCAGCATTTTCGCCACGCCACAGGCACTCGGCCACGCCGACAGGGCGGTATCGACCTTCCAAACGTGTATTTTGTACCCGGCAGCAAAACTAATCGGATATAATGGAGACCGTCGTTTCGAGCATACGAAATGCCAACAGCGAGGGCTCGATCATGAAGTTCCTTCCAGGCATATGCGCGACAGTCTTAGCCGCAACTTTCGCGTTTCCGATCAGTTCCCCGGTCAACGCCGCTCCGGTTTTCGTCCCGAAGGCCCAGGCGGTCCAGTCTCAAATCATCCAGATCAAGGACGGCGACGCCAAATGGCGCCGCAGCTACGGCTGGCACGACGACTACGACAATTTCTGGGTGCCGGCGGGAGCGTTCCTCGCGGGCGCGTTGATCGGCGGCGCGATCGCCAACAACAACGCCTACCCTCGCGGTTATTACGACTATGACCGCCCGTATTACGGCCGAAGATACTACGCGAGGCGCTATTACGGAGACAGGTACTATGGCCCCCGGTATTACCGGAGTAGGTACTATGGCGACAGGTATTACGGCGACAGGTATTATGGACGATCTTATGCCATTGGGCGTCCATGCTCGCCCAGGCTGGACGATGCCGGCAAATGCCGCAGTAATGGCTTAGGTTACTATGGCGGCTACGGTCGCCGAGTGGTGGTCATGGAGCGGTAGTCGCCGCTGAACGACAGCGACGCCGGATGCAAAGCGCTCGCCAGATGGTGGGGCGACGACCCTAAAGCTCGACCCCTATAACGTCGGCGATCTCCTCCAGAAGCCGCGTGTCATCGCCGGCCATGCCTTCCATCGACATCATCCGCGAAACCACGGTCGCGCCGATCCTTTCCTCCACCGTGCCTTCGGCATAGGCGTAGTAGATGATGGCGCGGCGACCGTCGCGGTGGGCGCGGCCTTCGATCTGCTGCAGCTGGATGGCGCTGTGGCGTAGATCGTGCACGACAAGCGAGCGCTCGCGCTCGCCGCCCGGCATCTCGCCCTGATGCAGCGAGATCGATTCGGTGACGGTGAAGACCACGGCATCGAGCTGGCCGGTCTGGAAGGCTATCCGCGTCGCTTCGTTGACCTCGCCGGAGCGCTCGCCATTGATTTCGCCGACCGACCAGCCGCGCGCGCGCAGCTTTTCCGTAAGCATCGCGCTGGTTTCGAGGAAGGCGACGGAAATCGCCACCTGCTGGCCATTGGCCAGAAGGTCCTCGACGAATTCGACGGTGCCCGAAGTGCGGATCAGGCTCGCCTTCTGGCGGAACCGCAGATCGGCGGCCCAGCCTGCGGGCTTGCGCGTGCTGCCGCCGGCCAAGCCCAGCTCGCGCCGGAATTCGCGCCATGTTGCGTCGTAGAGCTTTTTCCCGGCCGGATCGAGCGCCACCGGCGCAAGCTCGCGCTGCACCTCCGGCCAGCCTGCAATGTCTTCCGGGCGGCGACGCATGCCGATGGCGTTGCGGCCCTTGTAGAGCAGGTCGGACATCAGCTTACGGTCGCGCTCGTTGGGCTCCCACGACCAGTTTTTCCAGCGGCCCTTGGCACGGCCGATGCCGAGCCGCTTCATCAGCTTGCGGAACTCGTCGATCTCGCCGCTCGAGCCGCCGGTGGCGTAGGCCAAGAGCTTGCCGAGATAGGACAGCTCGTGCGGCGACTGCCCCGCAGTCGCGCTCATGTAGATGGTGAATTCCGCGGCCGCAGCCATCTGCCGGCAGACCAGGCCCTGCTGCGCGTTGGGGTTGCGGATGCGGTGGCTCTCGTCGATGACGACGATCGGCCAGACGCGCTTCGGCGTGCCCAGCCGGGCAAGCTCGTTGTTCTTCGCCCGCGTCGAGCGCTTGGTGCTGACTGCCGGCGGCGCCATCAGCGACTTGGTCCGCTCGAAATTCATGATGGTGACGCGTTTGCCGGCGTCGGGCGAATGCGCGATGGTGCGCCGCCATTGCGGGATGGCGCCCTTGGGGCAGATCACCAGCACGTCCTTTTCCGGCATGGCCGAGATCGCCAGCCAGGCCGACAGCGTCTTGCCCAGACCTGTCAGGTCGCCGAGCAGGAAACCCGGCCGGCCCTCTTTCCGCGCGGCGAGGATCGCCTGCCTCGCCTCGACCTGATGCGGCCGCGGAACAAAATCGTGCTCGCGGTCGGGACCGGCCATGGTGATGGATTCGCTCATGCCGCCTGCCCCGCGCACCAGCCGGACGACCATGCCCACTGGAAATTGTAGCCGCCGAGCCAGCCCGTCACGTCGACCACCTCGCCGATGAAATAGAGCCCGGGAACTGAATTTGCCTCCATGGTCTTCGAATCGAGGTCGCGTGTGTCGACGCCGCCCTGTGTCACTTCCGCCGTACGGTAGCCTTCGGAGCCGGCCGGTTTGACCCGCCACCCGTTCACCGACTCCTCCAGCCTGCGCAACGCCTTGTCGGAAAAATCGGCGAGGTTGCCCGTGGCGTTTGCCTGTTCGGCGATGGTCTGCGCCAGCTTCTTCGGCAGGAAGGCTGCAAGCGCGGTCTGCGCCGCCTGCTTTCCATTCTCGGCGCGAGCCTCGCGCAGCGCTGCAAAAACGTCGGTTTCGGGCAGCATCGAGATGCCGATCTCCTCGCCCTCGCGCCAGTAGGACGATATCTGCAGGATTGCCGGGCCGCTGAGGCCGCGATGCGTGAACAGCATCGCTTCCGCAAACTTTGTCTTGCCGCAGGAGACGACCGCGTCGACGGCGACGCCAGACAAAGGCGCCAGCCGCGCCAGCGTGTTCTGGTCGAAGGTCAGCGGCACCAGCGCCGGGCGGGTCTCGACGATCCGCAGGCCGAATTGGGCGGCTATGTCGTAGCCGAAGCCGGTAGCGCCCATCTTCGGGATCGACTTGCCGCCGCTCGCCACTACCAGCGACTTAGCACCGAGCACGCCATCGTTCAGCGCCAGCACAAACCCGCCATCGGTTTTCTCGATGCTCTCGACACGCGTCGAAAGGCGCAGTTCAGCGCCAAAACGCTTCATTTCGCCGACCATCATGTCGATGATTTGCCTGGCTGAGCCGTCGCAGAAAAGCTGGCCGAGCGTCTTCTCGTGCCAGGCGATGCCGTGCCGCTCCACCAAGGCGATGAAGTCGCGCTGCGTGTAGCGGCTGAGCGCCGAGATGCAGAAATGCGGGTTCTGCGAGAGGAAGTTCTTCGGGCTGGAGTGGAGATTAGTGAAGTTGCAGCGACCGCCGCCGGAGATGCGGATCTTTTCGCCCGGCGAGCCGGCATGCTCGACGACCAGCACCGAGCGGCCGCGCTTACCCGCCTCGACGGCGCACATCATGCCCGCCGCCCCCGCCCCGATCACCACCACGTCGAAAGATTCCAAGCCGCATCTCCTGGCTGAACGGCTCACCTACAGCACCGCGGCCGAAGATGGGAGTCGCCGGCAAATCGTTGGACCATTCGATTGCCGCCGCCTAGCCGTTGCAACCCGGCCGCTTGGCTGCGAAACCGCCGCCATGAACCGGCAATCGAACCTGCTCGCGGCGTTCTGGATGGCCTGCACGCTGGCCTTGATGCTCCTTATGACCATCGCCGGCCGCGAGACGACGCGCGAGCTCGACGTAGTCCAGGTAATGGAAATGCGCTCCGTCATCGGGCTCGTCATGCTCTATCCGCTGATCCGGCTCGCCGGCGGCTTTGGCGCGATGCGCACGCGGCGGCCCTGGCAGCACGTCGGCCGCAACATCGCCCACTATGCCGGCCAGTTCGCCTGGCTGCTGGCGCTAACGATGATCCCGCTGGCGCAGCTCATCGCCATCGAGTTCACGGCCCCGATCTGGACCGCGCTGCTTGCTGTGAGCTTTCTCGGCGAGCGCATGAACATCTGGAAGACCACTGCGATCGTGCTCGGGCTGATCGGGGTGACGATCATCGTGCGGCCGGGCGTCGACGCCTTCGATCCCGGCCAGTTGATCGTGCTTTCGGCGGCTTTCGCCTTCGCCATCTCGTTTGCCATGGTGAAATCGCTGACGCGAACCGAGAGCGTGGTTGCGATCATCTTCTGGATGCTGGTCATCCAGTCGATCATCGGCCTCGTTCCCGCGATCTATGTCTGGCAACAGCCCTCGGCCGAGGTCTGGCCGTGGATATTCGTCATCGCCTTCGCCGGCTCGTTCGCGCATTACTGCATGGCGCGCGCCATGGTGCATGCCGACGCAACGGTGGTGATGCCGATGGATTTCCTTCGCGTGCCGGCGACGGCGGCCGTCGGCTGGCTGCTCTATTCCGAGCAGATCGACGCGCTTACCGCGCTCGGCGCAGCGCTGATCCTCACTGGCAATCTGCTCAATCTGGCGGGAAGGACGACACGGCCGCAGCCGGCCTGACGCGCCCGATGCGCTCCAGCAATCCCGTCACTTCTTCAGGAAATTCCAGGGTGTCGCCTTGCGCGGCGTTGCGGCGTCGCCTGCGTTCTCGGCCTTGGCGACCCGTGCGCGGCCGATACTGTAGCCCGACTGGATGACCGTCACGCCATCCAGCACGAACAGTTGCGTCGTTTCGAGGCCCGGCTTCAGCACGCCCGATATCGACACGGGCTCATAGATCTCGGTCAGTCTGTAGGGCCGCTCGGAAGTGACATGGACCGTCTGGTTGGCCGGAGGGGGCGGCACGTGGGCGCAAAGGCCGCCCCATGGCAGGAGCATGAACTCGTAGACAAGATCGCCTTCGCGATCGACGGGCAGCAGGTACCCGGTCAGTTCGATCGTCTTGCCCTGGAGGTCCCACGCCAGCGTTTCACCGCCCCGGCCGGCACCCGCAGCAGTCGTTGCCGGAAGTTCGCCACCTCCCGGCCGCAGTTCGCTCCAGCGGATTTTCAGGGCGTCGACAGAGGCGCTCGCCACGCCGAAGAACAGAAGGCAGGCGGCCGCCGCGCATCCCATGAGTTTGAAACGGTTGCCCACCGGCCGCTCTCCACTTGTCATCGACGTGAGTAAAGGCTGTTGGCCGGCGTGCGTCAATTGTACGAGTGTGCACGCTACCGAAGGCCGATAAATGGCCCCGTACGCGGCCCGAACAGGCGCCAGTTGGTCGGCTGCTCGCAGAAACCGGCGTCATAGGGCCGGTCCGTGCACGCCCAGCGGTATGTCTGGGTGGAGTCCGGACCGAGGCAGCCGGAAGCCAAAGCTGCCGCCGCCAGCATCGCCAAGACCAGGTATAGCCGCATCGTCAGACCTCCGTTTGCGCCAACCCGGCGCGGACCGCGCGTCACACTACCGCCGACGGAATGAATACGCCGGGAGCCGCGTCAAACGCAAACAACTCCTTCGGCGGCAGATTCATATTGTTCGCGCTTTGGCCTCGCGAACCAGCAGCAACGCTTCAACCGCTCTGTTCGTCGGCGGCGACATCGAATGAAACGGCTTGCAACCGAACCGCGTATCACGCGACATCTTCCGGTAAATGGCCGCCAAGGCGCCGACACCCTGACGGGCGGCCACGGCAACGACAGCTTCGTGTTCAACACGGTTTTGGGCGCAGGCAACATCGACACCATCACTGACTTCAACGTTGTGGATGACATTATCCAGCTTGAAAATTTTATCTTCACGCAAGCCAGTGGTGGCGGCGGTGGCGGCCTCGGCACCTTGTTGGCCGGCCAGTTCAGAACCAACTTGACCGGCGCCGCGCAGGACGCCGACGACCGTATCATCTACGAAAGCGACTCTGGCAAGCTTTGGTATGACAGCAACGGCAACGCCGCCGGCGGCAACTACCTGTTCGCCGACCTCGCTTCCGGGTTGGCGCTTACCAACGCCGATTTCTTCATCGTTTGAAAGTTCGCGGATCGGTCGCTGTGCAGCGGCAATACAACCTAAGACAGCGGCGGCGGGTTGAAGACGGCGCGAGTTTTGCGAAACTGGTAGGAGCGTGGCTTGCGGGGGGCAGCGGAATGAGCGTGTTTTTTCTCGGAACTTGCCGGCTGTACGATGCGGCCCGTCTTCTGCGAACTCAGGGCACAGAGACCGCAATTCCGCCATCACCTGGCGCGCCGCCGCCGCATCGGTTCATGTCGCCGCGCCAGATGCTACAGTTCGTTCAGCATATGCACGGACGGCCTTACCACAACACAGACGCCAACCTTCATCTGATCTCGACCGAGGCTTACGATGCTATCGCTGCGGGACTGAATCGGTCAGAGGTGCTTGCGAATGTTAACGCCATGAGGCCAACGTTCCACGAACACGCCGCCTTCGTGATCGAGGTGTCGACTTCTGCGGAGCACATGGTAGGGCCGCTGGCGATCGGCACGTTCCTCGGCAACAGGCTGGGAGAGAATGCGGGACGCAGCATCCATTCACTGACGCGCGCGGAGATAGTCGCGACATTGGCGGAAGCCCGCCGCCACCTCGGCGGCCGGCCGGTAGTGTGGGTTTCTTATGCCGCTCCGTTGCGCCCTGATCTAATCGCCAAAGCAGGAGAAGGTAGCGGACGCCCTGCGGACCATCGCCGAGCGCCATGGCGACGCCCTTGTCGACGCCTATTCGGAAATGCGTTCTTTCGAACAGGAGCGCTTTTTCAAGGATTGGCGAAACGATACCGATCACTACTCGGCCTTGGCCATTGGCCGCCTGGCTAGGCTGATTTCAGACAAGCTGCCGGCTGCGCAATCAGCCGCGGCCTAGCGGTTCATCATGATGTCGGAATAGGTACCCTCGTTCACAACGCGCAAATGCTCGACCGTAGCGACATGGTAAGCGGAGCCGGCACGGAACTGCGCCTTGATGTGCCGCCGCAGGGTAACCATCCGGTCTGGGCCGCGGCAGACGCGTGATCTGTGCTAGACTGGGCGGATGGAGATCGACACGGACAAGATCGATGATGCGGTCTTGGCGCTGCTTTGGCTGACGCTGCACAATGAACGATGCGCCTGGAAGA
>DASZDZ010000108.1:0-28852 GCA_035941355.1 Pseudaminobacter sp.
CCATAGGCGCGGCGGATGATGCGGTGATGGTCGCCGGAAGCGGCGAGCGGGTTGGGGATCGCGCCCTGTTCGAGCAGCGTCACCTCGTATCCGCGCTTAGCCAGCGCCCAAGCGGAGGAAAGGCCGGCAATGCCAGCGCCGACGATTGCAACCTTCACCCTGTCTCCCTGCCTGTTCGAGCACGCATCAATTCAAATTGAGGCCGCAACATAAGGGCTGGTGCCATCTTGGCAACCGGTCAGAACTGATTCACGCCATTGACGATGACATGCCGTGGTGGTGAACATACGGGCCTGTGTGCTGCGGGAGAAACACCGTGACCCTGAGAACCTATAGAGGGAGTTGCCACTGCGGCTCGATTTCTTACGAGGCAGATATCGACCTGTCGCAGGGCACCGGCAAATGCAACTGCACGTTCTGCATGAAAACGCGGGCGTGGAAAGCCTTCGTGAAACCCGCCGCCTTCAGGCTGGTGACAGGCGCTGATGCGGCCAAATCCTGTCACAAGCATCATCTGGCGCCCTTGAAGCACTTCTGCGCGGAGTGTGGCGTCATGACCCACGAGACCGGCAGCGCCGACTACATGGGCGGAGACTTCGTCGGCGTGTTTATCGCCACGCTTGATGATGCCGAGCCTTCGGAACTTGCCGCTGCCCCTGTCCGCTATTCAGACGGACGGCACAACAACTGGCAGAATCCGCCGGCCGAGACGAGATATCTGTGACTTAAAAGCACTTCGATCGCAGGCTCAGAAAAGGCCGATAATCGTATCGCGTTGCCCCCAAATCATCACCGCGCCGCTGAGTGCCATGAAGCCGATGACGATGGCGCGGAAACTGCGCGCGCGCATCTTGCGCAGCAGCCGTTTGGCGAGCCAGTTGGAGACGAGCGCCCCGAGCCCCGCCGCGATGCCGAACAGAAAGAGCCTACCGGTCATCGCGCCGAAAGCCGTGTAGGTGCCGACCTGCACGAGATGCATCGGCAGCGACACCGCTGTCTTGGTGCCGACCATACGTTCCTTTACGACCCCGGCATTGAGGTAAAGACTGTTCATCACCGGTCCCATCGTGCCGATCAGGCCGGAGAGGAAACCAACAAGCAGTTCCGCCGGTAGGAACCACCAGGTGCGGGCCTCGAAAGTCCTCTCCTTTGCGCCGAACCGATACTGCACGATGGTCGACACTAGGAACAGGCCGACGATTACCTGGAGCCATTCGGCGGGCGTGGTCGAAAAAAGCGTCGCGCCGAGCACGCCGCCGATCACTGCACCCGGCAATGCCCATCGGACGATGCGCCATTCGATGTCGCGCCAGAACACCAGCGCCCGTCCGCTGCCGGCGATCAGCGTCGCTGTCGTGGTCACCGGCGCCACTGCCTGCGCCCCGGCGATGAAGCCGACCAGCGGCACCAGGAGCATCGCCCCGCCTCCTGCGCCGATGGTCGAGATAATCCAGGCGGCGAAGCCGGAGGCCGCGAGGAGGAGGTAAACGGTCATGCGGCGCCCCAAATGCGGTTTCAGCGGAAATAGCGCGTTCACTCGCGATGTCTATTTCGCGCAAGGCATCTGGTGTGCTGACCGATGGTATTGATAGAAGTCCTGCATGACCCCGAGTTCTGCTGCTCCGCCCTATCTCGACTTCGACCCCGCCACGCGCCGCCTGCGGCTCGATCCGCACGAGCCGCATTTTGTCCAAAACCCGTACGAAACCTACGCTTGGCTGCACAAAACCTCGCGCACCTTCTTCTGGGAGGACTACGGCTTCTGGTGTTTTGGCGGATATGACGATGTCAGCCGATTACTGCGCGACCGCCGCTTCGGCCGCGAGCGCCCCGGCGGCTACATGGCCGGCGCGATGGCGTCCGGCGAGCGCAGTCACCTCGCCGCATTCGATGCGGTCGAAGCCAATTCCATGCTGGAACTTGAGCCGCCGGTGCATACGCGGCTCCGGACGCTGGTCAACCGTGCGTTCGTCTCGCGCCAGGTCGAGCGGTTGCGGCCGCGCGTCGAAAGCCTGGCAAACGAACTGGTCGACCGGTTTGAAGCAGGCAGCGAAATCGACCTGCTGCCGGCCTATGCCGCGCCGCTGCCCATCACCATCATCGCCGAAATGCTTGGTGTGCCGGTCGAGATGGGGCCGCAGCTGCTCGACTGGTCTCATGACATGGTGGCCATGTACATGCACGGTCGGACCCCGGAGACTGAGGAGAAGGCGAACGCCGCAGCCGGCGCGTTCGCCGGATTCCTGCGCTCCTACGCCGCCGAGCGCCGCAAGAATCCTGGCGACGATCTTTTGAGCCTGCTGATCTCGGCGCACGAAGACGGCCAGAAACTCAGTGAGGACGAACTGGTTTCGTCGGCGATCCTGCTGCTCAACGCCGGCCACGAAGCGACGGTCCACCAGACCGGCAATGCCGTGAACGCGATCCTTGCGCAGGGCGGCGATGTCAGACGCTTCTTCGCCACGCCGGAAGCAACGGCGGCGACCGTCGAGGAATGCCTGCGCATCGATGCGCCGCTGCACATGTTCACGCGCTATGCCTATGGCGAGCTAGACGCGGGCGACGGCGTGACAATGCAGCCCGGCGAAGGGGTCGGCCTGCTGCTCGCCTGTGCCAATCGCGATCCCTTCGCCTTCGCCGAACCGGCGCGTTTCGACCCTGACCGGGCGGACCAGAAGAACGCGTCCTTCGGCGCCGGCATTCATTTTTGCATCGGCGCGCCGTTGGCCAGGCTGGAATTGCAGGCGTCGCTGAAAGTGCTGTTCGACCGCCTGCCGGGGATCAAGCTGGCGGAAGAACCGCGGTTCCGCGACACTTACCATTTTCACGGGCTGGAAGAACTGAAGGTCAGGTTCTGATGCCCAGCCGCTAGACCGGACGCGGCCGGCGCGGCTCGCCTGGAGCACACTCCAGCGCCTTGCGGTCCCAACTGCCAAGATCCGCCGCTGCTTGGTAAGTCGATTCCAGGAAGGCCATGAGCGTCGCTTCCGGATCGCTCGCGCGCCGTACGGCGTCATAGGGAAGCAGAAACTCGCCCAGGTTTTGGTCGAAATAGGCTGCCTCCGGCGAGACATGCGCATCGGCAAATCCGTCCGGAGCGGGATAGGCATAAGAATAGAACGCCGGGAAATCGATCTCCCCTCCGCCAGGCCAGAAGCCTGCAGACGAGACCTCATGACTGTAGGCCTCCCGCGTCACATTGTCGGGCAGGGCCGGGACACCGCCAGGATGCAAGGGGGCAGGTCGGCCTGAGAATCGGGTCACCGCAAGATCGAAACTGCCCCAGAACAGATGCACCGGGCTAACCTTTCCGAGAAAGGCCGTCCGAAACCGCTTCAAAACCCGATCCACGGCGACGCTCGCCTGGAAGAAGCGCTTCACCGCGTCAGCATCATAGGGACGTTCCGCGCGATCCTCCTCGAACGGCACCGGGTCGGGGATCTCGTTCGGGCAGCCGTCAAAATCGGCCACACCACCCAGTTGTCGAACGATGTCTACGAACCGGGCGTGAAAGGACGCGACCGACATCGGACCAAGGGCGAACCGCGCGGTCCGGCCGTCGGTTGCGGTTCCGACAATCGCATGCTCGATCAGATCGAAGGCGATCTCGATGCCTCCCGGTCCGTCGGGAACGATCGACGTCGTGAAGCCGCGCGCATCGACGTAGAAGGTCGCATGCCATGAATGATTGACCCACGGGGTGCGGGCAAGCCGGTATTTTCCGACGATCTGCGTGTAAAGATGAAGCGCCGAGCAGGTTTCGCGCCAGGGTCCGTAAGGAATGTCGGGCCATCGAATTTTCAAAGTCTGCCTCCTGCCCTCCATCCCGATTGTAGATTCCTTGGCGGCACTAGCCGTCCCGTCAACGGGGATCGAGAACCGCCACCTGCAGCGCCTGTTCGATGTGGACACGGGGCAAGCTGTCCGCGACCACGAATTCAGCCATACGTCCGATCATGCGTTTCGGTTCCGCGAAACATTCGACACGATGGTAATGACCGCGGCGCCGGTAGTCGTCCAGCAGCACCGTGCACCCGGGTTTGGCGTTCAAAAGCGCGGCCAGGACGCACGCCAAGCGAAAGCGTCCGTCGATGAGCACCAGGTCCGGCGACAACCCCGTCTCCTCACAGCGCCGCCAGCCAGCCAGCGGATAGTTTCGGAAATTCGGGCTGAAGGCGTCGCCACGTGGATAGCCCAGCCTCTTGGTCGGGCCGATATCGACATGAACAACATCCAGGCTGGGATGGCCGGTTGCGGCGAGTTTGTCTGAAACGCGGTCACGCCAGGCGCGGTCACTCTCGATGGATACAATGTTCGGGACGCCGATTTGGCTCGCAAGGACTGTCGAGCCTCCGGCGCCGTATTCAAGATAGCATGCCGCCCTTCGCATGGCTTCGGCGAGTGCCGCCACATTCCGCTCAGGCATAAACGGCGCGCCTGGCACCGCATAGTTCTTGGTGAAGACGTTGCGCAAAAGGGCGCGGGTCTTTGCGAGTGTGAGCGAATTCATAGGAACCTGTGACATCGGCCCGTACCGCGTATCGGCGCCGAACGGGAAATCAGGAGGAGAACTCAAAGCCTGATTACATATTCCTTGCGCGTCGTCTCGATCACTTCCCAAGTTCCCTTGAAGCCGGGGTGGAGGACAAAACTGTCGCCTGCCCTGACCGTGCGCGCCTCGCCGCCATCCTCGGAGATGACCGAGACGCCGGACAGGATGTGGCAGAACTCCCACTCGTCATATTCGATCCGCCATTTGCCCGGCGTAGATTCCCAGACGCCCGCGTAGAGGCCGCCTTCCGCCTCCTCGACGTTCCACGTCCTGAACTTCGGATCGCCGGAAATCAGCCTCCCCTCGGCCGGTGCGCCGGCTTCCAGCTCGGTGCCGGCGATTGCGATTGCGCGGAAATGCGAGACATACATGGCTCAACCCAACTTCGAAAATACCTGCCCCAGATCGGCGATGATGTCTTCGACGTCCTCGATGCCGACCGAAAGCCGGATGACGTCCGGCCCGGCGCCGGCGGCGATCTTCTGCTCGTCCGAAAGCTGGCGATGCGTGGTCGAGGCCGGATGGATGACCAGCGATTTTGTGTCGCCGATATTAGCAAGATGCGAGAACAGCTCCAGCCCCTCGACCAGCTTGATGCCGGCGGGATAACCGCCCTTGAGGCCGAAGGTGAACACGGCGCCGGCGCCTAGCGGCGAATATTTCTGCTGCAGCGCGTGGTTCTTGTCGCCCGGCAGGCCGGGGTAGGAGACCCACGCGACTTGGCTCTGCTTCGACAGCCACTCCGCGACCTTCTGCGCATTGTCGCAATGGCGCTGCATCCTGAGCGGCAGGGTTTCGAGCCCGGTCAGGATCAGGAAGGCGTTGAGCGGCGCAATCGCCGGGCCAAAATCGCGCAGGCCGAGCACGCGGCAGGCGATGGCGAAGGCGAAATTGCCGAAGGTCTCGTGCAGCACCACGCCGCCATATTCGGGGCGCGGCTCCGACAGCATCGGATAGTTGCCGGATTTCGACCAGTCGAAGGTGCCGCCGTCGACGATCGCCCCGCCCATCGAATTGCCATGGCCGCCGATGAACTTGGTCAGCGAGTGGACGACAATGTCGGCGCCGTGCTCGATCGGGCGCAGCAGATAGGGCGTGGCCATGGTGTTGTCGACGATCAGCGGCAGGCCGTGCCTGCGCGCGATCTCACCGATCGCCGCAATGTCCACGAACTCGCCGCCCGGATTGGCGAGGCTCTCTACGAAGATGCCGCGCGTCTTGCCGTCGATCTGGTTTTCGAAGGTCGAGATGTCGTTGGTGTCGGCCCAGCGCACCTCCCAGTCGAAATTCTTGAAGGCATGGCCGAACTGGTTGATCGAGCCGCCATAGAGTTTTCGCGCCGCGATGAAATTCTCACCAGGCTTGAGGATCGTGTGGAAAATGAGGAACTGCGCGGCATGGCCGGAAGCCGTCGCCAGCGCCGCGGTGCCGCCTTCGAGGGCGGCGACGCGCTCCTCCAGCACCGCCTGGGTCGGGTTCATGATGCGCGTATAGATGTTGCCGAATGCCTTCAGGCCGAACAGCGAGGCAGCGTGATCGACATCGTCGAAAACATAGGCGGTCGTCTGGTAGATCGGCGTGGCGCGCGCGCCGGTCGCCGGATCCGGCTTTGCGCCGGCATGGACGGCAAGCGTGTTGAACCCCGGTATGCGCTGAGACATTTTTCTTCCTCTCCCAAAGCCCAACGCATGACCTCGAAAACCGCAATCGGTTTTCCTGAATGTCATGCGCAGATCCAAATTTTTAGAGCGTCCCTTGCGTATCCGAAAGGACGCGCGGCGCTCTAGACAAACGCCGGGCTATTCTTGGCGAAGCCCCCTGCGAATGCAAAGAACAAATATCCGGCAATAGCGGCCCTGCGAGCCGACCGGGCGCAAAAGCGCGCGATCAGGGAAATGGATTTGCGCGGATCTATCGCTGGCGGACGCCAAAGCTCTGGAAGCCCGAACGCATGATCGGCTTCTTCGACGACAGCACGCCGGAATTCACGCCGTTCCAGCCGATCTCGCCTGCAAGCCTCGCATATTCGATCTTCGGGCAGCGGTTCATCACCACCTTGATACCTGCCGCCTCCGCCTTGGCTGCCGCTTCGTCGTTGCGAACGGTCAATTGCATCCAGATCACCTTTGGCAGCGGGTCGAGAACCATCGCCTCATCGACGATCGGCGGCACGGCGCTGGATGCCCGGAAGATATCCACCATGTCGATCTTCGTCGGAATGTCGGCAAGTCGCGCATAGACCTCGCGGCCAAGTATCTGCTTGCTGGCCTGCCCCGGATTGACCGGGTAAACGTCGAACCCTTTGGCAAGAAGGTATTTCAAGACGAAAAAGCTCGGCCGGACATCATTGGCCGACGCCCCGACGATGGCGATCGTCTTCACCGAGTTCAGGATGCCGGAGATGTAGGAGTTGTCGTAGGAATCGTGATTCATGCAGGGAGCGAAATACGCCCTTCCGCGTCGATCGGGAAGTCCGGATTGTGGGCCACCTCCCACAAATTGCCTTCGGTATCGGCGAAATAGCCGTACCAGCCGCCCCAGAAGGCGCGCTGCGCCGGCTTTACCACCTGTCCGCCGGCCATTTGCGCAGCCGCCAGAACCTCGTCGACTTCCGCATCGGAGCGGGTGTTGTAGGCGAGGTAGACGCACGAAGGCCCATCGCCGAAGCGGACGCCGGAATCCGCCTCGGCGCTTTCGCGCGGGAACAGCGACAGGATAGCGCCGCCCATCTGGAAAAAGGCCACGCCGTCCGCGATGCGGTGGCGCTTCAGCCCCATGGCTTCATAGAACCGGGCCGCGCGGTCAAGATCGTCGACGGCGATCGTGATGATCGAGATGCGCGGCTCCATCTATTCCCCCGTCCATTTCGGGTCGCGCTTGCCGATGAAGGCGCCGATGCCCTCCTCGGCGTCGCGGGCCAGCATGTTCTCGACCATCACCCGCGAGGCGTATTCATAGGCTTCCGCCAGGCCCATCTCCGCCTGCGCGTAGAATGCTTCCTTCCCGATCTTGAGCGTCAGCGGCGATTTGGAAGCAATGGTTTGCGCGTATTTGGTCACGATCTGATTGAGGTATTCGCGCGGCACCACCCGGTTGACGAGACCAAAGTCCTTCGCCGCCGCCGCGTCGATCATTTCGCCGGTCAAGAGCATTTCCATCGCGTGCTTGGGCTTCACGCCGCGCACCAGGGCGACGCCCGGCGTCGTGCAAAATAGCCCGACATTGATGCCGTTGACGCCAAATGTGGCCTGGTCGGAGGCGATGGCGATGTCGCAGGACGCGACGAGTTGGCAGCCGGCTGCAGTAGCGATGCCGTCCACTTCGGCGATGACGGGCTTCGGATGCCGGACGATCGACTGCATCAGCCGCGAGCACATCGCGAAGGTTTCCTCGAAGAACGTCTTGCCCTTGTCGGCGTCCGTTCGGCGCGCATTCATCTCCTTCAAATCATGGCCGGCGCAGAAAACCTTGCCCGAGGCGGCAAGCACGATGACGCGCACCGCCTTGTCATCGCGCGCCCGGTCGAACTCCGCCTGCAGGGAGGCCATGGCCGCGATCGAGAGCGCATTGGCCGGCGGGCGCGCCAGCGTGACGTGCAGGATGCCGTTCTCCAGCACCGAGAAAATCGGCCCTTCTGGGGCGCGCTTGATCGCGAGAATTTCCGCCATGTCGATCCTCTAATGTTTCGCTGGAGTAACGGAAACCGCTCCTCAGGCTCGAATAAATATCATCCGCCGGGTTGATGAACAGGGGCAGCGTGTGTTTTCTGGCTTCCGTTTACGCGAACGGAAGCGGCGCGGCCGCCCGCATCGATGCCGACGGAGACGGAAAATGCCGGTTCAAGCAGGCCTGATGCCGATAATGACGGCCGGCGAGGTCAACGAGCTCCTGAAATCGGTCTATCCGCAACTGAACGACAAGTTTCCCTTTTACGAGACGATCGACGTTTTCCCGGGCGGCTGCACGGTGCGGCTCAATGCCGACGAGCGGCACCTGCGCCCCGGCGGCACGGTTTCGGGCCCGTCGCTGTTCACGCTTGCCGACATAGGCGGCTATGTCTGCGTACTCTCGCATGCCGGACCCGACGCGTTGTCGGTGACGACCAACCTCAATATCAACTTCGTGCGCAAGGCCGAGGTCGGACCGATCGACGGCCATTGCCGCATCCTGAAGCTCGGCAAGAGCCTGATGGTGTTCGAAATAGACATCGTCGCGGGTCCGGACGGCCAGACGGTGGCGCAAGCAACGGGAACCTACTCGATCCCGCCGAAGCGCGGTTGAATCCCAGGCAGTCGCGGCTTAGGTGGAACGATAAGCGGGGAGCACCGTTGGGTCGGCGAGCCATCCGGTCCCAGCAGATGCCCGATCCAGCAACCTACGCAGCGTTCCTCGGAGCCGTCCTTGCCTATCAGCTTCCGGGATAGGTCCCGACATGATGCTGGTCATTGGCCGGGGGGTCGCTCAGGGTTGGCGCGTCGCTCTGGCGACCGCGGTCGGATGCGTCGCCGCGGGGTTCATTCAGATACCGCTGCTTGCGCTGGGACTGCCTCGCTTATCAGTTCCTCGCCGGCGCTTTATGCTTTGCTCCAGCTTCTGGGCGCCGGGTATCTCATCTATGTCGGGCTGAAATTTCTGTTTGCCGGGAAAAATATTTCGGCTTCGCCGGGACGGGCGAGGCGTCGAAGCCGAGCCTCACGGGCGCGTTTCGACAAGGCGTTATCTGCAATTTGACGGACCCGACCGTGCTGGCGTTCATGCTTCTCCCGCAATTCGTCCACCTTTCGTCCGGTCCTGCGGCGATGCAGTTCCTGATACTGGGCGCGACGATGAAACTGAGCGGCCTCGTGATGCTCGGCTCCGTGGCGCTCGCATCGGGCGCCGTCGGAGGCTGGCTTTATGCGCAACCGGTCATTCCAGCTGTGGCAACAACGCTTTGCCGGCGCGGTAATGATCGGCCTGGGACTTCAATTGCTGCTGTCAGGCAATCCTCGGGCCGACATGCGCTGAACCGCATCCCGGTCTCGATTTTGTATGTGGTATTATAATACCATTGCTCTATAGCGCTGTTTTAGCTAGATTATTTCCAGCGTACGCACCTAGGCTTTGTCTTGACGCAACTCTCGCCCTCCCCTATAAGCCACTCTAAAGCAGCGGCCATACCGGCCGCCGTTTTATTTTGGCGGACCGGGAAGCCGGCCTGCCAATCCAAGCAACAAGAAACGCCTTCCCCCGGAAGGTCCTGAAGAAAGCAAATCTCCATGAAAACCTTTTCGCAGAAGCCTGCGGACGTGGTGAAGAAGTGGGTGCTGATCGACGCCGAGGGTCTCGTCGTCGGTCGTCTCGCCACCGTCGTCGCCAACCGTCTCCGCGGTAAGCACAAGCCCTCCTTCACCCCCCATGTCGACGACGGCGACAACGTCATCATCATCAACGCAGACAAGGTCGTGTTCACCGGCAAGAAGTTCACCGACAAGGTGTACTACTGGCACACCGGCCACCCCGGCGGCATCAAGGAGCGCACCGCGCGCCAACTGCTCGAGGGTCGTTTCCCCGAGCGCGTGCTTGAAAAGGCCGTGGAGCGCATGATCCCGCGCGGCCCGCTTGGCCGCCGCCAGATGAAGAATCTCCGCGTCTATGCCGGCGCCGACCATCCTCACGTCGCCCAGCAGCCCGAGACGCTCGACGTCGCCGCGCTGAACGGCAAGAACAAGAAGGTTTCCTGATATGGCCGATTTGAATTCGCTCGCCGACCTCGGCACGGTCGCCCCGACCGCGCAGCCGGCCGCGCCTGTCTATGTCCAGAAGCTGGACAAGCAGGGCCGCGCCTACGCCACCGGAAAGCGCAAGGACGCCATCGCCCGCGTCTGGGTTAAACCCGGCTCCGGCAAGATCGTCGTCAACGACAAGGAATTCGCCGCCTATTTCGCGCGTCCGGTGCTGCAGATGATCCTGAAGCAGCCGATCGTGGCAGCAGCCCGCGAAGGCCAGTTCGACATCATCGCAACCGTTGTCGGCGGCGGCCTGTCGGGCCAGGCGGGCGCAGTTCGCCACGGCATCTCCAAGGCGCTGACCTATTACGAGCCCGGCCTGCGCGGCGTGCTCAAGAAGGGCGGCTTCCTGACCCGCGACAGCCGCACCGTCGAGCGCAAGAAGTACGGCAAGGCAAAGGCCCGCCGCAGCTTCCAGTTCTCGAAGCGCTAAAACGCGATTATTTCCGATTGCATCAAGGCCGCCTCCGGGCGGCCTTTTTGTTTGTGCTCAACAATCAGTTGATGCTGGCGGTGCCGGTTGGCTCGGGCTCCTCCGCATAAGGAACGCGATAGTCGTTCTTCTCCAGCCATTCGATCGCGGCTTTGGGTTCATCGGTCTGGATGATTGTCGCGCCCTGCTCCGCCCAGAAGCCGAACGTCTCCTGCGGATAGTTCGCCTGCGCCAGTTCGTCGCCGCGCCCGCCGGCGAGATAGCCGCCCGGCTTGTTGACGATGGTGAATGTGTTGACCCACAAATGCCAGTCGCCGCGCGCCGAAACGGCCCGGCTGCGGGCGCCGAACAGCGCGCCGCCATTCGCTGTCATGCCCTGGTTCTCGGCGCGCCAGGCGATCATTTCGACCACATCGGCCGAGAACGTCCTGCCCACTTTTTCGATGAAGCGCACATCGTCTACCGCATCATCGGCGATGATCGGCATGAAGCGGACGCCCTCGCCAATCGCGGTCATCGCCTCCGTCATCGCGCCGAGCTTCTCGGAATTCCAGAGGTTCTGTTTGATGATGACCTGGTCGGCCATGTCCATCTCGCGGGCGATTGCGGCGACGCCGGCAAGATCCTCGACCTCCATCTTGTTGTCGATGTTGACCATCACGCGATCGCGAGTGACGGCGAACATGTCACGCAGCGCCGGCACGCTTTCGGCCGTGACCTCCCCGGTTCCTTCCACCACCAGCCGGCAGTCCTTCAACTCGGCCAAGGTCCTTTCGACCGCCCTGCCCTTGCAGGTCGTCGTCCGGTCGAGCCAGCTGTCGTGCAGGACGATGTATTGCCCGTCCTTCGATTTCTGCACGTCGAGTTCGACGATCTCGACGCCGAGCTCGATCGAACGCCTGACGCCAGCCATCGAGTTTTCGGCGTTGCGGATACGGCCGCCTTCCTTCCAGCCGCCGCGATGGGCGACGATCATCACATGGTCGCGCCACTGGTTGGCGTTTTCGAGCCGGTCCAAAATCTGCTGCATCCGCGAATCCTGCGCCGCGGCAGGAACAGCGATTAGCCCGATAATGATCGCGCTCAGGGAAATGATGCGCATGCGAATCGCTCCGTGGCCGAGTGGTTGCGCGACGCATTAGCGGCCGGTCATGACAAGCAAATGAATTTGGAAAACCCCGCCGAACCGCCCGGTCAGCCGGCGCAGGCCGTCTTTTTTGTTGCGCCTGCGTCATATCCGGCCAATAGCTTGCCCTCCGCAAACAGAGGGGAACCCCGCACGATGCCAGCCAGCTCCATCGATCACGCCTTCACCGCGCGCGGCAATATAGGCGCCGCGGGCGATCCGACCTATGCCGGCGCGCTGTCGTTCATGCGCCGCCGCTATACGAAAAACGTGAAAGGTGCGGACGTCGTGATCTGGGGCATTCCGTTCGACGCGGCCGTGACCAATAGGCCCGGGGCGCGTTTCGGTCCGCAGGCTATCCGCCGCGCCTCGGCTATCTTCGACAATGATCCACAATACCCCTTCCATATCGACCTGTTCGACACGCTCGGCGTCGTCGACTATGGCGACTGCCTGCTTGATAACGGCAACCACCAGAAGACGCCGAAGACGATCGAGCGCGAGGCAGCAAGACTGATCTCCTCGGGCGCCTTCCTGCTGACGCTCGGTGGCGATCATTTCGTCACCTGGCCGCTGCTCAAGGCGCATGCGGCGGTGCACGGTCCGCTGGCGCTGGTGCAGTTCGACGCCCACCAGGATACCTGGTTCGACGACGGCAAGCGCATCGACCACGGCTCGTTCGTCGCCCGCGCGGTTCGCGAAGGCATCGTCGATCCCGACCGCTCGATCCAGATCGGGGTGCGAACCCACGCGCCCGAGACATTCGGAATCAAAATCCTGCACGGTTATGAGGTCGAGGAGATGCGCGCGGCCGACATCGCCTACGCCATCGCGGAACGCACCGGCGGCAAGAAGACCTATGTGACCTTCGACATAGACTGTCTCGACCCTGCCTTTGCACCGGGCACCGGCACGCCGGTCGCCGGCGGCCCGTCCTCTGCCAAGATACTTTCGGTGTTGCGGCAGATGACGCAGATCGACATCGTCGGCGCCGATGTCGTAGAGGTTGCGCCGGCCTACGACCACGCCGATATTACGGCGATCGCCGGGGCATCGGTGGCGCTGCACTATATCGGGCTGCTGGCGGAGCGTAAGGCGAGGCTCGAGGCGCTCAACAACAACAATAGCACCGCGCTGAACCAGGGCAGCGGCATATAGGATTTGGACGGAACAGCAGGCATGAAACCAAAGATCTTCATCGACGGCGAGCACGGCACGACGGGCCTGCAGATCCGCACCCGCCTCGCCCGGCGCGCCGACCTGGATGTTCTGTCGATTCCCGAGGCCGAGCGGCGCAACATGGACATGCGCGCCGATTTCTTGAAATCGGCCGACGTAGCCATCCTTTGTCTGCCGGACGATGCTTCAAGGGAGGCGGTCGGCATCCTTGAGGGAAAAAATTCGACCCGCATCATCGACACGTCGACGGCGTTCCGCGTCCATCCTGACTGGGCCTACGGCTTTGCCGAACTGGATTCCGAACAGCGCGACAAGATCGCCGGGGCGCGGCTGGTCGCCAATCCCGGCTGCTATCCGACCGGCGCGATCGCGCTGATCCGCCCACTGGTGGCCGCAGGCATCCTGTCCGCCGACCATCCGGTCACGGTCAACGCCGTCTCCGGCTATACGGGCGGCGGCAAGCAGATGATCGCGCAGATGGAGGATGCCGCGCGCGAGGACCACATCTCCACGCCGCATTTCCTCTACGGCCTCAACTTGCAGCACAAGCACGTGCCCGAAATGCAGAAGCACGGGCTGCTCGAACGCCGGCCGATCTTTTCGCCGAGCGTCGGCCGCTTCGCGCAGGGCATGATCGTGCAGGTGCCGCTGCATTTGTCGGACCTCAACGGCACGTCCTCGCTGGGCGAGATCCAGGCGACGCTCGAAGCGCACTATGCCGGTCAGGACATTGTACAGGTCGTGCCGCTGGCGGAAAGCGCAAAGCTCGCCCGCCTCGATCCGACGGAGCTCAACGACACCGATCTGATGAAGCTCTACGTCTTCGGCACCGAGGGCCAGGGGCAGGTCAATCTGGTCGCGCTGCTCGACAATCTCGGCAAGGGCGCATCAGGCGCAGCGGTCCAGAACATGGATATTATGCTGGGATTGAAGCACTAGGCGGGCATAGCAAGCAAGTCATGCCACCGCATGGCCGGCCAGCAACTCCAGCGCCTTGACCAGGCCGGAATGATCGTCCTTCGCGCCGCCATTCGCGGCGCAGGCGGAAAAGAGCTGCTGCGTGGTGGAGGTGTTGGGCAATGCGACGCCCAGTGATTTCGCGCCCTCCAGCGCGAGGTTGAGATCCTTCTGGTGCAGTTCGATGCGGAATCCGGGCGCGAAGGTGCGCTTGATCATGCGCTCGCCATGCACTTCCAGGATGCGGGAATTCGCCAGCCCGCCCATCAACGCCTGCCGCACCTTTGCCGGATCGGCGCCCGCCTTCGACGCGAACACCAGCGCCTCGGCCACCGCCTCTATGGTCAGCGCCACAACGATCTGGTTGGCGACCTTGGTGGTCTGGCCGACGCCGTTTGCGCCGACCAGCGTGATGTTCTTGCCCATCTTGTCGAAGACCGGCCTCGCCCGCTCGAACGCCCGCTCCTCGCCGCCGACCATGATGGTCAGCGAAGCAGCCTTGGCGCCGACCTCGCCGCCCGACACCGGCGCATCGAGGTAGTCGCAGCCGAGCGCGTTGATTTTCTTGGCGAATTCCTTCGTCTCGATCGGCGAAATCGAGCTCATGTCGATGACGAGCTTGCCTCGTGACAGGCCGTCGGCGACACCCTTCTCGCCGAACAGAACCTCGGAGACCTGCGGCGTGTCCGGCACCATCGTGACAACGATATCGGCAGCCCGCGCGACCTCGTCATGGCCGGAGACGGTCTTCATGCCCTTGGCAATCAAGTCCGCAGGCGGCTTGCTGCGATGATCGGCTGCGACCACCTCATAACCCGCGTCCAGCAAATGTCCCGCCATCGGAGCGCCCATAATGCCGAGGCCGATGAAGCCGATCTTTTCCATTATTCTCGTCCTAAGCCTTTCACGCGGCAGCGTTTTCAGCGGTCTTGGAGGCTTCCTGAAGCCATTCCAGCCCCGCCTCGGTGCCGCCCTTCGGCTTGTATTCCGCGCCCACCCAGCCGGCATAGCCGATGCGATCGAGATGCTCGTAAAGGAACGGATAGTTGATCTCGCCCGTCCCCGGCTCGTGACGGCCGGGATTGTCCGCAAGCTGGATATGCGCGATGCGGCCGAGGTTTGCCTCGATGGTGCGGGCGAGATCCCCCTCCATGATTTGCATGTGGTAGATATCGTATTGCAGGAAAATATTCCCTGAGTCGACGCGGTCCATGACTGCCAACGCCTGGCTCGAATTGTTCAGGAAAAATCCTGGAATGTCGCGTGTGTTAATCGGCTCGATCAGCAGCTTTATGTCTTCCTTTTCAAGCTTCTCCGCTGCAAATTTCAGGTTTTCAACGAAGGTGCTTTCAAGCGCGTCGCGTCCTACGCCTTCCGGGGCTATCCCAGCCAGGCAATTGACCTGCCCGCAGCCGAGCGCCTTGGCGTAGGTGATTGCCGTGTCCACGCCCCTGCGGAACTCGTCGGTGCGATCGGGGAAGATGGCGATGCCGCGCTCGCCCTTGCCCCAATCGCCGGGCGGAAGGTTGAACAGCACTTGAGCGAGCCCGTTCTTCTTCAGCCGAGCGGCAATCACTTCCGGCTCGTGATCGTATGGCCCGACATATTCGACGCCCTTGAAGCCTGCGCGTGCGGCAGCATCGAACCGGTAGAGAAAATCATGCTCCCCGAAGAGCATTGAGAGGTTGGCTGAAAATCTCGGCATTTTCTTCCCTTGAGACTCAATCGAGCATGGCTATGGCTGTCGGCGCATCTTCATTACGCTCGGCAAGCTCTTCGAATTCAACGATATTGTCGATTTCCGTGCCCATGGAAATGTTGGTGATGCGTTCGAGGATGAACTCGACGACCACCGGAACGTGGTGCTCCTTCACCAGACTTTCAGCCTCCGCGAATGCTGCCGCGCAATCTTCCGGCCGCTTCACGCGGATCGCCTTGCAGCCCATGGCTTCGGCGACAGCGACATGGTCGACGCCGTAGCCGGCCTCGAGGTCGCCCGCCCGGTTGATGTTTTCGAAGGCCAGGCTGACCTCGAAATCCATCGAGAACCCGCGCTGCGCCTGCCGGATCAGCCCGAGATAGGCATTATTCACGACGACGTGGATGTAAGGCAGCCTGTGCTGCGCGCCGACGGCCAGCTCCTCGATCATGAACTGGAAATCGTAATCGCCCGACAGCGCGACGATCGTGCGGTCCGGATCAGCGGCGCGCACGCCAAGCGCCGCCGGCAGCGTCCAACCCAACGGGCCGGCTTGGCCACAATTGATCCAGTTGCGCGGCTTGAACACATGCAGGAACTGCGCCCCGGCGATCTGGCTAAGGCCGATCGTGGTGACGTAGCAGGTGTCGCGTCCGAAAGCCCTCGTCATCTCCTCATAGACGCGCTGCGGTTTCAGCGGCGTCTGGTCGAAATGCGTCTTGCGCTTCATGGTCTTCTTGCGCTGCTGGCACTCTCTCGCCCAGCCGCTCCAGTCGCGCAGCTTGCCCGCGGTTTTCCACTCGGTGGCAACGTCGAGCAGCATTTTCAGCGCTGCCCCGGCATCGGAGACGACGCCGAGATCTGGCGCGAAGACGCGGCCGATCTGCGTAGGTTCGATGTCGATGTGCACGAATTTGCGGCCGGCCGTGTAGGTCTCGACCGAGCCGGTGTGGCGGTTGGCCCAGCGATTGCCGATGCCGAGCACGAAGTCTGAGGCGAGCATGGTGGCGTTGCCGTAGCGGTGCGAGGTCTGCAATCCGCACATGCCGGCCATCAGGCGATGGTCGTCGGGGATCGCGCCCCAGCCCATCAGCGTCGGAATGACCGGCACGCCGGTGATTTCCGCGAATTCGATCAGCAGATCGGATGCGTCGGCATTGATGACACCGCCACCAGCGACGATCAGCGGCTTCTCCGCCGCATTCAGCATGGCAAGCGTCTTTTCCGCCTGGAGCCGCGACATTGCAGGCTTGTGAACGGCCAACGGCTCGTATGCGTCGATGTCGAACTCGATCTCGGCAAGCTGGACGTCAACCGGCAGGTCGATCAGCACCGGCCCCGGCCGGCCGGAGCGCATCAGAAAAAACGCCTTCTGCAGCGCCATTGGCACCAGGTAGGGCTCCATGACGGTCACCGCCCATTTGGCGACGGGCGCGGCGATCGCGGCGATGTCGACGGCCTGGAAATCCTCCTTGTTGAGCCGGGCCCGCGGCGCCTGGCCGGTGATGCACAGGATCGGGATGGAATCGGCGGCGGCCGAATAGAGGCCGGTGATCATGTCGGTGCCGGCCGGTCCCGATGTGCCGACACACAGGCCGACATTGCCGGCCTTGGCGCGGGTATAACCTTCGGCCATGTGCGAAGCGCCCTCGACATGGCGCGCCAGGATGTGGCGGACGGTGCCGCGCGCTTTCAGCGCCGAATAGAACGGATTGATCGCGGCTCCCGGAACGCCGAACGCGCAGGAAGTTCCTTCCTTTTCGAGAACGAGAACCGCCGCATCGACAGCGCGCATCCTGGCCATTTTCGTGGCTCCTCATCTGAAATCCGATCCTGCCCAGAATGCCTGCAACGGGACCAGATTTCAATTTTTTCAGAATATTTTTTCATTTTCAGGATAAGGCGCTTTGACGCTGATTTTTCAGCATTTTCGGTTTTTCAGGCTCTCCCCTGTTCCAAATCGTGAAATATTTTTTTATGCTTCGTCCATGGACGCTATCGAAAAACGCCAGCGCGGCCGGCCGCGCGCCTTCAGCCCCTCGCCGGACGCCGGCCCGGTCCAGTCGCTCGACCGCGCGCTGCGCATATTGGGCATCCTCGCCGAGGGCAGCGGCCTGTCGCTCAGCGAGATCGCCGCCCGAACCGGCCTAGCCGCCTCCACAGCCTATCGCATGCTGACCACGCTGGAGGCGCACGGCATGGTCGAGTTCGATCGCACCGACCAGCTCTGGTCGATCGGGGTCGAGACCTACCGCATGGGGTCCGCCTTTTTGCGCCGGCGCAAGCTAGTCGATCGCGCCCGTGTGGTGATGAAGGATCTGATGGAAAAGACCGGCGAAACCGCCAATCTCGGCGTAGCGGAGGATGATTGCGTGGTTTTCGTCAGCCAGGTCGAGACGCATCAGGCGATCCGCGCCTTCTTCCGGCCAGGCACGCGCAGCTCCTTCCACGCTTCAGGCATCGGCAAGGCGGTTCTGGCGCATCTGCCGCAGGACCGGGTCGCCGCGATCATCCGCAAGACCGGCCTCGAAGGTTTTACCCAAAAGACTCTTTCCAGTCCGGCGGCGCTGGCGCGCGATCTTGCCGAAATCAGGGAGCGCGGCTGGTCGGTCGACGACGAGGAGCGGCACCCCGGCATGCGATGCGTCGCCGCCGCGATCTTCAACGAGTTCGGCGAACCGATCGGCGGCGTGTCGATATCGGGACCGACGGTGCGCATCACGCCGGAGCGCCTTGCGGCGGTCGGTCCGCTGGTCCGCGACGCGGCGGCCGAAATCACCGGGATGATCGGCGGCTTCGCACTGAAGGATTCACCTTCCCCCTGAATGCCGAGAAGGGCGGCTGGCACCGCCCTGCCCTTCGGCTTGTCTGGTTCGATCGTGTCCTCCTCTTACAGTCGACAATAGTGATAGTGGCCGTCGAACCCGCGCTAGGTGTCGGTGCGGTGGTCGTAGCTGCGATACCGGGCGTAGCAGCGGGCAACATGAGCCTCCCAGGAATTGGCCGGCTGATACCCGCCGGAGTAATGCCCATGATAAGCCGGCTGCGAGTTGGCGATCGTCGCTCCGATGATGAAGCCGCCTATGCCGGCGATTGTCGCGGCTTCGCCGGGCGAAAGGCTTCCGGCCGATGACTGCTGGGCCGTACCCAGAACGGCGCCGGCGACGATTGCCGCAGCGATGCCGGATATTAAAATGCGCTTGAACGACATGACGACCTCCTGATCCGATGTCCGAGGCGTCCATCCGCCTCATGACAGTCAGTCGCGGCGACCGGGAAAAAGGTTCAGCCGGTCTTTCTTTTTTTTCAGGAGAGCAATTCGGCGAGGCTGCCCATGCCGGTCACGTGGCGCAGGTAGAAGGCGAGCGCGATGAAACCGATGGCGAAGACGATGCCGTTCCAGTCAAGCGGGCGCTTCCTGTCGAAAAGCTTCAGCAGCAGGACCCAGATCAGAACCACGAACAGAGCGATGACGACCAATCTCAGCATTGGCTGCCTCCACGGAACCGGTGTTCACTTGCATTTGATATGGTGGATATCGGGCGGATTTGTAGTCGGGCACACGCTTTCAACGGGTGACCGGCAGTCTGCACCGGATTCGGGCCGCGACTTTGGCCTTTACTGGCGCGGCAGATATGATAACCGAAGCCCCGCGCCCTTGTAGCTCAGCTGGTAGAGCAGCGGTTTTGTAAACCGAAGGTCGGCGGTTCGATTCCGTCCGGGGGCACCATTCAAGACCGCCCTAAGCCTATGAAAATACAACGGTAATCGGCGCAATTTGGCTCAATCTGGTCAAGCCGGTTCGGAACGGAACAGGCACGATGTGCCGCAGTTTGTGGTTTTTGCGGCACATTTGCGGCACATTTCTTCCCGGTTTGTTCCCGATTCATAGCCCCAGTGATTGTGTCGGCGGCGGCGCGGTCGCGCTCGTCGCTGGTATGGACGTACATGTCGATGGTGGTGCTTGTGCGCGAATGCCCCATGCGGGTGCTCACCGTCTTGATATCGACCCCGGCGGCAAGCGCGTTTGTTGCCATCGAGTGCCGATGGCCGTGGGTAGGCTGGACGCCTTTCACCCCTGCCGTGCGCATGAGCGAGCGCATTTTCGATGTCAGCGTGTCCGGCTTCATCATATGCCCGCCTGCCTCCGGAAAGCAGAACAGCGGGTCGCGGCAATAGTCCTTGCCGAAGGCAAGCATCTGTTCAGTGATGAACGTCCGATGGCGTTTCAGCATTTCGACGAGCGGCGGCGGGATGGTGATTGGCCGTTCGCTGCCTTCCGTCTTGGTCACGGTCCGTAAGACTGGCATGTTGCCATCCCCGGTGACGACCGTTCGTTTGATCTCGATTGTCCCGGCGTCGAGGTCGACGGAATCGAAAGCCAGACCAAGCAGTTCCGACCGGCGCAAGCCCGCAACCGCCAGCGTCGCGACAAGCACGTCCATGCCGGGGTAACGCGCCGCCTTCGCCGCTTTCCAGACCTTCGCCCATTCATCGCCGACAAGGGCGCGAGCCTTCGATTTCCGGGGCGTCGGCGGCGTGGCGTTTGCCGCCGGGTTGGTCGCGATCAAGCCCCACTTCACGGCTTGCCGCAGCGCCGTGAATGCAGCGCGATGGGCGTGGCCGACCGTTCGCGCCTGCAAGGGCCTGACGGCCCTGGATCCGTCCCTTGCCCTGCCGCCGCGCTCCAGCAACGCGGCATAGGTGCGGTCGAGGTCGAGCGCCGTCAGCTTGGACAGAAGGACGTCGCCGACATGGCGGCTGACGAAGGCGAGGTTGCGCTTGTAGCCGATGATCGTCGTCGGGCTCAGCTTCGCGCGCTTGGGATGGTTCGCGAGCCAGTAGTCGAAATAGCCGCGAACGGTGAAGCGGTTCGGATCCGTGATGCCGCGCTGTTCCGCCTCGTCGCCCATGCGGGCGGCATAAGCCTTGGCGGCGCTGGCGCTGTCGAACGCTTTCGTTTTCTGGCGACGCTCGCCGTCAATGGTGACGTGCCAGACAGCCTGCCAGAAGGTCGTTCCGTTGGGATATTTGCGTTTTCTAGTCGATGCCATGGCGGGCCCCCCTTGCCTTTTTGGCGTGACACGCTGGCGAGCAGACGTGCGCCGATTTTCTTTTCACTTCGAACCAATGACCGCAGATGATGCACCGGCGCATCAGCGCGCGGCGGTGGAGCATGTCGAAGGCGGAGGCGATCATGAAATCGCCAAGCAGCTTGAACCCGAAGCCGAATCCGTTGCGGTCGAGAATCTTTTCGATGTTCTCATTGCCCAAAAATTTCTTGCCAATCTCGTCGGCGAGCAACTCGGCGAGCGCGGCCCTGTCCTCAATGACCTTGCTGATGCCATGCCCGATTGGCTGGTCCCACGCCCGCGCGACCGGCCTCAGGATCGACCTTAATGCCAGCCAGTGGTTCGTATGAATTTTCCGGGCGGGCGAGAGCACGCTGTCGGGATCGCCGTAGCGGCGAACAAAATCGACCACGGCCTCGTCGCTTCCGTGGTTCAGTTCCGTGAATTGCCTCCAGCACCCTTTTGCGGAAGTGGTTGACCAAGGGCGACCCTTCCCGGTGGTCTCTATTCTGGCGACGGTAACCGGGTTGAGATCATAGACGCCTTCTACCGAGGCGAACGCGTCGACACGCTCGTAGACCTTGGCGGCCGGCCACGCAGTGCCACGGAAAACCAACTGAAATTTGTGCATTTTGGGCCGTTCCGTGAAATCGGACCAAACTGATAACATTTCTCTGAAATAACCTCAATATCGTTCTTGTCAGCCTATGTTGGCCGTTTTATCCTTACATTGTTGATTTGATCTGGAAAGGAGGTGACGGCCATGTCGACGACCGCAGACGAACAGAAGCCGCGAAAGCCGCTTTCGAAGACCAAGTTCGCGAAGAAGATCGGTCAGTCCCGGCGTCAGGTCGATAAGGCAATCGAGCTTGGGGAAATCCGCACCGTGCCCTTTGCCGGAAAGGACTGGATACCGCCCTCGGAGGCCGACCGGATTATCGAACTCACCAAGTAGCCTTCCGCCTGCCGCCAAAAAGAGAAACCCGCCACGCTCTTGCGAACGGCAGCGGGCTACACAGAGGTCTAAGGGCCTGACCTCTATAAGTGGGGCAAATCACCAGATTTCGCAAGGGTTGGCTGACCAAGGAAAGGTCGCCCCCAATGTCCCCCGCCTGCATTTCATATGTCGCTGCTGTCCGTTCAAGGCGGCATGCGCCCCGCATCGGCAGCAACGATCTGATCACCGTCATCCGGTCGGCTCACTGGCGCTGGAAACAAGCCGCCGACCAGGCCGACCGCTGGAAGCGTGTCCGCGACCGTGCCGTGCGTGACCTTGATGCCGCGCAGCGTGCCCGTCCCGGCCAGCCCGACTGATCCGGCCATGAGCCTCGAAACCGACTTCGGGCGCGAGATGGAATCAGCAGGCCTTGCGCCGGCCGGTTCCATCTCGCCGCGCGCGGATGGTCGGCTTCACCGTTACCGGCTCCATGACGAACGGGCCGGCAAGCGCAGCGGCTGGTATGTACTCAGCAACGGCGCAATGCCGCACGGCCATGCCGGCGATTGGCGCACGGGCCAGCGCCTCGACTGGCTGCCGATGGCCCGTGACGGCCACGTTTTCGATGAAGCCGCATGGAAAAAGAATGCCGGGCTCCGCCAAGAAGAGCGAGAGCGCGGCCAGAACGCCGCGGCGAAAAAGGCGAGAACTTTGTGGGACCGGTTGCCGCCCGCCCCGGCCGACCACCCCTATCTCGTGCGAAAGAGGATCACGCCCGGCCCGGCGCGCGTTATGACCAACACCATGCTCGTGCTGCCCGTCATGGACGTGACGACAGATACTCTCCTATCCCTGCAATTTATTGCCGCCGACGACTCGAAGCGTTTTTTGGCCGGCGGCCGCGTCCAGCGTGGATGCTGCCGTATCGGGGCGACAACGGCGGCCGTACGCATAATTCTCTGTGAAGGCTTTGCGACGGCCATGTCGCTCTACGCCGCGACGGGCGACGCTGTCGTGGCCGCCTTCTCGGCTGGCAATCTGCGGGCCGTCGCCGAAGCGCTGCGTTCGCGCACGCCGGGGCTGAAACTGGTGATCGCCGCCGACAATGATGCAGCCACGCCCGGCAATCCCGGCATGACCAAGGCGCTGGAGGCTTCCCTGCATACCGGGGCGCCCTGGATCGCGCCGCCGCGTCCCGGCGATTTCAACGATCTCGCCAATGAGTACGGCGGCGAAGCCGTCACGCTGACGATCGACGCTGCAACCGATGGCGTATCGCGCAAGAAGCTGGACGAGATGTTCGGCCCCTCGACCGAACCGCTGGAGGCCGCCTATGAGCGGCTGGCGAAGCTGGAGCCGGGACTGTACGACAAGGTGCGCGCCGCCGAGGCGAAGCGGCTCGGCATTCGCGCCTCGACGCTGGACGCCGAAACCGGGCGCATTCGCCGCAAAGCTCGCGACGAGGCCGAAGGCCGTAGTGAGAAACTGTCCGGTCGCAGTATCGGTCTCTACGATCCTGAACCGGCGGACGAGCCGCAGAACGGGCTGACGCTTGTCGCCGACCTCACCGCCGACCTTCGCTCCCACGTGGTGCTGCCGGATGACGCCGCCGCGACCGTCGCCTTCTACACGCTCTTCGCCTACTGCTTCGAGTGCTTCTCACACTGTCCGCGGCTGTCGATCGTCGCGGCGACGAAAAATTCCGGAAAGAGCACATTGTCCGACTGGCTGGCGGCCGTCCTGCCGCGCGCCATCCTTTCCGAGAATCTGACGCTCTCGACGCTTTTCAGGATTGTGGACCGGTTCCACGCCATCATGATTATTGACGAAGCCGACAAGCTTCTTGTCGCGCGTCATGACGGCGGCTCCGAACTGACTGCGGCGCTGAACGCCGGCTGGAAACGGCCCGGCCTGTTTCTGCGCACCGAGGGCGACAATCATGAGCCGCGCGCCTATTCGGTTTTTGGCCCGGCCGTCATGTCCGGCATCGGCGATCGGCCGCCACAGCTTACCGAGCGCTCCCACCGCATTGTCATGAGCCGCGCCACAAAGAAGGAGTTCCGGAAGCTAAAACGTTTGCGCGCCGATCGCACGGAACCGCAAAGGCAGCTTGCCCGGCGCTGCGCCCGGTGGGCGCGGGACAGTGGGCATCTTCTGAAAGCCGCCGACCCGCACTTGCCGGACACACTCGCCAACCGCGTTTACGTCAACTGGTTCCCCCTGGTCGCCGTCGCCGACCTGATCGGCGGAGACTGGCCTGCTGCTTTGCGCAAGATCGCGGTCGCCGCCGTCGCCGACTATGACGACGACGAGATCGGCGTCGAGATGCTGCGCGATATCCGCGCGATTTTCGACAGCGGGAAAGTCGATCAAGTCGCTTCCGCCACATTGGCCGAAAAGCTCGCCGAACTTGAAGGACGGCCATGGGCGGAATTTGGGCGCGCGCAAAAACCGATATCGGCCAATACAACCGCACGGTTGCTGAAGCCGTTCAAAATCTTTCCCGGCGACATCTGGATACCCGGCGTCGGAGCGCGCAGGGGATATACCCGCGCGCTCTTCGAAGCGGCATGGAAGCTCTATCTCGACGGTGGAGCGGAGGACGGCGGAGAGACGCCAAAAGAGGACGAAAACGCCCAATCCCCCTCCGACCCCCCTTTCCATCCGCGAGACCGCGAGACGCCCTTATCCGGCAAGGGTTCAGGCCACTTTTCCAACCGCGAGGATGACCCCCCGCCTTGCGGTTGTCGAAGCGCCTCAAAGCCTTGCGCTGTAAGGCCGTCTCGCGGTCTCGCGGATGGAAAGGGGGGCAAGGGGGGAAAGGGGGGCAAGGGGGGAAATGGACGCAATAGACGCTTTTCCCATGTCTGCGACCAATGCGCCAGCGACAGCGGCGGCCCCGACGGCATGGCGCTCTACACCTATGGCGACCGCCTGGTCCACCTCCACGGAAGCTGTCTGCTCTTCTGGAAGAAGCGCAACCATGAGTTTCAAACCGTCAAAGTCGACGATCTCGATGAAAGGAGAGAATGATGACCATTCAGCTACGCAAGGACGAAAGCTTCGGACGCCGCTTCGAAGGCAAGTGGATTTCCGTGCCCACGCTCGTGAATGGCGGGCGCGGCGAATACACGCTCACCATCAAGGACTACGGCTTCGCGCCGGTCTTCGAAGTGGAAAAGGAAACGGAGGTCGAGAAGGACGCGCTCACCTTTGAAGAAACCGACATGGGCTTCGTGCTCAATGCCGAGAATTACGGCCGCCTGGTGCGCATGTTCGGACTGCCACCGTCCGGCTGGCCGGGCCGAAAGATCACGCTCTATGTGGACTGGTCCGTTCACTATCGCGGTCACGACGGCGGCGTGCGCATCAAGCTCGACCGGACGGCCGAAGTCTCATCGCCTGCGCCCCGGTCGGTGGTGAGCGCACCGCAGCGGGACGCCTTCGGCAAGGATGGCGCGGAGGCTGAACGGCGCACGCCGACGGAGGAGGCGATCGACGATGAGATTCCGTTCTGACGGCCTGTCCTATGCCCCGTCAATCCCGGCGTCGGCAACCACAGGAGAAAGAGGATGACCAAGTCCAAATCCCGGCCGCTGTTCGGTAAAAAACGGCGGCTGTCGACCGGCTTCAAAATGCCGAAGCCGAGTGAGGTCCAGCCAAGCAAGCCGATCAAGGGAGCGCCGCCGCTGCCTTTCGACGACGAGATGGAAGAGCAAGGGCGTCGGTACTTCGCAAAGGCGGCGCTCAGGGACATGCGGGAAAAATTGAACAGCGAGGATTTATGATGACCTACAAAATCGGTGTCACCTGGCGCGTTACCGCAACAAATCACGTCAGAGAAGAAATGGTTGTCGACGACCTGGCGACCGGCGTTGGCCGCGCCGTTATCGAAGGTGCGCCGCAGAACTGGAACGTCGCCTATATCGTCATCACCGAGACCAGTGCTGCACCGCAAACGCGGGAAGCGGGCGGCGGCGTGCTGGAGTCAGCCTCGATGAATGTAGCAGGATGATTACGGGCCGCCGGCCAGACCGTCGTGAGCGATCCGGCCCGGCATTTCAACATGAGGAACTACAATGACGATGATCCACGAATTGGGCAAAGCCCTGGTCGACGTTTGCGAGCGAGCCGATCCTGGCGATCTGCCGGCGCAAGAGGCCGCGCTAATCTACGCGCTCGCCGAAGTCATCCGGGTCCAACTGCCCTCATGGGCGACATGCCGGCCTATTTTTACGTCGACCGTGTCGCTGACCACATCCTTGACCGGATCAAGGAAGCCGATGCTGAAGCGGCATAAGCCCAACTGCCGACCGGGCGCGCCAACGTCCGATCGGCATTTCAACAGGAGGAACGACGATGGAAGATAGCACAAGCAATCGCCGGTGTTGGCGGTTGAAATCCGTCGCGCTCATGCGGACGGGCAGGAAGCGGCCAAAACGGCCGCACGACGCGCGATCGACGCCGGCCATGCGCTGATTGAAGCAAAGAGCCTGGTCGAGCATGGCGGGTGGCTACCTGGTTGCGCGAGCATTGCGCCTTGGCTGAGCGGACGGCCCAACTTTATATGAAGATAGCCAAATCGGGGAACTCGGCAGAAATTGTCGCGGCTTTCGGCCCTGCCAAGCCGCTTCCAGTGAATTCGAGAAGATTTTCGATCCGGACTACAAGCCGTTTTGTCACTGCACCGAGCAGGGCGAGCGGGAATGGTATCTATTCACCCTGTTCCGGGGGCAGGAGCGTCAATGGTATCCTGACGGCGCCGCCATGCACGTCGAATGGTTGTCGCAGAAGCAGTTCCTTAGCCCATGCAACTGGCTGACCGGCGAGGGTCCGAAATTCCGCGGACAATGGGAATGGAGGAACCGTCCCTCACATTCATCGAGGCGTGGCGCGCCTTCTTGAAAGCGAACCAGCCTATGCTACGGTCGAGGAGATCGATCTTAAGATCGGGGCTATTTATGAACGTGTCGGTCCCATGCCGCAACGCCGGTGAGGCGGCGCAGACGGCGCACCGCAAATCCGCAACGGTTGCGGATTTCAGAATGAGCCATCACGGGCGCTCGGCCCGGCCGCGCTGTCGGTCCGGCCGGTTCCCACTTCGGCCGAAGGAGCGACGATGGAAGCAAGTGCCGTTGATGACATCACGTCGACCCGCGCTTCATGGCTCGTTATGCCGGGGCTGCTGCTCGAATGGCTTCGAACTCATCCTGAAGAGCTTTTAGCTCGCTATCGATGTTTGATTTGGAATATGCATGCACAGCACGCATCGCATCCATCAGTGAACCTGCAGCACTGTCCAAGATCGCCTCGAAATCCTCTAGAGTCACTTCCCGATAACCCACGACTTCAAAATCATCACCCTTTGGCGCTAGGTGGCGGTCGATGAGAGCGCGGACGTTGTTGTGTGCATCGGCGCAAAGCATGTTGTAGTACGACCGATACACATCTTCGATGCCTGCCATCTCGAATTTCGAAATCCATCCAGCGGACCTCGCTTCCTTTTAATCAAATCGGCGAGCTTCGCCTCCATCTCGCCGAAGTGCTTGTCAAATTCGGTCTCATCCTTGAGGCCCGCCAGGAATGCATTGTCGCTGTTGCGTCCTGCCCTCATCAGCTTGAGCCATTCCCCGTAATACTTGGCATTCAAATGATCGACGTAACCCGCGTCATTAGTCAAATTCTTTAGGTCGACGTAGGCTTCGAGCATCGACCGAAATATGGCGGAAACCCCCGCTTCCTTCAGCCGGTCAACGAGGAGAATGATACTCCCCGCTTGCTCCATCATGCTCATGTAAAGAGACACGACTAAGCGATCTTGCTCAACCCGCTTGTCGAATTTTACCTGTGAGAGAAGGCGCATTGCCTCATTGTGCAATTTCTTCAGAAACTCAAGCATCGCGCTCCCTCTCCCTCGGCCGGTGGAAGGCCTCACGCCGGCCCGACCGTCTCGTCATAGCCTTCGCGGCAACCGCTCCAGCGTCCATCAGCGAACGAGGATCCCGGCTTCCTCGGCCGCTTCCCTGAAAGCATTCCGCGCCTCGTCCACCGAAGCATTGCCCCAGAGGCTTGCCCCAACGCCAGCGCCGCCTCTTCCAGCTTCGGGCCATATGTCGGCCAATCCTTCGACATCAAGATCTCGGCGGTGACCTGCAGCGAATCCACGTGCCGCACGCCTCGTTTCCAGACGATGCGGACTGCCGGCCGAAACCAGGTGCGCTTTATCATGCCGCCTCATAGGCCTGCCCCGGTTAAAAACCGGGCTGCCGCGTCACGCTCGACGGCTTACCGCGGACGTCTTGCCCGACAACAAAATCACGCCGGCCTTCTGGCCGCACCGGCTGCATTTGAGCATCGGCGCGTCAGCGCGACCAAGGTGGATCATATCGAGTCGGTGCGAGTGCGCCGCATCGCCGGCTGGACTGGTTCAATCTCCAAGCCCTCTGCAAGTCGCATCACTCATCGCTTACCAACCCTTATGACCGTGGCCAGCCAACGCCGTTCAGTGTCTGTGATATCAACGGCAATCCGACGGATCCACGGCACCCGTGGATCGCCTCCAGCAACGAGGCGGCGATCGAGGCGCTCAACCGGCCGCTGCCGATACTGCCCGCGAAAGGGAGACGCGAGGCTCAAACGTACAACTGTGAAGGGCGTGATTACCCGCGCTACCCGGCTATAAAAGCGAGGCCAGACATGACCGTCGATCAGGTTCGCAACGAAGCGTTGCAACAAGGAAGGTTGCTGGCGCGAGTTTCGTTTCGCATGGCGGATTAATAAGCATCCTTCAGTTCTTTGCGTATCTTCTGGCTGTCAGCTTCGTTGGTGGCACCAATGTTCTTATGTCTAGCAGGCCGTTGAAGAAGGATCCCGTTTGGCTTTGAGGATGGCCTCGTCGCCGTTGTGATAGGCGAATGTGATCTCGATCGAGCCGTCGTCGAGCAATTCCGCGGAGCCGTCGCCGGTGACCTCGTCCATCTCGTCGAATCCGACCCATGTGAAGAAGACCGTTGAAGGGCCGTAGCCGAGGTCGAGACCGGCCTGCAGAGCGCCGAAGGCGATCTCGCCGTGGTTGTCGGCTCCGATGGTGATCGTGGCTGGTCCGCCGAGATCGAGATAGCCGCGATCC
>DASZDZ010000109.1:0-16107 GCA_035941355.1 Pseudaminobacter sp.
CACCGAGGCATGCGCCGACACCGAGACCGGCTCTTCGCCGAGCAGGAAGCGCGCCATGTCGAAATCGTGGATGGTCATGTCGCGGAAAATGCCGCCCGAGCGGGTGATGTAATCGTAGGGTGGCGGGCCCGGGTCGCGCGACGTGATGGTAACCATCTCGACCTTGCCAATGGCGCCGTCGTCGATCGCCTTGCGGACGGCCATGAAATGCGGGTCGAAGCGGCGGTTGAAGCCGACCATCAGCGTCGCGCCGGTCTTTTCGACCACGGCGAGGCATTCCTTGACCCGCTTCACGTCAAGGTCGATCGGCTTTTCGCAGAACACCGCCTTGCCTGCCGCGGCGAAGCGCTCGATCAGGTCGGCATGGGTGTCGGTCGGCGTGCAGATGACGACGGCATCGATGTCCGGCGATTCCTCGATCTCGTCGATGGAGCGCACTTCCGCGCCATAGGCCGTCGCGAGATCGCTGGCCGCCTTTTCGAAAGCATCCGCTACGGCTACCAACCGCGCCTGCGGGTTCGATCCCACCGCCTTCGCATGAACCTTGCCGATGCGCCCGGCGCCCAGCAGTGCAAATCCAAGTGTCATTCCCTCACCTCATGAACAGTTATGGCAAATGTCGAATGCGTCTTAGAGACCGTTTGATAATTCTACTCGGGCGGGCACCTGACGCAGTTTTCTCCGCTTCCGGTGCTCACGGACCCAAATGTCCGCTGCGCTCCGGTTCTCGAAAACCACGCCATCTGCCTCGCCAGAGCGAATTCTCAAACGGTCTCTTACAGCCGGGCTCGAATGAAAGCGATGCTGCCGGCGAGCGCTCGCGCGGGATCTTCGAGCGCATGCACAGCCGGCGAGAACGGCTCGAAGGAGAGCGGACCGGCATAGCCCGCGCTCAGCAAGGCGCGGATCTGGCCGATATTGTCGAGGCGATCGTCTTCGTCAACGAGCCCGCGATGCACATCGCGCATTTCATCGATCGGCAGGTTCCTGTCGGCGACGCCGGAAATGTGGACGAGGCCGGTCAGCTCGGGGAAAAGCGCGGGCTCGCCGGCGAGGTGGTGATGAAACGTGTCGTGCACCAGCTTGAAGGCGCCGATGCCGTCGATGTCGGCGATCGCGTCCGCCGCCTCGTGCTTGGAGCACAGGGAGCAGGCGGCGAAGCCCAGCGGCTCGACCAGGCCGAGCACGCCCCGATCATGCAGGATAGGCTTCAGGGCGCGGAGCGCTGTCCTGATGTTCTGCTGGCGCTCGCCATCCGCGAGTCCCGAACCGTCATTGACCGGAACGAGCACCAGCGCCGCCGCTCCGGCGGCTCGCGCATAGTCGGCAAGCTCCATCGCCTCGGCCTCGCGGGCCGGCGACCATTCGTTGAAGCGCTGCAGCGCGTTGATGCTGATCAGCGACACCCCGGCGTCGCGCGCCAGGCTGCCGATCCCGGCGGCCGGCGTGCCGTCGACGATGGCGTTGCCGGCGAGGTCGTTGCGGATTTCCGCCTGCGGCGCTCCCACCTTCCGGCACAGCGCGAAGAAGGCGTCCGGGCGAAGCGAGGGCGCAACCATGTGGTTGAGTGCAAACGAAGGCGTTCGAGCAGCCGGCACCTTGTTCCTCCCTATTCCCGACTGCCTGGTGGTTGACCGGCGCGGCTGCCGATCCCATTGTCCGGCGGCCCGAAAGCAGTCAACAAAAATCGTGGCGATTCTTTATCGCCTTCGATGGATTTATGGCAGAGCCGACTGGATGTTCGCCGGGCAGATGGATATCGAGGACAGGATTCTGCCCGGTCCGTCTGCGGCTCCATCTTCGATCGCCGGCTGCGACTGCCGGTATCTTTTCCGCGGCGACGGATTGGGCCAGAATCGCGATCATGTGCCGGGGCAGGCGTGCCGCGATTTCGCGGCCGAGGGCCTGCCGGTTCCATGAGCGCCCACACAGATACCCATCACAAGGAACCACGCCGTGGCGGATCAAATCTACGTACTCAGCCTTTCCTGCGACGACCGCCCCGGCATCGTGGCCGGCGTCACCACCGAACTTGCCGCCATGGGCGGCAATATCGCCGAGAGCAACCAGTTCTGGGACCGCCAGACGAACCGCTTCTTCATGCGGATCGCATTCGCCGCGCCGGCCGGAGCGGCTAAGGACGACATTGAACGCGCGCTGAAATCGCCGATCGAGCGCTTCGGCATGAAGGCCACGCTGGTCGATCAGGGCCGGCGGCCGAAGATCGTCGTCCTGGTGTCGAAGTTCGATCACGCGTTGCTGCACATCCTCTACCAGATCAGGGTCGGATGGCTGAACGCCGAGGTCGCGGCGATCGTCTCCAACCATGAAGACAGCCGCCGGAGCGCCGAACTGGAGGGCGTCCCGTATCATTGCTGGCCGGTCAGCAAGGACAACAAGGCCGAGCAGGAGGAGAAGCTGCTCGCGCTGGTCCGCGAGACAGGCGCCGAACTGGTCGTGCTCGCCCGCTACATGCAGGTCTTTTCGAACGCGCGCTCCAAGCGTCTCTACGGCCGGGCAATCAACATCCACCACTCGTTCCTGCCGAGCTTCAAGGGCGCCAAACCCTACCACCAGGCGTTCGAACGTGGCGTCAAGCTGATCGGCGCAACCGCGCACTATGTCACGCCGGACCTCGACGAGGGCCCGATCATCGACCAGGAAACCGAGCGCGTGACGCATTCGATGAGCGCGGACGATTTCGTGGCGGTCGGCCGCGACATCGAGAGCAGGGTGCTGGCGCGGGCGGTCAAGCTGCATCTTGAGACCCGCGTCATGCTCAACGGCCACAAGACGATCGTCTTCTAGCTCGGAGGCACAGTTCCGAACACGGGGTACATGATCTCTGGCCTCCATCAGGCCGGATTGCAAAACCTATGACATTTTCCGGAATTTATGGCATATCGAGCGGATGAACGAACATCCGAATCTTACGATTGCCGAGACCGCCTATCGCGAGATCAGGACGGACATACTTTTCGGCCGGCTTGCGCCGGACGAAAAGCTCAAGCTCGACCGCCTGAAGAGCCGCTACGGCGCGAGCGTTTCGACGCTTCGCGAAATCCTCAACCGCCTCGCTTCAGAAGGGCTGGTGGTCGCCGAAGGACAGCGCGGCTTCGAGGTCGCGCCGGTTTCGGCCGAAAACCTGAAAGAGGTCGCGGCCCTTCGGCAACTGCTCGAATGCTACGCGCTCGAGCTCTCCTTCGCCGCGGGCGACATGGACTGGGAAGGCCGCGTCGTCGCCGCGCACCACAAGCTCCACCAGATGGAACTCCGGATGATCGGCGGCGATCGATCGGTCACCAAGGACTGGAAGCGCTACGACTGGGAGTTTCATCAGGCGCTGATCTCGGCCTGCGGCTCGCGGGTGCTGATGGAAACCCACGCGGCCGTGTTCGACAAATATCTGCGCTACCAGATGATCTCGCTTACCTTCCGCGGCCAGATCGCCGCCGACGAGCACCGGCAGATGCTCGACGCCGCGCTGAAACGCGACGCGGCGACCGCGCAGGAGGTGCTGCGCCGGCATGTGGAGGCCGGCGTCCAGCATGGCCTCGCCGGCTGACTGCCGGGCTTCTCCCGCCGAGGATCACAAAGGTCGAAAGTATTGAACGCCTAGCCGATCTCGACGAGTCCTCCCCGCCGCGCCGCCTCCTTCACGGCGGCGATGACCCTCAGCGTCTCCAGGCCTTCGCGGCCTGATACGAGCGGGCTAGCGCGCCCAAGCGCCACATCGGCGAAATGCCTGATTTGAAGCGCCAGCGGGTCGTCCGTCCCGCACGCGACCGACTGCCGCTCGATCGGCTCCCACCAGCTTCTCTTGCCCGGGTTCCGCCAGATGCCGAGGTCGGGAATGGACAGCGAGCCATGCGTGCCGCCGATCAGGTAACAGGATTGGCCCGTGCGGGGATAAGCGGGGTTTTCCATCGCCGTCAGCTCCCAGCTCCAGGGCGCGACGATCGAGTCGGACACGGTGACGGTTCCGATGGCGTCGTTCCGGAAGCGCAGCAGGATGCCCGCCGTCTCCTCGACGGGATTTCCGCGGATCGCATTCGATTCGAGCGCCTGGACCGAGGCGACATCGCCGCACAGGTAGCGCAAAAGATCGATGTCGTGGATCAGGTTGAGGAAGACCGGACCCGCGCCCGGCTGCCGCCGCCATTGCACGTCGAAATAATCGTCGGGCTTGCAGAACCAGCACATGCCATGAACCGCGATCACCGTGCCGATGCGGCCGGACTGGATTTCCTCCCTGGCGCGGCGGATCAGCGGGTTGTGGCGGCGATGATGGCCGACGAGCATCGGCACGCCAGCCTCTTCGGCCGTCGCGACCAGGGTTTCCGCCGAGGCCACATCGTCGGCGATCGGCTTCTCGACCAGCATCGGGAGCCTGGCCGCCACGCATTCCAGCCCGTTTTCGATGTGAAGCTGGTTGGGCGTGGCGATGATAACGCCGTCGGGGCGGCGATCGTCCAGCAGCGCTGCGAGGTTTGGAAACCACGGCGCCCCGTGCGCCTCCGCTATCGCTCGGGCGGCCGGCGAGGGATCGACCACCGCCGCGAGCTCAGCCTCTCGCGCCACATGTTCGATATGTCTCTTGCCGATCAGGCCCGCGCCCATGACCGCCAGGCGGGCCTTCCTGCGGACTTGTCGTTCGCCGGTCTCAGCCATCGGAACGAGCCGGCACAACTACGAAAGCCAGCATACCAAATCCTCCTACCTAAGGCTGCGAGCCTGCGGTTCGTCATATAAAACGGGAAATGTATGATGTCTACGAGTCTGTGGGTTGAACTGGCAGGGGGGCTGTGCAATTGTTGCCGTTCTGGCCGCCTGCGCCTGGCGCGAGTATCCAGCATACATGCCATTCAGGGAGGAATCAGCATGACCAACAGAATCGATCGCCGTAAATTTCTCGGCGTTTCCGGCCTCGCCATCGCCGCAGGCGTCTTCGGCCTCTCGGCAGGCCACGCTTTCGCCCAGGACAAGATCACGCTGCGCCTCTCGGCGCCAGCCACCCCGACCGACCAGCGCGCCGTCGCGCTGACCGAGGTGTTCGGCCCCGCCGTGGCCGGTTTCGCCTCTTTCGAGCCGCACTGGAACGCAGCCCTGTTCAAGCAGGGGACCGAACTCGAAGCCATTGCCCGCGGCAATCTCGAAATGTCCATCACTTCGGCGCAGGAACTGGCGACGATCTTTCCGGAATTCTCGATCTTCACCGCCGGCTACCTGCATCGCGACGCCGAGCACCAGAAGAAGGTGTTCGCGGCCGATTTCATGGAGCCGATGAAGAAGAAGGTCGAGGACGAACTCGGGGTGAAACTCTTGACGGTGATGTATCTCGGGCGCCGCCAGGTCAACCTGCGCGTCGACAAGGAGATCAAGACGCCGGCGGACATGGCCGGCATCAAGCTGCGGATGCCCGGCACGGACGCCTGGCAGTTCCTGGGCGCCGCGCTGGGCGCCAATCCGGTGCCGATCGCTTTCACCGAGATCTACACCGCGCTGCAGACCGGCGCCGTCGACGGCCAGGACAACCCGCTGCCTTCGGTCAAGGATTCCAAATTCCACGAAGTCACCAAGCAGATCGTGCTGACCAGCCACCTGGTCGACCTGAACTATCTCGCCTTCTCCAAGAAGGTCTGGGACGAACTCACGCCCGAGCAGCAGGCGACCGTGCAGAAGGCGGCGGACGATGCGGCCGAACTCGGCCGGCAGCGCCAGCTCAAGCTCGAAGCCGAGCTCGAGCAGTTCTTCAAGGACCAGGGGCTGAAGGTCTACACGCCGGACATCGAGGCTTTCCGCACCCATGTGCAGAAGGCCTATCTGGAGTCGGAATTCGCCAAGGACTGGCCTGAAGGCATGGTCGACAAGATCAACGCCCTCTGACGGGACGTCGAGCGATGTCGGCAACCCTCCGCTGGCTGAGGGCGAGGGCAGACAACGTGGCGACGGGGCTTCTCGCCGCCATGTTCCTGGCCTTCCTAGTCCAGATCGTCTCCCGCTACGTCTTCAACAACCCGCTCGGCTGGACGCAGGAAGTGTGCCTGACGACCTGGCTGTGGCTGGTGTTCTGGGGTTCGGCCTTCGTTCTTGATGAACGCGATCAGGTCAAGTTCGACGTGATCTACCATTGGGTCGGTTATCGCACGCGGCGGATTTTCGCCCTCGTGTCGGCAGCGGCCCTGTTCGCCGGATTCCTGGCGTCGTTCCCGGCTTCGCTCGACTACATCACCTTCTACAAGATCAAGAAAAGCGCGACGCTCGGCATTCGGCTCGATGTCGTCTTCAGCGTCTATGCGCTTTTCGCGCTCGCCGTGATCGTCCGCAGCGCCCTGCGGGTCGTGCACCTCCTCCGCGGCGGCAGCCTGGCCGATCATGAAGAGGTGCCCACGATATGAGCTTCGCGTTTCAGCTTTGCCTGCTTGTCCTGTTCCTGCTCGCCGGCTTCGGCGCGCCTATCGCGCATTCGATGATTGTCGCGGCGGTGGTCTATCTCGCGGTCGCGGGCCAGGACATGGGGCTTGCCGCCGAGCAGATCATCCAGGGCATCTACGACAGCTTCATCATCCTCGCGGTGCCGCTGTTCATCGTTGCTGCAAACATCATGAACGAAGGCACGATCAGCGACAGGCTGCTCGAATTCTGCAAGGCGGCCGTCGGACGGTTCCGCGGCGGGCTGGCGCAGGTCGATATCCTCGTCAGCCTGATCTTCTCCGGCATGTCGGGCTCGGCGGTTGCGGATGCGGCGGGCGTCGGCAAGGTCACGATCAACATGATGATAAAGAGCGGCCACTATACGCCAGGCTTCGCCGGCGCGGTGGTGGCGGCTTCGGCGACGATCGGGCCGATCATCCCGCCGTCGATCCCGATGGTCATGTACGCGCTCGTTTCCGACGCCTCGATCGGCTATTTGTTCCTCGGCGGCGTCGTACCCGGCCTTCTCATGACCGTGTCGCTGATGGCGATAACCTCCAGGCTGGCGCACAAGCGCGGCATTCCGGCCGAAGAGGTGGTGCCGCTGCGCAAGCTGCCGGGCATCACCTTCAGGGCTCTGCCGGCGCTGCTGATGCCGGTCATCCTGCTTGCCGGCATCTATGGCGGCGCAACCACGCCGACGGAGGCCGCCGCCGTCGCCGCCGCCTATGCGCTTCTGCTCGCGGCGCTGCTCTACCGGGCGGTGACCTGGCAATCGCTCTACAACGTGTTCTCCGAAAGCGCGCGTTCCTCCGCGTCCGTCGGCCTCGTTATCGGCAGCGCCCTGATCTTCAACTACATCGTCGCCGTCGAGAACGTGCCGAATTCGATCGCGGCGCTCATCGCCTATCTCGACCTGCCGGCCTTCTCGTTCCTGGTCTTCGCAAACCTACTGTTCCTGCTCCTCGGCTGCGTGCTCGACGCCTCGACGATCATCCTGGTCATCGTTCCGCTGTTCGTTCCGGCCTGCCGCGTGCTCGGCATCGACCTCGTGCATTTCGGGGTCGTGACGGTCGTCAACTGCATGATCGGGCTGATCACGCCGCCCTATGGCATGCTGCTCTTCGTCATCAACGGCGCGACCGGGATTCCGGTCAAGAACATCGTGCGCGAGGGCGTGCCGTTCTTTTTCGCGCTGCTGGTCTCGCTGGTGCTGCTGATCCTGTTTCCCGAACTGGTGCTGTGGCTGCCGCGTCAATTCGGGTATCAGGGGTGACCGAGACGCGCGACGACGCGGACCATCCAGGCCGCGTCAGGCTCGGCCTGATCGGCGACAACATCAAGCGCTCGCGCTCGCCCGATCTCCACCGCCTGGCCGGCCGGCTTTCCGGCCTGGATGTCAGCTACGACCTGTTCATCCCGCGCGATCTGGGCAAGGATTTCGACGCCGTCTTCGATGCCTGCCGCGACAGCGGCCTTCGAGGCGTGAACATCACTTATCCCTATAAGGAAACGGCTGCCGGCAGGGTGACGATCGAAGATCCGCTGGTCCGCCGCATCGGCGCGGTCAATACGGTGGTTTTCGAAGAGGGCGGCGCGAAGGGCCACAACACCGACCATACCGGCTTCATCGCGGCCTACCGCCAGGCCTTCGGCGACATGGCGCCGGGCAAGGTCGTGATGGTTGGGGCAGGCGGCGTCGGCAAGGCGGTCGCCTTCGGGCTGATCGCGCTAGGGGCCGGAGAGCTGACCGTCGTGGATACCGATCTCGGTAAAGCCGAGGCGCTGGCTGCGACGGTCCGCGAAGCCGGCCGCGGCAGGATCGCGACGGTCTTCGGCAGCGATGTTTCGGCGGTGCTGTCCGGCGCCGACGGCATCGTCAACTGCACGCCGGTCGGCATGGTCGGCTATCCCGGCTCGCCCGTTTCGGCCAAACTGCTCGGTGAGCAGCGCTGGGCCTTCGACGCCGTCTACACACCGGTCGAAACGCAGTTCAAGCAGGAGGCGGAAGCCGCGGGCCTGACGGTGCTGAGCGGCTACGAACTGTTCTTCCACCAAGGCATCGACGCGTTCCGCATTTTCACTGGCAAATTTCCGGCCGATCTCGGCGCTCTCCGCAAACTGCTTCTCGAAACCGCCTGAACATCTTCCCATTGCCAGAATCCCATCCGATGCGTGAAAAGATCGGCGTCAGCGCCGCGCTCGTGACGCCCTTCGACGAAGCAGGAAAAATCGACTGGGCACGGTTTGCCGCCCATGCCCGGCGTCTGCTCGACACCGGGATGAAGGTGGTCACCGCCTTCGGCACGACGGGCGAGGGCGTTTCGATCGCCGCTTCCGCACGCGCTCCGCTCTATGAGCGCATGGCCGCAGCCGGCATCGAGACCGGCCGTCTGGTCGAATGCGTCTATGGCCCGTCCTCGCAGGAGGCCGGCGAGCATGTCCGGCGCTCGCTAGCTGCCGGCTGCGGCGGCATCCTGCTCACGCCTCCCTTCTATTTCAAGCAGCCGACGGACGAGGGCATCTATCGCTGGTACAGCGAGGTTTTCGAAATCGCAGGCCCGAACTGCCGCGACATCATCCTCTATAACATCCCGTCGCTCACAGGCGTCCGCATCGGCGCGGACCTGGTCGGCAAGCTCCGCCGCGCCTTTCCGCAGGCCATCGCCGGCGTGAAGGATTCGAGCGGCGACTGGGAGCAGACCGTCGCGTTTCTTGCCGAGCACCGGGATCTCGCCATCCTCGTCGGCCATGAGGGCCATCTCGCCAAGGCGGTGCGGCGCGGCGCCAGCGGCGCGATCAGCGGCGTCGCCAATCTGGCGCCGAAGCTGGTGGCGAAGCTGACGCGCGGCGAGGACGATCCGGTGACCGACGCCGTGCTGGAGCGTCTGCTCACGCTCCCGGTGGTGCCGGCGATCAAGGCGATCATGGCTGTCCAGAGCGACGACGCCGCCTGGTCGCGGGTGCGCGCGCCGCTCCTGCCGATCGCGGGCGAGGCCGATCTGGCCGTGTGCGCGGAAGTCGCGGAGATGCTCGGCCGATCGAACAAAATGGTGGAATAGGGATTACACGCTGGCGTACAAGGCCCTCAAGAATGCCGATCCGGCGGACGCTCTTTACGCCGCCCGCGCAATAGGTTCTGATCGGCCAAGGGAGAGCCCGCTTGGAAAAAGCCGCAAGACACGCAGCGCTTGACGAACCCCGCCGCTTGGCGGTGGCCGGCGCGGCCGGCCATGCCATCCCCGGATTCAACGGATGGCCGCGCAATGAGGCGATGGATCTCGACCTTTCCTGGGTACTGGACACGCGGGTCAATCTTTCTGCGAGCGAACGCCGCGTGGCGAGCCTGCCCGGACGCCGGACCGTCAAGAAGGATGCGCAGGCGGCGTGGCTTCTCAAGGCGGTGACCTGCATCGACCTGACGACGCTCAGCGGCGACGACACGCCCGAGCGTGTAAAGCGGCTTTGCGCCAAGGCGATGTCGCCGGTGCGGCACGATATACTGGAAGCGCTCGGCATGGGCGGCCGCTCCATCACCACCGGCGCAGTCTGCGTTTACCACCGGTTCGTGGCGACTGCCGTCGAGGCGCTGGGCTCGTCCGGCATACCGGTCGCAGCGGTCTCGACCGGCTTTCCCGCAGGCCTTGCGCCGCACGACGTGAAGCTGCGCGAGATCGAGGCGTCGGTCGCCGACGGCGCCCGCGAGATCGACATCGTCATCACCCGCGAGCATGTTCTGACGGGAAACTGGAAGGCGCTCTACCGGGAGATGCGGGACTACCGCGCGGCCTGCGGCGACGCCCATGTGAAAGCCATCCTGGCGACGGGCGACCTGAAGACGCTGCGCAACATCGCCAAGGCGTCGCTGGTCTGCATGATGGCCGGTGCCGACTTCATCAAGACCTCGACAGGCAAGGAAGGGGTCAACGCCACGCTGCTGGTCACGCTCACCATGCTTAGGGCGATCCGGGCCTATGAGGAGCGCACCGGCTTCAAGGTCGGCTACAAGCCGGCCGGCGGCATTTCCACGGCGAAGGACATTCTGAATTACCAGTTCCTGATGAAGGACGAGCTTGGCCGCGAATGGCTGGAGCCGGACCTGTTCCGCGTCGGCGCGTCGAGCCTGCTCGCCGATATCGAACGCCAGCTCGAGCATCACGCAACCGGCGCCTATTCGGCCTTCAACAGACACCCGATCGGATGACCGAGATGACTGTCGCAAAATATTTCGACGAAATGTCGTATGGCCCGGCGCCGGAGGCCGACACCGAAGCGCGGGCATGGCTGGCGCGGCACAAGTCCGAGTTCGGCCATTTCATCAATGGCGCTTTCGCACCTTCCGCGTCAGGCAAGAGCTTCGAAACCTACGAACCCGCCACCGGCGCCGTGCTGGCAAGGATCGCGTCCGGCGAGAGCGCCGATGTCGACAGGGCCGTCGCCGCGGCCCGCAAGGCGCAGGGCGCATGGGCGAAGCTGCCGGGCCATGCCCGGGCGCGCCATCTCTATACGCTGGCCCGGATGATCCAGCGCCACGGGCGGCTGATCGCCGTCGTCGAGGCGCTCGACAACGGCAAGCCGATCCGCGAAACGCGCGATATCGACGTTCCGTTGGCGGCGCGGCATTTCTACCATCATGCCGGCTGGGCGCAGCTCCAGGAAACCGAGTTCGCCGATCAGGTTCCGGTCGGCGTGGTCGGCCAGATCATTCCGTGGAATTTTCCGTTCCTGATGCTTGCCTGGAAAATCGCGCCGGCACTGGCGCTAGGCAACACGGTCGTGCTGAAGCCGGCCGAATTCACCTCGCTGACGGCGCTTCTCTTCGCCGAACTCGCGGTGGCGGCCGGGCTGCCCGCCGGCGTGCTGAACGTGGTGACCGGCGAGGGCGAGACCGGGGCGCTGATCGTCGATCATCCTGACATCGACAAGATCGCCTTTACCGGATCGACGGAGGTCGGCCGCATCATCCGGGAACGCACAGCGGGCAGCGGCAAGTCGCTGACGCTTGAACTCGGCGGCAAATCGCCGTTCATCGTCTTCGACGACGCCGACATAGACGGCGCGGTGGAGGGCGTTGTCGACGCCATCTGGTTCAACCAGGGCCAGGTCTGCTGCGCCGGATCGCGGCTTCTGGTCCAGGAAGGCATCGCCGATCTCTTCCACCAGCGGCTGAAGCGCCGCATGCAGACGCTGCGTGTCGGGCAGCCGCTGGACAAGTGCATCGATATGGGCGCGATCGTGGCGCCGGTGCAACTGGACCGTATCGAGAGGCTGGTCCGCAAAGGCGTTTCCGAGGGGGCGACCCTGCATCAGGCAAAGATCGAACTGCCCATGGGCGGCAGCTTCTTTCCGCCGACGCTGCTTTCCGGCGTCCAGCCGACATCGATTGTCGCGACGGAGGAAATCTTCGGCCCGGTCGCTGTATCCATGACCTTCCGCACGCCCGAAGAGGCGGTGCAACTGGCCAACCATTCGCGCTACGGCCTCTCCGCGAGCATCTGGAGCGAGACGATCGGCCTTGCGCTCAATGTGGCGGCGCAACTGGCGGCGGGTGTCGTCTGGGTGAACGCCACCAATCTCTTCGACGCAGCCGTAGGCTTCGGGGGAAAACGCGAATCCGGCTTCGGCCGCGAGGGCGGGCGCGAAGGCTGCTACGAGTACCTGAAGCCGAAGGCCTGGATCGGCCGAAAGCCGCGCGTCGTCGCCAATCTTCCGCAGTTGAAGCCTGTGGCCGGAGACTTCGCCGTTCCGACGCTGGACCGGACGGCGAAGCTGTTCATCGGCGGCAAGCAGGCCAGGCCGGACGGCAATTATTCCCGCGCCATCGTCTCGGCCAAGGGCAAGATTCTGGGCGAAGTCGGCGAGGGCAACCGCAAGGATATCCGCAACGCCGTCGCGGCCGCGCGCAGCGCCTCGGGCTGGGCAAGCGCCACGACCCACAATCGCGCGCAGATCCTCTACTACATCGCCGAGAATCTGAGCGCCCGCGCCGACGAGTTCGCCGGCCGCATCGCCGCCATGACCGGCGTGTCGGCCCCCGGCGCGCGGGCGGAGGTCGATGCTTCGATCTCGCGCCTGTTCACCTACGGCGCGTGGGCCGACAAGTTCGAAGGCGCGGTGCACCTGCCGCCGCTGCGGGGCGTGGCGCTGGCCATGCCGGAGCCGCAGGGCGTGGTCGGCGTGATCTGTCCGCCGGAAGCGCCGCTGCTCGGGTTCATAAGCCTCGTCGCGCCGCTGATCGCCACCGGAAACCGCGTCGTGGCTGTTCCCAGCGAGCCGCATACGCTGGCCGCCACGGACTTCTACTCGATCCTCGAAACTTCGGACGTGCCGGCCGGCGTCGTCAACATCGTCACCGGCTCCGCCGACGAGTTGGCCAAGACGCTCGCTGCGCATAACGATGTCGACGCACTGTGGGCGTTCGGAACGGCCGAACTTTCGACGATGGTGGAAAAGCTGTCGGCGGGCAATTTGAAGCGGACCTTCGTCGATTACGGCAAGGCGACCGACTGGATGGACAGGACAGCGGCTGAAGGCGCGCTGTTCCTGCGCCGCGCCGTCGACGTGAAGAATATCTGGATTCCCTACGGCGAATAGGAGACGCGGCCGTTCTGGCGGGATATTACCCGGACGACGTCGGCCGCGACGGGAACTGCCAAGCCCCGCGGTTTCAGAATGCACCCCATGGTCGATTTGCCGCGGGAAACGGCTATATTGGGAGGACTTTAATGCTCAAGAATATCGATCCGGCCTTGAATGCGGATGTGCTGCACGCGCTGCGCTCCATGGGTCACGGCGACACGCTTGTCGTTTCCGACACCAATTTTCCTTCCGATTCCATCGCCCGCCAGACCCGCCTCGGCAAGCTTCTCAGCATCGACAACGTTTCGGCGGCGCGCGCCGTCAAGGCCATCCTTTCGGTGATGCCGCTGGACACGCCCCTGCAGCCCTCCGCCGGCCGCATGGAGGTCATGGGCGCGCCGGACGAGGTTCTCCCGGTCCAGAAGGAAGTGCAGGCGGAGGTCGACCGCGCCGAGGGCAAGCCGGCGCCGATGTACGGAATCGAGCGCTTCGCCTTCTACGAGGAGGCCAAGAACGCCTACTGCGTGATCACCACCGGCGAAACCCGCTTCTACGGCTGTTTCCTCTTCACCAAGGGCGTGATCCCGCCCGACGCCGTTTGAGCGGAAGCGACGACAAAGACGGGCATCTCGATCCTTGGGATTTTCATGGCCGGCCCGGCGTATCTGATCAGGCGTTTCGGTTTATAGGTTCAGGCCGGCGCTCAGTGAACGCTGGCCAGCGCGTCAGGCGACGCCAGGCGGAGCGACCGCAGGCGCCACGAAAACGCTGTCGAGCGCCTGACCGTTAAAGACAGGCCCGATGCCGGCCCTGCCTTTTTCCCTTGGTACGCTACATCCAGCACATGATCCCCTCGCAGGAGAGAGCCGACCGGCCCCGCTCCTGGCGCGGCGATGAACTTGTCGGATAGGGCTTGCCATGGACCTGAACAGGAAGACCCAGTTCAACCTATGGTACTGGGTTGCCGCTTTTTTCGGATTGCTGCTATTCCAGTATTTCTTCACCACGGCCCAGCAGGTGGCGCAGATTCCGTACAGCGAGTTCGAGACGCTCATGCGCGAAGGGCGCATCGCCGAGGTCGCCGTTTCCGACAATTTCATACAAGGCCGGTTCAAGGAGCCGCTGGAAGGCCGGTCCATGTTCGTCACAACGCGCGTCGAACCGGGCCTAGCGCGCGAATTGCAGCAGCACGGCGTGGTTGTCACAGGCCAGATCGAGAGCACGTTCCTGCGCGATCTCCTCTCCTGGGTGGTTCCGGTGGCGCTCTTTGCCGGCGTCTGGATATACCTTCTCCGGCGCGCGGGCGGCGGCATGGGCGGCGGCCTGATGCAGATCGGCAAGAGCAAGGCCAGGATCTATATCGAATCGAAAACCGGCGTCACTTTCGATGACGTGGCGGGCGTCGACGAGGCCAAGGACGAGCTCAAGGAGATCGTCGATTTCCTGAAGGATCCGTCCGGCTATGGCCGCCTCGGTGGTCGAATGCCCAAGGGCGTTCTGCTTGTAGGCCCGCCGGGGACGGGCAAGACGCTCCTGTCGAAGGCGGTTGCCGGCGAGGCCAGCGTGCCGTTCTTTTCGATCTCCGGCTCCGAATTCGTAGAGATGTTCGTGGGCGTCGGCGCGGCGCGTGTGCGAGACCTGTTCGAGCAGGCGCGCGCCAGGGCGCCCGCGATCATCTTCATCGACGAGCTGGATGCGCTCGGCCGCGCCCGCGGGATAGGCCCGCTCGCCGGCGGCCATGACGAGAAGGAGCAGACGCTGAACCAGCTCCTGGTCGAACTGGACGGTTTCGATTCCTCGACCGGCCTGGTGCTGCTCGCCGCAACCAACCGGCCGGAGATCCTGGACCCGGCATTGCTGCGTGCGGGCCGCTTCGACCGGCAGGTCCTGGTTGATCGTCCCGACAAGACGGGGCGAATCCAGATACTCGATGTGCACCTGAAGAAGGCGAAACTCGCTTCGGACGTGGACGCCGAGAAAATCGCCGCATTGACGCCGGGTTTCACGGGCGCCGATCTCGCCAATCTCGTCAACGAGGCGACGCTGCTGGCCACGCGCCGCAGAGCCGATGCCGTGGCCCTCGACGATTTCAACAATGCGATAGAGAGGATCGTCGCGGGCCTGGAGAAGCGCAACCGGCTGCTCAATCCCAGGGAACGCGAGATCGTCGCCTACCACGAGATGGGCCATGCTCTGATCGCAATGGCGCTGCCCGGTGTCGACACGGTGCACAAGGTCTCGATCATACCCCGCGGAATCGGCGCGCTTGGCTACGCCATCCAGCGCCCGACAGAGGATCGTTTCCTAATGACGCGCGAGGAGCTCGAGAACAAGATGTCGGTGCTGCTGGGCGGCCGGGCCGCGGAGTGGATCGTCTTCGGCCATCTGTCGACAGGAGCGGCCGACGACCTCGCGAAAGTGACCGACATCGCACGCGCCATCGTGACCCGCTATGGCATGACGGACCGGCTGGGGCACGTGGCGCTCGATCGGGACCGGCGGTCGCTGCTGACGCCGAACCAGCTTTCGCCTGGTCCCGAAGAGCGGCAATACTCGGAGACAACGGCCGCCGCCGTCGATGAGGAAGTGCGCAAGATCGTCGACGAAACCTTCGACCGAACCGTCTCCCTTTTGCGGGAAAGGCGGGACGTGCTGGAGCGCTCGGCCAAGCGCCTGCTGGAGAAGGAGACGCTCGACGAACACGAGATGAAGGCGCTCGCGGGCTCTTTTGCAGCCGGACATGACGAGGTGTTTCCGGAAGCGAAAAGGAGGGGGCGAAAATGAGCGGAATGGTGAACCGGGCGGTCTCAAGCCGCCTCACCCGCGTATTCCAATTCGAGAAGGCTAAGCGTGCTTTCCCGTTACGAGGCGGCATTCCTTAGTTCCGCGTGCATCAGCCGCTCAATCATGCCCAGGAGAGCAAAGGACCGGATCGGGCTGGAAAACGGACAGTTCCAAGCACCACCACGCTGTCAGCTTTCCATCTGTGGACGCCCCTGAAGACGCAAGCGGTTTTTTTGGCGGTCGACACGTTGTCGGATGCTGCCATCTGTCCGGCCTCTTGGTGCAGCGCGAAGGCTGCGGGCCCGTATGGGAGTTCGCGGACCGGAACCA
>DASZDZ010000110.1:0-208173 GCA_035941355.1 Pseudaminobacter sp.
AAGCCTCGCGTCGTCTCGACTCCGGTGACCGCACCGTTCGGCGCCCGCTTGACACCGGTAACCTCGCAATTCTGGATGATGTGGACGCCGCGCGCCGAGGCGCCGCGCGCATAGCCCCAGGCAACGGCATCGTGGCGCGCCGTGCCGCCGCGACGCTGCAGGGTGGCGCCCATCACCGGATAGCGGGCATCGCGCGAAATGTTGAGCGGCGGGCAGAATTCCTTGGCGGCTTCCGGCGTAAGCCATTCATTGTCGATGCCGTTCAGACGGTTGGCATGGACGTGGCGTTTCAAGACCTGGATGTCGTTGACATTGTGGGCCAGCATCATGACGCCGCGCGGCGAATACATGACGTTGTAGTTGAGCTCCTGGCTGAGCCCGTCCCACAGCTTCAGCGCATGGTCGTAGATGCCAGCGCTCTCGTCATAGAGATAGTTGGAGCGGATGATGGTGGTGTTGCGGCCGGTATTGCCGCCGCCGAGCCAGCCTTTTTCCAGCACGGCGACATTGGTGATGCCGTGCTCCTTGGCGAGGTAATAGGCGGTCGCCAGGCCATGGCCGCCGGCGCCGACGATGATCACGTCGTATTCGGCCTTCGGCTCGGGCGAGGACCACTGCTCCTCCCAGCCCTTGTTGCCGCGCATCGCCTCGCGGGCGATCGCAAATACCGAATATTTCCGCATCTTTATGGCCCCGCGAATGCCGCAACCGATCGGCTGTCGTTCAGAAAGCGAGGCATACCACTAGCGAAAAGCCGATGTCACCTTTGCGCTGTTTGCGACGGCGATTGCCGCTTTGCGCCGGACGAGCAGGCCTTCCAGATCGGCCGGGGAGGCCCGGGAGCCAAATTCTTCATCAAGGGCTTGAACAAGATGTAACTTCGATATATCTAAGTTGCATCTTAACATATCGAAAGAAATTGAAATGAACCCCTTCAGACACTGCGGCCACAGCCGCTACAACTGGAAATCCCGCGGGCCGCATGGCCATTTTGCCGAACGCGCCGAGCATCGCCATGGCGGCGGACGCGGCGGCAGGCGGCGCGTCTTCGACCAGGGCGACCTCCGCCTTGTCGTCCTGCAGCTGATTTCGGAAAAGCCGCGCCACGGCTACGACATCATCCGCGCCATCGAAGAAAAGGTTGGCGGCGCCTACAGCCCTAGCCCCGGCGTCGTCTATCCGACGCTGACCCTGCTCGAAGACATCGGCCATGTCCGCGTGACGACCGACGAGAGCGCCAGAAAACTCCACGAGATCACGCCGGAAGGGACCGAGTTTCTGGAGCGCAACCGCGAAGCCGTCGACGCGCTTTTCGAGCGGATGGCGGGTATCCAGCAGGCGCAGGGCGAGAGCGCGATGCCGCAGATCGTCCGCGCGACCGAGAATTTCAACCTCGCGCTCAGGATGCGGCTCAGCCGCCAGCCCTTGACCAACGAACAGGCCAACGCCATCGCCGCGATCATCGACCAGGCGGCGACGGCAGTCGAGCAGAGCTGACTCGCGGCCGAAATCGTCTTCGGCCCGGCATCCCCGGTCCGCATCGATAAACGGGGCTTGCAACCGTTGGGGCTTTCCACCCAGCGAGCGAGATCTCGAGTTCCGTCCACCCGCACGTATCGGGTGGCTGGCCTACGTCCGATTTGCGACCACGGTCGCCGATGCCGGCAACCGCCGGTGGGAAATCGGAAGGACTGACAAGATGTTTTCTCTCGTGAACAAGGTCGCGATCGTCACAGGGGCAAGCTCCGGCATCGGGCGCGCCGCGGCAAGCCTGTTTGCCGAACAGGGCGCGCGCGTCGTCGTCGCCGCACGGCGGCAGGCCGAGCTCGACTCGCTGGCAGGCGAAATCGCCGAGGCCGGCGGCGAGGCTGTCGCCCTGGCCGGCGATGTCCGGGATGAAGCTTATGCGAGGGCGCTGGTCGAATTGGCCGTGAAAAAATTCGGTGGCCTCGACATCGCTTTCAACAATGCCGGCATGGTCGGCAATGCGGGTTCGGTGCCGGAGATGGCGCTGGAAAGCTGGCGCGAAACGCTCGACACCAATTTGAACAGCGCATTTCTCGGCGCCAAATACCAGATCCCCGCGATGATCGAGCGCGGCGGCGGTTCGCTGATCTTCACCTCGACCTTCGTCGGCCACACTGTCGGCTTCCCCGGCATGGCGGCCTACGCGGCGAGCAAGGCCGGACTGATCGGCCTGACGCAGGTGCTCGCCGCCGAATACGGAGCCACGGGCGTTCGCGTCAACGCGCTGCTTCCGGGCGGCACCGACACGCCGGCGAGCATCACCAACGCGCCGGGCGCCGGGCCCGAGGTGCTGGCCTTCGTGGAAGGGCTGCATGCGCTGAAGCGCATCGCGAGGCCGGAAGAGATCGCGCGGGCGGCGCTATCTCGCCTCCGACGCATCGAGCTTCACCACTGGCGCAGCCCTGCTGGCCGATGGCGGCGTCTCGATCAACCGCACGTAAGGTACCGCCAAGCGGCTATCTGCCTTGCGGCAACGGCAACCACCGCGCTGCGTGCGCGAGATCGGGAATGCGAGGCTGGCGGCCGGATAGGGCCAGCCGCCAGCCGGCTGGTGCCCTTTTGGATTGGATCTGGATCCCCCCAAAAGCCCATGCGGGAGAAATCATATCATATTGGCTTCGGCTGAACACCTTCTTCCAGCGTTCTTCACAGTGCTGGGAGAATTTGCCGGAGGCAAATGCGCCATTGCCATCGATTGCCGCAGGATCTACATTGATCCGACAGCGACTGGGCAAGCGATGCAATAGCGGGCTTCCCTCTCGACATTCCCCTCTGATTCTGCTAACAGCCAGCGCAATTCGCGGTGGCGACCGCCGCGGAGGCATAGGTCTATTGGCCGTTGCCTTTTGATTTTAAACCGAAAGACAGGATTGCCCGTGCAGGTACTCGTCCGCGACAACAATGTTGATCAGGCGCTTCGCGCGCTCAAGAAAAAGATGCAGCGCGAAGGCATCTTCCGCGAAATGAAGATGCGCGGACACTATGAGAAGCCCTCCGAAAAGCGCGCCCGCGAGAAGGCCGAAGCCGTCCGCCGCGCCCGCAAGCTGGCCCGCAAGCGCGCACAGCGCGAAGGCCTGTTGCCGATGACGCCGCGCCCGGCTGCCGCCGCAGGCGCCGGAGCTCCGCGCACGCCGCGCTGATCCGCCAATATTTCGTCCTTTTCAAAGCATACCGGAGGTGGGGCGATGGTAAGTCGCCACCACCTTTTTCTTTGACCGGCAGCCTGAGGAAGCACCATTGATGAACGCATTGCCCGGCAACCGCGGCAACCGCAAACTCTCGGGACGCGGCTTCGCAATGCTTGCGGCCATGATTTCCGGCTTTGCGCTGGCCGGCTGCCAGACCGGCCCGACCGGCGAACTCACCACCATCGAGGTGGCGCAGGGCTCGGACGAAAACATCTCGTCGCTGTCGGCCGTCATCGACCGCAATCCGAGCGACCCGGAAGCCTACAACGTGCGCGGGTCGGCCTATGGCCGCGGCGGCAAATACAGCGAGGCGCTCAGGGATTTCGACAAGGCGCTGGAGCTGCGCCCGGATTTCTACCAGGCCTACGCCAACCGCGCGCTGATCCACCGCTTTCTCGGCGACCAGGCAAGCGCTCTGGCCGACTACAACCGCTCGATCCAGCTCAACCCCAGCTACGACGCCGCCTATATCGGCCGCGGCAATCTCTACCGCAAGGCGGGCCGCGTGCAGGAGGCGTTCAACGATTTCCAAAAGGCGATCCAGCTCGACACCACGGACCCGCGCGCCTACCACAATCGCGGCCTGATCTATCAGTCGCAGGGCCAGCACAATTTCGCCATCGAGGATTTCTCGACCGCGATCTCGCTGGCCCCCGACGCCGCCGAACCCTATAACGGCCGCGGCCTTTCCTATATCGCCACCAACGACGAGGAAAACGCCTTCGCCGACTTCAACATGGCCATCAAACTCGACGGCAAGATCGCCGAGAGCTGGGCCAACCAGGCGCTGATCTACGAGCGCCGCGGCGACAAGGCGAAGGCGGCGAAATCCTATGCCCGCGCCGCCCAGCTGGATCCCAATTACAAGCCTGCCGTCGAAGGCTTGGCCCGCACCCGCGCCAGCTGAACGGAAGCGCTAGCCGCGCCGGAACCATGTCTGCCGCCGTCAGTTATCGAGCTGAACGGCACGAAGGAGACATGAGGTGACAATTTCGATCACCCCCGCCGCCGCCGCGCTCTCGGCCGTCGCCTTCTCCGCCCAGGCCCAGCAGGGCGGCGTCGAGATCGGGCTCCTGGACTGCCAGGTGGAAGGCGGAACCGGCTTCATCGTCGGCTCGAGCAAGGACGTCAGATGCACCTACAGGCCGGCTGACCAGTCTTTCGCCCCCGAAGGCTATTTCGGCGCGATTAACAAGATTGGCCTCGATGTCGGCACCACCGGAACCACCTATATACAATGGGCCGTGCTGGCGCCCAGCGCCAACGTCTATGCGCCGGGCGCGCTGGCCGGCGACTATTTCGGAGTAAGCGCCGAGGCATCCGCGGCCGCCGGCGCCGGTGCGAACCTGCTCGTCGGAGGCTCGAACCAGACCTTCACACTGCAGCCTTTGAGCCTGCAGGCGCAGACCGGCGTCAACATCGCTCTCGGCGTCACCGAATTCGAGCTGCGCAGCGTCTCGAACTGACTGACCGGTGCGGACCTGAAAGTTCGACCACGCAGGCTTCCGGGTCTCTCCGTTCCCGTACTTGCTGGCCTCACCGCTTCTTCTTGCTGGACGCGGCGGGCCGCCCTATCCATGGCCGCGACGAGGCGGCCATGACTTACACCGAGGCGGAAAGAGTGGACTGGCGGGCGCTGTGGGCGAGCGGCGATCTCGCGCGTTTCTGCTTCATCAGCCTCGGCATCCTGCTGCACGCCACCAACGAAACCATGGTCGCGACAGTCATGCCGGCGATGGTCGGCGACCTGTCGGGAGTGGAACTGGTCGGCTGGTCGCTTGCGGTCTACGAGATCGGCGCGATCACCGCGGGTGCTGCGGCGGGCCGGATGGTCAGCTACGTGCCGCTGCGTACCAATATGATGGCGGCCGCACTGCTCTATGCGGCCGGCGCGCTGATCTGCGCGATGGCGCCTTCCATGCCGGTGTTCCTGGCCGGCCGCGTGGTCGAGGGGCTTGGCGGCGGCGCGCTGGTATCGCTCGCCTTCGTGTCGGTCGAGCGGCTGTTTCCCCGCAATATATGGCCGCAGCTTTTCGGCGTGATGTCGGCGATCTGGGGTGTCGCCGCCTTCTCCGGTCCGCTGATCGGCGCGCTGCTCTCGCAGTATTTCTCCTGGCGCTGGGCCTTCGGTCTGTTCGTCTTCGGCGGCCTTGCCATGGCAATCGCCTGCTACGCCGTGCTGCGCAGCCCGGAGGCGACGACGCGCAAGGCGGCGGGAACCGCGCTGCCGCCCTTCCCCTTCGCCGCGCTCGCATGCCTTGCCGCGAGCGTGCTCATGATCGCGCTTGCCGGCGTCGATATCGAGATGCTGCGCTCGTCGCTGTTCCTGGCGGCGGGGCTTGGCGGGCTCGCACTGTTCTTCCTGCTCGACGCGCGGAAACCCCGCTCGCGGCTGTTTCCGACGCGGCCGTTCGACCCACGCTCCGCCGTCGGCAGCGGCATGATCATGGTGTTCGCCTTCTCGATCGCGACCTGCTCATTCGCGCTCTACGGCCCGCTGATCCTGACCAGCCTGCACGATATCCCGCTGCTGACGACGGGCTACATCATCGCCGCCGAATCGATCGCATGGTCGATCCTCTCGATACTGGTCGCCAACGCGCCGCCGCGCAGCGAGCGGGCGATCATCATCGGCGGAGCGTCGATGATCGCGGCCGGAATAGCCGGCTTCGCCTATGCCGTGCCGCTTGGATCGGTGCCGCTGATCCTGTCCTGCGCGGTGCTGCAGGGCGGCGGCTTCGGCATCGCCTGGCCGTTCGTCACGCGCGTCATCGTGGCGACCGCCGACCCGGCCGAAAGCACGGTGGCGTCTTCGGGCGTGCCGACCATGCAGCGCATCGGCTACGCGGTCGGCGCGGCCGCGACCGGTATCATCGCCAATGCAGTCGGCTTTTCGGAAGGGCTCAGCGCTGAAACATCCGCCGGCGTGGCCTCCTGGATTTTCCTGGCGTTCCTGCCGCTGGGGCCAATCGGTTGTCTGGCGGCTGTGAAACTGACCCGCGATTCGCGGGCTCTGCCAGCCTAACCAACAGACTGGCGCTACACCCTGCCCGGCCGCCAGCCGAGACGCGATTCGATGCGGCGCGCGCTGGCTTTGACCAGCGCGATCAGGTCGGGATCCTTCTGCCTGACCTTGATGTCGGGAACCACGATCGAGATGGTGGCGTGGCATGCGCCCTGGCTATCACGGATAGGTGCGGCTATGCAGGCGACGGAAAAGTCGGATTCGCCGGCCTGGATCGACAGCCCCTGCTCGAGCGCGGCGCGCGAACTTGCCGCTAGCACATTAACGTCGGTCTCGGCACGGCCGGTCGGCGATGCAGTGGCGCAGCGCTCGAACAATGCGCGCCGCTCTGCCTCGGACAGGTGGCCGACCAGGAGCCGTCCCGACGCCGTCCAGTTTAGCGGGCTGCGTGTGCCGACCCGCGAGGTGACCTGGAAATGGTCCGGCCCCTCTGCCATGGCCAGCACGACCATGTGGTCGCCGTCGCGGCCGCAGATCTGGATCGTCTCGCCGGAAGTCTCGGCGAGTTCCGCCATTTCTTGCGTCGCGGCGGTCAAAAGGTCGAGGCTGCGCGCATAGGTCAGGCCGTAGTGGTAGAGCCGCGGGCCGAGCCAGATCAGTCCGTTGTCCTGCCGGTCGAGCAGATCCTTCTCGACGAGGTCGTCGACGATGACATAGATGGTGGACAGCGGCGCGCCGATATGGCGCGCGATCTCATAGGCGGTGGCCGGCCGTTCGACCTTCTGCAGGAAGTCGAGGATCTGCAGCGCACGGTCGATGCCGCTGGTGCGCGAGCGGCGCACCTCTGCGATGGTCGTATCGGCGGGTTTCACATCAAGCTCGGTCATTTTCCGCCGGCTGCTCGCAAGATTACGTGTTCAAGGTACATTAGGCTGTTTCTGCCCACGCGGGAACGGCGATCAGTCCGGCCATTTCAGGATCGCCGCTTCCTGGCGCAGCAGGCGTTCGGTGAACGGCGTGACGATTACTTCGTTGGACATGCGGGCCTTTTCCAACTCCTCCGTGAGGCGCGCCGCGACCTTGTGTTCCTCGCCGGGATGAAGGTTGCACGGATCGAGATAGAAATAGCCATGCTCGACCTCGTGATCGCGCACGATCACCGGCGGATCGCCGGCTGCGAGGCGGTCGGCGAGATCCCAGGCGCTAATGCGCGCCTCGGCAGGATCGACGCTGAGCTTCAGGCGGTCGAGCGGATTGTTGGTCGGGTCGGGCACGATCTCGACGATGACGCCGGGCCGGCCCTCGAGCGCCTCCACCCAGCAGCCGAGGGCGCTGCGTTCACGCGCGCGGATGCCTTCATGGTCGCGCGACTTCCAGGCGGTCAGCGCCGCGAGCGCGCCGACAGTCCCTTCCTTGCCGACCTTCATGCCGCGGCCGATGCCGCGATTTTGGAGATAGACGTTGCGGACGAGAGCCTTCGACCCGGCGACGATGCCGGAGGTCGGGCCGCCGAGGAATTTGTGGCCGGAATAAAGCACGAGGTCGGCGCCGTCGGCGAGGAAGCCCGCCAAATCGTATTCGGATGCCGCGTCGACGATGACCGGGACACCGCGCTCATGCGCGACTTCCGCAAATATTTTCAGCGGAATCTGGGCGTAGTCCACGACGTGGTGCGAGACGACATAGACGGCGGCGGCGGTGCGCTCATTGATAGCGCCGCGCAGGTGATAGGCCGAGGCGCTGGTCGCCTGTCCAACCGGCACGACCTTGGCGCCGGTCAGCCTTATGCCCTGCTCGACCGGTGCGCCGTAGCTGATCATGTGGCCGGACTGGATGACGACTTCGTTCTTCAGGCCGGTCGTGTCCGGCAGCCGCTCGATGGCGGCAAGATCGGAGCCGGTCATAGAGGCGGCGACCGCCAAGCTGATCGCTGCCGAGCAGGAAGCGGTGACGAAGCCCGCCTCCGCGCCGGTGAGTTCGGCGATGACCTGGCTGGCGCGGCGGTGGAGGTCGCCCATCTCGACGAACTCAGTGAGGATCGCCGAGACCGCCTCGACCGCCTCTGGGACGACAATGGAAGCGCCGAGCGAGGTCATGGTGCCGGAAACGTTGATGACCGGGCGGAGGCCAAGGTCGGCGCGGATGTCTTTGGTCGGCATTCTGTCAGGACTCCGGGAACTTTGTTGATTGAGTAAGCGACTTCAGTCCACCGCCACTATGGCTTCGATTTCGACGGTGATGCCGCCGGGCAGCGAGCCGTGGCCGACGGCCGAGCGCGCGTGGATGCCCTTGTCTCCGAACACCGCAATAAGAAGATCGGAACAGCCGTTGATGACGGAGGGATGATCGGCGAAATCGGGCGCGGCGTTGACCATGCCGAACAGCTTTACGATGCGGCGCACGCGGGAAAGATCGCCCAACGCCTCGTGCATGACCGCGATGAGGTTGATGCCGGTAAGGCGCGCATGGGCGTACGCCGCTTCGGCGGAAATCTCCGCGCCGACCTTGCCGGTATGCAGGGAGCCGTCGGCCTCGCTCGGACCTTGCCCCGACAAATAGAGAAGGTTGCCCTCAAGCACGTGGGTGACGAAATTGGCGATCGGCGGCGGTGCGCCGGGAAGCGTGATCCCATGCGCCTTGAGCCGGTCGTACGGCGTGGTTTCCGGACGCTTGAGAAGCTCGGAAATGGTCATGCAAACTCCAGTCAGGATGCTGTTTCGTTGTGGCGGATACAGGCCACGAACTGGCCCCCGCCGACCGCCTCGACCGGCGGGATTGTTTCGGCGCAGGCAGGAAGCGCCAGCGGGCAGCGCGTTCGGAAGACGCAACCCGAAGGCGGGTTGATCGGGCTCGGAATGTCGCCGTGCAGTGCTACATGCGTGCGCCGCCGGGTCGGATCGGGAATGGGCGCGGTGGCGAGCAGCGCCTTCGTGTAGGGGTGGCGCGGCGCGGCGTAGACCTGGCGGCTCGGCCCCCGCTCCATGACCCGGCCGAGATACATCACCACCACTTCGTCGCAGAGATATTCTACGACCGAGAGATCGTGGGCGATGAACAGCATTGTGAGCCCGAGGCTCTTCTGCAGTTCGCTCAAAAGATTGAGCACCTGCGCCTGGACCGAGACGTCGAGCGCCGAAACGGGCTCGTCGGCGACGACGAATTCCGGCTCGACGGCGAGCGCGCGAGCGATGCCGATGCGCTGGCGCTGGCCGCCCGAAAATTCATGCGGGAAGCGCGTGGCATGATCAGGCGAGAGGCCGACCAGCGTCAGCAACTCGGCGACCCGCTCGGCCCGCTTCTTGCCGCGCGGAAAGCCGCGCGCGTCGAGCGCCTCGCCGATGATCGCGGCAATGCGCATGCGTGGATTGAGGCTGGAGAACGGGTCCTGGAAAACGATCTGCAGCCGGCGGCGGTAGGCGCGCATCTCGCGCGGCGTGAGAGAGAACAGGTCGACGCCGTCGAAGACCGCCTTGCCGGCGCTCGGCTCGACCAGCCGCAGGATGGAGCGCCCAGCGGTGGTCTTGCCCGAACCGGATTCGCCGACCAGCCCGACGGTCGCGCCCTTGCGCACCTCGAAGCTGACGTCCTCGACCGCATGCACGATGCGGCCGCCGCGCCCCGGAAAATGTTTGGTCAGGCCTTCGACGCTGAGCAGCACAGGCTGCTCGGCGGATGCCGGCCGGTTCTGGTCGGGCAAGCGTTGGGCGGCGACGCTCATAGCTCGGCGCTCCTGATGCAGCGCGAAAAGCCCACGCCCGCCGAGACCAGCGGCGGCGGCGCCTCGCGGCAGGCTCTCAGCGCGAATTTGCAGCGCGGCTCGAAGGCGCAGCCGGGCGGCAAAGCGGTGATCGGCGGCACGCCGCCCGGGATCGAATAGAGCGCCTGCCGCTCGCCGTCGGGGCTGATGTCGCGCGCGGCGTTCGGCGTGCAGGCGAGCAGGCCCTTGGTGTAGGGATGGCGCTGATGCGCGAAAAGATCGTTCACCGGGGCCTGCTCGACGACGCGCCCGCCATACATGACCACGACGTTGTGCGCGATTTCGGCGACAACGCCGAGATTGTGGGTGATGAACAGGATCGACATGCCGAACTGCGCCTGCAGCCGGCGCAGAAGATCGAGGATCTGCGCCTGGATGGTCACGTCGAGCGCCGTGGTCGGCTCGTCGGCGATCAGCAGCGACGGACCGCAGGCGAGCGCCATGGCGATCATGACGCGCTGGCGCATTCCGCCCGACATCTGGTGCGGGTAGTCGTCGAGGCGCGACGCGGCGTCAGGAATCTCGACATGCCTCAGCATTTCGAGCGCCCGACTGCGTGCCTCGCTGCGGCTGACCGGCTCGTGCAGCGCGATCATCTCGCCGATCTGGTCGCCGACAGTGTAGAGCGGGTTCAGGCTGGTCATCGGCTCCTGGAAGATCATGGCGATCTCCCGGCCGCGAATCTTGCGGAAGTCCTTCGGGCCGAAGGCGGCGAGGTCGTGAACCCGCTCCTTGCGGTCGCGAAACAGGATGCTGCCGCCGGCGATCGCGCCCGGCCGCGACAGCAAGCCCATGATCGACAGGCTGGTGACCGACTTGCCCGAGCCGGATTCGCCGACCACGGCCAGCGTCTCGCCGCGCTTCAGGTCGAAGGTGACGCCGTCTACAGCCTTGGCCGTCATGCGGCGGGTCACGAACCAGGTCTTCAGGTCGCGGACCGAAAGGATGGTGTCGGCGTCGAGCGGCTGCGTCATGACTTCCACCCGCAATGCGGACATGCATGGCCACCGACCGAACCCTCCACCGGAACGTGCCGGTGGGCTGTTACAGGTTCTGCCCCAAGGATGGCATAGCGCGGCTCGAAGAGCCGGGTGAGCCGGCTGGTCGCGCCTTGCGAATCCTTCACCGTCAGGTCGGAATCGACCACATCGAACAAGGTGAACTCGGCCGGCTTGCCAACCTCCAGCAGGTTGTCTGCCGGCAGGCGGATGGCGAGCCGCGGCGCTGTGGTCGAGGCCGCCACGACATCGTCAAGCTTCATGCCGAGCGACAGGAGCTTGGACATGGTCGTTGCCATGTCCCAGACCGATCCGTCGAGCGAGCGGTTGTGCAGGTCGGTCGAAATGGTCTGCGGCTTCAACCCGCGCGACAAAGCCGCCTTCGCCACATCGAAGGAGAAGGATGCGCCGCCATGGCCGACATCGAGCACTATGCCGCGTTCCGCCGCCTGCTCGGCGAGCAGGTAGAGATCCTCGTCCTCGAGAATCGAGCCGCCGGCCTTGCCGTTGAAGCAGTGGGTGACGATGTCGCCTTCGGTAAGCACGCCGAGCACGTCGTCATAGAGCGGCGGCGGCTCGCCGACATGCACCATCAGCGGCAGCTTCAGGATGCGGCAGAGTTTTTTCGCGAGCTTGACCGGCGCGAGATCCCAGCCGCCGGTGATGACGGCGCTGGCCCTGACCTTCAGCCCGACGATCACATCACGGTTGGCCTCGACTGCCGCGATGGTGCGGTCGATGTCGATCGAGCGCATGTCGATGAGTTCGCTGACGCGGTTGCAGGCGACCAGCCCGATCGAGCCGAGATTGAGGAAGGCGTAGATGTTTTCGCGGGCGGGCTCGATAATGAACTCGCGCAGGCCGTGGAAGTTGGCCTCGCCCGCCGAACCGGCATCAACCATGGTGGTGACGCCGCGCGACGCGCCGCATTGCTCCGGCCTCAGCGAAATGTCGGTGCCGCCATACCAGACATGGACATGAAGGTCGGTCCAGCCCGGCGAGACGAACGCGCCTTTCGCTTCTACAGTGCGGACATCGCCGCCGGTGTCGATCCGCGCAGAGACTTCGGCAATGCGGCCGTCCTTTCCGATCATGATATCGAGCGGCGCGTCGGATATGGACTTTTCGCCGAAGCCGATCGGCCTCGCCCCTTTGAGGAGCAGCGGCTGGGCGGCGGGTGCGAAACGGTTGCCGATCATGTGTCAGATGTCCTTCGCAAGTCGCGGGTCGAGAAGGTCGCGCAGGCCGTCGCCGACAAGCTGCAGCGACAGAACGGTGAGCACGATCGCCGCGCCCGGAAAGAACATCATCCAGCTCGCCTGGTCCATATACTGGCGGCCGACGCTGATCATCGTGCCCCAGGTCGGCGTGTCCGGCGAGATGCCGACGCCGAGGAACGACAGGCCGGCCTCGGCGAGGATCGCGTTAGCGAAGATGAAGGTGCCCTGCACCAGGAGCGGCGAGGTAACGTTGCGCAGCACGTGACGCACCAGGATGACCGGCGTCGGCACGCCGAGTGCTCGCGCAGCCTCTACATAGGGCAGCTCGCGGATAACCAGCGTTGAGGCGCGGATGACGCGCGCCAGCCTGGGCGCATAGACGATGCCGAGCGCGATGACGATGTTGGTTGCCGATGCGCCGAGCGCCGCCACCAGCGCGATGGCCAGCAGGATATCGGGAAACGCCATCATCGCGTCGATGAGGCGCGAGACCGGCTGGTCGAGCCTGCGGAAGAAGCCGGCGGTCAGGCCGAGCACGATGCCGATGATCGACGAGAACACAACGACCGCGAAACCTACCGTGAGCGAGGTACGGCCGGCGTAGAGCATGCGGGTGAAGATGTCGCGGCCAAGATCGTCGGTGCCGAACAGATGCGCCATTTCCGGCCCGTGCAGGCGGCTGGCGATGGAGAGCTTCGACGGCGAATAGGGCGCGACGAACGGCGCGAGCAGCGCGGCAGCGGCGATGATCGCCAGGATGATTATGCCGATGAGCGAGGTGCGCCGCCCGACCAGCCGCGACAGGATGTTCGGCTCGCTCTGCAGCGCTTGCGCAACCGCGGCCATCAGTAGCGCACCCGCGGATCGATCAGCAGATAGAGCATGTCGATGCCGAAATTGACCAGCACGTAGAGACCGGCGATGACCAGCAGCGCACCCTGGATGACGGGATAGTCGCGCCTCAGCACCGCCGAGACGACGAGATTGCCGACGCCGGGCAGGCCGAACACCGTCTCGGTGACGACCGCGCCGGAGATCAGCAGCGCCGCGGTCAGGCCGATTACGGTCAGGATCGGGATCAGCGCATTCTTCAGCGCATGCTTCAGCACCACACGCCATTCGCTCATGCCCTTGGAGCGCGCGGTGCGCACATAGTCGTCGTTGAGCACGTCGAGCATGGAAGCGCGGGTGAAGCGCGTGATCAGCGCGGAACTTACGATGCCGAGCGCGAAGGCCGGTAGCACCAGATAGTGCAGGCGCTCGAAGAGCGTCGTGCCCGGCCCACCATAGCCGGAGGTGGCGAACCAGCCGAGATGCACGGCGAAGAACTGCATCAGCAGCAGGCCGAGCCAGAAGCTCGGTACGCTGGCCGCGAACATTGCGAGCGCGGTGGCGACCTGGTCGAACGTCGAGCCGCGCCAGTAGGCCGACAATATGCCGACGGGCAGCGCGATCAGGGTGGCGATCAGCAGCGAGAATATGGTGAGAAAGAAGGTCGGCTCGGCGCGGTCCATCAGCGCCTGGGTGACCGGCTGGCCGAGGAAGATCGACTGGCCGAAATCGGCCTGCAGCACGCCAGCGACATAGTTTGCGAACTGCTCGAGAATTGTGCCGTTCAGCCCAAGCTTCTCGCGCAACTGCTCGATGTCTTCGGCAGAAGCGTCGGGGCCGAGCATGACCGCTGCCGGGTCACCCGGCGTGACGCGCACGATGACGAACACGACGGTGACGACCAGCGCCATCACGACGAGCATGCCGAACAGGCGATTGAGGGCTGCACGCAACATGGCTGCTTGCTCTGGTTGATCGGGGTGGATACGGAGCGCCGGACTTTTCGGTCCGCCGCCCCGCTCTTTTCCGCGCAGTGTGGGAGGATGCGCGGCTGTGTGGAAGGGCTATTTCTTCTCGAAATAAGCATTCCAGAAATAGGGCCACGGAGCCGGCGCAACGCCCTCGAGGTCCGGCGCCTGCGCGGCCAGCGCGTTGAAGTTGCCGACTTTGAAGGCGGGAACCTCGTCATAGACGGCCTTCTGCACGGCGGCCCACAGTTCGACGCGCTTGGCCGGATCGGCTTCGGCGTTGAATGCGCCGAGCACGGCCTTTTTAGTGTCGGAGATCCACCAGCCGGGCGACGTGTCGGACATGATGCCGGTCAGCGACGGCTCGGGCAGGAACGGGCTGTGGGTGATGTAGATGTCCCACAGCGCCGGGTCGGCGCGGTTCTTGGTCAGCGTTGCCCACTCGACCACGTCCATCTGGACCTGGAAGCCGGCGGCCTTCAGATATTCCGCGGCCACCTGCGCCATCTTGTAGTGGAACTCGTACTGCCGGCTGGTCAGTATGCGCAGCGGCTTGGAGCCGTCGTAGCCGGCTTCCTTGAGCAGGGCGGCGGCGGCTTCCGTGTCGCCGGCCGACTTGTACGGCTCGGTGCCGGCCTCAGTGTGCCAGGCATAGCCCTCCGGATACATGGCGCCGTCGACAGCGAAGAAATCAGGCGATCCGAACGCGGCGAGCAGCATGTCCTCCGGCGCGAGCGCGGCCTGGATGGCCTTGCGGATGCGGATATCGGAGTTCAGACCCTCCTTCGTGTTCATGACGAACACCGGCCAGCCGAACGGCTTCAGCAGCACCGGCTCGGTCTTGCCCCCGGAGACACGCTCGAAAGATTCGACCGGAAGCTGGTCGACATAGGCGAACTGGCCAGCCACCGCGCCCTCGATGCGGGTGTTCGGATCGGGAACCGGCACGAAGCGTATCTCGTCGAGATACTGCTTGCGTGCCCCGCCATAGCCGTCCGGCTCGCCTTCGCGCGAGACATAACCGTCGAAGCGCACAAGCTGGATGAACTGGTCGGGCTTGCGCTCCTTAAGCATGTAGGGGCCGGTGCCGACGAAGGTCGCCAGCGGCTCCTCGGCCGCATTGGCGGCCGGAATGATGATCGCGGCGGCATTGTTCAGCGACAGCAGCGCAAGCAGCGGCGCGAACGGCTTGCCGAGCGTGATCTTGACCGTGCTGTCGTCGACGGCCTCGATGCCGGTGATGGTCTCGGCGGCCTGCTTGCCGCGGGTCGCAATCTTCATCCAGCGCTGCAGCGAGGCGACGACATCGGCGGAGGTCATGGGATTGCCGTCGTGGAAATTGACGCCTGCGCGGAGCGGGATCGTGTAGGTCAGCCCGTCGGCGGAGATTTGCGGCATGTCGGCCGCCAGAAGCGGCGTGACGCCCCACTTGGCGTCGAACGTGTAGAGCGTTTCGAACATATGCTGGGTGACGATGCCGACGAGATCGGCGGTCGAGGCCATCGGGTCCAGCGTCGGCGGCTCGCCGATCGTGGCGACGTCGATCACGCCGCCTTTGGCGGGTTCCGCCAGAGCCATGCCCGTAGCTGCGCACAGCGCGGCGGTGAGCGTGGCAAGTGATTGCACGAAACGCTTCATCTGTCCTCCCTATTCCATTTTAATGGAATATATATCCTAGTTACGGATTAGATTTGCATCGAACCGCTTCCGCGTCAAGCCGGGTTTGAGGCGGCCGCGCATGAACAGCCCTCGCGGCCCCTCCGATCGCGCTGGACGCGACCGCCGCCAAAGGGCTATCCAGCAGGAATGCAGTCTGGAAACGACGCTAGCGACGATAGCGGTTCGGCCTTCGACCGGTTCCGCGATGCTTTGCGCATCCTTTATCACGGCAGTTCGCCGGCGGCGCTCCGCTTCCAGATGGCCGTGATCCTGATCGACCTCGCCATCATCGCCTTCTTCATCGCCTCGCCGGTGCTGAGGGACCGACCGTCATTCCTGTGGGTGGATTATTCGGTGGCGGCGCTGCTGGCCGGCGACATCGTCATGCGCGGTCTAGCCTCGTCCGATGTGCTGCGCTGGCTACGGCAGTCGACCGTGCTGGTCGACATCTTCATTCTCGTCACGCTGCTCATGCCCAACACGCTGGCCAACCTGGGCTTCCTGCGCATCCTGCGCCTGTGGTCGCTGTCGCGCAGCGGCATGTTGTGGCGGCCGCTGCGGCGCGCAGGCTATGCGACATGGCGCGACGCCGCCCACGCGGTGGTCAATCTGCTGACCTTCCTGTTCGTGGTCACCGGCTTCGTCTACACCTTCTTCTTCCGCGAAGGCTCCGGCATTGCCGGCTACGTCGACGCGCTGTATTTCACGGTGGCGACGGTGACCACGACGGGCTTCGGCGACATCGTGCTCCCCGGCGTCTGGGGCAAGCTCACAGCTATCGCGACGATGATCATCGGCATATCGCTGTTCGTGCGGCTAGCGCAGGCGATCTTTCGCCCGAACAAGGTGTTCTTCCCCTGCCCGGTTTGCGCGCTGCAGCGGCACGATCCCGACGCCGTGCACTGCAAGGCATGCGGCACGTTGCTAAAGATTCCCGATCCGGGGGATTGAGGGGCGAGCGGTTAAGCGCCGGCGATGGCTACGAGTGGTCCATCGCCTTCACGATTTCTTCCGTCATCTTCTTGGCGTCGCCGAGCAGCATCATGGTGCCGTCCTTGTAGAACAGCGTGTTGTCGATGCCGGCATAGCCGGAGCCGAGCGAGCGCTTGACGAACAGGCAGGTGCGCGCCTTGTCGACGTCGAGGATCGGCATGCCGTAGATCGGCGAGTTCTTGTCGTCGCGCGCCGACGGGTTGGTGACGTCGTTGGCGCCGATGACATAGGCGACGTCGGCCTGCGCGAACTCGGAATTGATGTCCTCGAGTTCGAACACCTCGTCGTAAGGCACATTGGCTTCGGCCAAAAGCACATTCATGTGGCCGGGCATGCGGCCGGCGACCGGATGGATCGCGTATTTCACCTCGACGCCTGCAGCCTTGAGCTTGTCGGCCATCTCGCGCAGCGCGTGCTGCGCCTGCGCGACCGCCATGCCGTAGCCCGGCACGATGATGACTTTCTGCGCGTTCATCATGAGATAGGCGGCGTCGTCGGCCGAGCCTTGCTTGACCGTGCGCTCGACGCCGTCATCGGCGGCCGCCGAGGTCTCGCCACCGAAGCCGCCGAGAATGACGGAGATGAAGCTCCGGTTCATGCCTTTGCACATGATGTAGCTGAGGATCGCGCCCGACGAGCCGACCAGCGCGCCGGTGATGATTAGCGCCAGATTGCCGAGCGTGAAGCCGAGCGCGGCCGCCGCCCATCCCGAATAGGAATTGAGCATCGACACCACGACCGGCATGTCGGCCCCGCCGATCGGCACGATGAGAAGGACGCCGAGCGCCAGCGAGACGGCGACGATCAGCCAGAAGACTGCGAGGCTTTCGCTGGTGACGAGGAGGACGATCAGCACCACGAGCGCAATGCCCAGCGCGGCGTTGATGGCGTGGCGGCCGGGCAGCATGATCGGCTTGCCCGACATGCGGCCGTCGAGCTTCAGGAAGGCGATGACCGAGCCGGTGAAGGTGATGGCGCCGATGGCTACGCCGAGGCTCATTTCGACCAGCGCCTGGCTGTGAATGTCGCCGACCGTGCCAATGCCGAAGCTGGTCGGCGCATACATCGCGGCGGCGGCAACCATGACTGCGGCCAGACCGACGAGCGAGTGGAACGCCGCGACGAGCTGCGGCATCGAGGTCATGGGGATGCGCCGCGCCGTGATGGCGCCCGCGCCGCCGCCGATCGCGAGGCCGAGCACGATCAGCGCCAGACCGCCGGCCCCCGGCGTCGCCAGCGCCAATGTGGTGACGATGGCGATGCCCATGCCGATCATGCCGTATATATTGCCCTGGCGGCTGGTCGTCGGATGCGACAGGCCGCGAAGCGCCAGGATGAACAGGATGCCGGAGACGAGGTAGAGGAAGGAAGCGAGGTTGGCGTTCACTTCACTTTTCCTTCTTCTTGTACATCGCGAGCATGCGTTGGGTGACGAGGAAGCCGCCGAAGATGTTGACCGAGGCGAGCGTGAGCGCGACGAAGCCGAAGCCGGTGGCAAGCCCGGAGGCCGAAATGCCAACGGCGAGCAGCGCGCCGACGACGATAACCGAGGAGATGGCGTTGGTGACGGCCATCAGCGGCGTGTGCAGCGCTGGCGTCACCGACCAGACGACATAGTAGCCGACGAAGATGGCGAGCACGAAGATCGCGAAGCGGAACACGAAGGGATCGATCACGCCGCCGGAGGCGGCATGAGCGGCGGCGGCCGCCACATCGCCCGCCGCTTCGGTGCTTTCGAGTGCCGCGCGCGCCGTGGCGACAGCCTGCTCGAGTTGGTCGAGCGCCTGTTCGAGAGCGGTCTTTTCCATCACGCGTCTCCCCTGTTCTTACCGGGCGTAACCGGCTTGGGCTTCGCCACCGCCGGCTTTTTAGCTGCGGCCGGTTTCTTCGCGGCAGGCGCCGCCTTCTTCTTCGGCGCAATGTCGAGGCCGGGCTCGGTACCCTTGGCGGCCTTCTTGACCGCGGGGTCGTCGCCGCGATTCTGGCCGGGAACGATCGGCTTGGGCGCGGCGGGCGCCGCTTCCTTGCCGGCAAAATTCGGATGCACCACGCGGCCCGCATCGGTCAGCATTGTCGCCTTGACCAACTCGTCGTCGCGGTTGATCGCGAGTAGCTTCGTCGACTTGTCGACCATGGTTTCGAGGAATGCGAACAGGTTGCGCGCATAGAGCAGCGAGGCCGATGCCGCCACGCGGCCGGGCACGTTCAGGTGGCCGACGATCTTGACGCCGTTGTCGAGCGTGATCACCGCCCCGGCAACCGCGCCCTCGACATTGCCGCCGCGCTCGACCGCGAGATCGACGATGACCGAGCCAGGCTTCATGGATTGTACCATGGCAGCCGAGACCAGCTTGGGCGCCGGCCGGCCGGGGATCAGCGCGGTGGTTATGACGATGTCCTGCTTGGCGATGTGGTCGGCCGTCAGTGCGGCCTGCTTGGCCTGGTATTCCTTCGACATTTCCTTGGCGTAGCCGCCGGCGGTCTCCGCCGCCTTGAACTCCTCGTCCTCGACCGCCAGGAATTTCGCGCCTAGCGAGGCGACCTGCTCCTTGACGGCAGGACGCACGTCGGTGGCGGTGACGATCGCGCCCATGCGGCGCGCCGTGGCGATTGCCTGAAGCCCGGCGACGCCGACACCCATGACGAACACCTTCGCCGCCGGGACCGTGCCGGCCGCCGTCATCATCATCGGCAGGGCGCGGTCATATTCGGATGCGCCGTCGATGACCGACTGATAGCCGGCGAGATTGGCCTGCGAGGAAAGCACGTCCATGGCCTGTGCGCGGGTGATGCGCGGCATGAACTCCATCGAGAACGCGGTAACGCCGGCTTTGGCCAGCGCCGCCACCGCCTCGTCGTTGCCGTACGGATCCATGATGGCGATGACCGCCGCGCCGGACTTGTAGTTCTTCAGCTCGGCCTCAGTGGGACGGCGCACCTTGAGCACGACATCGGCCTTGGCTGCGTCCGACGCCTTGCCGATCGTGGCTCCGGCCTTGGCGAACTCATCATCGGTGATGCGCGACAGCGTGCCCGCGCCCGCCTCGACGATCACATCCAGGCCCAGGCCGGAAAACCGCTTGACCGTGTCCGGCGAAGCCGCGACGCGGCTTTCGTTAGGGTCGATTTCCTTCGGAATGAAGACTGACTGCCCCACCACGTGGCTCCCTTGTCGGCTCGGAATTTAACCGGCCGCGGAGAACCCGCGGCCTTGGACGAACAGATCAGGCAACGTGCTGTGGCACGCTGCGGAGCATGTAGATGCCTACGCCGCAGATGAGCAGGAACAGAACGAAACCGGAAAAGAAGCCGGCATTGGTGAAGAAGCCGAACGCCATCGACACAAGCAGGGCAAAGCAGACCAGGAAGCCGTATTTGGCGAGCAGCAGAAATCCCTGATAGGTGCGCTCGTGCTCCGAATAGTCCATCTCGGCGCCCGTTTCGAGCGGGCCGGTCGGCGAATGGTCAGCCATCAATAAACCCCTTGAAAATGCTTTCCTGCGCACATAGCGAAAACGGCGCGCAAGGGCAATGCCGCGATTACCCGTTTGGCTGCGACAAGAGTTCAGCAAAACGCGGTATCCAGCGACGCCAGTGCCCAAAACCTCCAATGATAAATCGATTTTGGCGGAGCGTTTCCGCGCGAACGCGCGTTAAAATGGGTGCGGCGTTTCCGGTTGGGAGGCAGACATGGACGAGACTCGCGAACCACCTAGCGTGGACAACATCGCAAGATGGGAGGCGCCTCCGTTTCCGACGACCTCCAGCGAGTACATCACCCTCTTGGCACATTATCACCGCGCCGAGATGGGCCGCATGGCGGGCTGGCGCGACCGCATCGACCGAACCACAAACTGGGCGATCACCGGCGTGGCGGCGATGCTCTCACTGTCGCTGTCGTCGCCGACATCGCACCATGGCGTGCTTCTGTTCGCCATGGTTCTGGTCCAGTTGCTGCTCCTGATAGAAGCGCGGCGCTACCGGTTCTTCGACGTCTATCGGGGTCGGGTGCGACGGCTGGAGAAGCACTATTTCGCCCAAATCCTCGCGCCACTGCCCGACCCGAGCGCGGGCTGGGCGGAAATCCTTGGCCAGGATCTGCGCAGGCCGCGATTCCTGATCCCGCTGCATGTGGCGATGTCGCGGAGGCTGAAGCGGAATTACGTGTGGATGTTTCTCATCCTTCTGCTCGCATGGGTGCTCAAGATCTCGACGCCCAAGCTGCAGGTGGAAGGGGTCGTGCGGGATCAGGCCTGGTCCTTCGACGAAGTCGTCGGCAGCGCAGCATTCGGGCCGGTATCCGGCTGGATTATCCTGGCGGGTGTGTTGGCCTTCTATTGCTGGCTCGTTTATGCCGCGCTCAGGCGCGACGTGGAGACCGTCGAAGCGACCTACGGGGAGGTTCACGTTTGATGGACGGCGGTGGTCTCAAGCCAGCCACCTCTTCCGCCGTTTGTAGTGCTTCACGTCCTTGAATGATTTGCGGCCCTCGCCGGCCACGCCGAGGTAGAATTCCTTGACGTCCTCGTTTTCGCGCAGCGCCGAGGCTTCGCCGTCGAGCACGATGCGGCCCGATTCGAGGATGTAGCCGTATTTGGCGAAGCGAAGCGCGACGTTGGTGTTCTGCTCGGCGAGCAGGAAGGACACGCCCTGCTCCTCGTTGAGCTTCTTCACGATCTCGAAGATTTCTTCGACGAGCTGCGGCGCGAGCCCCATCGACGGCTCGTCGAGCAGGATCATCTTGGGGCGGCTCATCAGCGCCCGGCCGATCGCCGTCATCTGCTGCTCGCCGCCCGACGTATAGCCGGCGAGGCTCGACCGGCGCACCTTGAGGCGCGGGAAATATTCGTAGACGAGGTCGAGATCGTCGCAGATCGCGGCCTTGCCGTCGCGGCGGGTAAACGCCCCCGTCATCAGATTGTCCTCGACCGAAAGATGGCCGAAGCAGTGGCGGCCCTCCATGACCTGGATGCAGCCGCGCCTGACCAGATCGTTGGGCGACAGCGCCTGGACCTCGTTGCCCTCGAACACGATCGAGCCCTTGGTGACCTCGCCGCGCTCGGCATGGAGCAGGTTGGAAATCGCCTTCAGCGTCGTCGTCTTGCCCGCGCCGTTGGCGCCGAGTAGCGCGGTGATGCCCCCCTGCGGCACGGTCAGCGAAACGCCTTTCAGGACGAGGATGACGTGATCGTAGATCACCTCGATGTTGTTGACCGAGAGGATGGGGGCATTTGCAGCCGCCGCGTCTATCATTGCTGCCGCCTCCATCGTTTCGACGAGTGGCGCTGCCCCTCACCCTTACCCTCTCCCCGTGAAGAACGGGGAGAGGGGGCGCCAGCGTAGCCGCTTCGTCCTTCTCCCCGTAGTTCACGGGGAGAAGGTGCCGGTAGGCGGATGAGGGGCGGCGCCATCACTACATCGTGCACTCGTCGTTCATCGGCCACGGCGCGTTGGCCTCGGCGTATTTCTTCGCCTCGGCCTCGACCAGCGGCCCGATCACGCTCTGATCGGCTTTCAAAAGATCGGAGACCTTGGCGAACTTCGCGCCGTCCCATTCCAGCATCCACGCGCCGGCATGGCCGGTGTGGTCGGCGCAGGAGGTCGAGAACGGCGGGACCATGCCGGTCATGCCGAGTTCGGCGAGCTTGGCGTCGTCCAGCTTGAGATTTTCAAAACCCCAGCGAAGCTGTTCGGCGTTCACCACCTTGGTGTCGAAGTTGGCCTGCGCGGCCTTGATCGCCTCGACCGTGAACATCGAGATCAGCACACCGCGCTGGTAGAACACCCAGTCGGACTCGCCTTCGCCGATCAGCGACTGCCCCTTGTCGATGACGTGCTTCTTGATGTCCTGCATGACGGGCGCATCCGGGACCGGCACGCTCCACGATATGGCGCGGTAGCCTTTGCCGGCTTCGCCGACGCTTTTCATGTCGCCGTCATGGGCCGACCACCAGATGCCGATGAACTTGTCCATCGGGAATTTGGTCTTGGCGGCTTCGGTGAGCGCGCCGGCGTTCATCGCGCCCCAGCCCCACATCAGCACGAAGTCGGGGCGCTCGCGCCGGATCTGCAGCCATTGCGCCGACTGGTTCTGCATCTCCTTCACGCCGACCGGGATCGGCAGGAAGGTGAAGCCATGCTTCTCGGCGAGCGTCTGGATGAGCGGGATCGGTTCCTTGCCGTAGGGCGCGTCGAGGTGCAGGAGCACGATCTTCTTGCCCTTGAGATTGTCGAGATTGCCTTCCGAAATGTGGTTCAGGATAATCGACGCGCCGTCCCAATAGGACGCCGGAGGGTTGAAGGCCCATTTGAACACCTTGCCGTCGGCCATGGGTGAGAAACCGTAGCCCGGCGCCAGAATGGGGATCTTGTCGACGTTCGACCTCGGCAGCACCTGCAGCGTGATGCCCGTCGACCATGGCTGGGTGATGATGCCGGTCGCCTTGGTCTTTTCGTAGCACTCGACGCCCTTTTCGGTGTTGTAGCCCGTCTCGCATTCCTCGTAGCCGAGCTTGACGCCGTTGACGCCGCCGTCGCGCTCGTTGAGCATCATCATGTAGTCGCGCTGGCCGTTCATCAGCGGAATGCCGGTGGCCGCGAACGGCCCGGTGCGGTAGCTGAGATTGGGCAGGCTGACCGCGTCCTGCGCGAGCGCCGCCGGCGCGGCAAGCGCGGTTCCCGCGGCGAGCACCGCGCAAAGCAGGGTCGACTTCAGAAGTTTCTTCATTTCATTTTCCTCCACTTGTTCGTTTCTCCGTTACGGATCGGGCGAACCAACCCCGTATTCCACCGGCCGACTTTCTGATCGACCATGATCTTGTCCAAAAACCGTTCCGTTTTTCGGGATCATGGTTCCTAATGCGGGAACGGCCACATGATCAGTTTCTCCCTTATGATGGCCCAGAACCGAGCCAGCCCGTGCGGCTCGACGATCAGGAACATGATGATCAGCCCGCCGATGATCATGGTGTTCAAATGTTCGGCTGTCGACGAACTGATCGGAATGCCGAAGGCGGTCGGCAGCGTGCCGATGATCACCGGCAGCGCCACGATCAGGATCGCGCCGAGATAATTGCCGAGGATCGAGCCGAGCCCGCCGATGATGGCGATGAACAGCACCCGGAACGACAGCGGTATGTCGAACAGGATCGGCTCGGCCGCACCCCGCCACAGGAACACGAACAGCGCACCCGCAACGCCTACGATGTAGGACGAGACTGCGAAGGCCGAGAGCTTGGCCTTCATCAGATTGATGCCGACGAGTTCGGCGGCGATGTCCATGTCTCGCACCGCCTTCCACACGCGCCCGATGCGGCCGCGCGTGATGTTGATGGCGAACCAGGTGATCAGGCAGACGACGCAGAGAACGAAATAATACTGCACGATCGACCTGGCGTTCGGGCCGGCGACCGGCACGCCGAACATCTCGATGGTCGGCACCTGGATCGCGCCCGACGAATTGTAGTTGTAGAGCCATGCCCATTTCTCGAACAGCCAGACCAGGAAGAACTGCGCCGCGAGCGTGGCGATGGCGAGATAGAAGCCCTTGATCCGGAGCGACGGTAGGCCGAAGGCGACGCCGACCGCGGCCGAGAAGAAGCCGGAAAGCGCGATGGCGACGAGGATGTTCAGTTCCGGGAAGATCGTGATCAGCTTGTAGCAGGCATAGGCGCCGACGCCCATGAACGCGCCGGTGCCGAGCGAAAGCTGCCCGGCATAGCCGGTGAGGATGTTGAGGCCGAGCGCCGCCAGCGCATAGATCAGCACCGGGACCAGCAGCGCCTTGAACGCGAACTCGCTGGCCGTCATCGGAAAGACCACGAACGCCATGACGAGGATGAATGCGAGCAGCCACGCATCCTGCCTGACCGGGAAAAGCGCGTGGTCGGCGGCGTAGCTGGTTTTGAACTGCCCGGCTGTGCGGTAGAGCATGATTTCCCCCTCACACCCGCTCGATGATCTTTTCGCCGAACAGGCCCTGCGGCCGGAACAAAAGCACGATCAGCGCAAACACAAAGGCGAACCAGGTTTCGGTGTTGCCGCCGAGCAGCGGCTGGCCCCAGTAGATCTCGAACAGTTTTTCGAGCACGCCGATGGCGAGGCCGCCGATGATGGCGCCGAGCACGGATTCCAGTCCGCCCAGCATCAGCACCGGCAGCGCCTTGAAGGCGATCACTTCCAGCGCGAAGGAAACGCCGGCGCGGGCGCCCCACACGATGCCGGTAGCGAGCGCGATGACGCCGGCGATGAACCAGACCAGTACCCAGATGGTCGATAGCGAGATGCCTACCGAGAGCGCCGCTTGGTGGTCGTCGCCGAGCGCGCGGATGGCGCGACCCATCTTCGATTTATTGAGGAACAGGATGAGCCCAGCGACCAGAAGGATGGCGCCGACGACGGCAGTCAGGTCCTTCTGCTCGATCGAGACGAAGCCGCCGAACGGCTCGAAGGTGAAGCTGCCGGTCGGGATGTAGAGCTGTTCGGTGATCATCACCTTGTTTTCGCCGCCGAAGATTATTTCGCCGAAGCCGATCAGGAACAGCGTTATGCCGATCGTGGCCATGAACAGGATGATGTCCGGCTGGTTGACCAGCGGGCGCAGCACCACCCGCTCGATGGCTACGGCGAGGATGAACATGACGGCGAGCGTCAGCGGCACCGCAAGCAGCGCCGGCACGCCCTTTTCATGGAGGTCTACCAGCGTCAGCGCGGCGAACACCACCATGATGCCCTGCGCGAAATTGAAGATGCGCGAGGACTTGTAGATCAGCACGAAGCCGAGCGCGATCAGGGCATAGAGCACGCCGGCGACCAGCCCCTCCCATAGCACCTGGATCAGAAAATCCGGCGCTCCGATCATATCCTGGAACGGTTTGACGAAAATGCCTTCGACCAGGTTCATAGAATACCCCGCAGGCGTACGTGATAAAGCAGCAGTATGGTCTTGGCGTCGCGTATTTCGCCGCTCGCCACCATCGCCAGCGCGCGGTCGAAGCCGATTTCCATGACCTCGATGTTTTCGTTCTCCCCCTCGGCGCCGCCGCCATTAGTCGGGCGGTCCGAGGGATCGTATTCGGCCAGGAAGAAGTGCAGCCGCTCGGTGACCGATCCGGGACTCATGAAGATGTCGAAGACCGGCTCGACGTCGCCGATGCGATACCCGGTTTCCTCGGCGACTTCGCGGCGGATCGCGTCGCCCGGACTGTCGTCGTCGAGCAGACCCGCAGGCGCTTCGATCACCTGGCCGTCCGTCACTCCGTTCAGGAAGGCCGGAAGCCGGAACTGCCGCGTCAGCACGACGCTCCGGCGGGCGCGGTTATAGAGCAGGATCGTCGCTCCGTTGCCGCGGTCATAGGCCTCGCGCATCTGCCGCTGCCACGAGCCGTCGGCGAGGCGCAGATCGAAATCGTACCGGTTGAGGTGATACCAGTTGTTCGACAGCGGCTTCACTTCATGCATGCGCACGCCGCTCTCGTCCGGCGGCGGAAAGTTCGATGCGGCTGTGGGTTTCGGACGCTGGCTCACCCTAATTCTCCCCCGCTACACCCACGGGCCTCAACCCGCCAACTGCGGGAACAGCCCGAGCAGGCCGACGATGATCAGATAGATGGCGACGATGTAGTTCAGAAGCCTGGGCATGATCAGGATGAGCACACCGGCGATCAGCGCGATCAATGGCGAGAGCGGCAATGTCGAGAGGTCCATCGATATGTCCTTTCAATGCGCGACGCCGAGATAAGCGTCGATGACGTCCTGGTTGGATTTCACGGCGTCAGGGGTGCCGTCGGCGATCTTCTTGCCGTAGTCGAGAACAACGACGCGGTCGGAAAGGTCCATGACCACGCCCATATCGTGCTCGATCAGCGCGATCGTGGTGCCGCGCTGCCGGTTCACGTCGATGATAAACCGGCTCATGTCCTCCTTTTCCTCGAGGTTCATGCCGGCCATCGGCTCGTCGAGCAGAAGCAGCGACGGCTCCATGGCGAGCGCGCGGCCAAGCTCGACGCGCTTCTGCAGGCCGTAGGGCAATTTGCCGACAGGCGTACGGCGGATGTGCTGGATTTCGAGGAAGTCGATGATCTCCTCGACCTTCTCGCGGTGCTCGATTTCTTCCCTAAGCGCCGGCCCGTGCCACAGCATCTGCCAGAACAGGTTGCGGTGCATCTTCACCGAGCGCCCGGCCATGATGTTGTCGAGCGTCGACATGCCCTTGAACAGCGCGACGTTCTGGAAGGTCCGGGCGATGCCCTGCCGGACGGCGTGATGCGGCTTCATCGCCCGCCGCTCCTCGCCGCGAAAGATGATCGTGCCTTTCTGCGGCGTGTAGAAGCCGTTGATGACGTTGAGCATCGAGGTCTTGCCCGCGCCGTTGGGGCCGATGATGGCGCGTATCTCGCCCTTTTTGACATCGAAGGAGATATCGGTGATCGCCTTCACCCCGCCGAAACGCAGCGAGACGTTCTTCACCTCCATGAGCAGTTCGCCCGGCGCCAGTCCGTCATCGGGTGCGGCGACAATCTCCACCGGATCCGAGTGCACGTTCACTCCGCAGCCTCCCTGGCTGTCTGCCGCGCGACCGGATAGGTCTTCGCATCCACAATCCTGACCGTGGCGCGGACCACGCCCTTTCGCCCGTCCTCATAGGTCATTTCGGTCTCGACGTATTTCTCGGTCGAACCGTCATATAGCGCCTCTATCAGCGGGGCATAGCGCTCCGCGACGAAGGCGCGGCGAACCTTCAGCGTACGCGTCAGTTCGCCGTCGTCGGCGTCGAGCTCCTTGTGCAGCACCAGGAACCGCTTGATCTGCGCGCCCGCCATGACCGGCTCCTTCGACAGGCGCAGATTGGTTTCGTCGACATTCCTCGCGATCATCTCGTAGACGCGGGGGTGTCCGGCGAGTTCCTGGTAGGAGGCGTAGGCGATGTTGTTGCGCTCTGCCCAGTTGCCGACAGCCTGCAGGTCGATGTTGATGAACGCCGCGGCGAAATCGCGCCCGTGCCCGAAGGCGACCGCCTCCTTGATGTTGGGGAAGAATTTCAGCGTGTTCTCGATGTATTTCGGCGCAAACAGCGCTCCCGAGGTGAGCTTGCCGACATCCTTGGCGCGGTCGATGATCTTCAGTTGCCCGTCCGTGTCGAAGAAGCCGGCGTCGCCGGTCTTGACGTAGCCGTCCTCTGTCAGCGTCTCGGCGGTCGTCTCGTCCTGCATGAAGTAGCCGGCGAACTGGCCCGGCGAGCGGAACAGCACCTCGCCGGTGTCTGAGATGCGGATATCGACATTCGGCGCCGCCGGCCCGACCGTATCGGCCCGCACCTCGCCGTCCTTCTGCACCGTCACGTAGAGGAAGGCTTCGGTCTGGCCGTAGAGCTGCTTCAAATTGATGCCAAGCGAGCGGAAGAAGGAAAACAGGTCCTGGCCGATGGCCTCGCCCGCCGTATAGGCCACGCGGATGTTGGAGAGGCCGAGCACGTTGCATAGCGGCGCATAGACGAGAACTCGGCCCAGCGTGTAGGAAATGCGCCCCGAAAGCGGTACCGGCCTGCCCTCCAGGATCGCCTCGCCATGGCGCTTCGCCACGCCGATGAAGTGGTCGAACAGCTTGCGCTTCAGCCAGCCGGCGTCCTCCATGCGGATGGTGACACTGGTCAGCAGCCCCTCGAAGATGCGCGGCGGCGCGAAGTAGAAGGTCGGGCCGATCTCGCGCAGGTCCTGCGCGACGGTCTCGCCGCTTTCCGGGCAGTTCATGCACAGGCCCGATACATAGCCCTGCGCATAGTTCAGATAGTGGTCGCCGACCCAGGCGAGCGGCAGATAAGCGAGCACGCTGTCGTTTTCGGAAAGCCGGTCGAATTCAGCGGTGTCGCGCGCGGCATTGACCGCGCCGGCCGCCGTGATCATGACGCCCTTGGAACGGCCGGTGGTGCCGGAGGTGTAGAGCATGACGGAGATGTCGCTGCCGCTCGCCTCGCGAACGCCGCGCTCCCAGCGTTCCGCCAGACCGGGATCGGCCGCAAGCAGCGCCTCGCCCTTGTCCTGAATTTCGGTGAAGGCGGTGAGGCCCGTGTGATCGTAGTCGCGCAGGCCTCGCGGCTCGTCGTGTATGATCTCTTTCAGCGCCGGGATGCGGTCGGAGAAGGAGCGGATCTTGTCGACCTGCTCCTGGTCCTGGACGACCGCGAAGCGAACGCCGGCATGGTTGAGGACATAGGCCATCTCCTCGGCGACCGCGTCGGCATAGACCGGCACCGGCACCGCGCCCATCGATTGGGCCGCGGCGAAGGTCCAGTAGAGCCGCGGGCGATTTGCGCCGACCACGGCGATCTTGTCGCCGTGGCCGAGGCCGAGCGCCTGGAGCCCCAGCGCGAAGGCGCGAATTTCTTCCAGCTGCTCGGACCATGTCCAGCTCTGCCAGATGCCATAATCCTTGTGGCGCATGGCGGGGCGGCCGCCGAAGCGCTGCGCATTGAGCAGCAGGTATTTCGGGAACGTGTCGAGGTTCATGCCGGCGGTCGCCGCCGTCGTCACCATGACCGTCTACCTCCGTGTATTGCGGTTGGGGCGAACGCCAGGCCCATGGTGCCAGTTATGGCCTCCGGCGCAAATGCGCCATTAGGCCGATCCGGGGCCGGAACGTCCGGCGGCGGCCTCATGCGCGGCAATTCCGACCTGGCTCGACGCCAAGGTTTCGCCACTCCGCTTCCTCCCGTTTTGCGCGACGGTTCCCTTTCCGTCGCATCGCCCGTCCGGCGGCCGGCGGGCTTTGAACATAAGCTATTATGGAAATATGCACGGGATCAACGCACCGCTTGACAGACGAGCCGGCAGATTGTCTTTTGAATGGGCGGTTCGTGTTTCCCGCCTCCCCAAAATCAGCCATCTCCGCGGCGGTCAGGCTCCGTAATCGCCGAGCCGGGCTGCGTCGAGGACATCGATGCCACCATGTTCGACGCGGAGCAATCCTTCCAGCTCCAGCGCTTGCAGGCTTTTGTTGACGACCTGGCGCGACACCCCTGCCAGCAGCGCGAGTTCCTCCTGCGTGATCTCGATGTGGCTGCGCATGTCCGGATAGAGCACGGGATTGAAGAACCAGGACAGATTGCGGGCAACCCGCGCCTTCGGGTCCAAGATCCGGTCATACTCGATCGTGGCGATGAACTGCCCCATGCGCTCGTTGAGCTGGCGAACGAGGAACCGGTTGAAGGCCGCACTGTTTTCGTAAAGCCAGAAGAAAGTCGCCTTGTTGAGCATCGCCAGGCGTGTCTCGCGCAGGGCAACGAGATCGTATTTGCGCGATTCGTCCTTGAGCACGGAGCCTTCGCCGAACCAGCCGCCCGGGCCTGCGCCCGCGAACGTCATGGCCTTGCCGTCGCGCGAGATGGCGCTGATCTTGACAAGCCCGGTGACAACGCCTGTCCAATAGTCGAACCGGTCGCCGCGATGGCAGACATAGCTGCCCTTGGAGAACGTCTTTTCGCTGATGCCGCGGCTTGCCCGCTCGATTTCGTCGTCGGCGAGTTCTGCGGCCCAGATCGCCGCGCGGACAAGATCGACCCTGGTATTCATGGAGCCTCGGCGAAAGCACGGCCCGGGCCGCCTTTATACGCCAGATTTATGGACGCTCGGCGCCGGCGAGGCAATGCGCCCTACTCCAGCAGGATCAGGCGGCGTCCAGAAAATACTTGGCCGTCGGCAAAATGGTCAGCGGCGCAAGTTCGCCCCGGCCCTGCTTGCCGAACATCAAGCGCTGCTCCATCGGCGTCGACTTGAAGAACGGGAAGCGCGCGAAGCTTTCATCCTGGATGGCCAAGACGTCGGCCTGGTAAAGAAGTGCAAAGCAGTTGATGACGCCGCCATAGGGCCGCGCGTCGCCAATAGCACGGGACCGGTACACCCTCTTGTAGAAGGCGACGTGCTCCTGGCGGATCATAGAGATGCAATAGGGCGCGTTGAAATAGAAGCATGCCATGCCAGCCAGCCGCAGCGTCAGGTACGGGATCTGCGGATAGACTCGCGACCACTCCCGGTCGGCTGCAAACCGGCTCGGATCGATAAAGCTCTCGCCGGCGGCAAGGCGCGGCAGGAGGATATCCGGGTAGACCGACGTCGATGGCGACTTCGGACATGCCGCAGACACGTGATGCAGGCGGATCGTGCTGACGAGATGCCCGTCGATGAAGACGCCGAAGCGATAGCAGTTCGGAAGATCGTCGAATGGATCATGGACGATGTGGTCGGGATTCTCCGCAACGAGATCGTTCATCCTGTAGGCCGAGTACCGCAGGCGGTAGACGTCCTCCAGATCGTCGCCCGTGTCGCAACGGCGGTATTCCGTGCGTTCCAGAAGGGCCAGGACATTTCTGGCGAAGCTCGAAATCGCAGGCGTACCAACGCTATCTTCGCCCGCGGTTTCGCCGGGCGTCACCTGCTGCACAACCATGAGTACCCTCGTAAACCGCCGTGACACCAAGCGTAAGCCAAGGCGGGCTTATGTAAAGTTGAAAATACGAGGGAAGCCGTTTACCGAAGGTTAAGGTTAATCCGGCTCGAGGGACTCCGTTGGCTGCGCGGGCTGTCGAATCCAGCTTTTTCAATGTGCCGGGACGCGTTCCGCCGATTTGAGATCCTTGGCGAACGGCCAGGTCGTGTTCGACATCGTCTCGATGCCGGAGGCCGATAGCGCCGACCCGAACAGGAAGCCTTGGACAAGGTCGGGCTTCACCGAAAGCGCCAGTATCTTGAGCTGCTCGAACGTCTCGACGCCCTCGATGGTAATGACCAGGCCGAGCGGGCGCGAAAGATTGACGATGCCCTTCAGGAGCTCGAGCGACCGCGGATTCTGCCCCATGTCGACGAGGAAGCTGCGGTCGATCTTGATCTTGTCGAGCGGAAGCTTGTGCAGGTAGCTCAGGCTCGAATAGCCGGTGCCGAAATCGTCCAGCGCGATACGGACGCCGAGCGTCTTGAGCTCCTCGATATAGCGGCCGGTCAGCGACTTGTCGTCGAGCAGCGCGGTTTCCGTCACCTCGATCTCCAGGCGGTGCGCGGCGAGGCCGGATTGGGCGAGCGCATCGCGGACTTTGTCGACCACGTCGCGATGGCGGAAGTCCTTGGCCGAAAGGTTCACGGACACGCTGATCTGCTCGGGCCACCTGGCGCATTCCGCACAGGCCGCCTGCAGCACGAAGCTGCTGATCTCGGAGATGATGCCCATTTCCTCGGCGAGCGGGATGAAAATGGCCGGCGAGATCGAGCCGAGTTCGGGATGGTCCCAGCGGCACAGCGCCTCGCAGCTTGCGATCCGCATCGTGTCCATCGCCACGATCGGCTGATAGACGACGCGCAGGCCCTTCGCCTCGACGGCGCTGCGTAGATCGGCCTTCATCAATTGGCGGTTGCGGAACGCCGCGTCCATGGCGGACTCGAAAAGCTGCCAGTCGTTCTTGCCGAGCTCCTTGGCCTTGTATAGCGCCAGGTCGGCCTTCACGATCATAGCGTCGACTTCGGTGTCCTTTACCCGGCAGACCACCGCGCCGCCGCTGGCCTGGACGCGGAGCACATGGCCAGCCACGTCGACGTCGCCCTGCAGGCCGGCGAAAATGCTGTCGAGCATCTCGGCCAGGTGGCTGTCGTCGTCGATGCGGTCGAAATAGATCATGAATTCGTCGCCGCCGAAACGGCTGACCCTGACGCCTTCGTCGGCGAAGGCTGCGAGCCGTTCCGCCACCGCATAGATCAAGCCGTCGCCGACCGGGTGGCCGAGCGTGTCGTTGACGCTCTTGAAGTCGTCGAGGTCGAGGACCGCCAGGCCGCAGAGCCTGTCCTGATCGCCGGCCTGCATGAACTCGCCCACGATCTCGTGGAAATAGCCACGGTTCGGCAGCCCGGTGAGGTTGTCATAGCGCGCCATCGAGCGGATCTTCTCTTCCGCCTCGATGCGCTGCGACACGTCCTCGAAGGTGATGACGCCGAGATCCTGGCTGCCTTCGCGCGCCGAGAATTCGTAGTGCTGGCCGTTCGAGAACGAGACCAGCACCTTGCGGTCGCGCCCTTCGCGCAGCGCGCGCGTTAGCTGCGCCTCGATGTAGCGGCAATCCTTGAGCGCCAGCATGCCGCCAGCAACGCCGCGCATGAGCAAAGCATGGATGGAGCGGCCGAGCAGTGCGTCGGGTGACTTGAGCGACATCAGGTGCGCGGCTTCAGCATTGGCCACCACCACCCTACCATGAGGCCCGAGCATGACGAGACCATGCGACATGGTGTTCAGCGCGCGGTTGAAGCGCTGTGCGATCAGGCCGACCTTTTTCTTCTCGGAAAGCGCTGCGAACAACACGCCGCGAACGATTTCAGCGAACTTCCTGATCGCGAAAAAAAAGGGGGCGGAGAGCAGCCCAAGCACAATGTGATACACATCGCCGCGCATCAGAAACCCAAGCGATATCGGCCACGTGGCAGTCACGATCTGGAACATCACCAGACGCGGGGAGCCGTAGTTGCGCCCGGCGATCGACGTTATCGAGGCCAGCGTGACACAGACCGATGCGATTTCGGCGAACTGGTCATGTGCTCCGTAAATGCCGAGAAAGCAGAACAGCCCGAGTACGGATGCGTGAAGCGAACCCCAGAAAATATATATATTTTCGTGGTGCCGAGCCTTTTCGATGCTAACCAGCGGGAAAGCCTTCCGGCTCATGGTGATGCTGACGAGCCGAAGCGTCCCCACGCCGACTATGATTATCGCAATGCCGAGGTAAGCGGGATCCAGCGTCTTTGCGTAGACCATGATCGCGATCAGCGCCTGCGCGACAATGCCGATCGCAAGCGTCGTCCCGTCGCGGAAAAGCGTCTCCACGAACGGAATGTAGACGTCGACGGGAATCTCGTTTTTTCGTCTCGTGGCCACGCCTGAATCCCGCTTTCGGGAGCCAAGCTTTGCCACAATCGCCTTAAAAAAGGCTTATACAGCGTACTGGCGTAACCGTTACGTCAAGGTAAGCAGGCAAATACACCGGATATACTTTGTCGGCGAAGCAAGCCGCGGTCACTCGGCTGCTTCCAGCTCCGATTTTGTCTCCGTGCTTTCCAGCCGGGCCAGAAGGCGGGCTCGTTCGCCGGCAGCCTTCTCTGTACTGGCCTGCCGGACATGGCCGTAGCCGCGGATGAGGGCGGGCACGGACGCCAGCGCCGTCGCCGCCTCGACCCTGCCCGGCGCCATGGAGCGGACGATCAGTTCGACGTCGGCGTCGTATTGCGCAAGCTGGCGACGCTCCATTTTCCGCTCGGCGGTATAGCCGAAAATGTCGAGCGCCGATCCACGCAGGCCCTTGAGCGCGGCGAGCATCCGGAATGCCTTCATCATCCAGGGGCCGAAACTCGATTTCCTAGGCTTTCCGTCCGCTCCGCGCCGGCCCATGATTGGCGGCGCGAGGTGGAATTCCAGCCGATCGTAATCCTGGAATTGCGCGGCCAGTTGGCGCTGGAACGAGCCGTCCGTGTAGAGCCTGGCGACTTCGTACTCGTCCTTGACCGCCATCAGCTTGAAAAGGTTTCTCGCCACTGCCTCGCTCACCGCGGTGGAACCGGGTACTGCGGCCCGTTCGGCCCTGCGAACCGCGTCGATCCGATCGGCGTAACGCCTGGCATAGGCGGCGTTCTGATAGGCGGTCAGGAATTCCACGCGCCGTGCGACGATCTCGTCAAGCGTCTGCGCGATGCCGGGTTCCGCTGCCCGGCCCGGCTGGCCGAGCATTCCCTTGACGAAGTCCGGCTGATGCGCCGCCCGCCGTCCCCAGCGGAACGCCGCGAGGTTCATGGCGACCGCCTCGCCGTTGAGTTCGATGGCGCGTTCGATCGCCTCGGCCGACAGTGGCAGCCCGCCATGCTGGTAGGCGAAGCCCAGCATGAACATGTTGGCCCCGAGCGAATTGCCGAACAGGGCCGAGGCGGTGCGCGTGGCGTCGAAGAAATGCGCCTTGGCGTCACCGGCGGCCTCGCGGATGGCCTTCTTCAACCGCTCGACGGGCAGCGAAAAATCGGCCAGGCGTGCGAAATCGCCCGGCATGATCTCGGCGGTGTTGGCGACGAAGATCGTGTGGCCTTCGCGCACGGCGGCAAGCACCTTCTTGTTTCCCGACACGACGAGATCGCAGCCGAGCACCAGGTCGGCCTTGCCCGCCGAGACGCGGATGGCGTGGATATCCTCCGGGGTCCTTGCGATGCGGACATGCGAAAACACCGCCCCGCCTTTCTGCGCGAGGCCCGCCATGTCGATCATGCCGCAGCCCTTGCCCTCCAGGTGCGCGGCCATGCCAAGAATGGCGCCGATCGTGACCACGCCGGTGCCGCCGACGCCATCGATGATGGACGACCAGCCGTCGCGATCGAGCGCGAACTGTTCAGGTTCAGGCACGCCTTCCAGCGGATCGGATTTTCCGGCCATGCCTTCGGCCTTGCGGACTTTTGCACCGTGCACGGTGACGAAAGACGGACAGAAGCCGTTGACGCAGGAAAAATCCTTGTTGCAGCTCGACTGGTCGATGCGGCGCTTGCGGCCGAACTCGGTTTCCACCGGCTGGATCGACACACAGTTCGACTGCACACCGCAGTCGCCGCAGCCCTCGCAGACAAGTTCGTTGATGATGACGCGCTTGTCGGGATCCGGAAAGGTTCCGCGCTTGCGCCGGCGGCGCTTTTCTGCCGCGCAGGTCTGGTCGTAGAGCAGCACGGACACGCCCTTCACCTCGCGCAACCGCCGCTGCACCAGGTCGAGATCGTCGCGGTGGTGAATGGTGGCGCCTGCCGGGAAAACTATACCGGCAGCGGCGTACTTTCCCGGCTCGTCGGTTACGATGGCGATGCGCTCGACGCCCTCGGCGTGCACCTGCCTCGCGATCATGTCGACGGTGAGATTGCCTTCATGCGGCTGTCCGCCGGTCATGGCGACGGCGTCGTTGTAGAGGATCTTGTAGGTGATGTTCGCGCCCGAGGCGAGGGCGAAGCGAAGCGCCAGCGAGCCCGAATGGTTATAGGTGCCGTCGCCGAGATTCTGGAAAATGTGCTCGCGCGTCGAGAACGGCGCCTGACCGATCCATTGCGCGCCCTCCCCGCCCATGGCGGTGAATCCCACCGTGGAGCGGTCCATCCACAGCGCCATGAAATGGCAGCCGATGCCGGCCGCGGCGATCGAGCCTTCCGGCACCTTGGTCGAGGAATTGTGCGGGCAGCCCGAGCAGAAGAACGGCGTGCGCGCGCCGATATCCTTGGTGTCGGCGAGCATCGCCTGGAACTGCCTTAACCGGGCGACCCGGGCCGAAATCTCCTCCGACGGGCCGATGGTCCTGACGATGCGCTCGCCGAGCGCGATCGCGATGTCGTTCGGGTCGAGAGAACCCTTGGCCGGAAACAGCCAGTCGCCGCGCTCGTCCTTCTTGCCGACGATAATCGGCTGCGTTGCCGTGTTGTAGAGGCTTTCGCGCAGCTGCACCTCGATCAGCGAGCGCTTCTCCTCGACGACGATCACGGTTTCGAGCCCGCGCACGAAATCAGCGATGTGTTCGAAGTCGAGCGGCCACGGGCAGCCGACCTTGAACAGGCGCACGCCGATCTGGCTGGCGCGGGCCTCATCGACACCGATATCATCGAGCGCCTGGCGCACGTCGAGATAGCTCTTGCCGATCGTGATGATGCCGATCTTCGGATTGCGACCGCCCGAATAGACGATCCGGTTCAAATCGTTGGCCTTGATGAAGGCCGCCGCCGCGGCGCGCTTGTGCTCGTGCAGGCGCGCCTCCTGGCCGAGTTGGTCGAGTTCGTGGCGGATGTTCAAGCCGCCGGACGGCATGTCGAACTCCGGAATGACGATGTTCAGCCGGTCGAGCGAGGCATCCACCGAAGCCGTCGATTCGATGTTGTCCTTGACGCATTTGATCGCCGCCCAGGTGCCGGCGAAGCGCGACATGGCGTAGCCGTAGAGGCCGTAGTCGATCAGTTCCTGCACGCCCGCCGGATTGAGGATCGGGATCATCGTATCGACGAACAGGAACTCGGTGGCGTGCGCGTTGGTGGACGATTCCGCCATATGGTCGTCGCCCATCAGGGCAAGCACGCCGCCATACTTCGATGACCCGGCGAGATTGGCGTGGCGGAAGACGTCACCGGAGCGGTCGACGCCCGGCCCTTTGCCGTACCAGACCGAAAACACGCCGTCATATTTGCCTTCGCCGAGCAGCTCCGTCTGCTGGGTGCCCCAGCAGGCGGTGGCCGCGAGTTCCTCGTTCAGCCCCGGCTGGAACACGACATTGGCGTCGGCAAGCTGCTGCCTGGCCTTCCAGAGCTGGAGGTCGAGGCCGCCGAGCGGCGAGCCGCGATAGCCCGAAACGAAGCCGGCCGTGTTCAGCCCTGCGCGCCGGTCGCGCTCGCGCTGCATGAGAAGCATGCGCACGACAGCCTGCGCGCCCGACAGGAAGATGCGCTCCTTCCCCAGGTCGAACTTGTCGTCGAGCGCTACGTCGTGAAGCGTCATCTGCAATTCCTTCTGCGCGGCGCCCCATAACGACCGTCCGCGTCAGGCAAGTTTTGGCCGGAGTGTTTCGCCCATTGCCGAGAAGGTCAAACGAAATCGGGCGCGTATCGCCCATGCGCTACTCTACGTACCTACCGAAAAAAGGCGCGGGGAATAAACGAACGCTCCCATACATGCTGGCGCATGATTCGTTCGCGATGCCGACTTCCACTTCAAGCCGGGGACGGGCACGGCTCGCCGTCGCCGCCGGGCAGCTTGCCGTCCGGACGGCCTGCGAGATCGGGATTGGGCGTGTAGGCCGGGCCGAGGACGAGCGGGCGGTCCGGCAGCAGCGACTGGTCTTCCGATGACGTCATCGTCGTCTCGATCGTCTGCATGACGCGGCCGTCCGCCCCTTCGATGCGGATCGAAACCTGGTAAGGCCGTTCCTTCACCACGCAGCGCAGCGGTGGGCTTTCGATCGTCGTCTTTTCGAGCTTCGGCCAGATCTTCTTGCGCACCACGATCGGCTCGCCGCCGGCCGGATCCTCGAAGCTGGCGATCGCCGTCTCGCCTTCGCGCATCGGCTGGAGCGGCCGCAAGTTGACCAGATAGGTCGCGGTCGCGACGCGATAGTTGAAGACGAAAAGCTTGCCGGCGATCTCGAAATATTCGCCCTCCCCGCCCGTATCGCGGCAGGCGCCCAGCGCCAGCATCGCGAAGAGAAGCGGCACAATCGCAAAGCGGGCGCGTTTGATGCTACGCATGTTCGTGGTCCTCGGTGACTGGCTTGCGGCGGTGGTAATGGCGCCTGGCTTTCTGGCGGTTGCCGCAGACCGCCATGTCGCACCACAAGCGGCTGCCGTTGCGGCTGCGGTCGATAAAAAGCCAGTTGCAGTTCCGGCAAATTCTGAGCCTGCGCAGGCTGTCCCGCGACAGGAGGGAAAGCGACGAGATGGCGAGCGCCGCCTCCAGGGCGATCGGCGTTTCCGGATCGCCGTACGGCTTTTCGGGAGACATCGCGACTGAGGCATGACCCTGCAAGCCGATAGCGCAGGCTTGCAGGAAATCGGGAAGCGCCGCGGTGGCGACCGAACCGTCGGACGCAGCGCCGCGAAACAGCCGGTCCGTGGTCTCGCGAATAGCGAGCACGGTGGGTGCGATTCTGTGCGGATCGGCAACGGCGAGCGCGCGGCCGCCAAGCTCCTCCGCTCGGAAGTCGCTGGCGGCTTCGGCGAAGCGGGCAATCTCTGCCGGGTCTTCCAAGCGGTCGAACGTTCGCGCGGCATCGCCGCGCAGGACGACGGTGTTAGCCGCATCCAGCGCGAGCGCGCCGCCGGAGAACCGATGTCTTGTCCAGGTAACCGCCATGCGGCAAATCTAACTGGTGAATCGTATTTGACAAGTTAGATTCAGCAGCGCAGTTTCGGATACGCTGCGGACGATCCGCAGCTGACGGACACGCATGCTCTATTTCCTGCAGCAATTGCTCAACGGACTGCATATCGGCGCGATCTACGCGCTGCTGGCCTTCGGATATGCGGTGAGCAACGGCGTGCTCCACCGCACCAATCTCGCGCATGGAGCGCTGTTCGCGTTTGCCGGCCAGACCATGATCCTTGTCGCCGTGTTCGGCTGGCAGGTCCTGTGGCTGACGCTGCCGGCCACCATCGCGCTCGGAATCGCGGCGGCTTTCGCCTACTCCCTCCTGATAGCCGAGGTGCTGTCGCGCCACGTGTTCCGGGGGCTTGTCGCCCGTTCGCCCAACACAATCGTCGCCGCGACGCTCGGCGTGGCGTTGGTGCTGATGGAGCTTGGCCGCATAGCGGCCGAAACACGCGACTTCTGGCTGCCGCCGCTGCTCGCCGACCCTGTTGTGTTCGCCGCTTCCGCCGGCTTCCGGGTGACGCTGACGGCCATGCAGGTCGTCAACTGCGCCATCGCCATTGGAGCGATCGCGTCGGCCGGCGCGGCGCTGGCCCGCTCCCGCTTCGGGCGCGAATGGCGCGCCGTCGCCGACGATCCCGCGGCGGCGGCACTTTGCGGAGTGGACACCGGCCTGGTCTTCCACCGGGCGATCTTATTCGGCGCGGCGGCTGCGGCGCTGGCAGGCGTTCTGGCGGGCCTCTATTTCGGCAATATCAGCTTCGGCACCGGTCTGGTCTTCGGTCTCAAGGTATTGTTCATCACAGCGGTCGGCGGCTATCACGCGCCGACGCGGGCGGCTGTGGGCGCCATGGCGTTCGGCATCGCCGAATCGCTGTGGTCAGGCTATTTCCCGATCGAGTGGCGCGATGCCTGGATGTTCCTGTTCCTGGTGGCACTCCTGGTACTGCGGCCGGCCCGCGAGGAACCAGGCAAGCCCGCATAATTTGCTATCCCACGGCTTCTCGACAGGTGGTCCGCTCCCCATTGGTCCAATGACCTGTGGGCCACTGCACCATCGCGTGTTGACGCGCCGCCAAACACTCGGCATATCCGATGGAATCGCGGCGCGCGAAAAAATTCGGGGAACGCTAAGGCTCACCTCGTACAAATCTGGGAGGATCGCATGGCAGGGCTGCTCGCTCTATCGAGAGCCGTTGACCGCATGAACGAGTTCATCGGCAAATGGGTCTCATGGCTTATTTTGCTGGCCGTGCTGGTCAGCGCGGCCAACGCCGTCATCCGCAAGACCTTCAATATGTCTTCGAATGCCTGGCTTGAGCTGCAGTGGTACCTGTTCGGCGCCGCATTCCTGCTGGCCGCCGCCTACACGTTGCGGCAGAACGAGCATATCCGCATCGACATCGTCTACGGCATGTTCTCCAGGCGCGTTCAGCACTGGATCGACCTCTTCGGGCACGTCTTCTTCCTGATGCCCTTCGTCCTGTTGATGATCTACTATTTCGTGCCCTACGTATCGCTCTCGTATCGTAGCGGCGAAGTCTCGACCAACGCCGGCGGCCTCATCATCTGGCCGGCGAAATCGCTGCTGCTGATCGGGTTCTCTCTGCTGGCGCTGCAGGGGATTTCGGAAATCATCAAGAAGATCGCCATCATGCGTGGCGACATGGATGATCCGACGCCCTTCATCTCGGTCCATGAACAGGCTGAACTGGAAGCCAAGGCGCTGGCCGAGGAGATCCGCTCATGATCCATTTCATTGCGGAGAACATGGCGCCGATCATGTTCTTCTCGCTCATCGTCTTTATGCTGCTGGGCTATCCCGTCGCCTTCTCGCTCGCGGCCAACGGCCTCCTGTTCTTCTTCATCGGCGTCGAACTGGCGCCTTATTCGAGCGACGAGATCACGCTGTCCTGGCCGCTGCTCTACGCGCTTCCCGAGCGCTTCTGGGGCATCATGTCGAACGACACGCTGCTCGCCATCCCGTTCTTCACCTTCATGGGCATCGTGCTCGAGCGGTCGGGCATGGCCGAGGATCTCCTCGACACGATCGGCCAGCTGTTCGGCCCGATCCGCGGCGGCCTCGCCTATGCCGTGATTCTCGTCGGCGCGCTGCTCGCCGCAACGACCGGCGTGGTTGCGGCTTCCGTCATCGCCATGGGCCTGATCTCGCTGCCGATCATGCTGCGCTACGGCTACGACCGGCGCGTCGCCACCGGGGTGATCGCCGCTTCGGGCACGCTGGCCCAGATCATACCGCCCTCGCTCGTGCTGATCGTGCTCGCCGACCAGCTCGGCCGCTCGGTCGGAGACATGTATGCGGGCGCGCTGATTCCCGGCCTGGTGCTGACGGGTCTCTACATGAGCTACGTGCTGATCATGTCGATCATTCGCCCGAAATCGATGCCTGCTTTGCCTCTCGAAGCGCGCACGCTCGGCCACGGCGTCGTTTCGCTGATCGTGGCGGCCATCGTGACGGTCGGCATCAGCTACGCCGCGCAGGTCTATCTGACGCCGAGCCAAGGCCCCAATGCCGGCATCTGGGGCGCGACAATAGGCATTATCGTCATCTATGCGGCGGCGCTGCTCGACAGGACACTGAAAATCAATGCAATGTCACGGCTGGCCCAGCAGGTGATCATCGTGCTGATCCCGCCGCTGGCGCTGATCTTCCTGGTTTTGGGAACGATCTTCCTCGGCATCGCGACGCCTACGGAAGGCGGCGCCATGGGCGCTGTCGGCGCGCTCGCGATGGCGGCTGCAAAAGGAAGGCTCAGCCTCGACGTGGTGCGTCAGGCGCTAGCGTCGACGACCAGGCTTTCCAGCTTTGTGTTGTTCATCCTGATCGGCGCCCGCGTGTTCTCGCTCACCTTCTACGGCGTCAACGGCCATCTCTGGGTCGAGCACCTGCTTGTCTCGCTGCCCGGCGGCGAGATGGGCTTCCTGATCGCGGTCAACGTGCTGGTGTTCCTGCTGGCCTTTTTCCTCGACTTCTTCGAACTGGCCTTCATCATCGTGCCGCTTCTGGTCCCCGCGGCCAACGCGCTCGGCATCGACCTGATCTGGTTCGGCGTGCTCCTGGGCGTCAACATGCAGACCAGCTTCATGCATCCGCCATTCGGCTTCGCGCTGTTCTATTTGCGATCGGTGGCGGCGCGCGTGCCCTATCTCGACCGCGTTACCGGCAAGACCATTCAGCCCGTGACTACAGGGCAGATCTATTGGGGCGCGGTGCCTTTCGTCTGCATCCAGATCGTCATGATCGGGCTGGTCATCGGCTTCCCGCAGATGGTCATGCACTACAAGGGCGCGGTCATCGACCCGAGCGATGTCGAGATCGTCGTGCCCGGTTTCGGCGGTGGCGGGGGCGATCAGCAGGGTCTGCCGGGCCTCGGCTTGCCGCAGTTCGGTGCGCCGCCGCCGGCCGATGGAGGCACGGCGCCTGCACAGCCGGCCCAGCCGACGCCGCCGGCTAACGACCTGTCGCAACCGCCGAAGTTCAACTGAAGCAAGAAAAAACCCCGGAGCTGAGCTCCGGGGTTTTTCGTTCAACAGGGCGAATGGCGGTTAGATCTTGCCGCCGCGCTGCTGGATCATCATGAAGGTGTCGAACGTGTATTCCGACACCTGCGCCCAGAGATAGGCATCCTTCCGGAAGGCCATCTGGCTGTCGTAGATCTTCTTGAAGCCAGCATTCGAAGCGGTGATTTCCGCATAAGTAGCGTTCGCAGCGTCGAAGCATGCAGTCAGGATCTCTTGGCTGAACGGACGCAATTGTGCGCCACCGGCGGCCAGCCTGCGGAGTGCGGCCGGGTTCTTGTAGTCATAGCTTGCCATCATGTTGCCGTTCGCTGCTTCGCACGCCGACTTCAGGACCGCCTGGTAATTCTTGGGCAGTTCGTTCCACTTGGCCTGATTGATCAGCGTGTGCAGCACAGGGCCACCCTCCCACCAGCCCGGATAATAGTAGTATGGCGCGACCTTGTAGAAGCCGAGCTTCTCGTCGTCATAGGGTCCGACCCATTCGGCTGCGTCGATCGTGCCCTTTTCCAGCGACGGATAGATGTCGCCGCCTGCGATTTGCTGCGGCACGACGCCCAGCTTTTCGACGACCTTGCCGGCGAAGCCGCCGATACGCATCTTTAGACCCTTCAGGTCTTCAAGCGTGTTGATCTCCTTGCGGTACCAGCCGCCCATCTGCGCGCCGGTATTGCCGCAGGCCAGTCCGTAAAGGCCCTGCGTCGCGTAGAATTCGTTGAGCAGGTCGTTGCCGCCGCCGTAGTACATCCAGGCGTTCATCTGGCGCACGTTCATGCCGAATGGCACGGCTGTCGCCAGCGCGAAAGTGGGATCCTTGCCCCAGTAATAATATGAAGCCGTGTGGCAGCATTCGACGGTTCCGGCGGCAGCCGCGTCCGCAGCCTGCAGGCCGGGAACCAGTTCGCCGGCGGCGAAAATTTGGATGTCGAAATTGCCGTCGGTCGATTCTTTGACGAAATTCGCCATCGTCTGGGCGGCGCCGAAGATCGTGTCGAGCGCCTTCGGAAACGACGAGGTGCAGCGCCATGTAACCTTCGGCGCGGTCTGCGCGATAGCCGGAGCGGCCAATGTCGTGGCGGCTGCGGCGCCGGCGCCGGCGAACCCGGCCTTTCTGATGAAACTACGACGATCCATTCCAATTCCTCCCAATTGATGATGCGCGCCGGATCGGTCTTTGCCGAATGCCCGGGCCGCCCAATCAATGCACGGCACGGCCATTTAGTCCAGACGACCGGGACTGCTGTCCCAGACGAAAAAGCCCCGGAACCTTGCGGGTTCCCGGGCTTCGATCGAGACGATCGGCAGGCGGGCTAGATCTTGCCGCCGCGCTGCTGGATCATCATGAAGGTGTCGTAGTTGTATTCGGCGACCTGCGCCCACAGGAAATGCTCCTTGCGGAAGGCGGTGAGCGAATCCCATACCTTCTTAAAGCCGGCGTTTGAGGCCGTGATCTCGGCATAGACCTCGTTCGCCGCATTGAAGCAGGCTTGCAGGATCTCCGGGCTGAACGGACGCAGCTGGGCGCCGTTAGCAACCAGTTTCTTTACCGCCGCCGGATTCAGATAGTCATACTTCTGCAGCATGTTTGCGTCGGTCGCCTGGGCGGCGGTGCGCACGAGTGACTGGTAGTTCGCCGGCAACGCGTCGAACTTCTCCTTGTTGAACATCAGGTGGACCGTCGGCCCGCCTTCCCACCAGCCCGGATAGTAGTAGTAGGGCGCGACCTTCTGGAAGCCTAGCTTCTCGTCGTCATAGGGACCGACCCATTCGGCCGCGTCGATCGTGCCTTTTTCCAGCGACGGATAGATGTCGCCTCCGGCGATCTGCTGCGGCACCACGCCAAGCTTTTCGACGACCTTGCCGGCGAAGCCGCCGATGCGCATCTTAAGACCCTTCAAATCGGCGACCGTGTTGATCTCCTTGCGGAACCAGCCGCCCATCTGCACGCCGGTATTGCCGCCCGGATAGCCGACCAGGCCCTGGGTCGCGAAGAACTCGTTCATCAGGTCGATGCCGCCGCCATGATACTGCCAGGCGTTCTGTCCGCGCGCGTTGAGCGCAAACGGAACCGCCGCGCCGAGCGCCCATGTGGGATCCTTGCCCCAATAATAATATGCCACCGTGTGGCAGGCCTCGACGGTGCCCGCCGAGGTCGCATCCGCAGCCTGAAGGCCGGGAACGATCTCGCCGGCGGCGAAGGGCTGGATGGTGAAATTGCCGTCGGTCGCTTCCGAGACCATTTTGGCGAACACTTCCGCGCCGCCATAGATGGTGTCGAGCGACTTCGGGAAGGACGAGGTGAGCCGCCAGGTGATCTTGGGATTGCCCTGGGCGATAGCCGGGGCTGCAAGCGCCGTGGCAGCAGCGGCGCCCGCGCCGGCGACGCCGGCCTTGGTGATGAATGAACGTCGATCCATTAACTTTCCTCCAATGTGTGGATCAGTACAAAACGCCGTCCAGCAGACCGGGAAGTCTGAATCGGGGTTTCGGCGAGGCCGCACAATACACACCGAAGGAGTCGAGTCCAGCACGCAGGCGCTTCCCCGAGGTCAGGCGGCGCTGGCCCAAAACTATTGTCTAACAGCGCCTGCCTGTGCCGCGCGGCTTTGCAATCTCCCATGGAAAACCGCCGGCGGATCGCCTATTTTGCAGGCATTGCCAACGCCGAAACGGACCCTTCAATGCATCAGCCGCTCGTCGCTATATCGACCGATGTCCGCCAGTTCGAGAACTACACCTGGCATGCGGCGCCCCAGCAGTATCTCGAGGCGGCAATTGCCGGCGCGGGCGTGTTTCCGGTGCTGGTGCCTTCGTTCGGCGACCGGCTCGACTTCGACCAATTGCTCGCGTCGGTCGACGGCGTGATGATTACTGGCTCGAAATCGAACGTGCATCCGTCCTTGTACGGCGGCGAAGCCAGCGAGGAGAACGGCCCCTACGACCCCGCGCGCGATGCGACCACCCTTCCGCTGATCAGCAAGGCGATTGAGCGGGGCGTACCGCTGCTGGCGATCTGCCGCGGCATCCAGGAACTCAACGTCGCGCTGGGCGGCACGCTGGCGGCCGAAATCCAGGAGCGCGAAGGCTCGCTCGACCATCGCGCGCCGGTGAGCGACAATCAGGACGAGCGTTTCGCCATCCGTCAGAACGTGACGATCAAGCCCGGCAGTTGCCTGGCCGGCGTTTTCGGCGCCGGCGAGATCTTGGTCAATTCGGTCCATCGCCAGGGCATCGACCGGCTCGGCTCAAAACTTCAGGTTGAGGCGGTGGCGACCGACGGCACGGTGGAAGCCGTGTCGGTCAGGGATGCGCGCGGCTTCGCCGTCGGCGTGCAATGGCACCCGGAATACTGGGTGAGTTCCGACAGCGCATCACTGAAGATATTCCGCGCCTTCGGCGACGCGGTGCGGCTGCAGGCGGCTGCCAGGGCGAGCGTCAGGACCGCTGCGGAATAAAGCGGGGCTTAATCCGCAGCGTCGAGCGAGAGCAGTGGCGTCGACGGCTGGAAGGATTCGTAAGCGACCCCGTCGGCGACCGAGAAGCTGACGATCGGATCGCCGTCGTTTTCGACGAACACGACCGCGCCGTCATCGTTTTCATGCCAGAATTTCGCGCGTTCCATGCCCGGCAGGAGCGTGGCGCAGGCAGGTTCGACCTGAAGCTCCGCACGGTCCTGTGACACCACGCCGCCGCGCGTGACCGCGCAGGACGCGCCGCCGCTGGAGCGCAGGCGAAACGCGTCGCCTTCCGCTCCCGCCTGTCGCATTGTGGTAGCGGCCTGCGCCTGACGGTCGCCCGCCGGCCCGTAGGAAAGCACGCCGGCTGCCGCGAGCAGTCCGGCTATCATGACGGTGGATGCTGCAAGATTCATCTCGGAGACCCCTCAATTCGCGCACGACCGGAAAAGGAAGGCCACGCGCAGATTCAAGTTTCCGGAGCGTCGCCCGGCATCGGGCCCGCCGCTCCATGATTCGTAAACATGAATCGTCGAGTGCTAAGCTTGCGTTAATAAATGCGGCAAAGCCGAGGCATCATTGCCGGGCAACGATCGCGGCTGCTTCCGGCACGGGCGTCAGCGCCTTGCCCGTGGAGAACCAGGCGACGAGATTGTCGACCACCAGGTCGGCCATGGCGTTGCGTGTGTGGACAGAAGCCGAGCCCACATGCGGCAGGAGCGTCGCGTTGGGCAGGTCGATCAGGGCCTGCGGCACGTTGGGCTCGTCGGCGAAGACATCGAGCCCGGCCGCCTGTATGTACCCCGCCGCCAATGCCTCTATCAGCGCCTCCTCGTCGACCGTGCTGCCCCGGCCGATATTGACGAATACGCCGTCGGGCCCGAGCGCCTTCAGGACCTCGGCGTTGACGGCCTTTTCGGTCGCAGCGCCGCCGGGCGCCACCGAGATCAGCGTGTCGACGGCCGACGCCAGGCCCAGCAGCGTCGGATGGTATTCGTAGGGAAGCTCGGCGACCCGGCGCCGGTTGTGATAGGCGATGGACAGGCCGAACGCTTCGAGCCGCCGCGCGATCGCAAGCCCGATCCTTCCCATGCCGAATATGCCGGCGCGGCGTCCCCTGAGCGTTGCCTTGGTCAGCGGATACGACCCTTCCTTGACCCAGCGGCCCTGCCGGAGCCAATTTTCGGCGCGCGGCAGTTCGCGCACGGTGTTGATGAGCAGGCCGAGCGCGGTGTCGGCAACTTCCTCGGTCAGCACGTCCGGCGTGTTGGTGACGATGACGCCCTTGGCCGCCGCATGGCGGGCGTCGACCGCGTCGTAGCCGACGCCGAAATTGGCGATGATCTCGAGATTGGGCAGCGCGTCAATGAAGGCGGCGTCGATCGCCGTCATCGCGGCTATGCCGCGCACGTCGCGGGCCATGTCGGGGGTTAGCAGCGATTTGTCCGCCCGGTCGATGCACGCCATCCGGAACGCGCTGTCGACGCGCGCTGCGGCGCGCTCGTGCAATCGGCCTGGGACGAGGATGGTCACGGCGGAGCGGTCGCTGGTCATGTCTGATTTCTTTCAGGATTCGGCTGCGATGATGGCCCTGCGGCCGAGGACGTGCGCCAGACCGGCGCCGCCGTGATTTGCCAGAACGGCAAATTCCGACCGCAGGGGCGCCGAGCGCGAGAGCGCCTGCTGGCCGATCACACCACTCGAGCACGAAAAAAACTTTAGCATAGGACCGCGCCGCCGGGCAATTGCGGACGGGAATGCGATGCTACTACGTACGCTCCAGCGGCCTGCCCGTGGACTGCCGAACATGCAGTTCGGGGCGGATCAGTTCCTGCGACGGCCGCACGGACTGGCCGTTCAGCTTGTCGAGCAGGGCGCTGGCTGCGCGGCGGCCGACCTCGCGCTGTCCGTTCCAGACGGTGGTCAGCGCCGGGGTGGCGATTGCCGCCTCCTCGAGATCGTCGTAACCGGTGACGGAAATGTCGACGCCCGGCACCAGCCCGGCGCGCGCGATGCCATTCATCAGGCCGATGGCGACGAGATCGTTCCAGCAGCAGGCGGCCGTCGGGTGATCCTTGAGCGCCAGGAACTGGCTTGCGGCTTCGAAACCGGCCTGCTTGGTGCGGGGTCCCGGAATGCGCCAGTGCGGCTTGACCTCCAGCCCGGCATTTTCCATCGCCGTCAGGTAGCCCTGGAAGCGGTCGCGGCCGGTCGAGGTCTGGTCGGTGCCGCCGATCATGGCGATGCGCTTGTGCCCGAGCGAAATCAGATGATTGGTCGCGAGCCCGGTTCCGTAGGCGTCGTCGCCGCGGAACACCGGCACCTCCGCGCCCTCGACCGTGCGGGCGATCAGCACCGCCGGCAGACCGTTCTCCTCGGCGAGCCGGATGTCCTCCGGCGGCGTGCCTATGGCAGGCGACATGATGACGCCGTCGGCGCCGAGCTGCAGCAGTGTGTCGATGAAGGTGCGCTGCTTTTCGAGCTGGTCGTAATGGTTGGACAGGATGAAGGTTTGCCGGCTGCGGTCGAGCTCGCTCTCGATCGAGCGCAGGATTTCGGCGAAGAACGGGTTCATGATGTCGTGAACGACGACCCCAACTATGCCCGATCGCGAGGTGCGCAGACTGGCCGCGCGGCGATTGTAGATGTAGCCGATTGCGCGCGCATGCTCCTTGATGCGGTCGCGCGTCACGCCTGCGACCAGCGGGCTGTCGCGCAAGGCGAGCGACACGGTGGCTGTCGAAACGCCGAGCGCGTCCGCGATCGTCGAAAGCTTGATCTTCTGCGCCAGCTCGCCCTCCCCGGCCGTCCCTCAGCCCGGCATTTAAACTGTTTAAATGTGGCTTATGGCACCGGGCGACGCGGAGTCAAAGCTTTTTTGCCAGCTCCGCATCTTCCGCGTTTGGCGCGGTGCGGCTGGCGAGGCGCAGCCTGTGCTCGCGATGGACGATATAGAGGCCGCTGGCCACGATGATGGCGGCGCCGCCGAGCGTCCAGCCGTCGGGAAGCTGCCCGAAAACCAGGTAGCCGAGGCCGATCATCCACACCATCTGCAGATAAGGATAAGGCGCGAGCGCCGTCGTCGTGGCCTGCCTGTACGCCTTGATCAGCAGCCAATGGCCGAAGCCGCCGAAGAAGCCGAGCGAGATCAGGATGACCCAGTGGAACGGTTCCGCCGGCACCGAGATCGTATAGGGCACCAGCGGCGCCATCATGACGACGGGCGCGAGGGCGGAATAGAAGATCAGGCTCTCGGCGGTTTCCGACGCGGCCATGTGCCTGGTCATGATCACGTAAGAACAATAGCAGAGCGTCGAGCAGATGGCGTAGACATGGCCGATCTCGAATGCGCCGACGCCCGGGCGCGTGATGACCAGGACGCCGGCGAAACCGGCGATGACAGCCATCCAGCGCCGCCAGCCCGCCCATTCGCCGAGTAACGGCCCGGCGAGTGCCGTAATCACCATCGGCGCGAAGAAATAGATCGACATGGTCTCGGCGAGCTGAAGCGTCTTCAGCGCGGCGAAGTTGAAGATGGTCGAGCCGAACAGAAAGAGGCCGCGCAGTATCTGGCGCGGCAGGCTTTTCACGCTGAACATCGCCGGATTGTTCGAGCCGCGGAAGAGGATCAGCACCAGCGCGACGTGGACCGCGAAGCGCATCCACGAGACGAACGGCGCCGCCATGCCCGACAGCACCAGATATTTCGCGCCGGTATCGAGGAAGGAAAACAGCAGGCCCGCGCCGAATACGAGCAGGATCGCCGACACGGGCGTGGCGGCTTCGGAACTGTTTTCAGGTACGCTCAAATGTCTGCAGTCGGCTGGGGTGGATTTAAGAATGCTTTTGGCCGTGCCGGCCGCCTGGCGCAAGGCCAAACGGCTGGTCCAGCGGACGCAGATCAATCTTCCAGTTCGAGATCTTCGTCGACCTCGGGCGCCGCCGCGCCGTTGAGATTGGCTTCAATGCGCGACAGGAGCTTCGACAAGGCCTTCTGATCCCTCTTGTCGAGCCCGCGAAAAGCCTGCTTCTCGGTCTTGCGCACCGATTTCTGGATGCCGCGGATCGTCTCCCGGCCGGCTTCCGTCAGGAAGATGTGCGCCTGCCTCGCGTCCGAATCGGATGCGCGCTTGTCGAGAAAGCCCTGCACCTGCAGGCGATTGATGGTCTTGGTGATGGTCGGCGGCCGCACGCCGAGCCGCGTCGCCAGTTGGCCCGGCGTCTGCCCGTCCTGCTGGTCGAGCGCCAGCATGATCTGGTCCTGCCCGGCATAGAACCCTTGAGACAGCAGCCGCGCCGCGAGCGCCGTCCGCGACAGGCGCGCCGCCGAATGCAGCCGGCTCATCGTCGCGCTTTTATCAGCCTTCACCATGTGCACACCCTCAAGCTCGCACCGCCTCCGACAGCATAGTTGCGGCGGCGTCGTTGCCAATCGCGATCTCTCGCCAGGCCGGCATCCCGAACCTTTGCCGGCAAGCAAACATATCGCCGACCGTGCTAATGCCAGAGCTGTATTTCAGTTAGATGACAAAGGAAAATTTTTGACCGAAGGCCGGCGACCTCACGCCCCCGCGCCGACCGCAATGATCATCAGTGCTTCGTAAGCCGATTGCGTTTCGCGCAACGCCGCCTGCGACAACGGCCGCGCCTGCAGCGCGATCCCGTCCTGCCTGTTCCACACGTCGCGCTTTTCGGAACGGTCATTGTAAGGCGCGACACTGGTGAACAGGTGCTCGCTAAGATCGTCGGGAAAGAAGATCTGGCCCGTCATCACCGAGTTTTCATCGGGAAAAACCTTGAAATGAATATGCGTGGTGCGGCCGCGATACCAGCCGGGGTAGATGGTTTTGAAAGAGACGAGACCCTGATCGTCAGTATGCTGGACGCCGCGCAGAAACTTCTCGCCCGTCGTGTCGATATCGCGGCCGTCGCCCTGCCCCGGATAACCGGAGTAGTGGCCCTTCGCGTCGCAATGCCAGATATCGACGCGCGCGTTTGGCAAGGGCAGGCAGCTTTCGTCGACCACCTGCAGCCGCAGCGTCAATTCCACGCCTTCGCGCCCCTCCGCGATGTCCTGCCGCTCGAGTTCGGGATCGAAATAGAACGGCCCCTCGGTGGTTTCCGGCGTGATCGCGCACAATCCCGCGCCTGGCATCAGCAGCGAGGTGCCCGCGAACGGAGAATCGCTTGCCGCCAGCGCTTCGGCAGGCAGGAACGCGCCGCCGCCGGCGGTCACGGCAATCAGGCCCAATGCCTGCCGGCGATTGAAACGGGCGTTCGACGATTTGGGGTCCATGGAAAACAACCTTGCGAACCGAATGGCCGCCCAAATCTAGGCTGCCGTCCGAACCCGGCCTAATGAATTTTCCGTAATGGCTGGCCCGGAAAGGCTGCCGGGATCGGCACGTGCAAACGCATATTGCCGTCCTATATGGGGGCGATCATCCAATCCTGGATTGCCGACGTCGATGACCCCGCAAACTGGACCATGGCCTGGCGTGTGTGAGATTCAGGTCAGGCCGGAAGCGCAGAAAGCCGCCATTTGCAGGCCGGCATCACCTGAATATCAACACACCCTAAATCTTGCGGGCAAACACGGTAAGGTTCTCGGCAGGACTTTCAAATGGAGCTGCAGAACGAACCGTCTCGCCCAGTTCGCGGGCCTCGCGCTCATTGGTGACATAGATACCGGCGAGCAGGCGGTATTCCTTCGCCGGCCCTTCGTTCTGATAAACGATCTCCATGCCGAGTGTCGTCAGAATGTCCGCGATTGCCGGGGCGCTGATGTAGACCACGGAGTTGGTGACGAACTCGGCGTGTTCGGGCAGCCCGAGACCATCTAGATAGGCGGCGGCAAATTCGCGGGGAAGATACGGGGGCCACGGTACCTGCGCATGACCGTCCCACTCGTTGCGGACATCATCAGCCCAAAGGGTCAGTGTGCCACCCGGTTTGAGAACGCGAACAATCTCACGCAAGCACGTTTGCGGATCGGGCACATGCTCGAACACCATAAAGGAACACCATAAAGGAATGACAGGCGTCGAAGTGATTTGACGGGTACGGCATCAACCTTCCGGGGTAGAGCGTGATCCTCTCTTTAGCGCTAGGCTCATGCCCTTCGGCGTTCCGCAAAAATTCGACATGGCGCTGTGGGTCAACTTCGATGCCGTGAACATCCAGCCCATTGCGCAGCGCTGCGATTAGGAACCCGCCGGCGCCACAACCGAAGTCCAGCAATCGCCCCGCTGGCGGCGCTCCAAAGCGAGTAATGTGGGACCGCCTGAAACGCTGATAGCGCTGCTCGCCTTTTTCGATTGCCGACATTCTTCCTCCATCCAAATCACACGCCCTTTCGCACATCACCCCCAATACTTCAATCTGCAACCCACCGAGATTCACTAGCCATGCCCGGAATACGCGCACAAGCCACCGCGCTTCCGATAGCGCAACGCTGGCGGACGGGTGGAAAAAATCCTGTTCGAAAACTGCGACCAAGCCCAGGCCGGACTGTCGCACACTCCATCCGCCAGTCTCATGAATGTCTCGTGACGCACGCCTTGGGGCTATGGTTCAAACTCCAGAAATAGCTTGCCAGAACCGCATGTTCCAAGCGTGCAAATCACAACTCACCGTCCTATATGGTAGCAACCACGGTCAAGGAATGCCAAGAGGACCATCATGAGCGACGCACAGACGCAGATCCCGGTAACCGTGCTGACCGGCTATCTTGGCTCCGGCAAGACGACGCTGCTGAACCGCATCCTGTCGGAAAACCACGGCAAGCGCTACGCCGTCATCGTCAACGAATTTGGCGAGATCGGCATCGACAACGATTTGATCGTGGAATCCGACGAGGAAATCTACGAGATGAACAATGGCTGCGTGTGCTGCACGGTGCGCGGCGACCTGATTCGCGTGGTCGAGGGCCTGATGCGGCGGCCCGGACGCTTCGACGCCATCATCGTCGAGACCACCGGCCTCGCCGACCCGGTGCCGGTGGCGCAAACCTTCTTCATGGACGACGACGTGCGCTCCAAGACCAGCCTCGACGCGGTCGTCGCCCTGGTCGACGCCAAGCACCTGCCGCTCCGGCTCAAGGACAGCCGCGAGGCAGAGGACCAGATCGCCTTCGCCGACGTGGTGGTGCTGAACAAGACCGACCTGGTGACGCCGGAGGAACTGCGGGATGTCGAGGCGGCGGTCCGCGCCATCAATCCGGCCGCGAAGATCCATCGCACGACGCGCGCAGGCGTGAAGCTGACTGAAGTGCTCGACCGTGGCGCATTCGACCTGAAGCGGGCACTCGAAAACGATCCGCATTTTCTCGATGGCGACTACGATCATGAACATGATCACGATCACGATCACGATCATCATGACCACGATCACGGGCACCACCATCATCATCACGACGGCCACGGCCACGGCGCGGTTTCGCCGATCCATGACGTGACCGTGCAGTCGGTCTCGCTGCGCGGCGGCGAGATGGATTCGAAGAAATTCTTCCCCTGGATCGAGAAGATCACGCAGATGGAAGGCCCGAACATCCTCCGGCTTAAGGGCATCATCGCCTTCAAGGACGACCCGGAGCGCTATGTCGTCCAGGGCGTCCACATGATCGTCGAGGGCGACCACCAGCGCGCCTGGAAGGATGGCGAGAAGCACGAGAGCCGGCTGGTGTTCATCGGCCGCGAACTCGACGCCGAGCGGTTGAAGAGCAGCTTCGACGCCTGCCAGGCTGCCTGATCTTTTAGTCCCCGGCGTTAGCGCGGCCCCTCACCTGCCTGCCGGCATCCTCTCCCCGTAAGGACGGGGAGAGGAGAGATGACCGCAACGTCTCACATCCCCCTCTCCCCGTCCTTACGGGGAGAGGGTAAGGGTGAGGGGCAGCTGAAACCTGGAATGAAATAGCCCGCCATGCCCACAGTAGCTCCGCTCGATCTTTCCGGCCATTGCATTGCCGCCGCCTTCTTGAAGGGCGTGCCGTATTTTGCGCTCGCCGATGGAACCACCCACCGCCTTGACCATGGCCATAAGACGTCGCAGGCCAATGACGGGCTGCTCTGCGCCACGCTCGACTTGGCCGGCGCGAAGCTGATCACCAGCGGCGAGGACGGCAAGGTTTTCGCCACCGGACCGGACGGCGAGGCAGCGGTTGTCGCCGAGGCCGGCCGGAAATGGATCACCAGCGTCGCCGCCGGCCCGCAAGGCGCAATCGCGTTCGCTACCGGCAAGATCGCGACAGTGCGTTTCGCCGACGGGCGGACCAGGGAATTCGTGCATCCGCGCTCGGTCGAAGGCTTGGCCTTCGCGCCAAAGGGCATGCGGTTCGGCGTCGCCCGCTACAATGGCGCGACGCTGCATTTTCCGGCGACCGAGGGCAAGCCGGTCGAGCTCGAATGGGCAGGCGCCCATACCGGCATCACCTTCTCGCCCGACGGGAATTTCGTCGTCACCGCCATGCAGGAAAACGCCCTGCACGGCTGGAAGTTGGCTGACGGCAAGCACATGCGCATGACCGGCTATCCTGCGAAGGTCAAAAGCCTGTCGTGGAGCGCCAGGGGCAAATGGCTGGCGAGTTCCGGCGCACCTGCGGCCATCGTCTGGCCGTTCTCGGGCAAGGACGGGCCGATGGGCAAGGCGCCGCTGGAACTCGGCACGCGCGGCAATTCGATGGTCACATGCGTCGCCTGCCATCCCAGCGAGGAGATAGTCGCTATCGGCTACCACGACGGCATGATTATCGCCGCGCGCTTCGCTGACGCCAAGGAAGTGCTGCTGCGCCGCCCCGGCAAAGGCGCGATCACCTCGATGATGTGGGACGAGGACGAACGCCGCATCGCCTTCGGCAGCGAAGCCGGCGAGTGCGGCGTGATCGATATCACTGGCTGACGAAGGAGCCTGTCGAGGCACCTCCCCGGAGCGGGACAAGGTTCACTCGACTCCGCAGGAGATCTTGCCGGTATGGGTGACCGTGCTGCCCTGCCCGTTATTGCCGCCACCATCGTACACCGTATAAGTATAGGTGCCGTTGTATTCGATGTCGTCGCCGGCCGCTCTCGTCAGGATGGTGATTTCGACCGACCCGAAGGTTTCCGTATCTCGCTCGCGATAGAACACCATGTTCAGGTCCTCGCCGTGAGACCAATACTGCGGCAGATTCCCGCCGTCGAACGTGGTCTTGCGGATATCGTCGCCGATCGTGGCATCATCGACTTCTGATGAAGCGCGGAAATCGAAAACCGGAAACCCCATTCCGCGGGTCACTCCGCTCTTGATGCTGATCTTGACCGGTCCGCCTACAGTGTCGCACCAGAGCCCGCCGGATGCGTGGACCGGCGCCGCCGCAATCAGCGCGGCGGCCAGAATGACGAAGCGCATGTGATCCCCCGTTTTGCGCATGGATGAACAATAGACAGCGCGGCTGAAGCGAGGAGTCAACGGGCTGTAGGGCCGGTCCAGGCCAGCGCCGAGTTGCCTTCAGACCCGCCGATTGGCTAGACAGGCGATAACAGGGGGCGATCTTGAACAAGACTCCAGCGATCCAGGGTGGCATTTCGCTCACGCGCATATCCGCGTTGCGCGAACGGGAGGCGGCGGCGTTCCGCAAGGCGCGGCCAAACTCCGCCCGGGCCTTCGGCAACGGGCTGCCGGGCTTTTTCGGCGGCGTGCCGCTGCACTGGATGAACGACTGGCCGACGCCGTTTCCGATTCTCGTTGACCGGGCCGAGGGTGCAACGATCGCCGACGTCGACGGCAACGAGCTGGACGACTTCTGCCTCGGCGACACAGGCTCGATGTTCGGCCATTCGCCGAAACCAGTGGCCCGCGCCATCCGCCGCCAGAGCCGGCGCGGCCTGATCTACATGCTGCCCTCCGAGGACGCGCTGGCGATCGGGCCGCTGCTCGCCGAGCGTTTTGGGCTGCCGCATTGGCAGATCGCCACAACTGCCAGCGACGCCAACCGTTTCGCGCTCCGGGTCGCCCGCGCCGTGACCGGCCGGCCGAAAATCTTGGTGTTCAACGGCTGCTATCATGGCGCCGTCGATGAGACTTTTGTCCGGCTCGACGCCGGCAAGGCGGTGAACAAGCCGGGTCTGGCCGGTGAGTTCCGCGACCTGACCGAGGCGACGAAAGTTGTCGAGTTCAACGATATCGACGCGCTGGAAAAGGCGCTCGCGACGAAGGATGTCGCCTGCGTCATCACCGAGCCGGTGCTGACCAACTCCAGCATGGTGCTGCCGGCGTCCGGCTTTCACGATGCGCTGCGCCGGATCACGCGCGAGACGGGAACGCTGCTGCTTATCGACGAGACTCACACCATTTCCACCGGTCCGGGCGGCTACACGCGCAAGCACGGCCTCGAGCCGGACCTGTTCGTGCTCGGCAAGCCCGTGGCCGGCGGCGTGCCGGCCAGCATCTGGGGCATGAGCGAGGAGGTGGCGGCGCGCTATGAGGCGTACAACTATAAGAAGGAGCCGGGCTATTCCGGCATCGGCACCACGCTTTCGGCCAATCCGCTGCAATTCGCCGCCATGCACGCCACGCTCGAAGAGGTGATGACCGAGAAGAACTATGCCCACATGGAAAAGCTGGCTGCGAGGCTGGAACGCGGGCTCGCCGCCGCGATCGCCAGATGCGCGCTTCCCTGGCACGTCATGCGGGTCGGCGCCCGCGTTGAATTCATCTGCGCGCCCGGCCCGCTGAGGAATGGCACGGAAGCGTATGCCGCCCATGCGCCCGACCTCGAAGCGGCGATCCATGTGGCGCTGGTTAATCGCGGCTGTCTGATCGCACCGTTCCACAACATGATGCTGGTCTCGCCGGCCACGACGAAGCGCCAGGTCGACCGGCTGATCGCAGCGTTCGGCGATATTGCCGCCGAACTCGCGGCATGAGACAAGCCCTTTCTCGGTAACAGAGCAGCATCATGAAGTCTCCATCAGGTTCGACTGTCGAAGAAGCGGCGACATTTCTAGAGCAGCACCCCGAGATCGAAGCGTTCGATATCGTGCTGACCGACGCCAATGGCGTCGGCCGCGGCAAGATCATCCGCCGTCACGAGCTGTTCGCCATCTACGAAGGCGGCCGGCACATGCCGATCTCCATCCTCGGCCTCGACATCACCGGCGAGGATGTCCACGAGACCGGGCTGATCTGGGATTCCGGCGATGGCGATTTGCGCGCCTGGCCCATCCCCGGTACGCTGAAGCCGCTCCATGGCACCAGTCCCGCGCGCGGTCAGGTACTGATGTCGATGTATCACCTCGACGGGCAGCCTATGACTTCGGATCCGCGCCACGCGCTGGGCAGGCAAGTCCGGAAGCTCGAGGAACGGCAACTGCATCCGGCCGGCGCCTTCGAACTCGAATTCTTTCTCCTCGCCAATGAGCGCGACGCCGACGGCCGCATCCAGCCGGCGGGCGCCGTGCTCGACGGGCGCAAAAGCGGCAAGACCGAAGTCTATTCGGTCGACCATCTGCACGGCATGGAGCCGCTGTTCTCCGACATCTACGCCGCCGCGAAGGTGCAGGGGATTCCGGCCGAGACAGTGATTTCCGAATATGCGCCGGGGCAGTACGAACTGACGCTGCACTACCGCAAGGACATCATGCAGGCCGCCGACGACCTCGTCATGCTGAAGCGGCTGGTGCGGGCGGCGGCGCGCAGGCACGGTGTCACCGCCTGCTTCATGGCCAAGCCGATCGAGAAATACGCCGGCTCGGGCATGCATCTCCACGTCTCCATGCTGGACGATTCCGGCCGCAACATCTTTTCCGAGGCGGAAGAAGGGAAATGGGCGCCCGCGCTGCTCCATTCGCTCGGAGGCCTTGCGGCGACGATGCCGGAGGCCATGCTGGTGTTTGCGCCGCACGCCAATTCATGGCGGCGTTTCGTGGCGCAGTCCTACGCTCCGATCGCGCCGACCTGGGGCGTCAACAACCGCTCCGTGGCGTTGCGCGTGCCTGCCGGCGACGGGAAGAACCGCCGCATCGAGCATCGCCCGGCCGGCGTCGACACCAACCCCTATCTGGTGGCCGCGACCGTGCTCGCCGGCATTTCAAAGGGGCTGGATGAAAAGCTTGATCCCGGCCCAGAGACGACCGGCAACGGGTACGAGAACGCACCGAAGCTGGCCGGCGCGCCGGGTGACTGGCGCTCGGCCATCGAGGCCGCCGAAGCGTCCGAGTTCCTGAAGGAAGCGCTCGGACCGGACCTCCACCGCACTTTCACGGCAATCAAGCGCGCCGAGTACCTGCGCGTGGCACGCACGGTCGGCGAGCTGGATTATCACCTCTACCTGCACGAGGTTTGAGCGGCCCACGCATTCCGGAACCTCCTTAGGCCCCGCTCATTCCTGCAATGTGCGAGGTGAAGAGAGATGATTGCGAGATTTTCTGCCGAGCCAGCTGCGCGCCACACGAAGGCGGAGGTCAGGCACTGGCCGGAACCCAAGCCGACCGACGATGGCGAAGGCGGCGACACGGCCTCGATCGACGAGTTGCGCGAGATCGCCGATGGCTGCCGCCGCTGTCCGCTGTGGCGCGATGCCACGCAGACGGTGTTCGGCGAGGGCCGGCAGCAGGCAAAGGTGGTGTTCGTCGGCGAGCAGCCCGGCGACCAGGAAGACCTTGCCGGCAAACCGTTCGTGGGTCCGGCGGGCAGGGTCTTCGACCAGATCCTTGCGGAGGCCGATCTCGACCGCACGATCACCTACGTCACCAATGCGGTAAAACATTTCAAGTTCGAGCAGCGCGGCAAGCGCCGCATCCACTCCAAGCCGAATGCCGGCGAAATCCGGGCCTGCCGCTGGTGGCTGGACAATGAGCTGCGGCTGATCCAGCCGGATCTGGTGGTTGCGCTGGGCGCGACCGCGGCGCAGTCGCTGCTCGGCAAGCCGGTTCCTATAACAAAAATGCGCGGCGACCTCGTGCAGCGCGAGGACGGCCTGCGCATCTTCGTGACGATCCACCCGTCATTCATCCTGCGCATTCGCGAGCGAGCCGACAAGGAAGCCGAACGCGCACGGTTTTTGGCCGATATGAAGGCAGTGAAGAAACTGATGGCGGCTTGAGGCTGCACGATTGTCAGTGCATCCTTCGAGGCTCGCCCAACACTCACCGGACCAAAATCGCCCTCAGATCATTCACATTCGTCCCCGTTGGCCCGGGCACAAACAGATCGCCAACCGCGTTGAACGCCGTCCACGCATTGTTGCCGGCGAGCATCGCCTTTGCGTCGACGCCAGCGGCGCGCATGCGGGCGACGCTCGACCTGTCGGCAAACGCGCCGGCATTGTCTTCCGAGCCGTCAATGCCATCCGTATCGGCGGCCAGCGCATGGACGCCGGTAACACCGTCGATGCCAAGCGCGAAGGCAAGCAAAAATTCGCTGTTTCGGCCGCCCTTGCCTTTCGCCCGCAGCGTCACGGTGGTCTCACCGCCGGAAAGCACGAGCACCGGCTTCCTAAACGGCCGGTCGCGGGTTGCGATCTCGCGCGCGATCGCTGCGTGCACCGAGCCGACATCGCGCGCCTCGCCTTCGATGGAATCGGACAGGATGACGGCCTCCACGCCGTGCTTCCTTGCCTCGGCGGCGGCGGCTTCGAGCGAGACGGCGGCCGAGGCGATGACATGAACCTCGTTGCGTGCAAAGCGCGGATCATCCGGCCGCGGCGCTTCGGCGGCTTCCGAATTGAGATGGGCCATCACCGCATCCGGCAGCTTCATGCCATAGGCGGCGACGATGCCTAGCGCGTCGGCGCGGCTCGCGGCGTCCGGGATGGTCGGGCCGGAAGCGACCAGCGCCGGATTGTCACCGGGAATGTCGGACACCACCAGCGAGACCACGCGCGCCGGCCAAGCGGCGGCGGCGAGGCGTCCACCCTTTATCGTCGAGACATGCTTGCGCACTGTGTTCATGACCGAGATCGGCGCGCCGGAGGCAAGGAGCGCCTCATTGACGGCGATCTCGTCGGCAAGCGTCAGCCCCTCGGGCGGTGACGGCAGCAGCGCCGACCCGCCGCCGGAAATCAGCGCAATGACCAGATCGTCTGAGGTCAGGCCGGAGACCTTTTCGAGCAGCCGCCCTGACGCTTCGAGACCGGCGGCGTCCGGTACAGGATGCGCCGCCTCGATGATCTCGATACGCTCGCATCTGGCCGCATAACCATATCGCGTGACGACCACGCCTTCGAGCGGCCCGTCCCAGGCTCTTTCGAACGCGGCCGCCATCTGCGCGGAGCCCTTGCCGGCGCCGACCACGATGGTACGGCCCTTGGGGTTCTCCGGCAGATGTTTGCGGATGGTCAGTTCCGGATCGGCGGCCGCAACGGCCGCGTTGAAGACGGCGGTGAGGAGGGATTTGGGATCGATAGTCAAGGGCGCGCCCCTCCCGCGGAACTCAACTTGCAGCCGCCAGCGCCATTGAAGCGCGATCCCGCCCCAGATGATCGCACAGCGCATCAACGATGATGCCGTGGTCCTGGCGTTCCGGCAGGCCCGAAACCGCGATGACACCGATCACGCCCGCACCCTTCACGCGGATCGGAAAGCCGCCGCCCGCCAGCACATAATCCGACGGGCTGAGCCCGAAACGGGCGGGAAAGGTCTTGTCCTCGCGGTCCTGCTCCAGAACCATGCGATAGGTGCTTTTCAGGAACATCTTCACCGCATTGATCTTCCGCCGCGCCCAGTCGGTATTCGATCCGGTCGAGCCCGGCAGCGCGCAATAGAACAGCGCCCGGTCCCAAAGCCTGATGTCGACGATGATCGGCCATTTTTCGGCCAAGGCTCGTGCACGCAGCGCCGAGCCGATCTCGAACGCCGTCGCCTCGTCGAAGGCGTCAAACACCAGTTCCGCTTCCTGGACCTTGATCTTCTCGATATCGCCGGCGACGCTCATGATGTTCCTCTGAAAAGGTCGTCGTCCGCTTTGACCGATCGTCATTGTTGGGTCAAGCATGGCGCGGAACCGAAATATGTCGGTCCTGACGGTGCGCCCTTCGAGGTTCGGCTTCGCCTCACACCTCAGGATGAGGAAGGCTTTTGCCCATGTCCCTTTTCTTGAAGCCGTGTTTCCTGAAGCCGCCTTCCAAGAGGAGGCAGATCGGGGCCCAACCTCCCTCATCCTGAGGTGCGAGCGCAGCGAGCCTCGAAGGACGCACTTTTCATTCGCCGCTCGCAACCATGATGCTCTTGGCCGGCTTGCCCGCGACATAGACTTCGCGAACCGCGCGGTCGTCGCCAAGCGTCTGCAGCAGGAAAAGCTCCTCGGCCAACGTCTCGACCGTTTCCATGCGAAGCCGCATGCCTGGCGTCGCGCGGCTGTCCAGCACGACGATGTCGGCATCGCTGCCCGCCTCCAGCGTGCCGACTTTCCCGGCGACCGACAGCGCCTCGGCATTGCCGCGCGTCACCTGCCAAAGCGAGGCGAATGGGTTGAGCTTTTCGCCATTGAGCGCGATCACCTTGTAGCCCTCGTCCATGGTGCGCAACATCGAATAATTGGTGCCGCCGCCGACATCGGTGGCGGTGGCCATCCGTAAGGACTTCTCACGCCGGCGATAACGCTGGTAGTCGAACAGGCCCGAGCCGAGGAAAAGGTTGGAGGTCGGGCAGAACACCGCCACCGAACCCGAATCCGACAGCGCGTCCGCCTCGCGCTCCGACAGATGGATGCAGTGGCCGAACAGGCTCTTTTTCCCGAGCAGGCCGTAATGCTCGTAGATGTCGGTGTAGTCCTTCGACCACGGATAGAGTTCCTGCGTGAAGGCGATCTCGGCGTGGTTTTCCGAGAGATGCGTCTGCATATGCAGGTCCGGATGCTCCCGCATCAGCGCACCGGCCATCTCAAGCTGCTCGGGCGAGGATGTGATCGCGAAGCGCGGCGTGATCGCATAGTGCTGACGGCCCGTGCCGTGCCATTCGCCGATCAGCGCCTTGCTGTCGTCGTAGCTCGACTGCGGCGTGTCGAGCACGCCTTCCGGCGCATTGCGATCCATCATCACCTTGCCGGCGATATTGAGCATGTCGCGTGCGTGGCTTTCCTCGAAAAACGCCTCCGCCGACTGCTTATGCACCGAGCAGTAGGCCGCAACAGTCGTCGTGCCATGCCGCACCATCTCATCGAGGAACAGCCGCGCGATACGCCGGCCGTGCTGCGCATTGCGGAACTTTGTCTCCTCGGGAAACGTGTATTTGTTCAGCCAATCCAGCAATTCCGCCCCATAGGACGCGATCACCTGCATCTGCGGAAAATGCGCATGCGCATCGATAAAGCCGGGCAGCAGCATATGCGGCCGGTGGTCGATCTTTTCCGTCTCCGCGCCCACCTGCCGCGCGACATCCGCGTAGGAACCGGCGGCGACGATCCTGCCGTCCCGAATGAGCAGGCCGCCGTCTTCCTCGTAGCGAAAGGCGGCATGGTCGTCTGTCGAATCGGGCCAGCGCAGAAAGGTGAGCGTGCGTCCGCGGAGCAGAAGATCGGTCATGCGAAAAGCCCTGCTCGGATATGCACAAATCTCATCGGAAAGGAACTCACTCCTCCGCCCCCTCGAACCATGCCGCAAGCAGCGCCCGCTCCTCGAGCGTCATGGCGGTGACATTGCCCGGCGGCATGGCGTGGCTGCGCCCGGCCTGCAGATAGATTTCCCGGGCATGCTCGGCAATAGCCGCATCGGTTTCAAGCACCACGCCCTTCGGCGCCTGATGGACGCCTTCGTAGGACGGCTCCGCCGCGTGGCACATCGAGCAGCGGCCGAGCACGGTGTCGCGCACCGCAGGAAAATGCGACGAAGCGACAAATATCTCGCTGGCCGCCGCCTGCTTCGGCTCGCCAGTCAGGATCTTCGGCACCGTCGAGAGCCACATGATGACGATGAACAGCACCGCGGCCGCCAGCCAGGTCCAGGTCGGGTTGCCCTTGCGCGCATGCCGCGTGTTGAAGAAGTGCCGGATCAGCACGCCGATGATGAAGACCAGCGACGCGATCACCCAGTTGAACTGCGTTCCGAAAGCCAGCGGATAATGGTTCGACAGCATAAGGAACAGGACGGGCAGCGTCAGGTAATTGTTGTGCAGCGAGCGCGTCTTGGCGATCTTGCCGTACTTCGGGTGGGGCTTCCGTCCGGCGATCAGGTCGGCGACGACGATCTTCTGGTTCGGGATGATGACCAGGAAGACGTTGGCCGACATGATCGTGGCCGTAAAAGCGCCGAGATGCAGGAAGGCGGCGCGGCCCGTGAAAAGCTGGGTGTAGCCCCAGGCCATGAACACCACGACCGCATAGAGCACCAGCATCAGCAGCGTGTCGTTCTTGCCGAGGGGCGACTTGCACAGGAGATCGTAGACCACCCAGCCAAGTGCGAGCGACGCGATAGATATGCCGATCGCCACTGGCGCGGAGACGTCGAGCACGTTGCGGTCGATCAGGAAGAGGTCCGCGCCGGCGTAATAAACCACGGCCATCAGCGCGAAGCCTGTCAGCCATGTCGAATAGGCTTCCCATTTGAACCAGGTCAGGTGCTCGGGCATCTCGGCCGGCGCGACCAGATATTTCTGGATGTGGTAGAAGCCGCCGCCGTGCACCTGCCACTCCTCGCCATGCGCGCCCTGCGGCAGGCCGGGGCGTTGGCGCAAGCCAAGGTCGAGAGCCACGAAATAGAATGACGAGCCGATCCAGGCGATGCCGGTCACCACGTGCAGCCAGCGCACGGCGAAACTCAGCCAATCCCAGAAAATCGCAAAATCGGTCATGCCCATCCTTCCCTGCCTATCCGCGACTTTACGGCCTGCGATGCAAACGGAAAGAGGGCAGGTGTGCGATGACTTTCAAAAAAATCTGGAAAATAGTAGCGTCGCCCCACGAAACTCATTGGAAGCCGGCAAATTTGGCCTACCTCGACAATATCGCTGTTTTCGTCCGCGTCGTCGAACTGGGCAATCTGTCGGCGGCGGGCCGTGATATGCGCATTTCGCCCGCAGTCGCATCCAACCGCATCAAGGAACTGGAAAAGCATCTCGGCGTGCGGCTGTTCAACCGCACGACGCGCCAATTGATGCCGACCGAACAGGGCACGGTCTTCTATTCCGGCGCCAAGCAGGTGCTGGAGGCTATCGCCGAGGCCGAGGCCGCCGTCAGCGCGCTCTCCGGCCAGCCGCGTGGCACGATCAAAGTCACTGCGCCGCTGGGGCTCGGACGCCGGCTGATCGCCTCGGGCATCCCGGATTTCCGCGACAAATATCCCGACATCGAGGTGCGGCTTAGGCTTTCCGACCACAACGTCGACATTCTCAAGGAAGGCATCGACGTCGCCTTCCGGCTCGGCCTGATCGAGGATTCGAGCCTCAGGATGCGCGGCATCATGGAGTGCGAACGCGTGCTGGTGGCGGCCCCGAAATATCTCGAGGCGCGGGGCGAGCCGACCGAACCGCAGCAACTGGTCGACGACAGGCATGATTGCCTGATGCTGCGCTTTCCCGGCATGCGCGAGTATTTCTGGACGCTGAAGACGCAGTCGGGCCCGGCCAAGTTCGAGGTCCACGGGCCTTTCGATTCCGACGACGGCGACGTCCTGACCGGCTGGGCGCTGGCCGGCCGCGGCGTCATCAACAAGCCGCGCTTCGAGGTCGAGCCCTTCATCCGCGACCGCCGGCTGAAGATCATCCTCGCCGACACCCCGCCGACGCCTGTGCAGTTCGCCGCCGTCTATCCGCACAAGAAGCTGCAGGATCCGAAGGTTCGCCTGCTGCTCGATTTCATGGCCGAGCGCTGCCAGCGTCTGATCCGGGATATTCTGGCGGGAAAATGATCGCGAACGCCTGATATCGACACGGGTCGGCGCTCAAAATAAGCTGCATACCGGGCGGGCATACCTACAGGCACAGCAAATTCGAGGAGTGCGTCATGCCGGCAACCGCGACAAGAAACGACCTGAAGTCCAACGCCAAGAAAACGTCGATCGAAGTCCTGAACGCAAGGCTCGCCGATTCGATTGACCTTGCCCTGATCACCAAGCAGGCGCACTGGAACATCAAGGGCCCGAATTTCATCGCCATTCACGAAATGCTCGACGGCTTCCGCAGCGAACTCGACACCTATGTGGACACCATCGCGGAACGCGCCGTACAGCTCGGCGGGACCGCAATGGGCACGTCGCAGGTCGTGGCGGAGAAAAGCACGCTTGGCGCCTATCCCACTAACATCTCCAGCTCCAAGGACCATCTTGCCGCGTTGATCGACCGCTACGCCGCAACCGCCACGCTGGTGCGCACCGCCATCGACGAGACCGACGAAGCAGGGGACGCCGGCACCGCCGATATCTTCACCGGCTATTCGCGCGCTCTGGACAAGGCCCTCTGGTTCCTGGAATCGCACACCCAGGCGACTGAATGAGCGCGCGGCAGTAAGCTCCCTGCCATGCTGCCGTCGAGCGCCTCGGCGGCATGGGCAGCCTAGCCCGCCAGCGCCGTCATGATCTCCGCCGCGGCCAGCGCGGCGATGACGGCGGGGCGCTTGTCCTTCACCGTGTCGCCTCCGATCGGCGAGACGAGGCGGGCAAAGTCCGCCTCGCTGCCGCCGGCGGTCTTGAGATACCAGCTCTTGAACGTCGCCTTCTTCGTCTTCGAGCCTATCATGCCGACATAGGCGGCGTCCGCGCGCTTCAGCGCCTCGGCCACGATCAGGAAATCCAGCGCATGGTCGTGGGTGAGCACGACGAAGGCGGAACCGGCCGGCGCGTCGCGGACCATTTCTTCGGGCACCGGGGTCAGCCGCGTTTCTGCGCCCTCAGGCATGTCCTCCAGCGCATCGGCCCGTGTCTCTACCACAATCACCCGCACCGGCAGCAGCGCGAAGGCCGAGGCCAGCGCATGGCCGACATGGCCGCCGCCGAAAAGATGGACATGGGGGAGCCTGGTGTCTTCGGCCTCGGCTTCCCCGAGGAGCTTTGCCTGTAGATCTTCGTCCACGAGCCTGATCGACACGCCGACACGCCCGCCGCAGCACTGACCGATTTCGGGTCCGAGCGGGATGTCGAGGAGCAATCCTTCACTGTCGCGCTGCCCCTCACCCTTACCCTCTCTCCGTAAAGACGGGGAGAGGGGGATCGCCAACGTTGACGCCCCCCTCTCCCCGCCCGCGGGGAGAGGGTAAGGGTGAGGGGCAGCGCCTACGTCCGCCAACATCTCCCTCGCCCGGTCGATCGCCATAAATTCCAGCTGCCCGCCGCCGATCGTGCCGAAAATCTTCTCCGGCGAAACCAGCATCCACGCGCCCTTCTCGCGCGGGGTCGAGCCTTTCGCCTCCGCCACCTCGACCAACGCCGCTAATGGCGACGCGTCGAGGAAAGCCCGCAGGCTCTTGGCGGTGCCGCTCATCTGCGTGCCGCTTCGGCCCTCAGCCGCTCGACCGCCATCAGCACACGCTCGGGCGTCGCCGGCGTGTCGAGGCGCGGGCAGATCTTGTGGCCGGCGACGCTCGCCACCGCGTCCGAAATTGCATGCAGAACCGACATCGCCAGCATCAGGGGCGGCTCGCCGACCGCCTTGGAGCGGTGGATGGTCGGCTCGTTGTTCTCCGGCCAATCGGCAAGCGTCACGTTGAAGATTTTCGGCCGGTCCGACGCCAGCGGTATCTTGTAGGTCGACGGCGCATGGGTGCGCAGCCGGCCCTTCTCGTCCCAGACGAGTTCTTCCGTAGTCAGCCAGCCCATGCCCTGGATGAAGCCGCCCTCGATCTGGCCGAGATCGATCGCGCGGTTCAGCGACCGGCCCGTCTCGTGCAGGATGTCGGTGCGTTCCACGACATATTCGCCGGTCAGCGTGTCGATCGACACCTCCGACACAGAGGCTCCATAGGCGAAATAATAAAACGGATGGCCCTGCCCCTTGTCGCGGTTCCAGTGGATCTTCGGCGTCTTGTAGAAGCCCGCCGCCGAAAGCTGGATGCGCGCCATATAGGCCTGCTTGACGAGATCGGCGAAGGCGACCTGCTGGTTGCCGATCCGCACCCGGTTGGGCAGGAACTCGATCTGGTCGAGCGGCACCGCGTATTTCTCCGCCGCGAAATCGGCGAGGCGGTCGCGGATGATGCGGGCGGCGTTCTTCGCCGCCATGCCGTTGAGATCGGAGCCGGATGACGCCGCGGTCGCCGAGGTGTTCGGCACCTTGCCGGTGGTCGTCGCGGTGATCTTCACCTGGTCGATGTCGATCTGGAACTCCTCCGCCACCACCTGCGCGACCTTGACGTAGAGCCCCTGCCCCATCTCGGTGCCGCCATGGTTCAGGTGCACCGAGCCATCGGTATAGACATGCACCAGCGCGCCGGCCTGGTTGAAATGGGTCGCGGTGAACGAGATGCCGAATTTTACCGGCGTCAGCGCCAGCCCGCGTTTTATGATCCGGCTGTTGGCGTTGAACGCATCGATGGTGCGCCGCCGCCGCGCATAGTCCGAACTTTCCTCCAGTTCCGACACGATGTGCTGGATGATGTTGTCCTCCACCGTCTGGTGGTAGGGCGTGACGTTGCGGTCGCTGGTCCCGTAGAAATTGAGCTTGCGGACCTCGAGCGGATCCTTGCCGGTTGCGAACGCCACCTCGTCGATGACGCGCTCCGCGCCGACCATGCCCTGCGGCCCGCCGAAGCCGCGGAACGCGGTGTTGGAAACCGTGTTGGTGTAGAGCGGCACGGAGATCGCCTTCACCGCCGGGTAAAAATAGGCGTTGTCGCAGTGGAACAGCGCTCGGTCCGTCACCGGCCCCGAAAGGTCCGACGAAAACCCGCAGCGCGCCGCGTAGGAAAAGTCGACGCCGTGGATTTTTCCCTCATCGTCGAAGCCGACTTCATAGTCGATCAGGAAATCATGACGCTTGCCGGTCGCGGTCATGTCGTCGTCCCGGTCGGGCCGGATCTTTACCGCGCGGCCAAGCCGCTTGGCCGCGATCGCCGCGATCGCCGCGAACTGGTTCGACTGCGTCTCCTTGCCGCCGAACCCACCGCCCATGCGCCGGATTTCCACAGTCACCGCATGCGACGGCACGCCGAGCGCATGGCTTACCATATGCTGCACTTCGCTCGGATGCTGCGTCGACGAATAGACTGTAACGTCGTCGTCCTCGCCCGGCACGGCCATGGCGATATGGCCCTCGAGGTAGAAGTGATCCTGGCCGCCGACCCGCATTTGACCCCGCAGTTTGCGGGGGGCTTCGGCGATGGCCCCGGCGGCATCGCCGCGCGACAGCGTCAGCGGCGGCGTCACCAGCTTCGCACCCTTGGGCTCGACATCGGCCACATCGATGATCGCCGGCAATTCGTCATATTCGATCTTCGCCAGCCGGCAGGCGCGCCGCGCCTGTTCCCGCGTCTCGGCGATCACAGCAAAGATCGGCTGGCCATGAAACTGCACGTCGCCGTCGGCCAGCACCGGCTCGTCATGCCGGCCGGTCGGCGAAATATCGTTCTCTCCCGGCACGTCCTTGGCAGTCAGCACATCGACCACGCCGGGCGCCGAGCGAACCCCCGACAGGTCGATCGCACCGATTGCCCCATGCGCCACGGTCGATAGCCCGAGGCAGCCATGCAGCGTGCCGGCAGTTTCCGGCATATCGTCGATATAAATGGCCGAGCCGTCGACATGCTTGTGCGCCGAATCATGCCGCTGGTCGGACGCGACGCCGCCCGAAATTTTCTCGGCCTTGAGGTCGATGATTTGATGCTTGGTCATCACCAGTTCCTCACGCCGCCTCATGCCTTGAGACCTGAACCGGCGCCGCCGTCCCGGTCGTCTCCAGATAGAACCGCCGGAGCAAATTCTTCGCCACCAGCATCCGGTATTCCGCCGAAGCGCGCATGTCAGTCAGCGGCGTGAAATCCTCGGCATATGCCTCGACCGCTTCCTCCACCGTCACCTCGCTCCACGCCCTGCCCATCAGCATCGCCTCGACCGCCTTCGCCCGCTTCGGCGTCGCCGCCATGCCGCCATAGGCGATGCGGACATCCGAAACCGTGCCGTCGCCGGCCAGCCTCAGGTGAAACGCGCCAAGCACGGCGGTGATATCCTCGTCGCGGCGCTTGGTGATCTTGTGAACAGCGAAGTGCGCGCCTTCGGCCGGTACCGGCACATCCACCGCCTCGACGAACTCACCCGGCTGCCGGTCCTGCTTGCCGTAGGCGACGAAGAAATCCTCCAGCGGCATCGTCCGGCGCTCATTGCCCTTGCGCAGTGTCAGCGTCGCGCCGAGCGCGATGAACGGCGGTGGCGTATCGCCGATCGGCGAGCCGTTGGCGATGTTGCCTCCGATTGTGCCCATATTGCGCACCTGGTCGCCGCCGATGCGGTCGAACAGCGGCCCGAGCGCTGGAATGCGCTCCGCCAGCATCGAAAAAGCTTCCGTGTAGGTCACGCCCGCGCCGATTGAAATTACGCCGTTGCGCTCCGAAATCGTCCGCAGCTCGTCCAGCCCGCCGATGAACACGGCCGGCGAAATCTCGCGCATGAATTTCGTTACCCATAGCCCGACATCCGTCGAACCCGCGATGATGGTCGCCGTCGGCTCGGCTTCGAGTATCGCGGCAAAATCCCCGACGTTTGCCGGCACGACGAGCCGGCCCTTGCCTTCGCCGATCTCGACGCGCGCGCAGTCCCTCAGCGCCGCTAGCTTCTTCGCGACCGCCGCGCGCTCCACCGCCAGTGGATCCTTCGCCGCCTTGCCGTAGCTGGAAATCGCGCGCGCGGCGCGAATGATCGCCTCATAGCCGGTGCAGCGGCAGAGATTGCCCTGCAGAGCCTTCTCCATAGCGGCATCCGACGGCTCGGGGTTGCGCATCCACAGCGCATAGAGCGACATCACGAAGCCGGGCGTGCAGAAGCCGCATTGCGAGCCGTGGAAGTCGACCATCGCCTGCTGCACAGGATGCAGCTTCCCGCCCTCGCCGCGCAGGTGCTCGATGGTGACGACATGGCAGCCGTCGACCGAGCCGAGGAAGCGGATGCAGGCATTGACGCTTTCGTAAGCGAGTTCGCCGCCGGCGAGCCGCCCGACCAGAACCGTGCAGGCGCCGCAATCGCCCTCCGCGCAGCCTTCCTTGCTGCCACGCAGCGACCGGCGCAGCCGCAGATAATCGAGCAGCGTCTCGTCCGGCGAGACCTTGGAAAGCGCCACCGCCTCGCCATTGAGCAGGAAGCGGATTTCGTTGCGCGTTTTCACGGCGGCCATCCTTCAGCTCCCCCTGTAGGTCGAGTAGCCGTACGGCGAAACCAGCAGTGGCACATGGTAGTGTTTGTTCTCGGCAATGCCGAACCGGATGGGAACGATGTCGAGGAATGCCGGTTCCGGCAGCGCGATCCCCTGCCTACGCAGATAGTCGCCCGCCGCAAACACCAGTTCGTATTCGCCGGCCGTAAATTCCGCGCCCGCCAGAAGCGGCGTATCGCAGCGGCCGTCGCTGTTGGTGGACACGGTCTTGAGCAGCGTCCGCTCCTCGCCCTCGATGCGGAACAGCGAAATGGACAGCCCCGCCGCCGGCTTTCCCGAAGCGGTGTCGAGCACATGCGTGGTCAGGCGTCCGCCTTCAGTTCCCGACATTCTGCCTCCCTCGAGACCGCCAAGCGCAAGCGATCGATTGTGCGGCGATTAAATGCCATGCATAAGTCGGGGTGAAGCGGAACGCCACAAAAAGACTTTCAAAATTTTTCGGGGGAATGCCGGCCGATCCCGTCGACTATCTTGGATTGGCAGATCCAACAGGACTGGCGGCGAGGGATTGATGCGTTATCAGCGAGACATGCGCGGCTACGGGCAGAACCCGCCGGACCCGAAATGGCCGGGCGGCGCGCATATCGCAGTGCAGTTCGTCGTCAATTACGAGGAAGGCGGCGAGAACTGCATCCTTCACGGTGACGCCGCCTCAGAAGCCTTCCTGTCCGAGATCGTCGGCGCCGCCCCCTGGGCCGGCATGCGCCACTGGAACATGGAATCGATCTACGAATACGGCGCCCGCGCCGGCTTCTGGCGCCTGCACCGCATGTTCACCGAAGCCGAAATTCCGGTGACCGTCTATGGCGTCGCCAGCGCCCTTGCCCGCTCGCCCGACCAGGTGACGGCCATGCAGGAAGCCGGCTGGGAAATCGCCTCGCACGGCCTGCGGTGGATCGACTACCGCGACCACAAGATGGAGGACGAGCGCCGCGACCTGGAGGAAGCGATCCGGCTGCATTCCGAAGTTACCGGCGAGCGCCCGAAGGGGCTTTATCTCGGCCGCACCTCGATCAATTCGGTGCGCTTGGCCGCGGCCGAGGGCGGCTTCGACTATGTGTCCGACACATATGACGACGAGCTTCCCTACTGGCTCGATCACGACGGCCATGGCGGCGCCATCCCGCCGCAGCTCATCATCCCCTACACGCTCGACGCCAACGACATGCGCTTCGCCACGCCGCAGGGCTTCAATTCCGGCGATCAGTTCTTCGCCTATCTTAAAGACTCGTTCGACACGCTCTATGCAGAAGGCAAGGCGGGCCGGCCGCGCATGATGAATATCGGCCTGCACTGCCGGCTCGTCGGCCGCCCCGGCCGCGCGGCGGCGCTGAAACGCTTCATCGACTATGTGAAAAGCCACGACAAAGTCTGGCTGGCGCGCCGCATCGACATCGCCCGCCACTGGCGCGAGCACCACCCGTACCGGGCGCCGGCGCTGCGGCCGTCCCGCATGGAGCCGGAAGAATTCGTCGAAAAATTCGGCGGCGTCTTCGAGCACTCGCCCTGGGTCGCCGAGCGCGCTTTCGATCTGGAACTTGGCCCCGCGCATGACAGAGCCGGTGGCCTGCACAACGCGCTCTGCCGCGTATTTCGCTCCGCAACCGAGACCGAGCGGCTCGGTGTGCTGAAGGCCCACCCCGACCTTGCCGGCAAGCTGGCGGCCGCGAAAAGGCTGACGGCCGAATCGACCAAGGAGCAGGCTTCCGCCGGGCTCGACGCGCTCACCGATGCCGAACGCGAACTGTTTTCGAAGCTCAATTCGGCCTACGTCACCACCTTTGGTTTCCCCTTCATCATAGCCGTCAAGGGAAGGACCAAGGACGAGATACTGGCCGCCTTCGAAACGCGCATCGGCAATGACCGCGCCGCCGAATTCGCCACCGCCTGCCGCGAGGTGGAGCGCATCGCGCTCCTGCGCCTTGCCGACATCCTGCCCGATTGAACAAGGCGAGCCACCCAATGTACGATCTCTATATCGGCAACAAGAATTACTCCTCCTGGTCGCTCAGGCCCTGGGTCCTGATGAAGGCGCTCGGCATTCCCTTCTCCGAACACCTGATTCCCTTTCACGATCAGGACGCATGGTCGAAGTATCGCCTATTGTCCCCCAATGGGATGGTTCCCCTGCTTGGGGATGGGGACATCCTGGTCTGGGATTCCCTTTCCATCGCCGAGTATCTGGCCGAGCGCCATGAGGGCGTCTGGCCCAGCGACCCCGCAGCGCGGGCTTTCGCCCGCTCAGCCGCCGCCGAGATGCACTCCGGCTTTCTCGCCCTGCGCAATATCTGCGGCATGAATGTCGGCGTTCGGATAAACCTCCACCAACAGCCGGACGCGCTGAAGGCCAATATCACCCGCCTTTCCGTGCTCTGGAACGACGGAATTAGCCGCTTCGGTGGTCCTTTCCTCGCCGGCCCTGATTTTTCCGCCGCGGATGCCTTCTTCTGCCCGGTCGCTTTTCGCGTCCAGACCTACGGCCTGGAACTTGACGCCACCTCCGCCGCCTACGCAACACGGTTGCTGCGCTTGCCTGCCATGCAGGAGTGGTATGCCAGCGGTCTGGCGGAAACGTTCCGCGACTGGCCGCACGAGCACGAGATCGATGCGGTCGGCACAGTCACCAAAGACCTGCGCTCGCCGGCGAGCAATTAGGAAAACGAATATGACCGGCCGCACCTATTACGCGCCCCATGGCGGCCTGCCGCCGCAGACGGACCTCCTCACCGGCCGCGCCGTGTTCACCGCGGCCTACGCCGTCATTCCGAAAGGCGTGATGAGCGATATCGTAACCAGCTGCCTGCCGTTCTGGGAGGAGACCAGGGCGTGGGTACTGTCGCGACCCTTGTCGGGCTTCGCCGAGACGTTTTCGCAATACATCATGGAAGTCGGTCCGGGCGGTGGCAGCGATAGGCCCGAACCGGACACCGGCGCGGAAGCGGCCCTCTTCATCGTGGAAGGCGAACTGACCGTCACCATTGAAGGCCGCAAGCAGGTGATGCGACCTGGCGGCTTTGGCTTCATCCCGCCGGTAAGCCAATGGACCGTTCGCAACGAAGGCTCGACGCCGGTCCGTTTCCACTGGATCCGCAAGGCCTACGACTTCGTCGAAGGCATCGAGATCCCCGAAGCCTTCTTCGCCGACGAGGCCGCCATCGCGCCTACCCCGATGCCGGGCACTGACGGCAAATGGGCGACGACGCGCTTCGTCGATCCGGCCGACATGCGCCACGACATGCATGTCACCATCGTCACCTTCGAACCAGGCGCCGTGATCCCCTTCGCCGAAACGCATGTGATGGAGCACGGCCTCTACGTTCTGGAGGGCAAGGCGGTCTACCGCCTCAACCAGGACTGGGTCGAGGTGGAGGCCGGCGACTACATGTGGCTGCGCGCCTTCTGCCCGCAGGCCTGTTACGCTGGCGGCCCCGGCAAGTTCCGCTATCTCCTCTACAAGGACGTCAACCGGCACATGAAGCTCGGCGCATCGGGCGCCGCGAAACGCTTCGGATAGGGGTATTCCCGTGAAAAAAATCCTTGCAGAACCGCTGACCCGCGAAGCCTTTGCCGAGTTCGGCGACGTGCTCGACATGGAAGGCGACAACCGCTACCCGATCAATGGCGGGAGGGCCGAACGCTATCACGGCCTCGCCAGGGTGGAGGCCGAAGGCCCGAATGCCCGCGTGCTGATCTCGATCGTCAAGAGCACGCCCTACGCGTTTCCGCTGCGGCTCACCATGGTCGAGCGCCACCCCTTCGGCAGCCAGGCCTTCATGCCGCTCGCTCCCCAACCCTTCGTCGTGGTGGTCTGCCATGACGGTGAAAACGGCCCCGGCACGCCGCACGCCTTCGTCACCGAGCCCGGACAGGGCGTCAACTATCCGCGCAACACCTGGCACGGCGTCTTGACCCCGATCGACGAGCCGCAGGAGTTCCTGGTGGTCGACCGCGGCGGCGATGGCTCCAATCTCGAGGAGTTCTTCTTCAACGAACCCTGGGAAATCCACCTGCCGGGAATGACGCTGTGAGCGACGCCGCCCTCATCGATCGCCTGCTCGACGTGATCGAGCACGACATCGTGCCGAGGACGGCCGAAGGCGTATCGCACGGCAACAAGCTGTTCGGTGCCGCGATCCTGCGGAAGGACGACCGCTCGTTGGTGCTCGCCGAGACCAACAACGAGACCGAAAATCCGCTCTGGCATGGCGAAATCCACGCGCTGAAGCGCTTCTACGAAATGCCGCGCCAAAAGCGGCCGGACACCGGGGATTGCATCTTCCTCGCCACCCACGAGCCCTGCTCGCTATGCCTGTCGGCGATCACCTGGACCGGCTTCGACAATTTCTACTACCTGTTCAGTCATGAAGATTCGCGCGACTCCTTCGCCATCCCGCACGACCTGAAGATCCTGAAGGAGGTCTTCACGCTCGATCCGGGCTGCTACAATGCCGAGAACGCCTACTGGAAGAGCTACTCCATCCGCAAGCTCGTGCGCGATCTCCCGGAACCCGAGCGCGCCCGGCTCGAAACGCGGATCACAAAAATCTACGCCCGCTACGACGCCCTTTCGGCCGAGTACCAAGACAGCAAGATCGACAACGATATTCCTGCTGAATTGAGGCACCAAGGCTCCGCAACTGCGATTGCTCCTGCGGACGCAAATGCGATGGGGCAGGACGCTAATCCGCATTGAACTTACAGCCGTCTCCATGCCTGATGCCGCCCGTCAGGAGCTTTTGGAATGAAGACTATCACCACCTTCCCCCGCAAAACCGTCGAGCACCTAGACATCGGCATCATCATGCCTGACGGCTGCCGGCTTTCGGCCCGCATCTGGATGCCTGAGGACGCCGGGAAGAACCCAGTCCCGGCGATCCTGGAGCATTTGCCTTATCGCAAGCGCGACGGCACGACCTATCGTGACTGCCTCACCCATCCCTGGTTCGCCGGCCACGGCTATGCCTGCATCCGCGTCGACATGCGCGGCAACGGCGATTCGCAAGGCCTGATGGAGGACGAATACACCGAGCAGGAATTGCAGGACGCATGCGACGTGATCGCCTGGGCCGCTTCGCAGCCATGGTGCAACGGCAATGTCGGCATGATGGGCATTTCCTGGGGCGGCTTCAATTCGCTTCAGGTCGCCGCGAAGCAGCCGCCGGCGTTGAAGGCGGTCATAAGCCTCTGCTCGACCGTCGACCGCTATGCCGACGACATCCACTACAAGGGCGGCTGCCTGCTCAACGAGAATTTCGGCTGGGCCTCGACCATGCTGTCCTATTCGTCGCGGCCGCCGGACCCCGCCATCGTCGGCGAGAGCTGGCGCGAGATGTGGCTGGAGAGGCTCGAAAACCAGCCTTTCCTGCTGAAGACATGGCTCACCCATCAGGCCCGCGACGCCTACTGGAAGCGCGGTTCGGTCTGCGAGGATTTTGCCGCGATCCAGGCAGCCGTGCTGTCGATCGGCGGCTGGCACGACGGTTATCGCAACACGGTCGCAAACCTGGTCGAGGGCGTGAAAGCGCCGGTCAAAGGCATTATCGGCCCGTGGATCCACAAATACCCGCATTATGCCGCGCCGGAGCCCCGTATCGGTTTCCTGCAGGAAGCGCTGCGCTGGTGGGATCGCTGGCTGAAGGGCGTCGACACCGGCGTCGAGAACGATCCGGCCTACCGGGCCTGGCTCATGGACAGCGTGCGCCCGGCGCGCTGGCACGACGCCCGCCCGGGCCGCTGGATCGCGGAGACGAAATGGCCTTCGCCGCGGATCGCCACGCGCGCGATCGACCTGCTCGAAAGCAGTGCCGAACCCGTCACCGTCGCGTCGCGGCAGGATTGCGGCCTCGAAGGCGGAGAGTATTTTCCATTCACCTTCGGTCCCGAATTGCCGGGCGATCAGCGCGGCGACGACGCGCTGTCGGCCTGCTTCGACTTGCCGCCGCTGACGGAGCCGATCGACATCGTCGGCGCGGCGCAACTCGAGATCGCGGTTCGCGCCGACCGGCCGCAGGCAAACATCGCCGTCAGGCTCTGCGATGTGCATCCCGACGGGGCGTCGGAACTGATTTCCTACGGACTGCTCAACCTGACGCACCATGACTCGCACGAGCGCCCGCGAGCCTTGGTCCCGGGAGCGCAAATATCAGCCACCGTCACGCTCGATCAGGCCGCCTATCGCATCCCGGTGGGGCACCGGCTGCGCGTGGCGATCTCGACCGCCTATTGGCCGATGGTCTGGCCGTCGCCGGAACCCGTCGCGCTGACCCTGAGTTCGGCAAGGCTGATGCTTCCCGTGCGGCCGCTCGCCACAGGCGACGAAACCTCGTTTCAGCCGCCGGAAGCGGCGGCCCCCTGGCGCACGGAGCAACTGCGGCCAGCGAATTCCGAACGGCATCTCGGCCGCGACCAGAAGACCGGCATCGTCACGCTCGCGATCGTCGACGATTCAGGCGAAGTCCGCGATCTCGAGCATGGTCTTGCGACCGGCGGCATAGCCCGTGAAACCTGGACGATAGGTCCCGACGATCCTCTCTCGGCGCGCGGTGAGACGCACTGGACCGCCACCTTGTCGCGAAATGAATGGTCGGTGCGGACCGAGACTTTCACCGCGATCCGCTCCGATCGCGAAAATTTCCATCTGACCGCACGCATCGAGGCCTATGAAGGCGAAAAGCTGGTATTCGAGCGCGATTTCGAGGAAAAAATCCGCCGCGATCACATCTGAACGCCTGACACGGTTGGTCCAGACGCGACATGCCATTTACGCCACGTCATGTCGCATTCTGCCTTGCGCCCGCGTTGGTGTTGCGGCCAATATTCAACTCACAAAAATACAAAAATAATGTCGGCAAAACCGCCTGAGTGAGGAACCACAAATGTCTAACGAACTTGATTTCCTGAGCCGCCACGTCGCCGCGGGCAAGCTGAACCGCCGCGACTTCCTCGGCCGCGCCGCCGCGCTTGGCGTCTCGGCGACATTCGCCAATTCGCTGCTCGCCGGCGCCGCTCGCGCCCAGGGCCCGGTCAGGGGCGGCATCCTTCGCGCCGGCATGCAGGGCGGCGCCGCCACCGACAGTCTCGACCCAGCGACCTGGTCGAGCCAGGTTCCCTATTTCTTCGGCCGCCAGTGGGCCGAGCAGCTCGTGCAGATTTCCGCCGACGGCGTGGTGAAACCGGCGCTCGCCGAGGAATGGGGCGCTTCCGACGACGCCAAGGTCTGGACATTCAAGATCCGCAAGGGCGTACAGTTCCACAACGGCAAGGAGATGACGCCGGCCGACGTCGTCGCGACGATGGAGCGTCACTCCGACGAGAATTCAAAGTCCGGCGCGCTCGGCATCATGGGCGGCATCGACAGCGTCAAGGCCGATGGCGACACGGTCGTTTTCTCGCTCAAGGACGCCAATGCCGACCTGCCCTTCCTGCTGGATGACTACCACCTGATGATCCAGCCCAATGGCGGCAAGGACAACCCGGCCGAAGGCATCGGCACCGGCCCCTACAAGATCACCGTCAACGAGGCGGGCGTGCGCCATGGCGGCGAAAAGTTCGCCAATTACTGGCGCGACGACCGCGGCTTCGCCGACCAGATCGAGATCATCGTCATCAATGACGCGACGGCGCGCACTTCCGCCCTCCAGGGCGGGCAGGTCGACATCATCAACCGCGTCGAGCCCAAGATCGTCGAGTTGATCAAGCGCGTGCCCGGCGTGACGATCCAGAACGTCGCCGGCCGCGGCCACTACGTGTTCATCATGCACTGCAACACCGCGCCGTTCGACAACAACGACCTGCGGCTGGCGCTGAAATATGCTCTCGATCGCGAAGAGATGGTCCAGAAGATCTTGCAGGGCTACGGCTCGGTCGGCAACGACACGCCGATCAACAAGGCCTACCCGCTCTTCACCGAAATGGAGCAGCGCACATACGATCCCGAAAAGGCCGCCTTCCATTACAAGAAGTCCGGCCATTCCGGTCCGGTCCTGCTGCGCACGTCGGACGTGGCTTTCCCGGGCGCCGTCGACGCCACCCAGCTCTATCAGCAGAGCGCCGCCAAGGCCGGCATAACCATCGAGGTCAAGCGCGAGCCCGGCGACGGCTACTGGTCGGAGGTCTGGAACAAGCAGCCCTTCTCGGCCTCCTACTGGGGCGGGCGGCCGACACAGGACCAGATGTATTCCACCGCCTACTATTCCAAGGCGGACTGGAACGACACGCGCTTCTTCCGCGAGGACTTCGACAAGATGCTGCTCCAGGCGCGCGCCGAACTGGACACCGAGAAGCGCAAGAAGATTTATGCCGACATGGGCATGATCGTGCGCGACGAGGGCGGCGTGATCACGCCGATGTTCAACGACTTCATAGACGCGACCAGCGCCAAGGTCGGCGGCTGGAGTCCGGACGGCAATCAGGAGATGATGGGCGGCTACGCCCTGTCCAAGTGCTGGCTCGTGGCCTGAGCCCGACCTTGCGCTCATGTCGTCACCCATCGTGAAGCTCGTGGCCCAGCGCATCGCGCTGGGCCTGCTCCTACTCCTGGCCGTCTCGGTCCTCATCTTCGCCGGCACCCAGATCCTGCCCGGCGACGTCGCGCAGTCGATCCTCGGGCAGTCGGCGACGCCTGAGGCGCTCGCCAATCTGCGCGAGGAGATGGGGCTCAACGATTCCGCCTTTATCCGCTACTTCAGATGGCTGGGCGGCGTCGTCACCGGCGACCTCGGCACCGCGCTGTCGAGCGGGCAGGACATCGCCACCTCCATCGGCGGGCGGCTGTGGAACACGTTGTTTCTCGCCTTCTGGGCGGCGGTCGTGTCCGTGCCACTGGCGATCATCCTCGGCCTGCTCGCCGTCCGCTACCGCAACGGCTTCGTCGACAAGCTGATCTCCGGCATGGCGCTGGCTTCCACCTCGCTGCCCGAATTCTTCATCGGCTACCTGCTGGTCTATTTCTTCGCGGTGAAGTTCCAGTGGTTTCCCGGTATTTCCACCGTCTACGATGGCATGCCCTTTCTGGATCGCATGCAGGCGATCGCCCTGCCGGCCACGGCGCTGACCCTCGTCGTTCTCGCCCACATGATGCGCATGACGCGCGCAGCCATCCTTAACGTCATGCAGTCCGCCTATGTCGAGACCGCCGAACTGAAGGGGCTGTCGGCCTTCGACGTGATCCGCAGGCACGCCTTCCCCAACGCGATCGCGCCCATCATCAACGTCGTCATGCTCAACCTCGCCTTCCTGATCGTCGGCGTGGTCGTGGTCGAGGTGATCTTCGTCTATCCGGGCATGGGTCAGTATCTCGTCGACCACGTCGCCAAGCGCGACGTGCCGGTGGTGCAGGCCGTCGGCCTGATCTTCGCTGCGGTTTATATCGGCTTGAACATCGTCGCCGACATCGGCGCGATCGTGGCCAATCCGCGGCTCAGGCATCCGAAGTGAGGCCGGCATGCTGGACCTGAAGAGAATACCCGCCGGCGCCTGGCTGGGCCTGGTCTTCACCACGCTGTTCATGGTGGCGGCGATCTTCGCGCCGTGGATTGCGCCCTACGGGCTCGGCGAGATCGTCGGCAATGTCTGGGAGCCTGCGTCGGCGCAATACTGGCTCGGCACAGACAATCTCGGCCGCGATCTGCTGTCGCGCCTGATCTACGGCGCCCGCACCACCATCCTGATCGCCGTCCTGGCCACGGCCTTGTCCTTCACGCTCGGTTCCGTCCTCGGCTTCACCGCAGCCGTTGTCGGCGGCTGGTTCGACACGCTGATGTCGCGCTTCGTCGATTTGCTGATGGCCATCCCGACGCTGATCTTCGCCCTCGTCGTACTTTCCGTCCTGCCCTCGACGCTGGTAACGCTCATCCTGGTCATGGGCATTCTCGATGCGACCCGCGTCTATCGGCTGTCGCGCGCGGTGGCTGTCGACATCAACGTCATGGATTTCGTCGAGGCGGCAAAGCTGCGCGGCGAAGGCTCGACTTGGATCATCTTTCGCGAGATCCTGCCCAATGCGCTGTCGCCGCTGGTTTCGGAACTGGGCCTGCGCTTCATCTATGCCGTGCTGTTCCTTTCGGCGCTGTCCTTCCTCGGGCTAGGCGTGCAGCCGCCGCAGGCCGACTGGGGCGGCATGGTCAAGGAAAACAAGGACGGCATCGTCTTCGGCATACCGGCGGCGCTGATCCCGGCCGCCGCGATCGCAGCGCTGGCGATCTCCGTCAACCTGGTCGCCGACTGGGTGCTCAACCGCACAACCAGCCTCAAGGGAGGGCGCGGCTAATGGCCAAGGCTGGAACGCAGGCGAAGCCGGAAGTCCTGCTCGACATCCGCAACCTCCGGATCGAGGCGAGAGTGTTTCCGCCCGGCGAAGCGCCCCGCGACATCACGCTCGTCGACGACGTGTCGCTGACGCTGAAGCGCGGCAAGGTGCTTGGCCTGATCGGCGAATCCGGCGCCGGCAAGTCGACCATCGGCCTGTCCTCCATGGGCTATGGCCGCGGCGGCTGCCGCATCACCGGCGGCGAGGTGATCCTCAATGGCCGCGACATCCTGAAATCCGGCAAGTCCGGCATCCGCAAGCTGCGCGGCCGCGAGGTCTGCTACGTCGCGCAATCGGCGGCGGCGGCATTCAATCCGGCGCACCGGCTCATGGACCAGGTCGTCGAGGCAGCGCTACTGCACGGCACGGCGACTCGGGCGGAGGCCGAAAGGCGCGCGATTGCCCTGTTCAGGAAGCTCAGCCTTCCCGACCCCGAAAACATCGGCAGGCGTTTTCCGCACCAGGTCTCGGGCGGCCAGTTGCAGCGCGTCATGACTGCCATGGCGCTGTGCTCCGAGCCCGATTTGATCGTTTTCGACGAGCCGACCACAGCGCTCGACGTGACGACGCAGATAGACGTGCTCGCGGCCATCAAGGACGCGATCCGCGACACCGGGGTCGCGGCGCTCTACATCACCCACGATCTCGCCGTGGTGGCGCAGGTTGCCGACGAGATCATGGTGCTGCGCCACGGCAAGCTGGTGGAATGGGGCGGCACGCGCCAGATCATCAAGGAGCCGCGGCAGGATTACACCAATGCGCTGGTGTCGGTGCACGAGATCGAGCACCGGGAAAAAAAGCCCGGCACGGCGGCTTTTCTTTCCGTGAAGAACGTGACAGCCGCCTATGGCGGCGGCACGGTCAAGGTGCTGAAGAATGTCAGCGTCGACATCTTCCCGGGCCAGACGCTTGCCGTCGTCGGCGAATCCGGCTCCGGCAAATCGACGCTGGCGCGGGCGGTCACCGGCCTTCTGCCGCCGTCGGAGGGCAGCGTCACCTTCTCCGGGCGCACGCTCGCCAACCGCCTGGCCGACCGCACGAAGGAAGACCTTCGGCAATTGCAGATGATCTACCAGATGGCGGACGTCGCCATGAACCCGCGCCAGACCGTCGGCGCCATCATCGGCCGGCCGCTGGAATTCTATTTCGATCTGCGTGGTAAACGGCGTGATCTTCGTGTCGCCGAACTGCTCGAAAAGATCGAGATGGGCAAAGGCTTCATCGATCGCTATCCAGCCGAGTTGTCCGGCGGTCAGAAGCAGCGCGTCTGCATCGCCCGCGCGCTCGCCGCCAAGCCGAAGCTGATCATCTGCGACGAGGTGACGAGCGCACTCGATCCGCTTGTCGCCAACGGCATCCTCAAGCTTCTGCTCGACCTGCAGCAGGAGGAAGACGTCGCCTATCTGTTCATCACCCACGACCTGGCGACGGTCAAATCCATCGCCGATTCCATCGCGGTCATGTATCGCGGCGAGGTCGTGCGCTACGGCCCGAAATCCGAAGTCCTGAAACCGCCCTTCGACGCCTATACCGACCTGCTCCTGTCATCGGTTCCCGAAATGGAGATCGGCTGGCTGGAGAAGGCGATCCAGGGCCGGCGCATGGAAAGCGCGGGGAATTAGCGCCGTTATGCGTCGCAAATCGCGCGCATTGCGGACCGCTTTCGCGATAAGCTCTATTGCGAGGGTCGGTGAAGGCTAACGACGATGTCAACGATCGCAGCACCCGAATTCGCCACATATCACGACGAATGGCACCTTTCTCCGGTTCTGGACACGGGAGAGTTCGTTTTCTTTTCAGGACAGACGGACACCCGTCCTGACGGCACGGTCTCTGCCGACCCGGAGACGCAATTTCGCGATGCCTTTACATCGCTTGGCAAGAACCTTGCGGCCGCAGGCCTCGGCTTTTCCGACATCGTCGAAATGACCACCTATCACGCGGAGCTTCGCCGACATCTCCCCGCATTCATGAAGGTCAAAGACGAGCACATCCGCCCGCCCTATCCCGCGTGGACGGCAATCGGCGTCGTGGAACTGATCACACCGGGCACGATCATCGAGATCCGCATCATCGCGCGCAGGTCGAAGCCGGGGGTCTGACTTTGGGAACCGACCAAGCTGAGCGCTGCATCTTGGGTACTCGCAACCATGCGAAGCACCCTATCTGGACCGTCTCTAATGTCTTTTCTGCCTCGGCTTGACCATCGCTGCCGCGGCCCAAGTTTCCTTGAACGCAATTTGCACTAGAACCCGGCCTGCCCATGCGCAAAGCTCGAAAGCTAAGTGCAGTCGAGCGAGGCGCGCCTTCCCGTGTCAGACAAGCCAGTCCAGTTCGTAGGCGCGGATATAGTCGATCTCCATTTCGGCTGGCGTCGCCAGGCCGTCGGCGGGCGTTCCGGCCGTCCCTCCCACCGCCAGATTGGCCAGCATGTACATGGGTTCGTGCATGTCGTCTGGAGTGTCGGTGCGGAAGACCTCGACATCGTCGAAATACCAGACGAGTTCGTCCTCCGTCCACAGCAGGCCATAGTTGTGGAAGCCTTCGGTGTTGGTCACATTGACCGCCGAGGACACCGTCGTGCGGCTGCCGGTCTCGTTCGAGTGCGCGCTGACTTGGACTGTGTTCGGATCCTGTCCGCGCATCTCCACGACATCGAGTTCGGGAGGCCATGAGCCGTCCGCCGGCAGCAGCCAGAAGGCCGGCCAGACGCCGTGATTGTTGGGCATGTCGGCTCTCATCTCGAAATAGCCGTAGGTCTGGGAGAACGAGCCATACGTCGTCAGCAGCCCGGACGTATATTCATGATTGTTGATATAGGGCCGGATCGCATCCGGCGCCCTGGCCGCGGTGATCGTGAGGATGCCGTCTTCGACGCTGAACGGATTGACCGAGCTTGTCGGGCCGTAGTCCGCGTCGATATACCATTGTAGCTCGCCATTCTCGGCAAGCGTGCTTCCGTTCGGCTGTCCCCACCAGAAATTCGTGTCCCAGGTGCCGCCCGAGCCATCCCGGAGATCGAGCGTGTCGAACTCGTCCGAGAAGGACAAGGCCAGCGCCGACCTGTCGAGGCTCAACTTGAACTGGCTTGGCGCAAGGCGGTCCACGGTCGTGTTTGCGAAGACCAGAACCTCGCCCTCCCCCAGGTCGAGCCGCACGTCGCTTCCGGACTGGACCATGCCGGCCCTGACCTCGTCGAACGATGCGAAGCCGTAGCCATTGAGGCGGACTTGGTCCTCGGCGGTGAAATCGCGGATCAGGTCGCTTCCATTTCCCTGCGCGAAGACGAAGACGTCGCTTCCGGCTCCGCCCTTGAGGACATCGTCGCCCAGCCCGCCGTCGATCGTCTGCCGGCCAGAGCCGCCGGTGATGATGTTGTCGCCGGAGTTCCCGATCGCGTAGCGCCCGCTGCCGGTGACCGTCAGGTTCTCGATATTGGCCGGCAGCGTGTAGCTCATCCAGGTGCTGATCGTGTCGATGCCTTCGCCGGCCTGTTCGAAAGCCTTGTTCTTGGCCGAGTAGAGATAATAGATGTCGTCGCCGAGCCCGCCGAACATGGTCACGGCGACGCTGCCATCGCCCCACATCGAATCGTTCCTGGCGCTGCCGTAAAGCTGCGGGCCGGAATTCGTCGCCGAAAAATGATTGACCGAAGATCCGCTATAGGGAAGAGGGACGCCTTTCGCGTTCAGTACCGTAGCCATCGTGGTTTCCTGCTCCTGCGTTTCATCCTCCCTGCGGCAGGCTAGCATCCATGTCCCACCGGTGCGACCGGGTTCCCGTTAACGTTGTGCGACACCGGGTAACAGAGTTCCGTTCCAAGGCCCCCGATCGATTTTCGGGCTTTGTCCTTCGGGTCATGTAACGGTGTCTCCATGTTTGAGGCGCAGCTCTCCGTCGCCACGCCCGCTTTCGCGTCTGGCCATTGTGGGAAGCGGCGCATGGCAACCACGCCGGATCAATTTTTATTATTTGACGCGCTGCCATGCGCCGCCGGCGTTTTCTCCCCTTGCCGCTCCCGGCCCACGCCCGTCCCGGTATTCTGGGACGGAGCGCGGGCGCACAGGTTCGGCCCGGGGCCGGAGCGCCCCGCACGACCATGCGGGAGTCATCTCCGGCGCCACACTTGCCTGGATGCCGGTCGTGCACACCCGTTCCCACTAGCAAGCTGCCGGGATGGAGTATGCAGGCATCGAGGGAGGGTGTGGACAAAGCCAAGGAAAACATTCCTGACAGATGCTGACAGGATTGGGGCGCGCTGATCGCCATCCTGCACTTCCGCTGGCGTCCGAAAGGTATGGTTCCTCGGGTCAAGCCCGAGGACGAAGCGGAGAGGTGCCTGGCAATCACGAGCGTCGGCGAAAGAAGAGGGCCGCCTCGCTACCATGATGAAAATGGGGCCGATTGCCGGCAATCGTGAACGTCTGCGGTTGCGAAAAGTGGCGGCGCGCGGAGTAGAAGCTCTCAGCGCTGCGCCTCGGTCGCCATCCTGAGCGCGAGACCGGCAAGCACCGTGCCCATAAGCCAGCGCTGGACGACCAGCCAGAGCGGCCGGCCCGCCAGGAAGGCGGCGATGGAACCCGCCATGACGGCGATGATCGAGTTGACGGTGACGCTGATCGTGATCTGCACGCCGCCGAGCGCGAGCAGCTGTGTCAGCACGCTGCCGTGCTCGGGGCTGATGAATTGCGGCAGCAGCGACAGATACATGACCGCGACCTTGGGGTTCAGGAGGTTGGTCATGACGCCCATCATGAACAGCTTCCACGCGCTGTCCTTCGGCAGTTGCCGGACCTGGAACGGCGAGCGGCCGCCCGGCCGCACCGCTTGCCAGGCGAGCCACAGGAGGTAAAGCGCGCCGCCGAAGCGCAGCGCGTCGTAAGCGTAGGGCACGGCGAGCACCAGCGCGGTGATGCCGAACGCAGCGCAGATGATGTAGAAGACGAAGCCCAGCGCCACGCCGCCCAGCGAGACCAGCCCCGCCACCGGTCCCTGCGAAAGCGAGCGCGAGATCAGGTAGATCATGTTGGGGCCGGGCGTCAGCACCATGCCGAGCGCAATGAGGGCGAAGGCTGCGAGGTTGGAAAGCTCGGGCATGGAAAATCCTGGAATCTGGCGGGCGAACGTCCGCTGGCGCGGGACGATGGCCGTGTGCGGCCCGGCGTTCAAGGTCTAGCTCGGGGAAAGGATTGCTCCACCAGCGGACGCCGCCGCAACGAAAACGCCCCGCCTGCGAGGGCGGGGCATTGCTGTTCCGCGATCCGGAAAGCGCTATCCGACGATGCGCAGGTTGGACAGCTCGTCGGCGATTTCCTCGAACTTTTCCGCCAGATTGCTGCCGGTGGCGTTGTAGAACAGCTTCGTCGGCGTTCCGTCGGCATTCGTCTTGAAGCGGGACTCCGAGGCGCATGCGGTCAGGGCGTCGATGGCTTTCTTGTCCGCCGGCTTGGTCGCATCGAGATCGAGCGCGACGGTGACCACGATGACGTTCCCTTGGTCGGGAGCCTTCGCGTTGGCGCAGACCATCTGCATCTGCTCGTCCATAGCGGTTTGGTAGTTGGTGCTCGTGTAAGTGGATTTGCTTGCATGCGTCGTGTCCATGAACATGCGCGTGGTGCCCGTGCCGTCATAGCCCTTGCCCGTGTAGCCATAGGCGGCGTAGCTCGATCTCAGTTGGGCAAGATCGTTGGCGCTGTAGTCGGAAAGATCGCCATAGGTGTTTGCGCCATCGGTCAGCACGATGATGACCTTATCATTGCCCTTCTCGATGTCGGGACGACCTTCGGTGAAAGGAGCACCGTGGGAAACCACGCGCCAGCCCCAAGCCGTGCCCTCAGGCACGTTGGTGTTGCCGGTCGGAGACATGTCGTCGATCGCGTTGAGGATCACCTGCTTGCCTTCGGCCGTTGTAACGTTCTGTAGGGGCGTTATCGGATTCGTGGTGCATGAGGAGTTCGGTCCGTCGCCATAACCCGGGCTGGTGGACCCGTAAGGCTTAACTCGAAAATACTTCCGCATGTCGGTCAGGCGTGAGATCGCCCCCGCAGTAGTTATGTCGGTGTCGACCCAGTCGGTCCACCAATTGTTCGAGTAGTAGAAATCATCCGAGTCGAGATCAGCGGACCCGTTACGGTCCAGGTCGAGCCAAAGATGTTTGGGTTCGTCCGGAGCAAACATCGGCACGAACAGTGTAGCGGGATTGGAGCTTATCGGCGCCGTGTCGTTGTTGTTGTAGGGGGCAGGTCGCGCCTCGACGCAGCCCTGCCAGCTGGCGAACTGGCTAACCGTGTAGGTGTAGTCATAGACGTAACCACCCCTGTCGCAAGTGCCGTTCGAGTATTCCTTATAGCAGACATAATGCCGGGACCCTTCGACGCGCTCCCGATCTGATTCACCCCTGATGTCTGAGTAAAGACTGAACCGTGTGAGCGGCCGGTTTTCTGTTTCACCCCAGCCGGCACCTCGTTTGTACCAGACGTCACCGACCTTTTCGGCAAACCGGTCGCCCAGGTGATTTCCGTTGGCCTCCGTCTGCGTCATCTTCGACCAGTCGAAATTCTCATGATGGACGGGCGATATGCCCAACGTGTCCATCCAGGGCTGTACATCGTTTGTAGGCCCGACATTGACGGAGGCCGAGAACGGCACCAACCCGAACTGGACCGGCTTCGGAACCTGCTTCATCATGGCGGCCTGGTTGGACATCGTTTCGACCAGTTGCTTGGCCGCCGCCTTGAGAAGGTCGATGCGCTGCTGGCCGGTGCCCGAGCCGTATTGGGACATCGATCCCGAATTATCGAGGACCAGCGCCACTTCGAGCGTGTTCTTCAGCCGCACTTCGGACTGCGCCTTGACGTCCACGGTTTCCTTGTCGCGCGGCTGGCCGATCAACGCGGTGAAGGCCGGCAGGAAGTAGGGTTGGTATGTCAGCCCCGCCGTCAGCTTGAGGGTTCCGCCGCCGGCATTGTTGTTGGGCAGCACGACGGTGAGGGTGGTGTTTGCCGGGTTGACCGGACCCAGATTGGCTTCGAAGAAATCCTTGGCGTATTTCTTGATCGCGACATCGTAGGCGGCCGGATCGGCCGTGCTGACCGCGCCGCTGACGATGTGGGCGCCCGTGGCCACGCTTGCGGCATCCAGCGCATTGAGCGTTATCTGGCGCTGCCTGGAAAGTTCGGCATAATCGACGGCCAGCGCGATACCGCCCAGGATCGGGATCGTGGCCACCACCATCATCATTGAAAAATTGCCGCGCTTGTCACTCGCAAATTTGCTGATCATATGCTTCGCACCCCTTACGCCTCAGCCCTAGGCCAGGGAACGATCTCACAAATCGTTAAAAAAACCGGCGCGAAAAACCGTTGAAATGCCGGGTGAAGGCTCACCCACGGTTAACCATTCGGCCGGAGTTGGGGCGTCAGAGATGGGCAAGCCGCTCGGCGGAAGCCTCCGGCCCGCGGCGCAGGGAAGCGGCGAACCGCCGGCCGGTCATCAGGTTGACGCCGAGATCGATCAGGCCGACCGCCTCCTCGTCGCCGGCGACTTCGGTCGCCATCACCGGCAGGTTTGCCGACGCCGCGCGCCTGACGAGCGCTTCGGTCTCCGGGAGAGGAGCCTGCGAGCGGTCGAGCAGCCGGGAGGCTGGAAGCTTCAGCAGGGCGATGCCGCGGCTGCGCATCGTTTCGAGTTCCTCCGGCGATCCCGACCAGCCTTCGGCGGCGAGCCGGGCGCCGGCGGCGGCGAGAAGCGCCAGCGCCTGGCCGTGCTGCCCATCGGTGATGACGGCGGCCGGCGCGGACAGCACGAGGCTGCGCGCCAATTGGGGATGCTGGCCAAGCAGCGTCAGCACCGAAGCGAATTCGGCGCCGTCGTCGAGCAGCGCGCCGGATATGGCGACATGCAGTGGAACCGCCTCGCCGGACGGGTGGGAGGGGCGATCGAGGGCGGCCGCCGCCGCCGCTACCATGAGCCGCTCGCAGGATGCCGACGCGATGCCCGGCAGGTCGAAATCGGCGCGGCCGAGTTCGATCTGTTCGCCGCCCGGCAGGTCGGCAACGGCGATCGCCTCGTGGCCGACCGCAGCCCCTTGCGATATGGAGATGATCGGCTGGAGGCCAATCGCAATGCGCCCGGATGCGAGCGCGCGCTGGACGGCGGCGCGCCGCGAGGGGTCGAAGTCGGCGGCTTCCCCCGCTTCGACGAGCCGGGCTGCCGGATGCGGCACGATCGTAGCGCTTCTGGGGTGGGCGGTCGGCCGTGCATGGCGCGACGGCAGGCTAGCGGACAGTGCGTCGAGCCTGCGCGACAGCGAAGCGTCGATCTCGCCGATGGTGACGGCATCGCCGTCGCTGCGCGCCGAAAAATCGCGCAGCGCAGCCTCGACCGAAAGCGCCAGGCGGCGGAACTCTCCGGCCGAACGATTGGCGCGCGCCAGCGCGATGAAGCCGAAGGCGGCGGCCACTGTGGCCAGTGTGAGCGCCGCGGCGCAGGTGGCGAGCACGATCTCCTCCAGCGCCCGGCCGCTGCCGACCATGCCCTGCAGGAAATAATAGCACAGGCCGCACAGCAACCCGGCCGAGGCGACGACAGACAATCCGCGCGGCATATTCTAGACTTTCCCCGCAAGCGCCCTGGCGCTTCCCGAAAACCCCGCGTCGGGCGAGCCCGATGCCCTGCCAATTTCGCATGCCGGGCGGCGGCTGTCAGCCGAAAGCTCGTGACAGGGTGAAGAGGTTCGGTTAATTGCGGGCCGGCCCGGGCGAGCGGCCGGCCCGCAATTCGAATAGCGACTGCACGAGGAACAAATCATGGCGGCTTCGCCCGAAAACATCGCATCGCTGGACGCCGTTGCCGGCAGGTATGCGGCGCTGCTCTGCGATGTCTGGGGCGTGGTCCACAACGGGGTCGATGCCTTTCCCGACGCCAGTGCTGCGCTGAAGCGGGCGCGCGACAACGGCGTCGCGGTTGTGCTGATCACCAATTCGCCGCGCCCGCACGAAGGCGTCGAGGCGCAGCTCAGGACGCTCGGCGTGCCGGACGATGCCTGGGACCGCGTCGTCACCTCCGGCGACGTGACGCGCGACCTGATCCGCGAAGCGCCGCGAAAACTGTTCCATCTCGGGCCGGAGCGGGAACTCGCTATCTATGACGGCATCGACGTCGAGCTGGTCGAGGAATTCGAGGCGCAGGCTGTCGTATGCACGGGCCTGTTCGACGACGAGACGGAGACGCCGGAGGAGTATTCGGAGATGCTGCGGCGTTTCCGGTCGCGCAACTTGCCCTTCATCTGCGCCAATCCGGATATCGTGGTGGAGCGCGGCGAGCGGCTGATCTGGTGCGCAGGCGCGCTGGCCCGCGATTATGCACAGCTTGGCGGCCGCACGCTGGTTTCCGGCAAGCCGCACCGGCCGATCTACGAGGCGGCGCTGAAGGCGGCGAGCGAAGTACTCGGCCGCGAGATCGCGCGCTCCGAGGCGCTGGCGATCGGCGACGGCATGCTGACCGACATCAAGGGCGCGGCCGACCAGGGAATCGGCGCGCTCTACGTTTCCGGCGGCATCCATGCCAGCGACTACGGCCATCCGCTCGCCCCCGACCAGGAGCGCCTTGCGGCATTCCTGGCCAAGCACGGCGCGACGCCCGTCGCCACCATTCCGCGGCTGCGTTAGGCGTCTGCGCGATGGGCTTCAGGCGCATTCCCGGCGATGAGAGGCTGCCAGCTTCCCTGCGTGGCGGCGTGGTGGCGATCGGCAATTTCGACGGCGTGCATCGCGGCCACCAGTCCGTGCTGGAGCGCGCGCTGGACGAAGCGCACCGTCGCGGCGCGCCGGCTCTGGTGCTGACCTTCGAGCCGCACCCGCGAAAAGTGTTCCGGCCCGACGTGCCGCTGTTCATCCTGACGCCGCCGCCGATGAAGGCGCGGCTGCTGGCCGACCTGGGTTTCGACGCGGTCGTGGAGCAGGCGTTCACGCGCGATTTCGCCAGCCTCGACGCCGAGGCGTTCGTGACCAGGGTGCTCGAGGAAAATCTTGGCATCAGCCACTCGGTGACCGGTTTCGACTTCCATTTCGGCAAGAACCGGCAGGGCGGCCCAGCCTATCTGATGTCGGCGGGCGAGCGGCACGGTTTCGGCGTGACGCTGGTCGACGCGTTTCGCGACGAGGGCGCCGAGATCGTTTCCTCCAGCCGCATCCGCGAACTGCTGGCCGAAGGCGACGTGGCGCAAGCGGCGGGCCTGCTCGGCTATCGCTTCACGATCGAGGCGGAGGTGACCCAGGGAAAACAACTCGGCCGCGCACTGGGCTTCCCGACCGCCAACATGGTCCTGCCAGCGGAGGCCGAACTGAAGCACGGCATCTACGCCGTCCGGTTGCGCCGTGCGGACGGATCGCTGCATGACGGCGTCGCCAGCTTCGGCCGCCGCCCGACCGTCGACGAGAACGGCGCGCCGTTGCTCGAGACGTTCGTGTTTGACCATTCCGGCGATTTTTACGGCGAGACCTGTCAGGTGTCGCTGTTCGGCTATCTACGCGGCGAAGTGAAATTCGACGGGCTCGACGCGCTGGTGGTGCAGATGAAGCGCGACGAGGAAGAGGCGAGGGCGCTCTTGGCCGACGTCAGCCCGCTCAGCGAACTGGACGCCAAGGTGGCGTTTTAGCTTGCCAAACGTTCGACGTCAGCTTCGGAGAAGCCGCTGATCGATAGGATGCCGGGACACCCTGGCAATCCGAACTCCGGCAGCCTCCGCGAGACTTGGATTGAGCAGATAGTTGAAGCAGAAAGGCAATATTGCCGACGGCACTCGCATCAAGACGCCCGAGCTCTCCGAGATGAACCGCGTACCGATGTTTCGGGTCAGTTCCAAATCCTGCTGCCAGTCCGATGGAAGATTCGGCTCGACGATCGGAATGTCGTCTGGCGCTTCTATCTCAAGCAATTGAAAGAAGTCCGGCCAGTTCTCGGGATCGGAGTTCACCAATATTTCCAGCAGTGCGGAGGCCGGATGGTCTGCGCAGTAGACGATCGGCGTATTCAGCTGGTTCCAGCGAGCCGCTGTAAACAGACCGCCCCGCCCGGAAAGATCTGCATAATTGGAAATGCGCCAGAGGCGCATCAGCTGAACATGCCGAAGTCTATCCGATGCAGGATCTCGTGAACTTGGTGTGCTCCGGCTTCCGACACCAGAAGGTCAATCGGCCGGACCATATCCAGCGCCCGGTTTGGCTTCCGCAACCAGCGTTGCGCCTTTTCGTGATTCCCGAACACTCGATCTGCATGCTCAGCGATCTGCTCAAGGCGGAAGACGCGATCGGACTCGATCAGCGACAGAACACCGCCTTGAGCTCTACGGCGATCCAGGCTGCGCCTAGGCCCGACAATCTGATGGATTTCCTCGTTGCTGAAACCCCACTGGCGAAGCCGGTCGACCTTGTCCAAGCTTACCGTCAACTGATGTTCCTGCTTGCCTGCACGCGCCGAGGTCGCCATGAACCCGTCCTTTCGCCATTTGCCCACTAATATATGCGCAAATGGCACAAAAGGCAAAGTGCGAAAGCCCTTTATTCCCGGCCGCGTCTCGGCTAAAAGCGCCGCCATGACATTTTTCGCGCGCTCCATAGCTGTCGCCATACGAATTACCGGCCCGGTCTTCCGGGCAGTCTGAGCTTCGCTCGGCTGCCGGAGGCTCCGGGAGTTTTTTGGCGGCGCACCCTCGCGCTTTTCCCAGATCGTGATAGTTGAACGCCCGAGGCCTGAGCGGCCGGGCAAACTCATGGCTAGATGATGACCGACACGTCCGAAAAGATCGATTATTCGAAAACGCTCTACCTGCCGCAGACGGAATTTCCGATGCGCGCCGGCCTGCCCGAAAGGGAGCCGCTGCTGGTCAAGCGCTGGCAGGATATGGGCATGTACAAGCGCCTGCGCGAGGACGCCGCCGGCCGCGAAAAGTACGTGCTGCATGACGGCCCGCCCTACGCCAACGGCAACATCCATATCGGCCACGCGCTGAACAAGATCCTGAAGGACGTGATCACCCGTTCGTTCCAGATGCGCGGCTACGACAGCAACTACGTGCCCGGCTGGGACTGCCACGGCCTGCCGATCGAGTGGAAGATCGAGGAGGAGAATTATCGCTCCAAGGGCAAGGCGAAGCCGGATCTTTCCGAGCCGGCTGCGATGATAGAGTTCCGCAAGGAATGCCGCGCCTATGCGGAAAAATGGATCAAGGTCCAGGGCGAGGAATTCCAGCGGCTCGGCGTCGTCGGCGATTTCGACAACCCGTATCTGACGATGGCCTTTCACGCCGAAGCGCGTATCGCCGGCGAGCTTCTGAAATTTGCCATGAGCGGCCAGCTCTATCGCGGCTCCAAGCCGGTGATGTGGAGCGTGGTCGAGAGGACCGCGCTGGCGGAGGCCGAGGTCGAGTACCAGGACTATGAGAGCGACACGATCTGGGTGAAGTTTCCGGTCAGGGAGTACGACCGGGAAAATGACGCGGAACAGATTGAGGCCCGCGCAAATCTTTTTGTGGTGGCCGGGTTGTCCGAGGCCGAAGCTTGGCGTGTGGCGAGAGAGCAAAGCTTGCGCGACGCGAATGTCGTGATCTGGACGACGACACCCTGGACGATCCCCGGCAATCGGGCAGTCAGCTATTCCCATCGTGTAAAATACAACCTGTATGTCGTTAAATCCGCGCAAAACGACTTCGGCCCACGACCCGGCGAGAAGCTTATTTTCGCGGAGAGGCTGGCAGAGGAATGCGCTCAGAAAGCTAAGCTTGAGCTCAAGGAACTCAGAGCTGACCTTTCGTGGCACGAGCTTCAGCGCGTTGTCTGCACTCACCCGCTCAACGGCGTCGGCGGTGGCTACGAATTCGACGTCCCGCTGATCGACGGCGAGCATGTCACCGACGACGCGGGTACCGGCTTCGTGCACACCGCGCCTAGCCACGGCCGCGAGGATTTTGATGCGTGGACGGACGCGGCGCGGGAGCTCGAGGCGAGGGGGATCGAAACAAAAATCCCCTTCACCGTCGACGACGCTGGCTTCTTCACCAAGGACGCACCGGGTTTCGGACCGGATCGTCCAGGGGGCGCTTCGCGGGTCATCGACGACAATGGCAAGAAGGGCGATGCCAACAAAGCCGTCATCGACGCGCTGATCGAGCGGGACATGCTGTTCGCGCGGGGCCGGTTGAAGCACCAGTATCCGCATAGCTGGCGGTCGAAGAAGCCGGTGATCTTCCGCAACACGCCGCAGTGGTTTGTCCATATGGACAAGCCGCTCCCGGAATTCTCCCCCCTTGAGGGGGAGATGGCTGCGAAGCAGCCAGAGGGGGTAGCCTCAGGAGGCACCGGCAAGACGTCGAGCGCTGCCGAGGCGACCCCACCCCGGTCCGCTGCGCGGATCGACCCTCCCCTCAAGGGGGAGGGAAGCGCTGCGCCGACACTGCGCCAACTTGCCCTCGCCGCCATCGATGCCACCCGCTTCGTGCCCGCAGCGGGCCAGACGCGGTTGCGCGCCATGATCGAGGAGCGGCCGGACTGGGTGCTGTCGCGCCAGCGCGCCTGGGGCGTGCCGATCGCGATCTTCGCGGACGCCGACGGCAATGTGCTGAAGGACGAGGCGGTCAATGCCCGGATCGTCGAGGCCTTTGAGACGGAAGGCGCCGACGCCTGGTTTGCGGAAGGCGCGCGCGAGCGTTTTCTCGGGAGCCGCGCCAACGAGCCGTGGACGATGGTCAAGGACATTCTGGATGTCTGGTTCGATTCGGGCTCGTCGCACACCTTTACCCTCGAGGATCGGCCCGACCTGAAATGGCCGGCCGACGTCTACCTCGAAGGCTCGGACCAGCATCGCGGCTGGTTCCACTCGTCGCTGCTCGAAAGCTGCGGCACGCGCGGCCGCGCGCCTTACGACACCGTCGTCACCCATGGCTTCACCATGGACGAGGACGGGCGGAAAATGTCGAAGTCGCTCGGCAACACGGTGGTGCCGCAGGATGTGATGAAGCAGTCGGGCGCCGACATTCTGCGCCTGTGGGTGATGACGACCGATTATTGGGAAGACCAGCGGCTCGGCAAGAACGTGCTGCAGACCAATATCGACGCCTATCGCAAGCTCCGCAACACGATCCGCTGGATGCTCGGCACGCTCGCGCATGACGAGGGCGATGCCGTGCCGGTGAAGGAGATGCCGGAACTGGAGCAGCTGATGCTGCACCGGCTGGCGGAAATCGACGAGATCGTGCGCACCGGCTACGACGCGTTCGAGTTCAAGCGCATCACGCGGGCGCTGATCGACTTCATGGTGGTCGAGCTGTCGGCCTTCTATTTCGACATCCGCAAGGACGCGCTCTATTGCGACGCGCCGTCGAGCGTGAAGCGCAAGTCTGCGGTGCAGGTGGTGCGCCATCTGTTCGATCACCTCGCGACCTGGCTGGCGCCGATGCTGCCCTTCACCATGGAAGAGGCCTGGCTGGAGCGCTATCCGGAGGCAGAGTCCGTTCACCTGGAGCAGTTCCGCGCCGTGCCCTCCGATTGGAAGAACGAGGCGCTGGCGGAGAAATGGAAAAAGATCCGACAGGTCCGGCGCGTCGTCACCGGTGCGCTGGAGATCGAGCGCGCGAAGAAGACGATCGGCTCGTCACTGGAGGCGGTGCCGGTGGTCTATATGGACAACGCCGCGCTCGAAACCGCCATCCGCGACGTCGACATGGCCGAAATGGCGATCACCAGCGACCTCGTCATTTCGCATGAAAGCGCCCCGGCGGACGCCTTCAGGCTGGACGATGTGGCGGGCGTCGCGGTCGTCGTCGAGAAGGCGACGGAACGCGGGCTGGTCAAGTGCGCGCGCTCCTGGCGCTACACCGGCGATGTCGGCAGCGACCGGGAGTTTCCGGATGTTTCGGCCCGCGACGCGGCTGCACTTAGGGAACTGCAGACGCTGGGTCGCTTGTAACCGGTGCAAAAACGCCACGGCGGCCGGCACATTGCCGCCCGCGCGTTGCCGTTAACAAACGGTTGAGGTAGAAGCGCGAAACTCCGGCCGACAAATTGTCGCCGGATTTTCGTCGGATGGACATAGCCGGCAAGACTCGGCTTTTGGGTCGCCAACAATCGCGAGGCGGGGGTTCAGTGAAGTTTTCTGGCAAGATCGTGGGTAATCGGGCGTGGCTAGCGGTACTTTCGCCGCTGCTCGTTTCCGGCCTCGCGCTTTCGGGGTGCATGGGCTCGCCGACCTACGGCACGGACAAGACGGCCAACGAACAGCTCGTCGGCGACGTGACGGGCATCCTTTCGCTCGGCCCCAAGCAGCGCCAGCGGATCGACTACAAGCCGCGTCCGGAACTGGTCAAGCCGTCTACCGCCGCCGTGCAGAACCTTCCGCCGCCGCAGGATTCCGTCGCCACCGTGGGAAACCCGAACTGGCCGGAATCGCCGGAGCAGAAGCGGGCAAGGGTGGTGGCAAACGCGACCGAGAACCGCGACAAGCCCGGCTTCAGGCCCGAGATCGTCAACGACATTGTCGACGGACCGGCTTCGTCGACGCCGCACGCCCGCTCGGCCAAGGCCGACGATTCCGGCATAATGTCGCCCGTCGCGGCCGAGCAGGAGAGCGAAGCCTTCAAGAAGAAGCTCGTCGAAACGCGCCAGGGCAGCGCCACCTCGCGCAAATATCTGAGCGAGCCGCCGCTGGTCTATCGCCAGCCGTCCGAGACGGCGCCGACGGACGATATCGGCGAGGATGAAGTCAAGAAGGAACGCCGCCGCAAGGCCGCTGCCCGCAAGGGCGGCGACTGGTCCTGGCGCGACCTGATTCCGGGCGTATAGTCGTTATTCGCGGCGCGATCTGAAGAAATCGCGCAGGATGGCCGAGGCGTTCTGTTCGCCGATGCCCGGATAGATTTCGGGCGCATGGTGGCAGGTGGGCGAGGAAAAGAAGCGCACGCCGCTGACCACCGCGCCACCCTTTTCATCCGACGCCCCGAAATAGAGCCGCCTGATGCGGGCGAACGAGATGGCGCCGGCGCACATGGCGCAGGGCTCGAGCGTCACGTAAAGGTCCATGCCGCCGAGCCGTTCGGCGGAGTGTTTCGCCGCCGCTTCGCGGATAACCAGCATTTCGGCGTGGGCGGTGGGATCGCTGAGTTCGCGGGTGCGGTTTCCGGCGCTGGCGACGACTTCGCCGCCGCCAGCGATGACCGCGCCGACCGGCACTTCGCCGCGTGCGGCCGCGGCCTCCGCCTCGGCAAGCGCCAAGCCCATGAAATCCGGACGCTTCACGCTTCGTCCACTCCCGAATTCTCCTCGCAACGCCACGGCGTTCCTGTTATCTACCGCCCCGGAAAGGCAAACGCCACATGGCCGACGACGACAAGAAATTTACCCGCAAGAGCGGTCCTAAACCGTCAGGCCCGCGCCCCGGCCCGAAGAAGGGCGGCAAGCCCGGTTTTGCCGGCAAGCCGCGTTTCGAAGGCGGCAAGCCTTTCGAAAAGCGCGAAGGCGCGGCCAAGAAGCCGTTCGCCAAGCGCCGCGACGAGGCAGCCGGCGACGAGCGGCCGAAGCGCGAGTTCAGCCGCGACGACCGTCCGCGCGGTGCTGGCGATGCCCGGCCTGAACGCAGCGGCGCACCCTTCCGCAAGGGTCCGCGTCCGGAAGGCAAGCCGTATCAGAAACGCGAAGGCGCTGCCGAATCGCGCCCCGGCCGCTTCGAGCGCGGCGCGCGTGAGGGCGGCGAGCGGGCGGAGGGCGGCGAGAGAACATTTCGGCCACGGCCGGAAGGAAAGCCGTTTGTCAGGCGCGCGGAGCGAAGCGAAGAAGCGGGTGGCGAGCGCCCGGCCCGCCGTTTCGACCGCGCGCAAAATGCGCGCGACGGCGCTGCGGACAGGCGACCGAGGCCCGAAGGCTTCAAGCCGAGCGGCGACCGCAAGCCGTTTGCGCGGCCTCGCGAAACGACCGAGGAGGCGCCCGGCGAGCGCATCGCCAAGCGGCTCGCCCGCGTCGGCATCGCCTCGCGCCGCGACGCCGAGGAGCTGATCGCCGCCGGACGCGTCAGGGTGAACGGCAAAGTGTTGTCGTCGCCGGCCTTCAACGTGATGCCGGACGACACGATCGAGCTCGACGGCACCGCAATTCCGCCGATCGAGCGCACAAGGCTCTTCCTGTTCCACAAGCCGGCGGGCGTGGTGACTACCAACCGCGACCCGGAGGGCCGCAAGACCGTTTTCGACCTGCTGCCGGAAAATTTGCCGCGGCTGATGACGATCGGCAGGCTCGACATCAACACCGAGGGCCTGCTGCTGCTCACCAATGATGGCGGGCTGTCGCGGGTGCTGGAACTGCCTGCAACGGGCTGGCTCAGGCGCTACCGCGCGCGGGTGCACGGCAAGGTCGACGAGAAGCAGCTCGCCGGCCTGAAGGACGGCATGGCGGTCGACGGTGTGTTCTACGGCTCGATCGAAGCCTCGCTCGACCGCGAGCAGGGCTCGAACGCCTGGCTGACCATCGGCCTGCGCGAGGGCAAGAACCGCGAGGTGAAGAACATTCTCGGCGCGCTCGGCCTCGACGTGACCCGGCTTATCCGCATCTCCTACGGTCCGTTCCAGCTCGGCGAGTTGCCGGAGGGGCATGTCCAGGAAATCAGCGGCCGCATGCTGCGCGACCAGCTCGGCGAGCGGCTTGTCGAGGAGTCGGGCGCGAACTTCGACGCCGACATCGTAAAACCGTTCTCCAACAAGCCGGTGCGGCGGGAATATGCCAAGCCGGTCGAGGCGGCGCCCGAACGCGGACCGCGTACGCCGCGGCCGGAGCGCATCGGCGAGGGCGGCCTGATCAAGAACCGCAAACGCGACAATGAGCGCCATCGCGAGGACGTGCTCGGGCGGCTGCAGACGAAGCCGGACCGCCCCGCGCGCCCGGATCGCGGCGAACGGCCCGAGCGCGGCCCGAAGCCGGGATTCGGCGACAAGCCGCGGGGAAAGAAGGCCGGCGAGCGCGAGACGCGCCCGATCGAGCCGCCGGGCGGCCGCAAGGCCAATGTCTGGATGGCGCCCGGCGCGCGGCCGATCGGCAAGGGTCGCGCCGCGGCCGAAAAGGCCGAGCACGAGGCCCGCAAGGCGAGCAAGGCAAGCTACGGCAAGCCGAAATTCGGCAAGCCGGGCGGCGGTAAACCCGGTTTCGGCAAGTCGCGCGGTGACGATTCCAGAGGCGGCGAAAAGCCAAGGGACGGCGGCGACAGGCCGTCGGGGCCGCGTAAGGGAAGGCCCGATGCGGATCGTCGGCGGTGAGTTCCGCGGCCGGCCGCTGGCCGCGCCGCGCACCAGCGCCATCCGCCCGACCACCGACCGCACCCGCGAGGCGGTCTTCAACGTGCTTGCGCACCGTTTTTTGCAAAGCCTTGATAACGCGCGGGTTCTCGACCTGTTTGCGGGAACCGGCGCGCTCGGGCTGGAAGCCATGTCGCGAGGTGCGTCCTTCTGCATGTTCATCGAGGATTCGGCCGAAGGGCGCGGCCTGATCCGCGAAAACGTCGAGGCTTTCGGCCTCACCGGCCGCACCAAGATATTCCGCCGCGACGCGACCGGCCTCGGCGAGGCCGGGACGGTGCAGCCTTTTGGCCTTGTGTTTGCCGATCCGCCCTACGGCAAGGGTCTCGGCGAGCGGGCGCTGCGTTCGGCGCGGGACGGCGGCTGGCTGGCTCCGCGGGCGCTCTGCGTCGTCGAGGAAGCTGCCGCGGCCGCCTTCGATCCGGGCGAGGGGTTTTCAGTTGTCGACGAGCGCGACTATGGCGACACTACTATACGCTTCATCGAATTCGCCTGAATCCGGCCTCCTTCGCGCCCATTATGACCAACAATTAACTTTCCGCCGGGCCGCCTCACTGCATATACCCGTCCCAGCCATTGATGCGCAGGAGCCGCCGATGAAGTCCGATGCTCTATTCTTGCCCCAGCGCGGACGGCGTGCGCTCGCCGGCTGCGTGCTGCTGGCTGCAGCGCTCTTGCCGGGGTCGGCCGCCTTGGCTGAAGCGGCGGGCCAACCCGAGCAGCAACAGCAGCGGGTGGAAAATTTCCTGCTCGATAACGGCATGGAGGTGGTGGTGATCCCCGACCATCGCGCCCCGATCGTCACCCACATGGTCTGGTACAAGATCGGCAGCGCCGACGAGCCGCCCGGCCAATCCGGCATCGCGCATTTCTTCGAACATCTGATGTTCAAGGGGACCTCGAAGCACAAGGCCGGCGAGTTCGGCGCGAAAATCGCGGAGATCGGCGGCAGCGAGAACGCCTTCACCTCCTACGACTACACCGCTTACTTCCAGCAGGTTTCGCCCGAAGCGCTCGAGACGATGATGTCGTTCGAGGCCGACCGCATGCGCAACCTGATCCTGACCGACCAGGTGATCAGCCCCGAGCGGGACGTGATCCTGGAGGAGCGGCGCTCTCGCGTCGAGGGCGATCCGGACGGGTTGCTCAGCGAGGAGATCCAGGCGACGCTGTTCCAGAACCATCCCTACCGCATCCCGGTCATCGGCTGGATGCACGAGATGGAGAAGCTGAACCGCGCCGACGCCGTGGCCTTCTACGACCGCTACTATGCGCCGAACAATGCGGTGCTGATCGTGGCGGGCGATGTCGAGCCGGAGGCTGTGCGCACGCTGGCGGAAAAGACGTTCGGTGAAGTGCCGCGCGGGCCCGACCTGCCGCCGCGCGTGCGCCCCACCGAACCGGAGCAGAACACCGCGCGCACCGTGACCCTGACCGATCCGCGCGTGTCGGTTCCGAGCGTTTCCAGGTTCTGGGTAACGCCGTCCTACAACAACGCCGAGCCCGGCGAAGCCGAGGCGCTGGACCTCCTGTCGGAAATCCTCGGCGGCGGCACGAGGAGCAGGCTCTACCAAGCGCTGGTGGTGAAGGACCGGATCGCCTCCGGCGCGGGCGCCTATTTCAGCGGAACGATGCTCGATTCGTCGAGTTTTACGGTCTACGGTGCGCCGCACGGCGCGGAGGGGCTGGACAGAGTGGAAGCCGCTATCGACGTCGAGATCGCGCGCATCGTCAGCAGCGGCGTGACCGATGCGGAACTTGAAAATGCGAAGGATCGTTTCGTGCGCAGCATGATCTTTGCGCGGGACAACCAATCGAATATGGCAAACATATACGGACAGACGCTGGCCACCGGCGGAACCGTGGAGGACGTGCAGGAATGGCCCGACCGGATCATGGCGGTGACCGCGGACCAGGTGCAGGCCGTGGCCGCCAAATATCTGAACCCGGATGTTTCGGTGACCGGCTATCTGCTTCCCGAACCGACCGCGCGGAATTGAGCAGGGCCCTGATGAACAACATGGCTCAGACGTCGGATATTCGGTTGCGGGCAGGCCCTTTTGCCTGGGCCCTGTTCCTGGCCCTGGTTTTCCTCGTCCTTCCGGCGATCGCGCCGGCCAGGGCCGAGGTCCGCATCCAGGAGGTGAAATCGCAAAGCGGCGTCACCGCCTGGCTGGTGGAGGACTATTCGTTGCCGATCATCGCCATCCGCTTCGCCTTCGAGGGCGGCAGCACGCAGGATCCGGTGGGCAAGGAGGGTTTGGCAAACCTGATGACCGGATTGTTCGACGAGGGTGCGGGCGATCTCGACAGCGAAGCCTTCCAGATCCAGCTCGACGATGCCGGCGCCGAGATGGGGTTCGGCGCGAGCCGCGATTACATCTACGGGTCGATGCGGATGCTGGCCGAGCGCAAGGACGAGGCACTGGCGCTTCTGCAACTCGCCATCGAGAGGCCCCGCTTCGACGCCGCTCCGATCGAGCGCATTCGCGCGCAGATCGTCTCGGGCATAGTTTCCAGCGCCAAGGATCCCGAAACGGCCGCGCAATACCGGTGGGCGACCGCGCTTTATGGCGACCATCCCTATTCCCGCCGCGACGAGGGCACCGAGCAATCGCTGGCAACGATCACCGCGGATGATTTGCGGGCCTTCCACAAGGCGAATTTCGCCCGCGAAAACTTGCGTGTCGCGGTGGTCGGCGCAATCGACGCCGAAACGCTTCGCGGCGAGCTGGACAGGCTTTTTTCCGGCCTGCCGGAGAAACCTGCGCTGCAGTCCGTCAATTATGTGAAGCCGAAACTCGCTCAGGAAGTCCGCGTCGATTACGTCCTGCCACAGGCCACGTTGCAGCTTGCCTATCCGGGGATAGAGCGCGAGGAGCCCGAATTCTTCGGCGCCGTGCTGATGAACCATGTGCTCGGCGGCGGTTCGTTCTCGTCGCGCCTGTTCGAGGAGGTGCGCGAACGGCGCGGGCTCACCTACGGAATAAGCTCTTCCATCGTCAATCACGAGCACGCCGCGGCACTGGTAATCGGCACGTCGACCCGCGCTGACAAGGCTGACGAAACGCTCGCCGTCATACGCGACGTGGTGCGCAGGATGGCCGAGGAAGGGCCGACGGAGGCTGAACTCGAAGCGGCCAAGAAATACCTGATCGGCTCCTATGCGATCAACAATCTCGACTCTTCGAGCTCCATAGCCGCAACGCTGGTCGAGCTGCAGACAGAGGATCTCGGCATCGACTACATCGACCGGCGCGCCGGCCTGATCAACGCGGTGACGCTGGAGGATGCCCGGGCGGCGGCGCGGAAGCTGCTGTCGGCCGAACCCGCCGTGCTTGTCGTCGGCGGGAAGCCAGCCAGCGGGAACAAGGGATGAGCCCGACATTCGCGGTGGCCTTCGGCGGTGGCGGCGCCCGCGGGCTCGCTCATATCCATGTCATCGAGACACTCGACGAACTGGGAATCCGGCCGGTCTCCATTTCCGGATCGTCGATCGGCGCCATCATGGGCGCTGGCATGGCCGCCGGCATGACCGGCAGGGAAATCCACGACTTTTCCCGCTCGATTCTCGGCCGGCGCACCGAGGTCGCGACCCGCATGTGGCGCGCCCGGCCGGGCAGCTTCGCCGATTTCATGGAAACCGGGATACGCGTCAGCCAGTTCAACATCGAGCGCATCCTCAGGGCGTTCCTGCCCGACGCCATTCCCGACACGTTCGAGGAACTGGAAATCCCGCTCAAGGTCACCGCCACCGATTTCTTCGGCCACAGCCTGTCGGTGTTCAGCGAGGGCGACCTGCATTCCGCTTTGGCGGCGTCGGCCGCCATCCCGGCGGTTTTCCGCCCGGTCCGTCGCGACGGAAGGCTGCTGATCGACGGCGGCATCTACAATCCCGTTCCCTTCGATCTGGTCACCGGCGAGGCCGACATCGTCATCGCCATCGATGTCGTCGGCGCGCCGGACCAGAACGGCCGCAAGCGGCCCAATTCGATCGACCTGATGTTCGGCGCGTCGCAGCTGATGATGCAGTCCATCACCGCCAGCAAGCTGCTGCAGGGCCAGCCCGACATATTCCTGCGCCCGCCGGTTTCGCGATTCCGCGCGCTCAATTTCCTGAAAATCGACGCGGTGATGCTTGAGACGGCCGGCATCAAGGAAGAGCTGAAGCATGCGGTGGACAAGGCCGTAGCCGTGCGCCGGAAGCTCGAGCAATTGTAGCGTCGCCGCGGTCGCACTCGGCCGACTATATGGTATGGCCAGGCCTTTACGGCGGGGACCTGTGGCCTCTTGCGCCATTGCACAAGCAGGGGCGGGGCAATAGATGGTGCAGGCAACCGCATGCGCCGCCCGTGCGAACCGAACAGGATTGACCGATGAACGAAGCGCCCGACGCCGCAAAACTGACCGACCGGGTCGCAGCCCTGGTGGACGCAGCGAAGGCCGCAGGCGCCGACGCCGCCGACGCGGTCGCCGTGCGGAGCCGTTCGACAGGCGTGTCGGTTCGGCTCGGCAAGGTCGAGGCAACCGAGGCTTCCGAGAGCGAGGATGTCTCGCTGCGGGTCTTCATCGGCCAGCGCGTCGCCAGCGTTTCGGCGACCGCCGCCTCCGACCCGAGGATGCTGGCCGAACGCGCGGTGGCGATGGCGAAGGTTTCGCCCGAGGATCCCTACCAGGGCCTGGCCGACGCCGCGTTGCTCGCTGCCGAAATCCGCGATCTCGACCTGTTCGACCCGACCGCCGTTTCCGTCGAAAAGTTGAAGCAGGATGCGCTTGCCGCAGAGGAAGCGGCGCTGGCGGTGCCGGGCGTGACCAATTCCAGCGGCAGCAGCGCCAGCGCCGGCCTGGGCGGCCTCGTGCTGGCCACGTCGCACGGTTTTCTCGGCCATTATGTCGGCACCCGCTTTTCGCGCTCCGCCAGCGTCATCGCCGGAGAGGGCACCGGCATGGAGCGCGACTACGAGTACTCCTCGCGCCAGCACTTCGCCGATCTCGATTCGCCGCAATGGATCGGGCGCAAGGCGGCCGAGCGGGCGGTCCGCCGGCTGAACGCCCGCAAGGCGAAGACCGGCCCGGTGGACGTGGTGTTCGACCCGCGCGTGGCACGCGGGATCGCCGGCCATCTCGCCGGCGCGATCAACGGCGCTTCGGTCGCACGCAAGACCAGCTTCCTGCGCGACATGATGGGCAAGCAGGTCGCGGCCGCCGCGATCACGGTTATCGATGAACCACTCTGTATACGCGGCCAGGCTTCGCGCCCGTTCGACGGCGAGGGGATCGAGGGCAAGAAGCTGACAATGGTCGACAAGGGCGTGCTCAACCACTGGTTCCTGTCGTGTTCTGCGGCCAGGGAGCTCGGGCTCGAGACCAACGGCCGCGGTTCCCGCAGCGGCTCGTCCGTGTCGCCGTCTTCGACGAACCTGTCGATCGAGCCTGGGGAGCGGTCGCCCGAAGAGCTGATCACATCGCTGAAGAGCGGCTTCTACGTCACCGAAGTGTTCGGCCAGGGCGTCAACATGATCACCGGCGAATACAGCCGCGGCGCCTCCGGCTTCTGGATCGAAAACGGCGAGCTTGCCTATCCGGTGTCGGAAGTGACCATTGCCTCCAACCTCAAGGACATGTTCCTGAACATGGTCCCCGCAAGCGACCTCGACCGCAACTTCGCCACCGCCGCGCCGACCCTGCTGATCGAAGGAATGACCCTTGCAGGCAGCTGACCGAGTGGACGCGGCCGAGGCTACCAGCGATCTGCCGCTGCTGCGGGAGGCGGCGCGCGAAGCCGGCAAGATTGCGCTGCGCTACTTCAGGCAAAGCCCGGAAGTGTGGATGAAGACTGGCCAATCGCCGGTCAGCGAGGCTGACTTCGCGGTCGACCGCTACCTGCGCGAGACGCTTCTTGCGGCCCGGCCGGACTATGGCTGGCTGTCGGAGGAGACGCTCGATTCGGCAGAGCGGCTGGGTTCGCGGCGCCTCTTCGTGGTCGATCCGATCGACGGCACGCGCGGCTTTCTCGACGGCAGGACCGCATGGTGCGTCAGCATCGCGGTGGTGGAGGAAAGCGCGCCGATAGCGGGCGTGCTCGAATGCCCGGCGCGCGAGGAGACCTTCTGGGCGGTTCCCGGCATGGGCGCGCAGAAGAACGGCGTACCGCTCAAGGTCCGCGACATCGGCGATGCGCCGGAGATCGCCGGGCCCAAGCAGATGATCAATGCGATGCCGCAGAATTGGCGCGAGCGCTGCCGGCCGATCAGCTACATACCGTCGCTGGCCTACCGGATCGCAATGATCGCGGACGGCAAGCTCGATGCGACCTTCGTGAAGCCGAACGCTCAGGACTGGGATCTGGCCGCCGCCGATCTGATACTGCGAGAGGCCGGCGGCAAGGTGCTGACCTACAAGGCGAAGCCCCCGGTCTATGGCGGCGCGGTCACCACGCACGGCAAGCTCGTCGCCGGCAGCGGCAGGCTTCTGGACGTGATGGGCCGCGTCATCGCCGACGAGGCGTAACCAAGCTGGAAATGGTTTCAAACCGAACCGAACTGCTTTAGACAAATGGCGGTTCGCCGAACATGGATTCAGGAAAGACGATGGCCGAGGAAGACGGAAAGAAACAGCTTTTGCATCTGGTGTTCGGAGGCGAGCTGAAGTCGCTCGGCTCGACCGAATTCCGCGACCTCGACGCGCTCGACATAGTCGGCATCTATCCGGACTACCAGTCGGCGCAGACGGCCTGGAAAGCCAAGGCACAGGCGAGCGTCGACAACGCCCATATGCGCTATTTCGTGGTCCATCTGCACCGGCTGCTGGAGCCCGAGGCCAAGGCATCCGGTTCGAATTGATGACTTCCAGACCAGGCGCGCCGATGGTTATCCGGGCGGCCGGAAAGAAAAAGCGCGAAAAAAGCGCGTCGAAGGCTTTTTGGCGGAAGCTGCGCCAGCCGCTGGCGCAATCGCGCTTCGCGAAGGGCGCGGTCGCCACGCTGATCAAGCAATGGCTGCGGCTCGTCAGGTTCACCAACCCGCCCGCCAAGGGTTCGGCCGACCTGGACAAGGCCAACGCCGAACTGGCGCCGGCGATCGTCGCTCTGTGGCATGGCCAGCATCTCCTGGCGCCGGCCGTCTATCCGCGCGGGCGCGGGCTGGTCGCCATGGTCTCGCGCAGCGCCGACGCCGAACTCAACGCGCTGGTGGTCAAGAAATTCGGCCTGCAGGCGGTGCGGGGTTCGGGCGGCCGGGTCGGCAAGCGCCATCGCGACAAGGGCGGCGCGCGGGCGCTCATCGCCCTGAAAAAGGCGCTCGACGCCGGCATGAACGTCTGCATGATCGCAGACATACCGCACGGAACCCCGCGCCAGGCCGGGCTCGGCATCGTGACGCTGGCGCGTCTGACAGGCCGGCCGATCGTTCCCGTGGCGATCACCACCAGCCGGCGCATGGTTCTCGAGAAGAGCTGGGACAAGACCACAATCAACCTGCCGTTCGGACGCCGCGGGGTAATGGTCGGCGAGCCCGTCCACGTCGCCGCTGACGCGACGCCGGCCGAACTGGAGGCGAAGCGCCTGGAAGTGAACGCGTCGCTCGACGCGGCGACCGAAGCCGCCTATCGCATCGCCGACGGTGCCCGATGAGCGAACGCTGGGCGCGCACATTGCTTTCGAGCTACCGCCTGGCAGGCGCGGCGGTGTATCCGCTGATCGGCACCTACGTCGCCTGGCGCGCCTCCAAGGGCAAGGAAGATCGTGCCCGCCGCCGCGAGCGCTACGGGTTGGCCGGCAAGGAGCGCCCGAACGGGCCGCTGATCTGGGTGCACGCGGCAAGCGTCGGCGAGACCATCGCGGTCGTGCCGCTGGTCCAGAACATACTGGGCTACGGTGTCAATGTGGTGCTGACGACGGGCACTGTGACATCCGCGCACGTGGCCGAGGAACGCCTCGGCTCAAGCATCATCCATCAGTATGTGCCGCTCGATCTGAAGCCGGCGGTCAGCCGCTTCCTCGACCACTGGCAGCCGGACCTGGCCATCATCGCCGAATCCGAGATCTGGCCAATGACCATCCTGGAGCTCGGCACGCGGCGGGTGCCGCAGGTGCTGGTCAACGGCAGGCTTTCGGATCGCTCTTTCAAATCCTGGAAGAAGCGGGCCTATCTGGCCGAGGCCTTGTTCGAGAATTTGGCGCATGTGGTCGCCCAGTCGGAAGCCGACGGCGAGCGCTTCCAGGCGCTGGGCGCAAGGCCGGTCACAGTGTCCGGCAACCTGAAGGTCGACACCTTGCCGCCGCCCGCCGACGAGAAGGCGCTGGCGTCGCTGCGCAGACAGGTCGGGCAGCGGCCGACCTGGGCCGCCGTCTCCACGCATGACGGCGAGGAAGCTGTGGCGGCGGAGGTTCACGCCATGCTGCGCGGACGCCACCGCGGGCTCGTCACCATCATCGTGCCGCGCCATCCCGAGCGGGCCGACGCGATCGCCGCCCAGTTCGCCGCCATGGGCCTGAACGTCGCGCGGCGCAGCGCCGGCGCGAAGGTGACCGCCGACACGGATATCCTGCTTGGCGACACGATCGGCGAGATGGGGCTGTACCTGCGCCTGACCGAGATAGCTTTTGTCGGCCGCTCGCTCACGTCGGAGGGCGGGCAGAACCCGCTGGAACCGGCGATGCTGGACACGGCGGTGCTCGCCGGCCGCAACGTCCAGAATTTTCGCGAGGCCTACCAGCGCCTGATCGACAGCGGCGGCGCCAAGCTGGTGCGCGACCGCGACATGCTGGCCGGCGCCGTCAACTTCCTGCTGGTCAACGAGGTCGCCCGCCACGACATGATGGCGGCGGGAGCGGCGACGGTCGACCAGATGCGTGGCGCGCTCGCCATCACGCTCCGGGCGCTCGAGCCGTTCATCCAGCCGCTGATCGTGAAGTCGCGGCTGGAAGGATCCGGCGGCAGGTAGATGGCGAGCGAAGCGCCCCCCTTCTGGTGGCAGAAGCCGAACTGGCGCGCCCGCGCGCTGTTGCCTGTCTCGGCGCTCTACGGGCTGGTGGCGAGCCGCCGTATGGCTTCGGCCAAACGGGAGAAGGTCGATCTGCCGGTGCTCTGTGTCGGCAATTTCACCGTCGGCGGCACCGGCAAGACGCCGGTCGCAATCGCGCTGGCCAGGCAGGCACGGCGCATGCGGCTGACCCCCGGCATTCTGTCGCGCGGCCACGGCGGCAGCTTCGCCCACCCGCATGTCGTCGACCCCGCGCATGACAGCGCAAGGCATGTCGGCGACGAGCCGCTGCTGCTTGCCGAGCATGCGCCGGTGGCGGTGACGCCCAACCGCGCGGCGGGAGCGAAGCTGCTCAAGGAGCAGGGCTGCGACTTCCTGATCATGGACGACGGCTTCCAGAGCGCTCGCATCCACATCGACTACGCCCTGCTGGTGGTCGACGCGCGCTACGGCCTCGGCAATGGCCATGTCATTCCCGGCGGGCCGATGCGCGCACCGCTCGTCGAGCAGTTGCGCTTCGCCGACGCCGTCCTGAAGATGGGCGAGGGAAGCGCGGCCGACGAGGCCGTGCGCAAGGCCGCCCGCGCTGGCAAGCCGGTGTTCGAGGCGGTCACCCGGCCGAAGGATGGTGGCCGCTTCGCCGGCAGGAGGGTGCTTGCCTTCGCCGGCATCGGCCATCCCGACAAGTTCTTCGACACGGTCGCCAGGGCGGGCGGCGCGGTCGTCTTGACGCGCGCGTTTCCCGATCATCATTTCTACAGCGGCGACGAACTGCAGGAACTGGCCGCCACCGCGCGCGCCGGGCAATTGCAACTGGTGACCACTGCCAAGGACGCCGCCAGGCTGCGCAATGGCGCGGCTTCGCATGCGGAGTTCCTGCGGCAGCTCGACGTGCTGGAGATCGAAACGGCGTTCGACCTCGAGCACGCGCCGACCAGAATCATCGATGAGACGCTGAACGCCTGGCGGCTGCGGCGGATTGGCGGCTGAGGAATCGGGTTACAGCGCCGCGCGTCTTTTTAGACGCGCAAAGGACGCTGTAAGATTTTGAATCTGCGCATCGCGCTAGCGTTTGCGCAGGGCGGGATCGGCTTCGATCTCGCGCTGCAGCGAGGCGGCGGCGTTGAGGTAGGGCTCCTGCCGCAGGACGCTCCAGTATTTGAGCTCGTCCAGCGGGATCCGTTCGCCGGTCACAGCGCAGCGCACGAAGGATCCGGGGCTGGTGACCTGGAAATCTCCGTCGAGATAGCGAATGCGGGCTTCCTTGGCGCCGGGGCCTTCGAAGCGGTTCATCATCGGTTTTGCTCAAGCGCCTGGTAAAGGTCCGTTCCGCCACAAATCGGCCGGGAGGTCAAGGCGGCACGTCGGCAGTGGCGACATTTGTCGCCGCATGGGAACCGGCAAATCAAACGAGAAACGGTCAAGCGCCGCCGGTCGTGCGCGGCACCGGATGCCTTGGCTGATAAAGCCCGAGCCTGCCGCCGCCCGGAAGCGATATATGGGTGAGCAGACCCCAGCCTTCATCCGTGACGGCCGAGCATTCGACCTTGCGCGAATTAAGATCCCGGATCGTGGCGTCGACATCGTCGCACATCAGATAGATTTCGTGGCCATCGGTCTCCGCCGCCGGATGGACGGCGATTTCGGCCGGAGGCAAGGCGAAGATCAGCCATCCGCCACCGGCGTCGACCGCGGGAAACTGCAGGATATCGCGAAAGAATGCCCGGTCCGCCTCGGCGTCCGTGCTGTAGAGGATCATGTGCGCGCCTGAAATCATGGCTCTTCTCCTTCAAGACAGGAGGAGAATGTAACGCGCCGGCCGGATGCCGCCAGCGCAGTCTTATCGCCGCCCGAACAGCCGCTCGATGTCGGCGAGCTTCAGTTCGATATAGGTCGGGCGGCCGTGGTTGCAGGTGCCGGAGCCGGGCGTCGCCTCCATCTGCCGAAGCAGCGCGTTCATCTCCTCCGGCTTCAGCCGCCGGCCTGAGCGCACCGAGCCGTGGCAGGCCATGGTCGCGGCGATGCGGTCGAGCCGGTCCTTCAGCGTGTCGGTGGTGTCGTTGTCGGCGATCTCGTCGGCAAGATCGCGGATGAGCGCAGCGACATTGGTTTCGCCAAGCATCGACGGCGTCTCGCGCACGGCGACCGCGCCCGGCCCGAAGCGCTCGACGCCAAGCCCGAATTTCCGCAGCATCTCGGCATGGGCGGCGATGCGTGCCGCGTCGTCCTCCGGCAGGTCGATGATTTCGGGGAGCAGAAGCATCTGCGCTGGCACCGGCCGCGAATGCAGCGCCTGCTTCAGCGCCTCGTAGACCAGGCGCTCATGCGCCGCATGCTGGTCGACGATGATCAGCGAATCATGCGTCTGCGCGACGATGTAGTTTTCATGCACCTGCGCCCGCGCAGCGCCCAATTGCGCCTGAAGCAGTTCCTCCGCGACTTCGCCATGGCCGCCGCGCGAATCCGCGCTGGCGAGCGGACCGGCGTCGAACGCTGCCTGCACCGGTTCAGCGAAGCCGTCGAGCGGACGGTGCGGCGAGCGCAGCGCATCGAAACCGGCCGAGGTCGCGGCGCGAAAACCCGGATTGAAGGCGCGGTGGCCATTGGCCGGGCCGGGATGGCCGTAGGTCGCCGGCCCCGGGCGGAAGGCGCCCATCATCGCCGCCGCCCCTGACGTCGCGGCGCGCATGCCGGCATTGGCGAGCGCCTCGCGGATCGCGCCGACGATCAGCCCTCGCACCAGGCCGGGGTCGCGGAAACGCACATCAGCCTTGGCGGGGTGGACGTTGACGTCGACGGTAGCCGGGTCGAGCGTCAGGAACAGCACCGTCACCGCATGCCGGTCGCGTGGCAGCACGTCGGCGAAAGCGCCGCGAATGGCCGAGGCGATCAGCTTGTCGCGCACCGGGCGGCCATTGACATAGGCGTATTGCTGCAGGGCGTTGGCCCTATTGTAGGACGGGATGGAGACATGCCCCGTAAGCAGCACGCCTTCGCGCATGGCGTCGATGGCGATCGAGTTGTCGGGGAATTCAGCGCCCATCACCTGCGCGATGCGCCGGAGCCGGCCTTCGGCGCTGTCGTCGGTGGCCGGAAACTCCAGCGTAGAGCGGTCCGGCCCCGAAAGCGTGAAGCGGACGGCAGGGAAGGCGATAGCGATGCGCCTGACGATGTCGGCGGTGGCGGTGGATTCGGCGCGCTCGCCCTTCATGAATTTGAGCCGTGCCGGCGTCGCGAAGAACAGGTCGCGAACCTCGACTGTCGTGCCGCGATTGGCCGCCGCCGGCCGCACTGGAGCGAGGCGGCCGCCTTCAACGGCGATCTCGGCGCCGCCGTCGCCGTCAGCCGTGCGCGAGCGGATCGTCAGCCGCGCGACCGAGCCGATAGACGGTAGCGCCTCGCCGCGAAAGCCGAGCGAGCGTATATCGTGGATGTCTGTAGAGAGCTTCGATGTGCAGTGGCGCGCCACCGCCAGCTCCAGCTCGTCTTCCGGAATGCCCGAGCCGTCATCCGTGACCCGCACCAGATTGAGCCCGCCGCCGGCCGTCACGATCTCGACGCGGGCCGCGCCCGCGTCGACGGCGTTCTCGACCAGTTCCTTGACCACGCTCGCCGGACGCTCGATCACCTCGCCGGCGGCGATCTGATTGATCATCGTTTCTGAAAGCTGGCGGATGGGCATAGCGGCCATCTTACATGGATTCGCCGACGCGCGAACAGGCCGCGTGGTTCAGCCGAAGGGCCGAAGGATCACCGCACGATATTTCCCGGAGGCGTACCTCCGGGCCTAGATCCTGCGGTGCTCGAATCCAGGACCTACGCGGTCTGGATCTTCAGCGTACGGCTTTCCTCGCGGCCGAAGCCGCGGATTTCGATCCGGTCCTGGTGAACCTCGACGATCGAATAGGCGCTGGTCGCCGGCGTATCGACCATACCCTTGAAGTTGACGAAATATTTGCCGTTAAGCTCGCCGAAATTGCCGGCGTGATTGTGCCCGTTGAAATAGGCGACGACATTGGGCGAGCCGGTCAGGAGCTCCACGATCCGCTCAGAGTCCCACATATTGTGCTCGTTCACTGGATAGACCGGATAGTGGCCCATCACGATGACCTTCTCGCCGGCGGCTTGCGCCTTCTTGATCGTAGCCTCGAGCCATGCGAACTGCTCGTCGCCGAGCGAGCCGTTCCAGGTCTGGGCATTGACCGCACCGGTCGCCTTCAAATCGTCGAGCCGTTTTTGGGCGATCTCGCGGCGCGGATCGTCCTTGGGCGGCGCGAAGAGGCTGACGTCATTGCCGTCGAGGACAATGAAGCGATAGCCGCCTCCGGCAAAATCGTAATAGGCCTTTTCCATGCCGGCCGTCCGCACGACTGACGCCAGATATTCGGGCGCCACATCGTAATCGTGATTGCCGAGCAGGAAGAAGCGCTCGTGCTTGAGCTGGTCATAAACCGGCAGGATATGGGTATAGCTTTCCCAGTGCCGGTCGATGATGTCGCCGAGCGTGGCGACGAATTGAAGGTCTTCCCTGTTGAAGACCTCGATCGCCTCGGAAAGTTTCCAGAGCGAATTTGCATAGTAGCGGTTCGCCCGAACGTTGGGCACGACCGGCGCATATTGCGGATCGGCGACGATGCCGAAGCGGAAGAGCGGGCCGGACTGGGCGAGCGCCGGGTTGACGCTAAAGCCTCCAAAGGGGGCAAACATTGCGGCGGTGCCACCGATCTTCAGGAGATTGCGTCGGGTGATCATGGCAGCGCTCCGGGTTTGGGGGAATACCCTGTCGCAATAAGGCGGTCCGGTTACACGGTGATGACACGCCGATGAAGCAAGCCTGAAATTTCTCGCATCCGGTCGTCTGACTTGCCCCTATTTCGCAGCCCGCGGGATGCGCTTCAAGCCTGCGCGGCGAGCCAGTCGCGAACCTTTCTGGCGCTGGCCGAAAGCTCGCGGTTCTTCGGCCAGACGACGTGGAAAGCCTTGCCGGTCCTCATCACATGGTCGGTGACCTGAATCAGCAGACCGCTCTCGACCAGCCTGTCCGTCAGATGCCGCCAGCCGAGCGCGATGCCCTGGCCCCCCATCACCGCCTGGATGACGGGAACATAGTCATTGATGAGCAGCCCGCGATTGGCCACCGCGCCGTTTATGCCGGCCGATTGGAACCATTCGTTCCATGTCGCGGCCTCCCGGAACGGCTCCTCGAGATGGATGAGGCGGTGGCGCGTCAGCTCGGCGACCGATTTCGGCGCGCCGTTGCGGCCGGCATAGGATGCGCCCGCCACTGCATAGATCTCCTCCGTCGCCAGCGGCAGGCAATCGTAGAACGGAAAATCCGCCGGCGCCCCGCCGCGAATGCCGAGCGGGATGCCCTCGGCGATGAGGTCGATATCTCGGTCCGAAGTCTGGATGCGGAGATCGATGCCGGGCAGGTCGTCGCGGAACTGCTGCAGCCGCGGCATCATCCAGAAAGAGGCAAAGGCGGTGGAGGCCGAGAGCGTCACATGTCCGCCGCCTGCGAAGGCGCGCAGCTCCTCGGCCGACTTGCGAATATGCGAGAGGCCGAGCGTGACATCGGCGAAGAAGCGCTCACCGGCCTCCGTCAGCCGCACCTGGCGATGCTTGCGCAGGAACAGGGCCACGCCGAGTTGCCGTTCCAATCCCCGGACAGCGTAGGAGACCGCGGCCTGCGACATGCCGAGCTCTCGCCCGGCACCGGTAAAGCTGCCGAGCCTGCCGGCGGCCTCGAAGACGATGAGGGAGCCCGCGGAGGGAAGGAGATGGCGAAGGCTTTGCATAAACCCAGCTTATAGAAGCCATCAGGATTTTCCAGCGTCACAAGCATGGAACGTGGGGCTAGTTTCATGAAAACAGGGTCGGAATTTGCCGGAGGCGGAATGGCGGAAATGACGGGCGAGATGATCGAAAAACCGGCGCCGCCTCGCCGCGAGCGCGGAGGCGGCAGGATCGCGCGGCGCGAATTGCGCTCTCATGGCAACGAAGGGCACGGCCGGCCCTATATCGTCCGCAATATTCCGACCTACGACATATTGTCGGAAGAGAATCTGCTTCGCATCGAGGCGATTGCCGACCGCATCCTGGCCGAGATCGGCATCGAGTTCCGTGACGATGCGGCCGCACTCGACCATTGGAAGCGGGCAGGGGCCAAGATCGACGGCGCGCTGGTGAAATTCGAGCCCGGCATGCTGCGCGAGCTTCTGAAGACCGCGCCGGCCGAGTTCACGCAGCACGCGCGGAACCCGGCAAATTCGGTGCAGATCGGCGGCAAGAATGTCGTCTTCTCTCCGGCCTATGGTTCGCCCTTCGTCATGGATTTGGACAAGGGCCGCCGCTACGGCACGATCGAGGATTTCCGCAACTTCGTGAAGCTGGCGCAGTCGTCGCCCTGGCTGCACCATTCCGGCGGCACGATCTGCGAACCGGTCGATGTGCCGGTCAACAAGCGCCATCTCGACATGGTCTACAGCCACGTCAAATATTCCGACCGCGGCTTCATGGGATCGGTGACCGCGGAGAGCCGGGCGGAAGATTCCATCGACATGGCACGCATCGTCTTCGGCGAGAAATTCGCCGACGAGAACTGCGTCATCCTGGGCAATGTCAACGTCAATTCGCCGCTGGTCTGGGACGCGACGATGACGACGGCGCTGCGCGCCTATGCCCGCGCCAACCAGGCGGCGGTGATCGTGCCTTTCATTCTCGGCGGAGCGATGGGGCCGGTGACGAATGCCGGCGCCATCGCGCAATCGCTTGCGGAAACCATGGCCGGCTGCGCGCTGACGCAGCTCGAACGCCCTGGCGCGCCGGTGATCTTCGGCAATTTTTTGTCGTCCATGTCGCTGCGCTCGGGTTCGCCGACCTTCGGCACACCGGAGCCGGCGATCGGTTCGATGGTCATCGGGCAGTTGGCGCGGCGGCTGAACCTGCCGCTCCGCTGCTCCGGCAATTTCACGACGTCGAAACTGCCCGACGCCCATGCGATGAACGAGGCCACCATGTCGATGCTGGCCGCCGTGCATTGCGGCGCGAATTTCGTTCTCCACTCCGCCGGCTTCCTCGATGGGCTGCTCTCCATGTCCTACGAGAAATTCGTCATGGATGCCGATTTCTGCGGCGCGCTGCACACCTATCTCGACGGCGTGAAGATCGACGACAACCAGCTTGCGCTCGACGCGTTCAAGGAGGTCGGACCGGGCAGCCATTTCTTCGGCTGCGCCCACACGATGCAGAACTACGAGATGGCATTCTGGGATTCGGAAATCGCCGATAACGAGCCTTTCGAAAAATGGGAAGCGGCCGGCGGCGAGGACGCAGCGATCCGCGCCAACAAGCGCTGGAAAAAAGCGCTCGCCGAATACGAAGCCCCGCCGCTGGACGAGGGCATCGACGAGGCGCTGAAGGATTTCATGGCCCGCAAAAAAGGCCAGATGGATGACGCCTGGTACTGAGGCGACGGGAACAAGCAAGAGAAAACGTCAGGAGGAACCGATGACATTCTTCAGGAGCAACGGAGACCGCGTCCCCGCGGTCGTTGAGCAGATGGCCGAGGCGGCACGGTCCGGCCGCATGGACCGGCGTGAATTTCTGGCGATGGCGAGCGCGATGGGTGCATCGACCGCATTCGCCTATGGCATGATCGGGCTGGCCACCCCCACGCGGGCGGTGGCTCAGGAAGCGAAGAAGGGCGGCGTGCTGAAAGTGGCGATGGCCGTGAAGGCGCAGAAGGATCCGCGCACCTACGACTGGGTGGAGATGGCGAACATAACCCGGACTTTCCTGGAGCCGCTGGTCGCCTATACGCGGGAATTCACCTTCGAACCGGTGCTGCTCGAAAGCTGGGATGTGAATGACGAAGCCACCGAATATGTGCTGCACGTCAGGAAGGACGTGACCTGGAACAATGGCGACCAGTTCACTGCTGATGACGTGATCTTCAACCTCAACCGCTGGTGTGACAAGGCGGCGTCGGGCAATTCCATGGCCGCACGAGTGGGCTCCCTGATCGACGAGGCGACCGGCCGTGCCCGGGAAGGCGCGATCACCCGCGTCGACGACCATACGGTAAAGCTGGCGCTCAACAACCCGGACATTTCAATCATTCCCAACCTGACGGACTATCCGGCGCTGGTCGTGCACCGGAACTTCGAGGCGGACGGCGCCGATCCGGTTGCCAAGCCGATAGGCACGGGGGCATTCGAACTCGTTTCCTACGACGTCGGCTCGAAAGCCGTGCTCAAACGCCGGGAAAATGGAAGCTGGTGGGGCGGCGAGGCGCTGCTCGATGGGGTCGAGTTCATCGACTACGGCACCGATCCGGCGGCGATGCTCAATGCATTCGAATCCGGAGAAATCCAGGCCAATTTCGAGACGCCGGCCGACTATGTAGACATACTCGACGGCATGGGCCTGGTGAAATCGGAGGTGGCGACGGCGACGACGCTGGTCGCGCGCACCAATGTCACGCAAAAGCCTTATGACGACCAGCGGGTGCGCAATGCCCTACAGATGGCGGTCGACAACAGCGTGGTGCTGCAACTCGGCTATGGCGGCCGCGGCACTGTCGGCGAGAACCACCATGTGGCCCCGATCCATCCCGAATACGCCGAACTGCCGAAGAAGCAGCGCGATATGGAGGGTGCAAAAAAGCTCCTGGAGGAGGCCGGGCAGATCGACTTCGAGCACGATCTGATAACCGTGGAGGACGATTGGCAGAAGAACACCGGCGACGCCATCGCGGCGCAGCTTCGCGAAGCCGGAATCAAGGTGAAGCGCACGGTTCTGCCGGGCTCTACCTTCTGGAACGACTGGACGAAGTATCCCTATTCGATGACCATCTGGTACATGCGTCCTCTAGGCGTTCAGGTTCTGGCGCTCGGCTACAGGACCGGAGAGGCTTGGAACGAGAGCGGCTATTCCAACCCCGAATTCGACGCCAAGCTCAACGAGGCGCTGGCGATCGTCGACCCCGAAAAACGCCGCGAGATCATGAAGGAGGTGGAGCAGATACTGCAGGACTCGGGCGTCATCATCCAGCCGTTCTGGCAATCGCTTTATTGCCACATGGCCGAGACGGTGAAGGACCACGGCATCCACCCGACCTTCCAGATGGACCTGCAGAAGGTTTGGCTTCAGACGGCATGAGAGCAGCCGAACTGGCGGCGCGGGGCTGATGCCTGTTCGCTCAACCCCGTCCGCGGTAGGGTGCGACACCGGTGTCGGGCAGCCACGCGCCTTCGGGCGGAGCGCCGGTCTGCCAGAACACGTCGATCGGGATGCCGCCGCGCGGATACCAGTAGCCGGCGATGCGCAGCCACAGCGGCTTCGTCGCCTCGATGATGCGGCGGCCGATCATCACCGTGCAATCTTCGTGGAACGCGCCATGATTGCGGAACGAGACCATGAACAGCTTCAGCGATTTCGATTCCACCAGCGCCGCGTCGGGCGCATAGTCGATGACGATGTGCGCGAAATCGGGCTGGCCGGTCACCGGGCAGAGCGAGGTGAATTCCGGGCAGGTGAAGCGAACGATCGCCGGCGGGCCGTCGCCGCGCGTGTAAGGCACGGTCTCCAGCACGGCGGCTTCCGGCGAGGCGGGCGTTTCCACGCGCGCGCCGAGTTGGGTAAGGTTGTCGGTTTCGGTCATCTTCTGCTCCTCTCGTTCCGATGCGATCGGAATGAGCGTGTTGATTGGCCGCATGATCTTGTCCGAAAAATCTGCAACTCTTCGGGGTCATGCTTTAGCGGGCGCTTATAGACATATTGTGTCGGAACGAAAGACCATGACGAGCAACGACCCGCTTCTTCAGCCCTACCAGCTGAAACATCTGACGCTGAAGAACCGCGTCATGTCGACCGCGCACGAGCCGGCCTATTCCGAGGACGGCATGCCGAAGGAGCGCTACCGGCTCTATCACGCCGAAAAGGCGAAGGGCGGCATGGCGCTGACCATGACGGCGGGCTCGGCGATCGTCTCGCGCGACAGCCCGGCGGCCTTCGGCAATCTCCAGGCCTATCGCGACGAGATCGTGCCGTGGATGCGCGAGCTCGCCGATGCCTGCCACGAGCACGACTGCAAGGTGATGATCCAACTCACCCATCTCGGCCGCCGCACCGGCTGGAACAGGGCCGATTGGCTGCCGGTGCTCTCGGCCTCGCCGGTGCGCGAGCCGGCGCACCGCTCATTTCCAAAGATCGCCGAGGACTGGGATCTGGACCGCATCGTCGCCGACTATGCGAGTGCTGCGCAGCGTATGCAGGAAGCCGGTCTCGATGGCATGGAGTTCGAGGCCTACGGCCATCTGATGGACGGGTTCTGGTCGCCTGCGACCAATTTTCGTGACGACAAATATGGCGGCTCGCTCGACAACCGGCTGCGCTTCACCTGGCGGGTGATCGATGCGGTGCGCGAGGCGGTCGGCGAAAAGTTCATCGTCGGCATCCGCATGGTGGCGGACGAGGATTTCGAAAAGGGCCTGTCGAAACAAGAGGGCGTCGAGATCGCCCGGCGGCTGGCGGCATCCGGAAAATTCGATTTCCTGAATATCATCCGCGGCTCGATCGAAACCGATGCGGCGCTGACCAACGTCATCCCGATCACCGGCATGCGGTCATCACCGCATCTCGACTTTGCCGGCGAGGTGAGGGCGGCGACGAAGTTCCCGACATTCCACGCTGCCCGCATTGCGGACATTGCGACTGCGCGCCATGCGATCGCTGCCGGAAAGCTCGATATGGTCGGCATGACCCGCGCGCACCTCGCCGACCCGCACATCGTGAAGAAGGTGATGGAGGGTCGCGAGCACGAAATCCGCCCCTGTGTCGGCGCGACCTACTGCCTCGACCGTATCTATGAGGGAGGCGAGGCGCTGTGCGTCCACAATGCCGCGACCGGGCGCGAGGCGACGATCCCGCATGTCATCCGCCGGGCTGACGGGCCGCTGAAGAAGGTGGTCGTGGTGGGCGCGGGCGCCGCAGGGCTGGAGGCGGCGCGTGTCGCCGCCGAGCGCGGCCATTCGGTGATCGTGCTGGAGGCGTCGGGGCAGGCGGGCGGACAGGTTCGGCTCGCGGCGCTGAACATGCGCCGCAGGGAATTGATCGGCATCGTCGATTGGCGGCTTTCCGAACTGGAGCGGCTCGGCGTCGAGATCCGCTACGACACATGGGCGGAAAAGGACGACGTGCTGGCGCTCGGGCCGGACGTGGTGATCGTCGCCACCGGCGGCCTGCCGCAGAACCCGCCGCTGGAGGCGGGCGACGATCTGGTCACATCGAGCTGGGACATCATCGCGGGCAGCGTGAAGCCGGCCGAAAACGTGCTCCTCTACGACGACAATGGCGGCCATCAGGGCATGACCGCCGCCGAACTGATCGCCAACGCCGGCGCAAAGCTCGAACTGGTCTCGCCGGAGCGCTTTTTCGCGCCGGAAATGGGCGGCATGAACCACGTTCCGTATATGCGCGCCTTCCACGAGAAGGGCGTGACGATCACCATCAACACCCGGTTACATTCCGTTCATCGCGAGGGAAATCAACTGGTTGCGACGCTTTCCTCGGATTTCGCCGAAGGCTGGAGCGGCGAACGCCGCGTCGACCAGGTGGTGGTCGAGCACGGCACGCTGCCGCTCGACGATCTTTATCTCGCCCTTAAACCCCTGTCGAAGAATGGCGGCGCGGTGGATTACGAAAGGCTGGTCGAGGGCGGCGAGATTTTCCCTCAGAAGAGGCCTGACGCCGGCTTCACGCTGCTGCGCATCGGCGACGCGGTGGCGGCGCGGAATATCCACGCCGCGGTCTATGACGGCATCAGGTTCGCGATGCGGATTTAGCAGACGAAGATCGACATGGCCGCAACCTTCCTGCCAGGAACATCCCGCCCCGGCGCGCGTTGGCCAACTTCCGAAACTCTCGCGAGCGCTTGAACATGCTTACCCGCATCCGTCCATCGCAGGTCGCACGATCGAGATCGGCCGCGCTCCAGGCGATGGCCATAGGCGCGGTTGCGATTGGCGCTCTCGCCTTCGGCGCAGTCGCGATCGGCCGTCTTTCGATTCGTAGGGCGCGAATTCGATCGCTGGAGGTCGACGATCTGACGGTGCGCAATCTCAACCTCGTTGAGGATATACGGCCCGACGGTGAATCTCAGCCATGATGGGCTGCTCCCATCACCTTCGGCGTGCAGATACAGCATCGGTGCGCTATGATGGAGTATAACCGAGGAGGTGGTGGATAGGAGCGCACAGTGCCTATCTTCATGGACCGTCACGATATGAACGGGGTAACAGCCGCCGACGTCGCTGACGCGCATCGCAAGGACCTCGAAATCCAGGATCAGTATGGGGTAAAATTCCTCACTTACTGGTTTGACCACCAGCGGGGCACCACCTTCTGCCTGGTGGACGCGCCCGACAAGGATACCGCCCAGTGCGTGCATCGTGAGGCGCACGGCCATGTTGCGGGCGAGGTTGTCGAAGTTGCGCTTTCCGCGGTGGAAGCCTTTCTCGGCCGGATCCAGGACCCTGAGCCGCCCTCCGGCCAGACGCATGACATTGTGGACGCCGGATACCGGGCGATCATGTTCACCGATATCGTGGGCTCAACGAAGATGACGACGCGCCTCGGTGACCGCATGGCCACCGAATTGATCCGGGCGCATGATTCCATTGTCAGGAGATGCCTGAGCGGCTCAGGCGGCCGCGAGGTGAAGCACACAGGCGACGGCATAATGGCGTCGTTCGCCTCGACGGCGAAAGCTGTCGACTGCGCAATCGCCATCCAGCAGGGCTTCGAGCGCTATAACCGAGGGAATACGGAGCCGATTCACATCAGGATCGGCCTGGATTGCGGCGAACCGGTGGAGGACAGCAACGATCTCTTTGGCTCCACGGTTCAACTTGCCGCCCGCTTGTGCTCAGCCGCCTCCAGCGACCAGATCCTCGTGTCTGAAAACATCAAGCGGCAGCACGGCGTCCCCGGCATCTTCGTGCAAACGAAACGCAAGCGGCTGAAGGGCTTTTCCCATCTGGTGCCCGCGTTCGAGTGCTCCTGGACCCCGCCCGACCAAAATTAGCGATTGGAAATGGCCTCGCTTGACCGAATTTGCGGTCCAGGCGAATCCTTTCGCATGTCCCGGACGTCTTATGGCAGGACACACCAACGGAGTAGCTGCCATGAAACGAACTCTGATACGATACCGGACCAAGCCCGAAAGCACCGGGGAGAACGAGCGCCTGATCCAGAATGTGTTCAAGGAGCTTCACGCGCAGGCGCCGGATGGCATCCGCTACCTCGCCCTGAAACTCGCCGACGGTTCTTTCGTCCACCTGGTGGAGAACGACGGCGGCGAGAGTATTCTCCCCAGGCTGGATGCCTTCCGAAAATTCCAGGCGGATATCAAGGAGCGTGTGATGGAGCAGCCGCAGGCGAACGAGGCGAGCATAGTCGGCGACTACCGGATGCTCGGCGCGTGAACGACAGTCCGGCCAACGCGCCGCATGCCGACCGGCCGGACGCAAGCGAGGCTTTCGCCCGGCTGTTTGGCGAATTGCGGCCGAAACTGCATCGCTACTGCGCCCGCATGACCGGCTCCGTTATCGACGGCGAGGACATTTTGCAGGAGGCGCTGCTGCGGGCCATGGAGGCGTTGCCCAGGGCAGGGCCGATCGCCCGGCCGGAAGGCTGGCTGTTTCGCATCGCCCACAATGCCGCGCTCGATTTCCTGCGCCGCCGCGCCCGGCAAAATGCCGTCCAATCAGACGAGGAAACGGAAATGATCGCCGATCCCGTATCCGCCGTGGACGATCGCCAGGCGGCCGCGGCAAGCCTGCGCACCTTCATGCGCCTGCCGGTGGCACAGCGCAGCAGCGTCATCCTGATGGACGTTCTCGGCTATTCGCTGCAGGAGATCGGCGGCGTCACGGGCATGACCATGCCTTCGGTCAAGGCCTCCCTGCATCGCGGCCGCATGCGGCTGCGCGAACTTGCCGGCGAGCCCGAAGACATAGCGCCGCCTGTGCTGGAGGAGCGCGAGCGCAGGCGTCTTGCGCTTTATGTCGATCGCTTCAACGCGCGCGACTTTGATGCGCTGCGCGACCTGTTGGCCGGCGAGGTGCGGCTCGAACTCGTCAACCGGAGCCGCATGAACGGCCGGCGCGAGGTGGCGAACTACTTTGGCAATTATGCGCGGGTCGCCGGCTGGCGTCTCGCTCCGGGTTTTGTGGAAAGACGTCCCGCCGTGCTGGTGTTCGACGAGAGCGACCCTTCCGGCGCACCGAGCTATTTTATCCTGCTGCAATGGTCCGGCGAGGAGATCCTGAACATCCGCGATTTTCGCTACGCCCGGTATGCGATGGCGGATGCGGATGTGCTTGCGGTGGATTAAGCGAACTCAGCAAGTGCCAATGGCCACGAAATGATGATCGGGAGCAGTGACTCAGGCGAGCATATCATCCAGCCATTCCCTAGCCAGCTTTGGTTCGCCGACCGAGTTCGCATTGCTGGAGGCCCGCATGCGCATTAGACGTTCGTGCAGCGCGAAGGGCTCTGGATAACCGAGCTTGCTGCGCAGCTTATCAATCTGAGATCCAAGTTCCAGCAATTCATCTACTTCCGGGGAAGACAAGCGCGTTCGCAATCGTCTTCCGACGCCTGCGAGAGCCCGGTCGTTGTGGCCGAACAGGCCCCACCGGCCGGCTGCACATCGTTCCAGGGCTGCTTTCAGGGAAGCTGCGTAGAGAGCGCTGAGCTTGCGTTCTTCGGAGCGCCTCATCGGACATATATCCCATCGATTGCTCTAAACGCCGAACCCGCCCCCTAAGCCCTGCTCCCCTGCAGCACCGTCAGCAGCGGCTTCTTCGGCGCGCGCGACATCAGCCATTCGCGCGCCTTGTCGTCGGGCATGGGGAAGGCGATGTGGTAGCCCTGGACCTGGTCGCAGCCGATCGACATCAAAGAATCGAGCTCGGCCTCGGTTTCGGCGCCCTCGGCGATTATCGAGATGCCGAGCCCGCGCGCGAGTTCGGTGATGGCGCGCACGATCTTGGTGTTGTCGCCGTTGGAGTTGATGTTCTGGACGAAGCGGCGGTCGATCTTGAGGCGGTCGATCTCGTTCGGGTTGACGTGGCTGAGCGAGGCGTAGCCGGTGCCGAAATCGTCGAGTTCGAGATGGACGCCGGCGGAGCGGATATGGCGCAGTTTCGCCGCGATGCCGGTCTTCTCGTCGTCGAGGATGACGGACTCGACGATTTCCAGCGACAGTTTTTCGGGCGGCAGCCCGGCCCTTTCCAGGGTCTCGAACAGGAAGCTGTCGAAATCCGCCTCGCGCAGTTCCGAACCCGAGACGTTGATGGCGATGCGGCCGAAGCCGATGCCGGCACGGTGCCATTCGGCGGCCTCATGGACAGCCTTGCGCACGATGATGCGGCCGATCGCGGCCATCAGCCCTGATTTTTCCGCGACCGGTATGAATTCGCCCGGCGAGATCATGCCGCGCTCGGGGTGCTTCCAGCGCACCAGCGCCTCGACGCCGGTGATGGCGCCGCTGGTCAGCGAAACCTGCGGCTGGAAGTAGATGCAGAACGATTCGTTGGCGATGGCCGCCTTGAGGTCGGCTTCCAGCTGCTTGCGGTGTTCCAGTTCGCGCCGCAACTCCTCGGAGAAGAACGAGAACCCGCCGCCGCCGAGCTTCTTGGCGGAATAGAGCGCGAGGTCGGCATGCACGGTGAGGTCGGCAGCGTTGTCGGCGTCGACGGGATAGACGGCGATGCCGGCGCTGGCGCCCGGGTGGATCGTCGCTCCCTGGAAGCTGATAGGCTCGTTGATGCATTCCAGGATGCGCCTGGCGACCATGTTGATGTCTTCGGTAGCGCCGGCGCCGTTGAGGATCATCACGAATTCGTCGCCGCCCAGCCGGACGCAAAGATCGGAGGCGCGGCAGGAATCGCGCATGCGCTGGGCGGTCACCACCAGCACATAGTCGCCCGCCGCATGGCCGAGCGTGTCGTTGATCTGCTTGAAGCGGTCGAGGTCGATCTGCACGACGGCGAGGCGCTCCTGGCGCCGGTGCGCGCCCTTGATCAGCGTGTCGAAATGGTCGGTCAGGAAGGTGCGGTTGTGCAGGCCGGTCAGGCCGTCATGGACCGCGATGAAAGCCATGGAATTGCGCGCATCCACCAATTCGTGCGTGCGCCGCAGGATGACGTTCGACATCGGGCGGAAGATGAACAGCGCGATCAGGACGATGATGCCGATCGTGGCGTAGAACAGCGTGCGGTGGAGGTCGAGCATGCTGTCCATGCGCTTGTCGGCGAGCGCGCCGATGCGTTCGCCGAGCGCCGCGTAGCCGTCGAGCGTCGCCCGGGCGACTGTCTCGTCGAGTTGCGCGCGCTCCGTGCCGGCCATGTAGCCGAGCGAGGAATTGCCGATGCCGAGCCGGGATTCGAGCGCCGCGATGAAGCGCCAGCCGTTCGAGGCGAGGCCCGTGGAGAAGAAATCGAGATGGAACGGCTTGCCGAACAGCACGCCTTCGACGGTGTTCGGGTTGTGCCGGGCCTGCGACAGCGGATCGGCGTTGGTGCGCTCCAGCAGCAGGTCGTAGTTCTTTTCGAATTCGGCGGTAGCCTCTTTGAGCAGGCCGGCAAGCGCCGGCTGCTCGCCAATCGGGGCGTTCTCCGCAGCGTTGGCCAGGAACACGACGCGTTGCGAAAGCGCCTTCTGGGTACCGGTGAGCGCAACCAGCGCCTGGTCGCGCTGCTGGGCGCCCATCATCTGCTGCAGCAGGATGAACGAGGCCATCGCCATGGCGGCGATGATCAGAAGCGCGATCCAGTAGGCGCTCTTGATAAGCAGGATGAGCTTTCGAGCGCTGGTGTTGGCCGGCTGCTGCGACATGTGAAATAAGCCCCTGGAACCCCAATGCCCGATACGTTATCGGACCATGTCGGGCAAAGAGTTAACATGTCGGCAAGTCAAGCAGGCGGAGTGTCGCCGTTCGCGGCAAACATCGATGCTGGTTAGCGATGGATTGCCGGAATAGGAACCATTGTCGCAATTCCCCCGGCGGAAATGCCTCCACAATAGGCATTTCACTGCGGGCCAATACCCTTTAAACTATCCGCCGAACCCCAAGAAAAAATTCGGAAATGGCCATGAACATCGAAAACAGGACGGCGAAGGCCGCCGCTTCCTTCGTCTGGAACGATCCCTTCCTCATCGAGGATCAGTTGAACGAGGACGAGCGGATGATCCGCGACGCCGCGGCGAGCTTCGCCGCCGACAGGCTCGCGCCACGCATCGAGGAAGCCTATCTCGACGAGGTCACCGATCCGGCGATTTTTCGCGAGATGGGCGAGGCCGGCCTGCTCGGCATCACCATTCCGGAGGAATATGGCGGCCTCGGTGCCGGCTACGTGACCTATGGGCTGGTTGCGCGCGAGGTGGAGCGGGTCGATTCGGGCTACCGCTCGATGATGAGCGTGCAGTCGTCGCTGGTCATGTACCCGATCCATGCTTACGGCTCTGAAGAGCAGCGCAAAAAGTACCTGCCGAAGCTGGCCTCGGGCGAATGGATCGGCTGCTTCGGCCTGACCGAGCCGGATGCCGGCTCCGATCCGGGCGGCATGAAGACGCGCGCCGAAAAGACGGCCAGCGGCTACCGGATTTCCGGCTCGAAAATGTGGATTTCCAACGCGCCGATCGCCGACGTCTTCGTCGTCTGGGCGAAATCGGCCGCGCACGACAACCAGATCCGCGGTTTTGTCCTCGAAAAGGGCATGAAGGGGCTTTCGGCGCCGAAGATCGGCGGCAAGCTTTCGCTCCGTGCGTCGATCACCGGCGAGATCGTCATGGACGGCGTACAGGTCGGCGAGGACGCGCTTCTGCCCAATGTGTCGGGCCTGAAGGGGCCGTTCGGCTGCCTGAACCGGGCGCGCTACGGCATTTCGTGGGGCGCGATGGGCGCGGCGGAGGATTGCTGGCACCGGGCGCGGCAATATGGCCTGGACCGCAAACAGTTCGGCAGGCCGCTCGCGCAGACGCAGCTTTTCCAGAAGAAGCTCGCCGACATGCAGACCGAAATCGCGCTCGGCCTGCAGGGTTCGCTTCGCGTCGGCCGGCTCATGGACGAGGGCAAGATGGCGCCGGAGATGATCTCGCTCGTCAAGCGCAACAATTGCGGCAAGGCGCTCGACATCGCCCGCCACGCCCGCGACATGCATGGCGGCAACGGCATCCAGATCGGCTACCACGTCATGCGCCACGCGCAGAACCTGGAAACGGTCAACACCTATGAAGGCACGCACGACGTCCACGCGCTGATCCTCGGCCGGGCGCAGACGGGATTGCAGGCGTTTTTCTGACGGCGCTGCAGCCCTGTGCGGAAGCCGGCCGGCTCTCCCGCCGCCGGACGCGGTGACCTCGGAGCGTTTCGCTTGGTCATGCCCCTCACATGAGCGTTTGCAGTTGTCGGAGAGGCAGCCATGGAGCCGGCGGACTGGACCAAGAGGAGAATTACCTTCCTTTCCGGAGGGATGAACTGTGCCGGATGGCTCTTAATCCCGGACAGGTCGGGGCCGTTTCCCTGCGTTATCCTGGCGAACGGATTTTCGGGCACCATGGACTGGATATTGCCTGATTTCGGGGAGAGGTTCGCTGCCGCGGGGCTTGCCGTGCTTGCCTTCGACTACAGGCATCTGGGCGAAAGCGACGGCGATCCGCGGCAGATCGTGGACGTAAGGAAGCAGCGGGAGGACTTGAGGAATGCCATCCGGTTCGCGATCAGCGACCCGGCGGTCGATCCCTCGAGAGTAGCCCTTTGGGGCACATCGCTCGGGGGAAGCCATGTCATAGTGCTCGCAGCGGAGGATCGGAGGGTTGCGGCGGTTGTCGCGAACATGCCTGCCTTGGATGTGTTGAAGGGCGCAAGCGTTGGAGCCAAGGTTAAGAAACAGGCGGTTTCGAAGTTCCAGTTGGTCGCGACCGCCCTGAGGCTCCTGGCTTTGGCGACGATCGATCGGGTAAGGGGCCTGATTGGAATGTCTCCGATTTATATCCGTGTCTATGGAGAGATCGGCGAGGCCTTCTTCACGGATCCCGCGCTGGCCGAACGCTTCCAGGCGGTCGAGAAGAACAGCCCGACGTGGAAGAACCAGGTCGCTCCACGTTTTCTGCTGCAGGCGCCTCGTTATAGGAAAGGAACCGTCGCGCGGACAGCGGCGCTGATCCTCTTTTCGCTTGCCAATCGCGATGTCGAGGTCTCCGCGGATTTCATAAAGGAGGTGGCAAAGGAGTCTCCCCGCGCGGAAATCAACGAGTATCCCGTTGGCCATTTTGAGATGTATCATGGCGAGGTGTTCGAGCAGGTCGCCGCCGATCAAGTGCGGTTCCTCCGTCAGCATCTGCTGGTTCAGGAATAGCTCGCCAGGACGCTGTCATGGGCGATGCGGGCGCGTCGCATTTGTGACAGGGCAGCCCTACTTGGTCGTCGCCTGGAATTTGCTCATCAGATAGGGGCCGGACCGCACCGGCTGGTATTTCGGCGTTTCGCCGGGCGCCAGGCACTGGTCGAGGCAGACGATCTCCGCATCCCAGTTCGGCTGGTGGAAGAAGGCCAGCGATTGGCGGCGCGACATGCCGCCATCCTGCGGCGGCGGATTGACCACGCGGTGCATGGTCGACACCCAGCGGTCGTTTGTCCAGCGCGCCATCAGGTCGCCAATGTTGATGATGAATGCGCCGGGCACCGGCGGAACCGGCGTCCATGCGCCGTCCGGGGCGATGATTTCGAGCCCCTTCGATCCTTCCTGCGGCAGCAGGATTGTCAGGCTTCCATAGTCGGTATGTGCGCCGGCGCGCAATTGGCCGGGTTTCGGCGCGACCGTCTGTTCGGGATAGTTGAGTGCTCTCATTGCGCTGATCGGCGCGTCGATGAAGCCGGCGAAATGGTCTTCCGGCAGTTTCAGCGCAACCGCGAACAGGCGCATGATGCGGGCCGCCAGATCTTCGAGCGCGGCGTAATAGGCCTTCCAGGCATCGACAAAACCCTCGGGAGCTTCGGGCCAGATCGTCGGTGCATAGCAGAAGGCGAGCGCGTCCTTGTCCTTCATGCCGGACGGCGCGGATGCTGGCCCGCCATTAAAACTTTCCTTGAGATCGGGCGGGCTGTCGACATCGCGCGACCTAGCCAGCGCCTCGAGTTCGGGCCCGAGATAGCCATAGGGATAGCCCTTGTAGGGCGCTTTCGCCTGCTGCTTGACCTCCGCGGGCAGGTCGAAGAAATCGCGCGCCTTGCGCCAGACGCCGTCGATCACCGCCTGCGGCACGCCGTGATTGGCGATGGCCAGGAAGCCGGTCGAGCGGCAGATATCGTCGACCGATGCTCCCATCGCGCGCCGCTCCTCCGAAGTTGCGCTTTCGAAGCGGCCGAGGTCGAACACGGGAAAGGCGGAGGCGGACATGACGAAACTCCGGTGCGCGGGATTTCACCGATGCTAACCGGCAGGCGGTCAATTCTCCAGCGGACTGGGCCACGTCGGACATTAGGCCAGCGAGGCGAATTCAACTTCCGGGGCGCTTCGCGCCAAAAACAGGCTTCCGGCACGGCGTCCATTGCCGCCAGTCGTATTTCCGATAGCTTTTTGGCTTGTGCGGCGCGAATGTCGGCCGAACTTCCAACGAGGTGATCTTCCGTATGAGCGACGCGTTTCTTTCCCATCTGTCCTCCGAACTCGAAGGGCTGAAATCCGCCGGGCTCTACAAATCCGAGCGCGTGATCACGTCGCCGCAATCGGCTGCGATCGAGGTCGGCGGCAAGGCGCTCCTGAATTTCTGCGCCAACAATTATCTCGGCCTCGCCGACAGCGAGGAGCTGCGCGAAGCGGCCAAGGCGGCGCTCGACCGCTACGGCTACGGCATGGCTTCGGTGCGCTTCATCTGCGGCACGCAGGAAGAGCACAAGCAGCTGGAGGCGAAGATTTCCGGCTTCCTCGGCATGGAAGACACGATCCTCTACGGCTCGTGCTTCGACGCCAATGGCGGCCTGTTCGAGACGCTTCTCGGCGAAGAGGACGCGGTCATTTCCGACGCGCTGAACCATGCCTCGATCATCGATGGCGTCAGGCTCTCCAAGGCGAAGCGTTTTCGTTACGCAAACAACGACATGGCGGCGCTCGAGGAGGAATTGAAGAAGGCCGAAGGCAGCCGCTTTAAGCTGATCGCCACCGACGGCGTCTTTTCCATGGACGGCATCATCGCCAATCTTCAGGGCGTCTGCGACCTCGCGGAAAAATACGACGCGATGGTGATGGTCGACGACAGCCATGCCGTAGGCTTCGTGGGCGCCCACGGCCGCGGCTCGGCCGAGCATTGCGGCGTGGAGGGCCGGGTCGACATCATCACCGGCACGCTGGGCAAGGCGCTCGGTGGCGCGTCGGGCGGCTACACGTCGGGCAGGAAAGAAGTGGTGGACTGGCTGCGCCAGCGCTCGCGGCCCTATCTTTTCTCCAACACGCTGATGCCGGCGATTGCCGGCGCCTCGCTGAAAGTGTTCGATATGGTCGCCGCCGGCGACGGCTTGAGGAAAAAACTTTATGCCAATGCGGCGCGGTTCCGCGCGGGCATGACGAAGCTCGGCTTTGAATTGGCCGGCGCCGACCACCCGATCATCCCGGTGATGCTGGGCGACGCCGCCCTCGGGCAGGAAATGGCGCAACGCCTGCTCGGCCACGGCATTTATGTCATAGGGTTTTCGTTTCCCGTCGTGCCAAAGGGCCAGGCGCGGATCAGGACGCAGATGTCGGCTGCGCATTCGGAGAAAGATATCGACCGCGCGGTGGAGGCGTTTGGGGAGGTCGGGAAGGAATTGAAACTTATTTGAGTTTTCGCAGAGGCAACGGATGACTCAAGACAAGGCGCAAAGTTTAGAAGATGCGATTCGAACACTGACGCGGCCTGTCTTGGGTCAATTTCCGCGGCCTTGGATGACCGATATTGCCGAACCAAGTGAAGCTGAGGTCTTCGTTGTAGGAGCAAATCAAGCGACGGCGTACCCTCCTGATAAAGTAGGTTCACACCAGCGCTTCCTGAATGCTTTGTTCAATCGAGACGGTGAGACATGTCGAACACTTTATCGAGAGATAAGGGGCGGATCATCGGGAACACGCTCGCATTCTGATGATTTCGTTAAAATGCTTCAGGCAGCTGGCGTTAAGAAAATTGTAGAAACCAACGCGGTTTGCTTTTCCACGCCAAAGGCTGACGATCTAAAACGGTTCGAGAATCGCGAAGGCCTAGAGAAGGGAATCAGAATATTCTCTGAAATATTTAGGATTATAAAGCCAAGAGTCATGGTGGTTCATGGTGCTGGGACGGTTGAATTCTTAAGAAGACACCATCAAATTCGTCTTCCCAAGCCACCGAAGGAGGGTGATCAATTCCCGCACTCAATCATCGCGGCAACACAGGTATTTGTTGTTCGCAGTCTCGCATTACCTGAGGTGAACAAATGGGATTCATGGCGGACAGAATATCTGCACGAAATCGCAAAGCGGGTATCGTCTCAATTGGACGATTTTTGAACGACGCGAGGCCAACATGTCCAACATGATGCGTGCCCTCGTCAAAGCCAAGGCCGAACCCGGAATCTGGATGGAACAGGTGCCCGTTCCTGAAATCGGCCCCAACGACGTGCTGATCAAGGTGAAGAAGACGGCGATCTGCGGCACCGACGTCCACATCTACAATTGGGACCAGTGGGCGCAGAAGACCGTGCCGGTGCCGATGGTCACCGGCCATGAGTTCGTCGGCACGGTGGCCGATTTCGGCACGGCGGTGACGGAATACAAAGTCGGCCAGCGCGTCTCGGGCGAAGGGCACATCGTCTGCGGCCATTGCCGCAACTGCCGAGCGGGCAGGGGGCACCTCTGCCGGAACACGCTGGGCGTCGGCGTCAACCGGCCGGGTGCGTTCGCCGAATATCTCGCCATTCCGCAGCACAATGTCGTGCCGATCCCCGACGACATTCCCGACGAGGTGGCGGCGATCTTCGATCCGCTGGGCAACGCCGTCCACACCGCGCTTTCATTCGACCTGGTCGGCGAGGATGTGCTGGTCACCGGCGCCGGGCCGATCGGCATCATGGGGGCGCTGGTGGCGCAATGCGTCGGCGCGCGCAAGGTGGTTATCACCGACATCAACCCGGCGCGCCTGGCGCTGGCGAGGAAGCTCGGCATCCATCATGTCGTCGACGCTTCCAAGGAAAAACTGCGCGATGTGATGCGTGAGGAGGGCATGACCGAGGGTTTCGACGTCGGCCTCGAAATGTCCGGCTCGGCGGCTGCCTTCCGCGACATGATCGATACGATGAACAATGGCGGCAAGATCGCCATTCTCGGCATCGCGCCGACCGGCTTCGAGATCGACTGGAACAAGGTCATCTTCAAGATGCTCACCCTGAAGGGCATCTACGGCCGCGAAATGTTCGAGACCTGGTACAAGATGATCGCGCTGGTCCAGGGTCCGCTCGACGTCACCGGCCTGATCACCCATCGCATCGGAATCGATGATTATCAGGCCGGCTTCGACGCCATGCGCAGCGGCAGTTCCGGTAAGGTGGTGATGGATTGGTGAGAACAGGGGCCCGCTCGGCTGACGCCCCCGCATCAGTCGCCTGTCCCGCATTTTTTCAGGCGGGATGTCGGGGCCGCCCTATCTCATACGTCTTCATGGTGTGGAAACCCAAAGGAGGACGAATATGAGCTATGTCGATGGATTCGTGCTGCCCGTGCCGAAGGCCGAGTGGGAAGAATACAAGAAGCAGGCCGAGCTCGGCGCCAAGGTGTGGATGGAGCACGGCGCGCTGTCTTACGTCGAGGCCGAGGCCGATGACGTGCCGGATGGCGAGGTCACTTCGTTTCCGCTTGCAGTGAAGAAGGAAGAAGGCGAAACAATCGTGTTCTCTTTCGTAACCTACAAGTCGCGCGAGCACCGCGACGAGGTTATGAAGAAGGTGATGGCCGACCCGCGCTTGCAACAGGGCATGCAGAACATGCCGCCCTACATGAAGCGGCTGATCTATGGCGGGTTCAAGGTGTATCTGGAGAGGTGAGGGGAACTGGATGAAATTGGCGACACTGAAGGACCGGACCCGCGACGGCAGGCTGGCCGTGGTTTCACGCGATCTGACGCGCTTTACCGACGCGTCCTTCCTGGCGCCGACGCTGCAGGCTGCCCTCGACGACTGGAGACGGATTTCGCCGCATCTGGCGGCGATGGCGGAATCGCTGGAGGCCGGCGCAGTGCCTGCCTCACGCTTCCATGAGCACGACGCCCATTCGCCGCTGCCGCGCGCCTATCAGTGGGCGGACGGCTCGGCCTACGTCAATCATGTCGAGCTGGTGCGCAAGGCGCGCGGCGCGGAAATGCCGGCGAGCTTCTGGACCGATCCGCTGATCTACCAGGGCGGCTCGGATTCCTTCCTCGGCCCGCGCGATCCGATCCCGGCCAGCGACGAGGCCTGGGGCGTGGACATGGAAGGCGAGGTGGCCGTCATCGTCGACGATGTGCCGATGGGCGCGAGCGTCGATGAAGCGCGCGAGGCGATACGGCTCGTCATGCTGGTCAACGACGTGTCGCTGCGCGGGCTGATCCCGGCCGAACTGGCGAAAGGTTTTGGCTTCTACCAGTCCAAGCCGGCATCGGCCTTCTCGCCGGTCGCCGTCACGCCCGACGAACTGGGCGATGCCTGGGACGGCGGCAAGGTGAGCCTGCCGCTTTGCGTCGATCTCAACGGAAAACCATTCGGCCGCGCCAATGCCGGCGTCGACATGACCTTCGATTTTCCGCAACTCATCGTCCATGCGGCAAAGACCAGGGCGCTCTGCGCCGGCACGATCATCGGCTCGGGCACCGTCTCCAACAAGCTCGGAGGCGGTCCCGGCAAGCCGGTTTCAGACGGCGGCGCCGGCTATTCCTGCATCGCGGAACTGCGCATGATCGAGACGATCTCCGGCGGGTCGGCAACGACGCCGTTCATGCGCTTAGGGGACACGGTGCGCATTGAAATGAAGGACAAAGCCGGCCATTCGATCTTCGGCGCGATCGAGCAGACGGTGCAGAGATACGACGGGTAAGTAATTACGCTGGCATCGAGTTGGAGCCGACGAGCAGGGAATTATCGAATGTCGACCAGCGCTATCGTTTTGTTGGTAGTGGGTTGCGTTGCTGCAGCATGGCTTCTGATTTCAGGAATCAGGCTTTGCCGTCAGGTCGAGGACAGATCTGAAAAACTTCGGAATTTTAGCAACGTCGCGCGACAAGCAAGGCTTCTCCATGTCGCCATGAACTGGGACGTTGCGCTGGATGCTGAAACGCAGGCGCTGCGATGGCGCATGATCAATCGGTTTCTGACCATCGCTACCGTCTGCCTTATTGTTACATTGGCGGATTGGATCGGTTTGCTCGGGCAGTAGGATGGACCTCATTACCCATTTTCGCCGCATGGCCGAAAACAATCTCTGGTCGAATGACCGCCTGCACCGCGCCGTGTGCGCGCTGCAGCCGGGTGAGTTCGGGGCTACCCGCACCAGCTTCTTTCCCTCGATCCGGCAAACGCTCAACCATATCCTCTCTGTCGACATCTATTATCTCGACATGCTGAAGGAGGGCGGCGTCGGCCTGCGCGTGTTCGACCGCTGGAGGGATTTTGACGATCCGGAGCGGCTGGCCGAGGCGCAGGCGGCCTGCGATCGCGACTACCTGGCTTTCTGCGCCGCGCTGCAAGCGCCCGACCTCGACCGGCAGGTCAGTACGGATCGCGGCGACGAGGGGCAGATTCCCGAACGCATCGGCGACCTCCTAGCGCACATCTTCCTGCACGACATCCATCATCGCGGGCAGGTGCATGCGATGCTGTCGGGCACGTCCGTCAAGCCGCCTCAACTCGACGAGTATTTTCTCGAATTCGACCTGAAGTTGCGGCGCGACGAGGTGAAGCGGCTGGGGTTGGAACGCTAAGGCCGGCGCATGTTCGGCGCCTGATCGCCAAACAGACGATCTAGCAATTCCTGGGTGCGCTGGTCTTTCACGATCGCATGCAGCCGCAGCAATTCGGCGAAGAGTTCGTCGACATCCTCGCTGTAGAGCAGCTCCATTTCGTCATTTACGCAACTGGCCCGGTCGTCGGCCTGTCGCAGAAGGCGTGCTTCTCGATCGGCGGCAGTCTCCGTCCAGAAATCGCGCGGCTGCATTGAACTCTCCTTCATAAGTTCAACTTTACCACGAAATAGATGACGGCGCTGTGGGTAACGGCCCTTTGCCGGCAAGCTGGCGGTCGGCATTGCTGCCGGCCGCTCCAAGCCAAACGGAACCGTCAGGTCTACGCTGCTTTGTCGTCTTTCAGCACCCCGCGGCGGATCTGGTCTTCCTCGATCGACTCGAACAGCGCGCGGAAATTGCCCTCGCCAAAACCTTCGTCACCCTTTCTCTGGATGAACTCGAAGAAAATCGGCCCGATCACGGTTTTGGAAAAGATCTGCAGCAGGATTTTTGTCGTGCCGCCGTCGACCACGCCTTCGCCGTCGATCAATATGCCGTGCTTTTTCATCCGCTCGATCGGCTCGTCATGGCCGTGCACGCGCTCATGCGACTTCTCGTAGTAGGTGTCGGGCGGACCGGGCATGAATTTCAGGCCGTTGGCGGCGAGTTTGTCGGTGGCGTCGTAGATGCCGTCGGTGCCGACCGCGATATGCTGGATGCCTTCGCCCTTGTATTTGCGCAGGTATTCCGCGATCTGGCTGGTGTCGTCTTTGGACTCGTTGAGCGGGATGCGGATCTTGCCGCATGGCGAGGTGATCGCGCGGCTGACCAGGCCGGTGATGCGGCCGTCGATGTCGAAGTAGTGGATCTGCTTGAAGCCGAACAGCTCGCGATAGAACGCCCACCACTTGTCCATCTGGCCGCGATAGACATTGTGGGTCAGGTGGTCGAGATAATAGAAGCCGACGCCTTCCGGCTTCGGGTCGCGCTCGCCCAGCCACTCGAACTCGGCGTCATAGGCCGAGCCCTTGTCTCGATATTTTTCGACAAAATAAAGCAGCGAGCCGCCGATGCCGACGATCGCCGGAACGTCGAGCGTCTTGTCATCGCCCAGGTAGGGCTCGGCGCCCTTGGAGACCGCGTGGTCGAACGCATGCTTTGCGTCAACGACGCGCCACGCCATTGCCGGGGCGCAGGGCCCGTGCTTTTCCACGAACTTCATGCCGTATGAGCCGGGCTCGGCGTTCAGCACATAATTGATGTCGCCCTGGCGCCAGATGGTGATGTTCTTCGTCCGGTGTTTTGCAACCGGCGCGTATCCCATGCGCGAAAAAAGTTCGGAGAGCTTTTCCGGCTCCTGGTGGGCGAATTCGACGAACTCGAACCCGTCGGTGCCTGCGGGATTGGCCTTGCTGATCTTGGCGGGCGGGGCATCGTGCGGAAAGGGACCCATGACTTCCTCCTTTGCGGCCGGTCGGCGGCAATTCAAGCTTGCCCCAATATTAGTCCAAATGGGACGCATTGTGCTTGCATATGAGCGGCTGAAATGCTGGGTTCATGCATGTATCATGCATGAATAGGGCAAAGATCGTGAATGATGAACGAATAGACCAGTTTGACCGCAAGATACTGTCTCTGCTGCAGGCGGACGGCAGGCTCACCAACAACGATCTTTCCGAGCGCGTGAACCTGTCGCCGTCACAATGCTCGCGGCGAAGGCAGCGGCTGGAGGAGGAAGGATTTATCCGAGGCTACCGGGCGGTGCTCGACCGCGACCGGCTGGGATTTTCGCTGGTCAACGTCATCTCGGTCACGCTGGCGACCCACAATCGCGACAATGCGCGAAACTTCGCCGAACTCCTGTCAGGACTGCCGGAAGTCCAGGAGGCGCATGCCCTGACCGGCGAGATGGATTATATCCTGAAGGTCGTCACGCCGGACCTGAAATCGCTGTCGGATTTCGTCAACGGCGTGCTTTTGCCGCACGATTCCGTACAGCATGTGAAGACGGCGATCGTGCTGGAGACGCTGAAGGAGACTTCAGCGCTGCCGTTGTAACGACCCCTATAACGGCGGCCTCAGCCTTTCGACTGCTGCACCGCCATAAACAGGTTGGCCGAGCGCGTGCCGGAGCGGCAATAGGCGAAGACCGGGCCTTCGAGTTCCTCCAGTGCATCTGCCATCGCCGCGACGTCGTCGCCGGTCATCGGCATTCCGCTGACGATCGGGACATGGCGAAACGACAGGCCGGCCGCTTCCGCCGCCTTCGCGATCTCGGCTGCGTTGGGCTGGCCGGGCTGCTCCCCGTCAGGCCGGTTGCTGATGATGCTCTTGAAGCCCTTGGCCTTGATGGCGGCGATGTCGTCTGCCGCGATCTGTCCGGACACGGCGTAGTCGTCGGAGATCTGTCTGTATTCCATGGTGATGCCTCGTGATCCAAATGGTTGCGGCAAGCATAACGCCCGCGCCGCTGTTTCGCGACCGTTCTTGCCATTACAGATATGAGGCCGCAACCGGCTTGACCACCCACACGATCCAGAAATCCGGGACTGAACGAAAACAATGCCTTGCCGCCGGAATCGGATTCGGATTGTGAACTTGACGCTGTCGAACAGCCCGTCAGCCGGCGGACGCTTCAACCAGTTGCGACAACATAGCTGCTCAGCGGGCTGCCCTCCGCGGCACGTCGCTTCAACAGCGCGGACGGCCGGAACACGTCCTTGCCGCTGCGGCCGTGCCAGTATTCCAGCCGTTCGATAATCTTTGGCAGCCCCTCCAGGTCGGCCCAGAACATCGGCCCGCCTTTGCCGACCGGAAATCCGTAGCCATTGGTCCAGACGATGTCGATGTCGGACGCGCGCGCGGCGATCCCTTCCTCCAGGATTTTCGTCCCCTCATTGACCATCGGATAGAGCGTGCGCTCGATGATCTCTTCGGCCGAAACCGCGCGGCGCTCGATGCCTCTTTCGCGCGCGCTGTCCTCGATCAGCTGCGCCACCTCCGGATCGGGAACCGGCGTGCGCGAGCTGTTCTCGTAGCGATAAAAGCCCTTGCCAGTCTTCTGGCCGAAACGGCCCTGTTCGCAGAGCCGGTCGGCGATCACGGCAAGCTGGCCGCGCGCCTTGCGGTTGCGCCAGCCGATATCGAGGCCGGCCATGTCGTACATCTGGAACGGTCCCATCGGCCAGCCGAAGCCGGCGAACACCTTGTCGATCTCACCCGGCGAGGCGCCTTCCAGCAGAAGGTTTTCCGCATCGTCCGCGCGGGCCGAGAGCATGCGGTTGCCGACGAAGCCGTGGCAGACGCCGACGACCACCGGAACCTTGCCGATCCGTTTCGCGACGCCAAGCACTGTGGCCAGCACATCCGGCGCGGTTTTTTCCCCGCGCACGATCTCGAGCAGCTTCATGACATTGGCCGGCGAGAAGAAATGCAGCCCCAGCACATCCTGCGGGCGGCTGGTCGACGCCGCGATCTCGTTGACGTCGAGATAGGACGTATTGGTGGCGAGGACAGCGGTGGGTTTGGCGACGACGTCGAGCTTGCCGAATACTTCTTTTTTCACCGCCATCTCCTCGAACACCGCTTCGATGACGAGGTCGCAGTCGGCGAGGTCGGCATAGTCGGTGGTGGGCGAAAACAGCGCCATGCGGCCGGCCTTGGCGTCTTCGCTCAACGAGCCGCGCGACACCGAAATCGCATAGTTCTTCTCGATCATCGCCATGCCCCGATCCAGCGCCTCGCGGTTCATTTCGAGCAGAGTCACGGGGATGCCGCCATTGACGAAGGCCATGGCGATGCCGCCGCCCATCGTTCCCGCGCCGATGACGCCGGCGCGGCGGATTTCGCGTGGCGCGACTTCCTTGCCGATGCCGGGCGCCTTTGCGGCCTCGCGCTCGGCGAAGAACAGATGGCGCTGGGCGCGCGACTGGTCGCCGGAAACCAGTTTTGTGAACAGCTCGCGCTCGGCGGCCAGCGCCTCGTCAAAGGGCAGGGTGATTGAGTTGCGCACCGATTGCGCGCAGGCAAGCGGCGCTTCCAGCCCACGCGCCTTTTTGGCGAGTTCGGCCGCCTCGGCGTCGAATGCCGCGAGGTCGGCGCCGATTATCTGTCCGGTGCGGTCGCGCACCGGCGTCGAAGCGACGCCGCGCGCCGCCCTGTCGCGGGCGAAGGCGACCGCATTGGCGACGAGATTTGATTCCGAGACGGCGTCGGCCAATCCGCTCGCCAGCGCCTCATCTGCCGAAACCGGCGCGCCGGAGACGATCATCTTCAGCGCCTTCGCCAAACCGACCAGCCGCGGCAGGCGGACGCTGCCGCCGGCGCCGGGCAGCAGCCCGAGCTTCACCTCGGGCAGGCCGAGTTTTGCTCCCCTGTCGGCGATGCGGAAATGGCAGCCGAGCGCCAGTTCCAGCCCGCCGCCGAGCGCGGTTCCATGGATGGCGGCGACTGTCGGCTTTTCGATCTTTTCCAGCGTCGCGATGACATCGCGCAGGTCCGGACGCTGCGCCGGCTTGCCGAATTCGGCGATGTCGGCCCCGGCGACGAAGGTGCGGCCGGCGCAAGTGAGTACAATGGCCGCGACCGAGGAATCTGCGGCAAGCGTTTCCAGCACCTTCTGCAGCGGCTCGCGGACGCGAAAGCTCATCGCGTTCACGGGCGGATTGTCGATGGTGACGATGGCGATTTCGCCATCGCGCGTGGTGGTCACGGCTTCGGTCATGACACGCTCCTGTTAGGCGTCGCTTGCGTCGCCTGTCGGCATGCGGAAGCCGCAGCCGCGACGGCCCCGGCTTTCGCAGCGTGTATCATGAAGAAGCCGGGCCGGGTCAACCGGCCCGGCTCCGTCGAGCCGTCACGCAGCGTTGGTCAGTGCGTTTCGCCGGATCCGCCGACCGCCACGACGTTGAAGGGCTTGCCCTCGACCGGAATACTGCCGGTTTCGGCAAAGCTCCCTGCATCGACCACATGCAGCACGCCTTTCAGCGGATCGCTGACGATGATCGAATCGCCCGCGACGGCTATGCGCGGCCGCGGGTCGCTCCAGTGGCCGTCCATGCTGTAGAGCTCGGTCAGCGCCAGCGTGCCGGCGATCTGGCCGGCCAGGACGTCGATGCGGTGCAGCCTGCCATCTTCGGTGAAGACATAGGCGAATTTCGGCCGCACCGGATCGACCGCGAAATGGACGCGGCGCGCCGGCAGTTCGATCAGGCGGAAGGCGTCCTTCGCCGCCGGGTCGATTACCACCACGGCGCTGGGCCCGTAATTGCCGAGAAAATATTGCAGGCCCCTGCCGCCGATCAGCGTGGTCGACTTGCCTTCGGGCAAGCCTTCGCCATAGGGCAGCAATTCGATCGAGGGCGCCTCGTCGCCGGCCTTGACCAGCAGCAGCCCCTCGGCGCAGGCGATCGCCAGTATGTTGCCGGACGACGCCTCGCCGTGCAGGTCCGGGCACGTATGCACGTCGCCCACCGGCGCGCCGGCGCTGTCGATCACCCGGATGCCGATAGGCAGTTCGTCCGGCTTTTCGCTGTTCGGCTCTGTCACCAGGACATGATTGCCGAACGCGACGGCGACGCCGTGATGCGGCGCGGCGGTTTTGATCTGGCGGATAGCTTTCGAGCCGGCGAGAACGTCCTTTTCGGATATGACGCGGACGATGCCCTCGCCATCGAAGAACAGCGCTATGTCGCCATGATGATCGACGAAATGCGATGGCTTCCCGCCGGGGAAAGCTGCCTCCAGCAGGCTCGGCGCTTCGATTTTCAGGTCGCCGTGATCGCCATGATCGCCCATGGAGAGGCCGCTCGAGATCACCGAGATCATGTCCGCCTTGCCCTGGACCGCAAACACGGTCCTGCCGCTTTCGCTGCGATGAAGGGTGGCCGGCCCCTTGGTCGCGAAATTGGCCAGCACCTTGCCCGTTTCGGCGTCGATGGCGCGGACGACCGGTGCGGAATGGTCCGACACGAACAGCCGCCAGGCTGATTTTTCCTCAGCAAGCGCGGGCGGGATTATGAAGCCCAGCGCGAGGGCAGCGCAGGAGAGTGCTTTCAGACGACCAGGCATGGTGTTCCTTCCTTTATGTAATAACATAACAAATTGAGAGCCGAAAAAGGCGGGGATGGCCCCGCCTTCATCGGATCGTGATGATCTAGGGTGTGTTGAGAGTCAGGTCAGGGCGAGTCGAAAATGGTGGTTTTCGAGAACCGGAGCGGAGCGTACGTTTAGGTACGTGAGCACCGGAAGCGCAGAAAGCCGCCATTTGCAGGCCGTCCTCACCTGAATCTCGACATACCCTAACTGCCGAGGATCGCGCCCTTGATTGTGGCGATGTTGTAGCGCATCAGCTCGATATAGGTGGGCGCCGGGCCGTCGGCGGCCGAGAGTGCGTCGGAATAGAGCGTGCCGCCGATCTTCAGGCCGGTTTCCGCGGCAATCTGCTCGGCCAGCCGCGCATTGGTGATGCTCTCGACGAAGATCGCCGAGGCCTTGTCCTCGCGCACCTGCCTGATCAGCGCGGCGACATCGGCGGCCGAAGCCTCCGCGTCGGTCGAGACGCCTTCCGGCGCCAGGAAGGTCAAGCCGTATTCGTGCTCGAAATAACCGAAGGCATCATGCGAGGTGATGATGACGCGCTTGTCTTCGGGGATGGAAGCGACAGCCGCCTTCACCTCGTCCTCCGCCGCCGCGAGCTTTTGCGTATAGGCCACGGCATTGGCCTTGTAGGCGTCGCAGCCCTCGGCATCGGCGGCGCAGAACGCGTCGGCGATGTTATTCACGTAGATTTTTGCATTGGCGATGGACTGGAAGGCGTGCGGATCGGTGTCGCCGTGGTGGTGGCCTTCTTCCGCTTCGGCGGCTGCGTCATGCGGTTCGCCTTCCGCCTCGTGTTCTTCCTGCATCTTCAGCGGCTCGACGCCTTTGGTCAGTTCGACGATCTGCGCCTTTGCGCCGCTGGTCTCGACGAGGCGCTCGAGAAAGCCTTCGAAATGCAGGCCATTGACCAGCACCACATCGGCGCCGGCCATGGCGACGGCGTCGGCCGGCTTGGGCTCGTAGACATGGGCGTCGCCGTCCGGGCCGACCAGCGTCGTCAACTCGACGCGCTCGCCGCCGACATTTTTGGCGAAATCGCCGATGATCGAGAAGCTGGCGATGACTTTCAGCGGTTCGGCGGAGGCCGAGGCGAGGGTGGCGGGGCTTAATGTTATAACAGTCGCCAATAGGGCAAGTCGAAATCTGCTGAGCATAGGATCTCCTTCAGGCGGTACGGTGGCGGTGGTGGCGGGTGCGGGTGTTGAAGACCCCGCGCGTGCCGAAAACGATGGAGCAGAGATAGACGACGCCGGCCGACAGGATGATGGCGGGTCCGGAAGGAAGCGCGGCGTGATAGGACAGGAGCAGGCCGGCGACGCAGGATGCGAAGCCGATCAGGATCGCCAGCGCGCACATCGGCTCGACGCGGGTCGTCCAGAAGCGCGCGGCGGCGGCGGGCAGCATCATCAGCCCGACCGAGAGCAGGGTGCCGAGCGCCTGGAAGCCGCCGACAAGGTTGAGCACGACCAGTCCGAGAAAGATGAAGTGGACGGGCGTGCCGAAGCGGCTCACCGAACGCAGGAACAGCGGGTCGAGGCATTCGGCGACCAGCGCCCGCCAGAATATCGCGAGCGTCAGCAGCGTGGTGCCGGTGATCATCGCGATCAGCGTCAGCGCGTCGTTGTTCAGCGCAAGCACCGTGCCGAACAGCACATGCATCAGGTCGACGCTCGATCCGCGCAGCGACACGATGAGCACGCCGGCCGCCAGCGAAATGAGATAGAAGGCGGCCATCGAGGCGTCTTCCTTCTGCACGGTGAAGCGCGACACCGCGCCGGCCCCCAGCGCAACGATGGCGCCGGCTATCAGGCCGCCGATGGTCATCGGTACGATCTGCAGGCCGTAGAGCAGGAAGCCGGCCGCCGCACCCGGCAGGATGGCGTGGGCCATGGCGTCGCCGGTCAGGCTCATGCGCCGCAGCATCAGGAACACGCCGACCGGGCAGGCGCCTATCGACAGCATAAGCGAACCCATCAGCGCGCGCTGCATGAAGCCGAATTCGACGAAGGGGGCGATCAGGAAATCGTACATGATGCCGCTCAAGCCGCCCGAGGACCGGAATCGCGATGCGAATGATCGTGACCATGGTCGTGCGAATGGTCTGGGTCGTGGGCGTGATCGTCTCCGGCCGGCTCGCACCAGGGCGCATCGTCATGCCAGGCCTCGTCGAAGCGGCGCGCGCGCAACAGGTTTTCGGGCTTGAGCGTCTCGATCGTTTCGCCCCAGGCGATCGGCTGCCGCGCCAGGAGCAGTGTCTCGGGAAAATGCCGGCGCACCAGGTCGAGATCGTGGATGACCACCATGACGGTGCGCTTCTCGCCGTGCCAGCGCTTGATCAGGGCGATCAGGTCGCCGACCGTCTTCGCGTCGACAGCGTTGAAAGGCTCGTCGAGCAGGATGATCTCGGCATCCTGGAGCAGGACCCGGGCAAAAAGCGCGCGCTGCAACTGGCCGCCCGACAGCGTATCGATCGGCCGCTTCTCGAAGCCGCCCAGCCCGACGGCCATCAGCGCCTTCGATACCTGTTCGCGATCGCCCCTGGTGAAGCGGCCGAGCAGGCCGCGCCGCGGCCAGAGTCCCAGCGAGACCAGGTCGACCACCCGCGCCGGAAACGATCGGTCGAGTTCGGATTGCTGCGGCAGATAGGCGATCCGCGCGCCCTTGGCGTTGAGGCAGACGCCGGCCATCGGCTTCAGGACGCCGACGATGCCTTTCATCAGCGTCGATTTTCCGGAGCCGTTCGCCCCGACCACGGCGGTCAGCGAGCCGGTCTTGACCGCGCCGTTCAGATGATGAACGGCAGGGTGGCTGTTGTAGCCCAGCGTCAGGTCGCGAAAGGTCAGGCTGGCGTCGGTCATGGTCGTCCGGCTGCATCCGTATTGCTGGCGGCAGGGTTGGATATGTGATGTTATTACATTAGTCAACGCCGGAATGTGAAACTGGTCACGAACGCCGACTGGCCAACCCTGCACCAAGACTATGCTGCCATTTCAATTTTCGGCTGGATGTGAAAAAGCTCGCGAACGATGGAAGGGAGGGCTGAGAGATGCAGGACGAGATCACGGCAGACATCGCAATCGTCGGCGCGGGCATTGCAGGAGCCGGCGTGGCGGCGGCGCTTGCGCAGGACTTTAAGGTCGTCCTGATCGAGCAGGAGAGCCGGCCCGGACATCACACCACCGGACGCTCGGCCGCGATCTTCATCCAGAATTACGGCAACCAGACGATCCGGGCGCTCAGCCGCGCGAGCGCGCCGCTGTTCGAGGATGCGGACAAAATCCTGTTCCCGAACCCGCTGCTTTCGCCGCGCGGCATGCTGAATATCGCCGACGCCGAAGGCTTGGCCCATCACGCCGAGCTTCTGGCGGAGAGCGAAGGCCTGCACGAGATCAGCGTCGCCGAGGCGCTGGCCTTTGTGCCGGCACTGCGGGCAGATCGCATCCTCGCTGCCTCCTACGAAGAGGATGCGCGCGACATCGATGTCGCCGCGCTGCATCAGGGATGGCTGAAAGCCGCGAAGATGGCGGGCGCGAAGGTGCTGACCGACTGCGCCTTGACGAAGGCGGAACATGCTGGCGGGCACTGGACCATAGAAACGCCGAATACCCGGATCGTCGCAAAGACGATCGTAAACGCGGCCGGGGCATGGGCCGACGATGTCGCGAAGAAATGCGGCGTCGCGCCGATCGGGGTGACGCCGATGCGCCGCTCCATAGCCGTGCTGCCTGCGCCGGCGGCCTACGACACGCGCCACTGGCCGCTGGTCGGCGATGCCGCGGAAACCTGGTACATGAAGCCCGACGGCGCGCGCCTGCTGGTATCGCCGGCAGACGAGGACCCGGTCGAGCCGCACGACGCCTTCGTCGACGACATGGTGCTGGCCGAAGGCCTGCACCGATTCGAGCAGGCGATGACTTTTCCGGTGACCCATGTCGAGCGAAGCTGGGCCGGATTGCGCACTTTCGCGCCTGACCGGACGCCGGTCGCCGGCTTCGACAGGACGGCGGAAGGCTTTTTCTGGCTTGCCGGGCAGGGCGGCTACGGGATTCAGACCGCTCCCGCCTTGTCATGGCTGGCCGGACAGATGATAAGGCGCGCGGGCCTGCCCGCCGAAATGGAAGCGCTGGTCCCGGCATTGTCGCCGGACCGCTTTCGCTAGGGACGTCCGCAGATTTTCAGGAAGGGAATAGATCCATGACCATTCGCCGTATCGATGTCGGCCCGCGCATGAGCGATATCGTCATCCACAACGACACGATCTATCTGGCCGGGCAGGTCGGCACTCCGGGAGCCAACGTCGCTACGCAGACCAAGGAAATCCTCGCCACGATCGACGAGCTGCTGGCCAAGGCCGGTTCGGACAAGACCAAGATCCTGCAGGCGATCATCTGGCTGGCCGACATGAGCACCTTCGCCGAGATGAATTCGGTGTGGGACGGCTGGGTGCCGCAGGGCCATACGCCCGCTCGCGCCACCGGCGAGGCCAGGCTCGCCGCGCCGGAATACAAGGTCGAGATCATCATCACCGCGGCGCTTTAAGCCCGCGAAATCACGCCGTCAGCTCTGCGAAGGCGTGAAGCGCGCCACCAGAGCGTGGCTGCCGGCTGCGTAGGTAAAGCGCACATGGGTGACCGGGTGGTCGGCGCTCCAGGTGCGCCGCTCCACGACCAGGCACGGCGCTCCCTCGGCGATGTCGAGCGCGGCGGCGGTTTCCGCATCCGCGCCGGCAGCGGTGATCCGGTGTTCGGCAGCGCTCCACGGGATGCGGCCGATCAGCCACGGCCCGGGCGCGTTGTCCTCAAAACCTTCTTCGGTGGCTTCCGGCACGGCGGCGAGATTGATCAGCCTGTCCTCGTGGCAGAACGGCTGCGCGCCGGCAAAATGGCGGCAGGTCAGCTCCAGCACGGCGCCTGAATTCTTCAGGCCGAGCCGCTCGCGATCTTCCGGAGTGCTCTTGCGCTTGTGGCGCGACGTCAGCTCGTAGCGGTAGGGCAGTCCCAGCGCGGCCACTTCGGTCTTTATGTCGTGGATTTCGAGAATGGCCGCCTGCGACTGCGGCCGGCGCACGAAGCTGCCGGAGCGGCGGCGGCGCTCGATCAGCCCGGCCTTGGCCAGTTGCGACAGCGCCTTGTTCACCGTCATGCGCGAGCAGCCATATTCCGCCGAAAGCTCATGCTCGAACGGGATGCGGTGACCGGGCGCCCATTCGCCCGACATGATGCGGTCGCTGATGTCGGCGAGGATGCGCTGGTGTAGCGATGCCGGTTCGGCGTCTGCCCTGATTGCGTCGGTCACATCCATTCGCGTTTCCATGTCTGACCGTCAGCCGGCGAGCAGTTCGATCATCGCCGTCTTGAATTTCTCGGCGATGGCGTCGCGTGCAAAATGCCGTCCCTGCGTGACCAGTCTTTCGCCATTCACCCAGACACAATCGACCGCCGCGCCATTGGCAAAGATCCACGCATCGAGGATCGCGTCGCCGGATTTGCCGGCGAGCGTAGGATGTGTCGCGTCGAGCGAAACGAAATCGGCCGGTGCGCCGGGAGCGATCCCGGATTCCGCACGGCCAAGGGCCTGATTGCCGCCCGCAACTGCCCTTGTGAACAGATTCCGGCCGTTGGATTGGCCCGGTTCGGCTAACACGTTGCGCTGACGATGAAAAATCCGTTGCGAATATTCGAGCTGCCGCAATTCATCCACAACCCCGACCAGCACGTTGGAGTCCGAGCCGACGCCAAAACGCCCGCCATTCTCTACGAAAAGAGGTCCGGAAAACGTGCCATCCCCCAGATTTGCTTCGGTTATCGGGCAGAGGCCGGCAACTGCGCCGCTCTTCGCCATGGCGACGGTTTCGGCTTCGAGCATGTGGGTGGCGTGGATAAGGCACCAGCGCCGGTCGACCTCCGCATTGGCGAGCAGCCATTCGACCGGCCGCGCCCCCGACCAGGCGATGCAATCCTCGACCTCGCGCATCTGCTCGGCGATGTGAATATGGATCGGCCCGTCCGGCATCATGGCGGCGACGGCCGCGAGTTCTTGCGGCGTGACGGCGCGCAGGCTGTGTGGCGCAACGCCGACGACCGCGCCAGGCATGTCCTTCGTCGCGGCGCGACAGCCTTCAAGAAGAGCAGCGAACCCGTCGAGATCATTGACGAATCGACGCTGGCCGTCAGTAGGCGCTGCACCGCCGAAATTCGAATGGGCATAGAAAACCGGCAGCAACGTCAGGCCGATACCGGTCGCGCTGGCAGCGGCGGCGATGCGCTCGGCCATCCCGGCGATGTTGGCGTAGGGCCGTCCATCGAGATCGTGATGCAGGTAGTGGAACTCGCCGACGCGCGAAAATCCCGCCTCCAGCATCTCGACATAAAGCTGGGCCGCGACCGCTTCGGCCTGCTCGGGCGTGATGCTCAGCGCGAACCGGTACATCACCTCGCGCCACGACCAGAAACTGTCGGCGGAAGGTCCGCGCGTCTCGGCTAGACCGGCCATGCCGCGCTGGAAGGCATGGCTGTGCAGGTTCGGCATGCCGGGCAGCACGATCGCGTGGTGCTCGTCGCCGGGAGCGGGCGAGGCCGCCTGTTCGACCGAAACGATCCGCCCGCCATCGGTGACGATGCGGGTATTGTCCTGCCAGCCGGCCGGGAGCAGGGCCTGTTCGGCAAAGATCGTCGTCATGCCACCTCTCTCTCGAACCTTCGATCGTGGAGCCCAAGCCCACTTGCGTCGTTCGGCAATATGTATATACATATTGAAGCGCAATGGAAACGGGAAAGTGATGGCTGGCGCAAGGGAGAAACCATCGAGTCGGACGCGCATCTGGCACAACGCGCGGCTTGCAACCATGTCGCAGTCGCTGCCGGGCCTCGGCGTCGTCGATGACGGTGCGATCGTCGCCAGCGAAGGGCGGATCGTCTTTGCCGGACCGGCAGCCGAAATTCCCGCCGCACTGACGCGTGAGGCCGAGATCATGGACTGCGGCGGCCGCTGGATCACGCCCGGCCTGATCGATTGCCACACCCATCTCGTCCATGCCGGAAATCGCGCCAACGAGTTCGAAATGCGGCTTGCCGGCGCGACCTATGAAGAGGTCGCGCTCGCCGGCGGCGGCATTGTTTCGTCGGTCAAGGCGCTACGAGCGGCGAGCGAGGACGATCTGGTTCGCGAAACGCTGCCGCGCCTCGATGCGCTGATTAACGAAGGCGTCACCACCGTAGAAATCAAATCCGGCTACGGCCTCGATCTGGAAAACGAGAAGAAGTCGCTGCATGCGGCGCGCCGGATGGGCGAGGAGCGGGCGGTCGCGGTCCGCACGACTTTCCTCGGCGCGCATGCCCTGCCGCCGGAGGCCAAGGGCGACAAGTCGGCCTACATCGATCTGGTGGCGAAAAAGATGCTGCCGGCGATCGCGGCCGAGGGGCTGGCCGATGCGGTCGATGGGTTCTGCGAGGGGATCGCCTTTTCGCCGGAAGAAATGGCCCGCGTATTCGAAGCCGCCAAGGCGCTCGGCCTGCCGGTAAAACTCCACGCCGACCAGCTTTCCAACCTGCATGGGGCGGCGCTTGCCGCAAGTTTTGGCGCACTGTCGGCCGACCATCTCGAATACACCGACGAGGCCGGCGCGGCTGCCATGGCCAAGGCGAGTACGGTGGCGGTGATGCTGCCCGGCGCGTTCTATTTCATCCGGGAGACGAAGAAGCCGCCGATCGACCTGTTCCACCGTCACGGCGTGAAGATGGCCGTCGCCACCGACTGCAACCCCGGAACCTCACCGCTGACCTGGCTGCTCCTGACCATGAACATGGCCGCGACCCTGTTCGGCATGACCGTCGAGGAATGCCTTCTCGGAGTGACGCGCAATGCGGCGGCAGCGCTCGGCATGTCCGGCGAAACGGGAACGCTGGAGGCCGGCAAATCGGCCGACCTGGCAATCTGGGATATCGAAAGCCCGGCCGAACTTGTCTACCGCATGGGCTTCAACCCGCTTCATGCGCGAATCTGGAGGGGCAGATGACCACACTCGTACTGAAACCGGGCAAGGCCACGCTCGCCGACTGGCGCGCCATCTATCGCGGTTCGACGCCGAAGCTGGATGACGCCTGCCGGCCGCTGATCAAGGCGAGCGCCGACGCGGTCGCGAGGATCGTCGCGAAGGGCGAGCCGGTCTACGGCATCAACACCGGCTTCGGAAAACTCGCCAGCGTGCGCATCGAGGCAGCCGATCTCGAAACACTCCAGCGCAACATCGTGCTCAGCCATTCGGCCGGCGTCGGCGAGCCGATGCCGGTTTCCATCGTGCGCCTGATGATGGCGCTGAAACTTGCCAGCCTGGCGCAGGGTGCCTCGGGCGTGCGGCCCGGAACGGTGGAACTGCTCGAGGCGATGCTGGCGAAGGATGTGGTGCCGGTCGTGCCGGCGCAAGGCTCGGTCGGCGCTTCGGGCGATCTCGCACCGCTGGCGCATATGACAGCAACGATGATCGGCGTCGGCGAGGTGTTTACACCGGACGGCCGGCTGCCGGCTGCGGAAGGGTTGGCTGCTGCCGGGCTGACGCCGGTCGTGCTCGGCGCCAAGGAAGGCCTGGCGCTGCTCAACGGAACCCAGTTTTCGACTGCTTATGCACTGGCGGCATTGTTCGAGGCCGAGATTCTCTACCGCTCGGCGCTGGTCACCGGCGCGCTGTCGACCGATGCGGCCAGGGGTTCGGACGCGCCCTTCGATCCCCGCATCCATCTGCTCAGGAAGCACAGGGGTCAGATCGAGACCGCGAACGCGCTGCGCAATTTAATGGCCGGCAGCGCCATCCGCGAATCGCACCGGGTCGGCGACGAGCGTGTGCAGGACCCATACTGCCTGCGCTGCCAGCCGCAGGTGATGGGCGCCGCGCTCGACGTGCTGCGCAAGGCCGCCGACACATTGGAGACCGAAGCCAACGGCGTCACCGACAATCCGCTGATATTCGCGGAAGATGACACCGCGCTTTCGGGCGGCAATTTCCACGCCGAGCCGGTGGCGTTCGCGGCCGACATGATCGCGCTCGCCGTCTGCGAGATTGGTTCGCTGGCCGAACGCCGCATCGCCATGCTGGTCGATCCGGCGCTGTCGGGCATGCCGGCCTTCCTGACGCCGAAGCCGGGGCTGAATTCCGGTTTCATGATCCCTCAGGTGACGGCGGCGGCGCTGGTTTCTGAAAACAAGCAGAAGGCCTATCCGGCGAGCGTCGATTCGATCCCGACCTCGGCAAACCAGGAGGACCACGTCTCGATGGCCGCGCACGGCGCGCGCCGGCTGATCGGCATGGTCGAGAACGCGACGGCTGTGATCGGCATCGAACTTCTGGCTGCGGCGCAAGGCTGCGATTTTCATGCGCCGCTGCCTTCCAGCGAGCCACTAGAGGCGGTGCGCAAGACCGTCAGGGCCGAGGTGCCGCATCTCGACCATGACCGGCATTTCCATCCCGACATGGAGGCGGCGATCGAACTGGTGCGCAGCGGGGCGGTGATCGCCGCCGCAAACAGCGTAGATCTGCCGGGCGTTTCCGAGGTGGCGTCGTGAGCGCGACGACGCCGTGGCTAACAATCCAGCGTGGCGATGCGCCGCTGCTGGTCAGCCTGCCGCACACGGGAACCGATCTTGCCGATATCGAGCCGCGCCTTGTTTCGCGCTGGATCGGGCAGCGCGACTGCGACTGGTGGATCGACAGGCTCTATGATTTCGCCGGCAGCCTGGGCGCGACGGTGGTACGCACCGCGATCTCGCGCACGGTGATCGACGTCAACCGCGACCCGTCCGGCGCCTCGCTCTATCCGGGCCAGGCGACCACGGAGCTTTGTCCGACCACGACGTTCGACGGCGATCCGCTCTACCGCGCCGGCGAGGAGCCGAAGCAGGCGGAGATCGACAGCCGCCGCAAGGAGTTCTTCGAACCCTATCATGCAGCGCTTGAAGCCGAGATCGCGCGGCTGAGGGCGGTCCATCCGAAAATCGTCCTCTATGATTGCCATTCGATCCGCTCGGTGTTGCCGCTGCTGTTTGAGGGAACGCTGCCGGTGTTCAACCTCGGCACCAATGACGGCAGGGGCGCCGATCCGGGGCTGCAGGGCAAGGTCGCAGCGATAATGGCCGAGACCGGGCAGACCTGGGTGGTCAACGGCCGCTTCAAGGGCGGCTGGATCACGCGCCATCATGGCAGGCCGGAACTTGGCGTCCATGTCCTGCAGATGGAGCTTTCCAATCGCGGCTATATGCACGAGCCCGAGGGCAAGGGCTCGCCGGACAATTGGCCGACGCCTTACGATCCGGCCTTCGCCGCGCCGATGCGCGAGACTTTGACCAAGATCCTTGAAACCGCAATCGCCTGGGCGCGCAGTTAAGCTGCGCCGGCAATTCTGGAGACTTTCCGATGACTCAACACACTCGCATCGACAATGCGCGGACGATCCGCGCGGCGACCGGAACCGAGCTTTCGGCCAAGAGCTGGCTGACCGAGGCGCCGCTCAGGATGCTGATGAACAATCTCGACCCCAACGTCGCCGAGCGGCCGGGCGAGTTGGTGGTCTATGGCGGCATCGGACGCGCGGCGCGCGACTGGGAGAGCTTCGACCGCATCGTCGGCGCGCTGAGAAAGCTGGAGAATGACGAGACGCTGCTGGTGCAGTCCGGCAAGCCGGTCGGCGTGTTCAAGACCCACGCCGATGCGCCGCGCGTGCTTCTGGCTAATTCCAACCTCGTGCCGCATTGGGCCAATTGGGACCATTTCAACGCGCTCGATAAAAAGGGCCTGATGATGTACGGCCAGATGACGGCCGGCTCCTGGATCTATATCGGCAGCCAGGGCATCGTGCAGGGCACTTACGAAACCTTCGTCGAGCTCGGCCGCCAGCACTACAACGGAGATCTTTCCGGCCGCTGGATCCTGACCGCGGGTCTCGGCGGCATGGGCGGCGCGCAGCCGCTGGCCGCGACCATGGCCGGCGCCTCGTGCCTCGCGGTCGAATGCCAGCCGAGCCGCATCGAGATGCGGCTGAAGACTGGTTACGTCGACGTTCAGGCCAAGGACCTTGATGACGCGCTGGCGATCATCGACAAGGCTTGCAAGGACAAAAAGGCGATCTCGGTTGCGTTGCTGGGCAACGCGGCCGACATTTTCCCCGAACTGGTAAACCGCGGCGTGCGCCCCGATGCGGTGACTGACCAGACCTCCGCGCACGATCCGGTCAACGGCTATCTGCCGAAAGGCTGGACGGTTGCCGAATGGGAGGAAAAGCGCGAGCGCGACCCGAAGGCGGTGGAAAAAGCCGCGAAGGCTTCGATGGCTGGCCACGTGCGGGCGATGCTCGACTTCCACAAAATGGGCGTGCCGACCGTAGATTACGGCAACAACATCAGGCAGATGGCGCTGGAAGAGGGTGTCGATAACGCCTTCGATTTTCCGGGTTTCGTGCCGGCCTATATCCGCCCGCTGTTCTGCCGCGGCATCGGGCCGTTCCGCTGGGCGGCGCTCTCCGGCGATCCCGAGGATATTTTCCGGACCGACGCCAAGGTCAAGGAACTGACGCCGGGCAACAAGCACCTGCACAACTGGCTCGACATGGCGCGCGAGCGCATCCACTTTCAGGGCCTGCCGGCACGCATCTGCTGGGTTGGTCTCGGGGACAGGCACCGTTTGGGGCTCGCCTTCAACGAGATGGTAGCGAAGGGCGAACTGAAGGCGCCCGTTGTCATCGGCCGCGACCACCTCGATTCCGGCTCGGTCGCCTCGCCCAACCGCGAGACCGAAGCGATGAAGGACGGTTCGGACGCGGTCTCCGACTGGCCTCTGCTCAACGCGTTGCTCAACTGTGCCTCCGGCGCGACCTGGGTGTCGCTGCACCACGGCGGAGGCGTTGGCATGGGCTTTTCCCAGCATGCGGGCATGGTGATCGTTGCCGACGGCACGCCCGAGGCAGCAAGGCGCCTGGAGCGCGTTTTGTGGAACGACCCGGCCTCCGGCGTCATGCGCCATGCCGATGCCGGCTACGAAACTGCCATCGAATGCGCCAAAGAAAACGGCCTCAATCTGCCGGGTATTCTCGACTGATGCGCATCATCCGCGCCGCCGACTGCCGCCGCATGCCATGGAAGAATGGCGGCGGCGAGACTGTCGAGATCGCCATCTCGCCCGAAGGCGTGGCCATCGACGGCTTCGACTGGCGGTTGTCGATGGCTCGCGTGGAGACCGACGGTCCGTTTTCGCTGTTTACAGGCATCGACCGGACGCTGGCCGTGCTGGAGGGCGAGGGTATTTTCCTGAATGTCGAGGGCCAGAATCCCCTAGAACTGACCCGCAGCATGGCCCCCTTTTCGTTCCCGGCCGATGCGCCGACAAGCGCGGCGCTGATCGCCGGCCCGATTACGGATCTGAACATGATGACGCGGCGCGGCAAGGCTGCTCACTCGGTGATCCGCATAACTGTAGATAAGGCGTACAAACTGTCATCGAAAGCGCAAGAGCTGCTGCTGTTTTGCCAATCCGGTACTGTCCGTGTCGGAGCCGACGCGGCCTTGCTGCTGGAACCCCACGACACGCTGCATGCATGCGACTTTCCCGAAGTCCTGCACCTTCGAGCAGACGGCCCGGCCGACCTCTTCCTGATCGAGATCATGGCCGCCGCATAGTCGGCTGACGGTCCAACAGACAGCTTCGCCTGGCGCCGCAAAATCGTGTAAATGCCGTGCGAACCACGAAAATGCCGGATTTTCTCGGTCCTGAATAACCGCTCGCCGCCGCCTGGAATTGGCGCAAGACAGGTGGTGTTTTTTGGTATATCGCGTGCCGCAAGCGCATTCGCCGCCTGCAACCAATGGTCACTCAAAGCTTTTGGCGCAGTAGCGGCGGTCCTTGCGATTCGTTGTGTGTTGAACGGACATAGGCCGTAATGGATATTCAGACCGACAAAGCCCGGAAGCAGAAGGCAGACGCCCGCTTCCCGGCCGCGGCCGAACAACCAATACGATCCCACTACCTTCAAGAGGACAGGCTCAGAGCGCTGGGCGAAAGCCTGGCCATGAACGAAATCCAGAGCTTTTACGGCCTGGAGCCGTTCGATTTCCAGAAGCGCAACCGCGAGAACGCCAGCAAGATCCTGGAAGTCTACCGGTCAACCAACGCCGCGCAGGCGAGGGGCGAGCCGATAACGCCCGCGGCGCAATGGCTTCTCGACAACAACTATCTCGTCGAAGAGACGATCTTCCAGATCAAGCGCGATCTGCCGGCGCGCTTTTATCGAGAATTGCCGACGATAAAGCAGGCCGATGGCAGGGCTGTTCCGCGGGCCCTGGCGCTGGCGTGGATCTACGTCGCGCATTCCGACAGCACCGTCTCGTCCCAGATGTTCAAGGCCGTCGTCGACGGCTATCAGGGTGTCGAGCCGTTCCGCATCGGCGAATTGTGGGCGCTGCCGTCGCTTTTGCGCTTCGTCCTGATCGAGAATCTGCGCCGCATTGCGGTGCGGGTGAAGCGGGCGCGCGAGATGCGGCAGATCGCCAACGAGGTGGCAGACCGTGTGCTGGCCTCCAGCGAGGACGACGAACGAAGGGCGATCCTGGCCGACTACACCGTCCATGCCGGCGATACGACTTTCGCCACCCAGCTTCTCTACCGGCTGCGCGACGGATCGCAGAATGCCGGCAAAGCGCTGGTCTGGCTGGAGGGCGAGCTCGAGAAATCCGGCACCGACGCCGAAGAAATCATCATGGCCGAGCATCACACATTGTCCAGCGGCAACGTGACGACCGGCAATATCATTCGCGGTTTGCGGCTGATCAACGACATCGACTGGTCGGTGTGGTTCGAGACGGTCAGCCGCGTCGATGAGCTGCTGCGCGAGCGCACCGGCTATGCCCTGCTCGATTTTCCTTCGCGCGACCAATACCGCACCGCGATCGAAGATCTGGCGCGGCGCGCCAACCTCAGCGAATACCACGTCGCCGAGCGCGCGACGGAAATGGCCGGCTGTGCTCCGGCGGCGGACGGCGAAGCAGGAACTGCCGACGAAACCGATGTCGGGTTTTTCCTGGTCGGCGAGCGGCGGCCGGAACTGGAAAAGGCCATCGGCTACCGCCGCGGCATCGCCACCCGCGTCAAGCGGGCCTTCCGCAAGACGGACTGGGCGGGCATCGTGGTTCCGGTATTCGCGCTGACTGTCCTGCTCCTGGCGTTAACCGGCAGCGCGCTTGCGAGCCTCGGCCTTTCCACGGTTTCGATCTCGCTGATGCTGGTGCTGTTCGCGGTGCCGGCGAGCGAAGGTGCTCTCGCCTTCTTCAATACCATCGTGCTTCAGTTCCTGAAGCCGACGCGGCTGATCGGCTATGAATACAAGGATGGTGTTCCCGTCGAGGCGCGCACGCTCGTCGTGGTGCCGTCGCTGATCGGCTCGCGCGACGACGTCGAGGAAAACATCCGCACGCTCGAAATCCATCATCTGGCGAACATGTCGGGCGAACTGCACTTCGCCCTTCTGTCCGACTGGCCCGACAGCGATACGGAGCAGACGCCGGTCGATCTGGAAATCCTTCAACATGCGCGCGACCAGATCGCGCAGCTCAACGCCCGCTATCCGTCAGGCGCCGCCGGCCCGCGCTTCTATCTGCTCCACCGCCGGCGCCTCTACAACGAGGCGCAGAAAAGCTGGATGGGCTGGGAGCGCAAGCGCGGCAAGCTGCATGAGCTTAACCTGCTTCTGCGCGGCGACAGCGACACGACCTTCCTGCCGCCTGACGCGCCGCTGCCGGAAGGCGTCGTCCACGTCATGACGCTCGACGCCGACACCAAGATGACCCGCGATGCGGTGACGCGGCTCGTGGGCAAGCTTTGCCATCCGCTCAACCGCCCCGAATTCGACCCGTCGACGCGCCGCATCACCCGCGGCTATGCGATCCTGCAGCCTCGCGTGACGCCGTCCCTGACGACTGGCGACGAGGCCTCCTTCTTCCAGCGCGTCTTCTCGGCCAACCGGGGCCTCGACCCATATGTGTTCGCGGTTTCGGACCTCTATCAGGACGTGTTCGGCGACGGCTCCTTCACCGGCAAGGGCCTCTACCACATCGACGCCCTGGAAACGGCTCTCAAGGGGCGCATTCCGGAAAATACGGTTCTCAGCCACGACCTCCTGGAGGGGGCGCTGACGCGCTCCGCGCTGGTCACCGACGTGGAGGTCGTCGAGGATTATCCGACCCGCTATTCGGTCGATGCGTCGCGCCAGCATCGCTGGGCAAGGGGCGACTGGCAGTTGCTCGGCTATATCCTCGATCCGACGTCCGGCGTGCCGGCGCTGTCGCGCTGGAAGATGGTCGACAATCTGCGCCGCTCGCTGACGCCGATATTCTGGGTACTGGCGGCGATCGCCGGCTGGACGCTGTTGCCGTTCACCCAGGCCGCGCAATGGCAGGCCTTGCTGATCCTCACCCTTTTCATGGCTCCGACGTTCGAGATCATCGATGCGATCCTGCCGAAAAGCCGCGAGGCTACTGCGCGCGGCCATTTCAACGCGCTGTTCCGCGACGTCGCCTTCGGCACGGCGATGGTGGCGCTCAAGATCGTACTGATGGCCCATTCCGCCTGGATGATGGCCGACGCAATCGCGCGCACGCTCTACCGGCTGTTCGTCAGCCGCCAAAACCTGCTCGAATGGCGCACCGCCTCCCAGGTGCAAAAGACCAACGGAAACCGCCTGGCCTCTTACTACCGGCTGATGTGGGGCGCGATCGTCATCGCTTTTGTCGGCCTGGCGGTGCCGGTGGCGGCGGATTCGACGGGCGCATTCGTCGCGTTCTTCTTCGCCATTTTCTGGGCCGGATCGCCGGCCTTTGCGTGGCTGATCAGCCGCTCGGCCGAAACCGAGGACCGGCTGCGCATCACGCAGCGCGATGTCGAGCGTTTGCGCGTCTTGGCCCGGCGCACGTGGGCCTATTTCGAGACCTACGTCACGCCGCATCATAACATGCTACCGCCCGACAATTTCCAGGAAACGCCGGTTCAGATCGTGGCCCAGCGCACCTCGCCGACGAATGTCGGGGTTTACCTGCTGTCCGTGGTATCGGCGCGCGATTTCGGCTGGATCGGCCTTGCAGATGCGATCGGCCGCATCGAGGCCACGATGACGACCATAGAGCGCATGGAGCGGTTCCGCGGTCACCTCTACAACTGGTACGACACGGCGACGCTGAAGCCGCTTTATCCGCTCTACGTCTCCAGCGTGGACAGCGGCAATCTGGCGGGGCATCTGCTGGCGGTCGCCGCCGCCTGCGCCGAATGGGCCGAAGCGCCGTCGGTGCATCTGCAGGGCGAGTTCGAAGGACTGCTCGACTGCGTCTCGATCCTCGAGCAGAGCCTCGACGAGCTGCCGGACGACCGGCGTCAGCTGCGGCCGCTGCGCCAGCGCCTGCGTGACCGCATCGAAGGCATGCGCCGCGCCGTCGACACGATCAAGCAGCAGCCCGAGATGGCGTCGATCCGAACAATCAACCTGGCTGTTCTGGCCAGCGAGATCCGTAAGCTCGCCAGCGCCATCCATGCGGAGGTCGGCTCCGTGCGCAGCGAAGTGCTGCCGGAATGGGCCTCCAAGCTTCAGGCAACCTGTGAAGCCCATGTCAATGACGCCCACAGCGACGAGGGCGCTGTCGAGGCGTTGCGGACGAGCCTGCTCGCCTTGCGTGAGCGGACGCGCAAATTCGCCTTCGAGATGGATTTTTCGTTCCTGCTGCGGCGCGAGCGCAAGCTGCTGTCGATCGGCTACCGGGTCGAGGAGCACCAGCTCGACGAGAGCTGCTACGACCTGCTTGCCTCCGAAGCGCGGCTGACCAGCCTGTTCGCCATCGCCAAGGGCGACATTCCGACCGAACACTGGTTCCGGCTCGGCCGCCCGATCGTCGAGATCGGCTTCCGCGGCGCGCTGATGTCCTGGTCGGGCTCGATGTTCGAGTACCTGATGCCGCCGCTGGTGATGAAGGAGCCGCAAGGTGGCATCCTCAACCAGACCAGCAAGCTGGTGATCAAGCGGCAGATCCAGTACGGGCGCTCCAAGGGCATTCCGTGGGGCATTTCCGAAGCCGCCTACAATGGCCGCGACCGGGAGATGACCTACCAGTACACGAATTTCGGCGTGCCGGGCCTCGGCCTGAAGCGCGGGCTGGCGCAGAACACGGTGGTCGCACCCTATGCCACGGTGCTGGCGGCGCAGTTCATGCCCCACGAGGCGGTGGAAAATCTGGAACGCATGAGGGGGATCGGCGCGCTCGGCCGCTACGGCTTCTACGATGCTATCGACTTCACGCCGCAGCGCGTGCCGGAGGGCAAGACCCATGCAGTCGTGTTCAACTACATGGCGCACCATCAGGGCATGTCGATCGTCTCGGTCGCGAACGCCATTTTCGAAGGGCGCATGCGCGACCGGTTCCACAGCGATCCGGTAATTGAGGCGGCGGAGCTGCTGCTGCAGGAAAAGGCGCCGCGCGACATTCCCGTCGCGATCGTCAGGACCGAGGCCGCCGAGCGGGGCAAGATCGAGGAGACCGAGCCCAGCGCCGACACCAGGCTGGTGCTGCAGCCGGAATCCGCGCTGCGGTCGACCAACCTCATGTCCAACGGGCGCTATTCGGTGATGGTGACCGCCACCGGCTCGGGCTACAGCCGCTGGAACGATCTGGCGGTCACGAGGTGGCAGCCCGATCCGACCGAGGATCGGCTTGGAACCTACCTTTTCCTTCGCGACACCCAAACCGGGGACTGGTGGTCGGCGACGACCGAGCCCAAGCGGGCGCCGGGCGAGCACGCGCAGACCCTCTTCAGCGACGACAAGGCGAGTTTCGTCAAGACCGTCGGCACGTTGCGCTCCGAGGTCGAGGTTATCGTCGTTTCCGAAGGCCATGGCGAAGGCCGCCGCCTGACGCTCTGGAACGACGGGGAAACCGACCGCTTCATCGAGGTGACTTCGTTTGCCGAACTCGCGTTGGCCCTGGAAGCGTCCGATCGCGCCCATCCCGCATTCTCGAAGATGTTCGTGGAAACGGAGATATGGCCGGGCAACAGCACGATCTTCGCGCAACGCCGCAAGCGGGAATCCGGAGAGCCGGACATCGCGGCCGCGCATTTCGTCACCGATATATCGAGTTCGACCCGAGATACCGAGGCCGAGACGGACCGCCGCGCCTTCATCGGGCGCGGCAGGACCATCGCCGACCCCGCCGCATTCGACCCGGGCGCGAAGCTCGGCGGCAATTCCGGCTTCGTGCTCGATCCGGTCATGGCGCTGCGCCGCCGCGTCCGCGTGCCGGCCAACCAGAAGGTGCAACTGACCTTCTGGACGGTCGTGGGCGCCGACCGCGAGGAGGTGGAGGAGACCTTCAACCGGCTCGACCACGCTGAAAGCTTTTCGCGCCAGGCAATGCTGTCGTGGACGCGTTCGCAGGTGCAGACGCGCCATGTCGGCATGTCCTTGGCCGACGCCGCCAACGGCCAGAAGCTGGCGCGTTATCTGCTCTATCCGGATCCCTTCATGCGCATTCCGGGCGAGATGATCGGCTCCGGAATGGGCCGGCAGTCGGCCCTTTGGCCGATGGCGATTTCGGGCGATTTCCCGATCTTCGCCGTCAGGATCGGCAATGTCGCCGACCTCGAGATCGTCGCGCAGGCGCTGCGTTTCCAGGAATATCTGCGGGCTCGCGGCCTGTTTGCCGACCTCGTGGTCGTCAACGAGCAGGTATCGTCCTACGTCCAGGACCTGCAGCAGGCCATTGAAAGGCTTTGCGAAAACAGCCGGCTGCGCGGCAAGGAACTCGGCCCGCGGCAGCACATTTTCGCGGTTCGCCGGGATTTGATGGACGAAGTCTCCTACAGGACGCTGCTGGCAGCGGCGCGCATTGCCGTCCATACCAGGAACGGCACCATTTTCGACCAGATCGAACGCGCGGAAGCGGCGGCGCTGCAGCTTCGGGACGCGCTGAGGGAGGTCTCGGCGGACACGGCTGCGAGAGCGGTCGAGGAAACGGCTGCGCTGCCCGCCGTTCGTGACGATCAGGCCGCTGACGGCAACGGCCTGCTGTCGTGGAACGGCTTTGGCGGCTTCGACCGCGATGGGCGCGACTATGTCGTTCGCCTGACCGGTCGCCGCACGACGCCCCAGCCCTGGATCAACGTCATCTCCAATCCCTCGTTCGGATTTCACACTTCCGCCGAGGGCGCGTCCTTCACCTGGAGCCGCAACAGTCGCGATTTCCAGCTCACGCCGTGGTCGAACGATCCGGTCAGCAATCGTCCGGGCGAGGCGCTCTATATCGTCGATCTCGCGAGTGGCGAGGCCTTTTCGCCCTTCGCGGCGGTGCTGCGCGATCCGGCCGTGACCTATGAGGCGCGCCATGGGCAGGGGGTCAGCACCTTCAGCGCCGCACGCGGGGCGCTTGCGATGGAGGTCGCACAACTGGTCGATCCCGACGACCCGGTGAAGGTTTCCCGGCTGCGCATCCGCAATTCGGCTTCGTTGCCCGTGCGGCTTCGGGTCTATGGCTATGCCGAATGGGTGCTCGGCAGCAGCCGCGCCGGATCGGCGCCTACGATCGTGCCGTCCGTAGACCCCTCCACCGGGGCGCTCCTGGCGCAGAACTCATTCAGCCTCGACTTCGGCGACCGCGTCGCATTCATGGCGAGCGACGGTGAAAGCCAGTCGGTTACCGCCGACCGCCACGAATTCATCGGCGGCGGTTCGGTCGAAGCTCCGCATGCGGTCATCCAGGGGACGGCGCTGAGCGGCCGGGTCGAGCCCGGCTTCGATCCGTGCGCCGCGATCGCCCGCGATGTAGAGGTTCCGGCGGGAGGCGAGGTCTCGCTTCTGTGGCTGATGGGCGACGCGTCGTCGCCCGAGGAAGCCAGCGCTTTGGTCGTGCGCCATCGCGCAAAGGATTTCGACGAACGGCTTCGCGAGAACGAACGCACCTGGCGTGGGTTCCTGGACACGCTGCAGGTCGAGACGCCGGACAAGACGCTCGACGCGGTCGTCAATCACTGGCTGCCCTACCAGAGCCTTGCCTGCCGCATCCGCGCGCGCTCCGCATTCTACCAGGCAAGCGGTGCGTTCGGTTTCCGCGATCAGCTCCAGGACACGCTGGCGCTGCTGCTGCATGACCCGTCGCTGGCGCGCGACCAGATCCTGAACGCTTCCAGGCGGCAGTTTCCGGAAGGAGATGTCCAGCATTGGTGGCTGCCGCGCACGGGAGCCGGCGTGCGCACCATGATTTCGGACGACGTGGTGTGGCTTGCCTCCGCCACCGCCCGCTACGTTCATGTCACCGGCGACGCCTCGATACTCGACGAGCGGACGCATTTCATCAGCGGAGCTCCGCTGGAAGAGGGCCAGCACGACGCGTTCTTCACGCCTGAAATCTCCGAGGAAACGGCTACGGTCTACGAGCATTGCGCGCGCGCTCTCGACCTTGCGGTAAAGCGCGCCGGAGCCAGCGGGATCCCCCTTATCCTAGGCGGCGACTGGAACGACGGCATGAACCGCGTCGGCGAGGGCGGCAAGGGCGAAAGCGTATGGCTCGGCTGGTTCATGCTCAGGACGCTCGGCGAATTCGCGCCCGTGGCCCGCAGCCGCAAGGATGTGAAAAGGGCGCAGAACTGGGAGAAGCATGCGTCCACGCTGAAGCGTGCGCTGGAGACGGCCGGCTGGGATGGCGAGTGGTACCGCCGCGGCAGCTACGACGACGGGACGCCGCTCGGATCGCGCAAATCCGACGAGTGCCAGATCGATTCGATAGCGCAGTCGTGGAGCGTGCTGTCCGGCGAAGGCGATCCCGTCCGCTCGCGCACCGCCATGGATGCGGCCACGCAGCGCCTGGTCGATGACGAATTGCAGATCGTGCGGCTGTTCACGCCTCCTTTCTCCGAAACGGAGAAGGAACCGGGCTACATAAAGAGCTATCCGCCCGGCGTGCGCGAAAACGGTGGGCAATATACCCATGCGGCGACCTGGTTCGTCATCGCGCTGGCCGAGATGGGACGCGCCGACGAAGCCTACCGGGTCTTCCGTATGCTCAATCCCGCCAACCACGCGGCCGATGAAGCCGCGGCGGAGCGATACCGCGTCGAGCCCTATGTGGTGGCCGCCGACATCTACTCCGAAGGCGGCAAAGGCGGGCGCGGCGGCTGGACCTGGTACACCGGATCGGCCGGATGGCTGTATCGGGCGGCCGTGGAGGGCATTCTCGGCATCCGCAAGGACGGAAAAAATCTTGTCGTGAATCCGGCCTTGCCGGGACACTGGGATGGCTATTCGGCGACGCTGCGGCTTGCCGGCGCGATCTATCGCATACGCGTGGCGAGGGAGGCCGGGAGGAAGACTCCGGCCGTTGAGATCGACGGTAAAAAGGTCAAAGGACAGGGTTTCCAACTGGCCGGCGAGGGCGAATTCGAGGTGGTGGTCCGCATACCTGGCTGATCGGAGCTCCGGGGTCGGGCAACGGCCGCCGCGCCATCGCCATACTTTTGCCGCACGAACGCCGTTTTTCTTTAAAACTCAAAACCTTAGCAATCACGCCAGATTACCGATCGTAGTTATCTTTTGTTCGAAATCGTGGAACCTGAGAGCTATGTCCGCATTGTCTTGCCGCGCGACAGAAGCTACGAGTCGCAAATTGATGCACTGCACAATTTTCATGACGAGGTAATTGCGTGTCCTTGCTGGAAGTCTATTGGAGAGCGCTCCGGTATCTAGCGGCCGACAAGCAGCGCGTGATCTTCATTTGCGCCGCTAATGTCGTCCTGGCCATAGTCACCATCGCGGAGCCGATTCTGTTCGGCCGGATCATCGACGCCATTTCCGACAAGAGCGAAGTTGTTTCCACGCTTGTGCTATGGGCGGGCCTCGGCGCGTTCAACATCGTCTCCTATGTACTCGTCGCGCGTGGCGCCGACCGGCTGGCGCATGCCCGCCGCGCCGGCGTCCTTTGCGAATCCTTCGAGCGCGTGATCGCCATGCCTCTGTCCTGGCATCACCAGCGCGGCACTTCCAATGCTTTGCACACGCTGCTGCGCGCGGTCGAAACCCTGTTCAGCCTGTGGCTGGAGTTCATGCGCCAGCATTTGACGACCGCGGTCGCGCTCATCCTCCTGGTGCCCACCGCGATTTCGCTCGATGTCCGCATGTCGATCGTCCTGCTGACGCTCGGCGTCCTCTACGTCGCGATCGGCCGGCTTGTCATGAACAAGACCAAGGACGGTCAGGCGAAGGTCGAGAAGCACTACCACGACGTGTTTTCGCACGTGACGGACTCGGTCAGCAACGTGGCGGTCCTGCAGAGCTACAACCGCATTGGCCAGGAAACCGAGGCCCTGAAGAACCATGTGCGCGACTTGATCCAGGTCCAGTACCCGGTGCTCGATTGGTGGGCGCTGGCGAGCGCGATGCATCGCCTTGCATCGACCATCTCGATGATGGTGGTGCTGCTGATCGGCGCATGGCTGGTTTCGCGCGGCGAATTGCGCATCGGCGATATCGTGGCGTTTACAGGCTTCGCCGCGCTCCTGATCAGCCGCCTGGACCAGGTGTCGGCTTTCGCCAACCAGATTTTCGAAGCCCGCTCCAAGCTGGAGGATTTCTACCGCCTCGAGGATGCGGCCGCTGACCACAAGGAGCCGGCCGGCCTGGGCGAGCTTGAAAACGTCACAGGCCATGTCCGTTTTGAAAATGTAAGCTTCGAGTTCCCCAATTCCGGCCAGGGCGTAAGCGACGTGTCATTCGACGTCCGCGCCGGGCAGACGGTGGCGATCGTCGGCCCGACCGGCGCCGGCAAGACGACATTGATCAATCTCCTGCAGCGGGTGCACAACCCGGATTCGGGACGCATCCTGGTCGACGGCATCGACACCCGCACGGTGACCCGGAAATCGCTGCGGCAGTCCATCGCGACGGTGTTCCAGGACGCCGGCCTGTTCAACCGCTCCATCGAGGAGAACATCCGTATCGGCCGCGAAAGCGCCCACAACACCGAGGTCCATGCCGCCGCCCAGGCCGCCGCCGCCCAGGAATTCATCCTGGCCAAGAGCGAAGGCTACGACACCAAGGTCGGCGAGCGCGGCGGCCAGCTTTCGGGCGGCGAGCGCCAGCGCATCGCCATCGCGCGTGCCATCCTCAAGGATGCGCCCATCCTGGTGCTGGACGAGGCGACGAGCGCGCTGGACGTCGAGACTGAATCGCGGGTGAAGGAAGCCATCGACGGTCTCCGCCAGGGCCGCACCACCTTCATTATCGCCCACCGGCTGACGACGGTCCGCGACGCAGATCTCGTCGTCTTCATGGACCGGGGTAGGGTGGTCGAGATGGGCGGCTTCGCCGAACTGTCGGCGACCAACGGCCGCTTTGCCGGGCTGCTGCGCGCCGGCGGGCTGTTGACCGATGAGGACGTGCGGCGCCTCAGCCACGTCCCTCTGCAGGGCCAGGCCGCCTGAGTCGCGTTGCAGGCGGCCCTGCGGCGATTGCCGCAATTGCCGCCCGAGCCGGGCCGAACTATGTATCGGGCCATGAGCGAAATAGCTAAGCGGCCAAGCCGCTGGATCGACCTTGCCAATCCTACGCGCTTTCTCGACCTGAGTGGACGGTTGATGCCGTGGCTTGCCGGCTTGTCAGCGCTGACGCTCGCTGCCGGTCTTTATCTCGCTTTCACCGCGCCGGAAGATTTCCAGCAGGGCATCACTGTCCGCATCATGTATATCCACGTGCCTTTCGCCTGGCTCGCCATGATGTGCTACTCCCTGATGGCGCTGTCGGCGCTGGGAACCCTGGTGTGGCGCCATCCACTCGCCGACGTGTCGCTGAAGGCGGCGGCCCCGATCGGCGCGGTCTTCACCGCGCTGGCGCTCGTGACCGGCTCGATCTGGGGCAAGCCGATGTGGGGTGCATGGTGGGTCTGGGATGCCAGGCTGACGTCGGTTTTCGTGCTTTTCCTGATGTATCTGGGCATCATCGCGCTGACCCGGGCGCTCGACGATCCGGCGCGCGCGGCGCGCGCCGCCGCGATCATCACGCTGGTCGGTTTCATCAACATCCCGATCATCAAGTTCTCGGTCGACTGGTGGAACACGCTGCACCAGCCCGCCTCGGTCATGCGGCTCGACGGCCCGACCATCCATCCGAGCCTGCTCTGGCCGCTTCTGGTCATGGCGCTCGGGTTCACGCTGCTGTTCTTCGCGCTGCACCTGTCGGCGATGCGCACCGAGATACTGCGCCGACGGGTGATGGCGATGCGCTACGTCGCGGCACGCCGCGCGGAGCGAAAGCCTGCGTGAAAACAGCGAGTTGAAAGGGCGCCTTGAACCGGCGCGGCAACTTGCGGCGGATCAGAAGGCCTTGAAGGTCAGCGTCGTCAATGAGCGGACGATGCCTGGCACATTGGCGATGTTCTCGTTGATGAACTTGCCGATGTCGACCTCATCCTCGATGTAGATCTTCATCAAGAGGTCGTACTCGCCGCTGGTCGAGTACAGTTCGGACGCCACCTCGCGCTCGAAGATATGATCGGCGACCGCATAGGTCTGGCCGGGAGCGCATTGCAACTGGACGAATACCGCTTTCATCGAACCTCCGGAATTTCTCCCGACCTTTACACCGCCAGCAGCGTTCTCACCAGCGGGTGATTGGCGTCCATGAGGCCGTCTATGACATCGAAATGATGCCTGCCGGGCTCCTCAACGCTCGAAAGGCGCACATTGAAGCTGCTCCACAGATTGCCTAGCAGGCCGTTCTGACGCAGGAATTCCGGCCGTTCGGCGGACCCGACCCACGAGGTCAGGTCGATGCCGTCCAGCGGTTCGAGCAGCGCCGGGCTTTCGGCCCTTGCTTCGGCAAGATCCAGCCGCAACGTCTGGTTCATCTTCGTGTTCATCAGCGGCCGCAAATCGTGCAAGCCCGAGATGGAGACCGTCTTCCTGATGCGGGAACCCACCGCTTGCGGAAGCGGGGTGGTGGTGCACAGCATCCGGGTGACGAGATGGCCGCCCGCGGAATGGCCGGCGAGATAAATCGGCCCGGCGACATCGCCCGCCGCCATCGCGATCGCTGCGCCCACCTGGCGGGTGATGTCGGGGATGCGCGCCTCGGGACAGAGGACGTAGCCCGGCATGGCGACGGCGAAACCATGATCGAGCGGCCCCCTGGCCAGATGCGACCAGAAGGACTTGTCGAAGTTCATCCAGTAGCCGCCGTGGACGAAAACCATCAGGCCCCTGGGCTCGCCTGCCGGCAGGAAGAGGTCGTAGCGGTTGCGCTCGTGCGGCCCGTAGGGGATATCGCGGCGCAGACGGCCGGTCTCCGCCATCTCGTCGCGGAAGGCGGCGGCCAGCGCCTGCCACTTGCCGGCAAAGCCGCTGCCGCCGGGAATGTAGGCGGAGTTGGTGTAGGAGTCGTTCCAGTCCGTGATCATCTGTGTCATCATTGGCCCGCTTTGTGCAGCGGATCGGAATTGGCCATGAATGGCCCGCCGATGCAAGGCCGCGCGGCCGCTCCCGATTAATTTCAAGCTTGAAATTTCAAGCTTGAAATTATCTATGCCCGATGCCATCCTTCTCCTGGAAGGAGAAGAGGCCTGATGAGGATCGCCTGCCTTGGCGGAGGGCCTGCCGGCCTGTATTTCGCCATCAGCATGAAGCTGCGAAATCCGGCGGCGGAAGTTGTCGTTGTCGAGCGTAACCGGCCCGACGACACGTTCGGCTGGGGCGTGGTGCTTTCCGACGAAACCCTCACCAACCTTGCCGCCAACGACTCGGTCAGCGCCGCGGCGATCCGCTCGCATTTCGCGTATTGGGATGACATCGCGGTCCATTTCAAGGGAACGAAGACGGTCTCGACCGGCCACGGCTTCTGCGGCATCGGCCGCAAGCAGCTTCTGCTTCTGCTGCAGGCGCGTGCGCGGGAGCTGGGCGTCGAGCTGCGCTTCGAAACCAATGTCGAAAACGTCTGCCGGTATGCCGAGGAATATGACCTCGTCGTCGCAGCCGACGGGCTGAACTCGCGCGCCCGGACAGAATTCGCGGAAAAATTCGAGCCCGAGATCGACGTACGCACCTGCAAATTCGTATGGCTCGGCACGCACCAAAAATTCGACGACGCCTTCACCTTCATCTTCGAAGATACCGAGCACGGCTGGGTCTGGGCGCACGCCTACCAGTTCGACAAGGACACGGCGACGTTCATCGTCGAGTGCAGCGCCGCCACCTGGGAGAAATTCGGCTTCGGCGAGAAAAGCCAGCAGGAAACCAACCGCATCTGCGAGCGTATCTTCGCAAAATATCTCGGCGACCACGAGTTGATGACCAACGCCAGCCACATCCGTGGTTCGGCCTGGCTCTCCTTCCCGCGCGTACTCTGCAAGCGCTGGTCTTATCGGAACGTCGCGCTGCTTGGCGATGCGGCCGCGACCGCGCATTTCTCGATCGGCTCCGGCACCAAGCTGGCGTTGGAAAGCGCGATCGCGCTGGCCGAACTGGTCAACACCGAGCCGACGCTGGAGGACGCATTCACGCGCTACGAGGACGAGCGCCGGACTGAAGTGCTGCGCCTGCAATCGGCGGCGCGCAATTCGCTGGAATGGTTCGAGGACGTCGAGCGCTATTTCGACCTCGACCCCGTCCAGTTCAATTATTCGCTGCTGACTCGCTCGCAACGCATCAGCCACGAAAATTTGCGGCTGCGCGACAAGGCTTGGCTGGAACGCGCCGAGCAATGGTTCCAGGAGCGGGCTGGCGCCCCTGCGGGAACGCGGCGGGCGCCGATGTTCGCGCCGTTCAGGCTACGCGACATGCAGCTCAGGAACCGCGTCGTGGTTTCGCCGATGGCGCAGTACAAAGCCGTCGACGGGACCCCGACCGACTGGCACCTGGTGCATTACGGCGAACGCGCCAAGGGCGGCGCCGGCCTCGTCTATACCGAGATGACCTGCGTCAGCCCGGAGGGACGGATCACGCCGGGCTGCACGGGTTTCTATGCGCCCGAGCACGAGATCGCATGGAAGCGCATCGTCGATTTCGTGCATACCGAAACCCAAGCCAAGATCTGCGCCCAGATCGGCCATTCCGGGTGCAAGGGCTCGACAAAACTCGGCTGGGAGGGCGCCGACCAGCCGCTCGACGAGGGAAACTGGCCGGTCATGTCCGTCTCGGATGTCCCCTGGTCGGTGCGGAACCAGACGCCGCGGGCGATGGCCCGCGCTGACATGGACGCGGTGCGCGACCAGTTCGTCGCCTCGGCCGAAATGGCCGACCGCGCCGGTTTCGACATGCTGGAAATACATGCCGCCCACGGTTATCTCCTGTCCTCCTTCATCACGCCGCTGACCAACAACCGCACCGACGAATATGGCGGCTCGCTCGAAAATCGTATGCGCTATCCGCTGGAGGTCTATCGCGCCGTGCGAGAGGTCTGGCCAGCCGGAAAGCCAATATCCGTGCGTATTTCCGCCAACGACTGGGTCGGCGACGAGGGTGTCACGCCGCGCGAGGCGGTCGAGATCGCCAGGATTCTGAAGGAGGCCGGCGTCGACATTTGCGATGTGTCGGCAGGCCAGACCTCGGCGCTTGCCCGTCCCGTTTACGGCCGCATGTTCCAGACGCCGTTCTCCGACCGCATCCGCAACGAGACCGGCATGGCGACAATGGCGGTCGGCAACATCTACGAGCCGGATCACGTCAACTCGATCCTGCTTGCCGGCCGGGCCGATCTGGTCTGCCTGGCGCGGCCGCATCTGACCGATCCGTACTGGACGTTGCGCGCTTCAGCGAAATTCGGCGATACGGGTGAGCCGTGGCCCGATCCATATCTGCCTGGACGCGACCAGTTGTACCGTCTTGCCGAGCGCGCCGCCGAAATGGCGGCACAGGATCGAGTGGTATGAGCGATCTTTCCGGACAGCGCGCATTGGTGACCGGAGGCGGCTCCGGGCTTGGCGCAGCAATCGCGCTTGCGCTTGCCAATGCGGGCGCCTCGGTTGTCGTATCAGGTCGGCGGATGGAGCCGCTCGAGGAAATGGCGGCCAAGTCGGATCGCATCAGCGGCATTGTCGCCGACATGACCGACGAGGCGTCGGTGCGCAAGCTGTTCGAGCGCATCGCCGCGGAGCATGGCGATCTCGACATTGTCGTCGGCAATGCCGGCGCGGCCGAAAGCGCGCCGTTCCACCGGACCGGCATGGATTTGTGGAAGAAAATGCTAGACGTCAATCTGACCGGCGTTTTCCTGACCTTCCAGAACGCGCTGCCCGGTCTTATGGAGCGAAAGAAAGGCCGCCTGATCGTGGTCGCCTCGACGGCGGGCCTAAAGGGCTACCCTTATGTCTCCGCCTACAGCGCCGCCAAGCATGGCGTCGTCGGGCTGACGAAATCGCTGGCGTTGGAACTCGCCGAGACCGGCATCACCGTCAACGCAGTCTGCCCCGGCTTCACGCTGACGCCGATGCTCGAGCGCTCGATCGAGACCATCATGCAGAAGACCGGCAAGGGCCGCGACGAGGCAATCGCCGCATTAGCCGGCGCAAACCCGCAGAAGCGGTTCGTGCGTCCGGAGGAAGTCGCCGAAACCGTGCTGTTTCTCTGCGGGCCGAATGCGGCGGCAATCACCGGCCAGGCGATTTCCATCTCGGGGGGCGAAGTATGACGATCCAGCAAAATCCGACTTCACTCCCCTGCATGACCAAGCAGCGGCTGCGGGTATGGCTGCGGATGCTCAAGGCGACGAAGCTGGTCGAGGCGACAGTGCGCGAGAACCTGCGCGTCGAATTCGACACCACCCTGCCGCGCTTCGACGTGTTGGCCGCGCTCTATCGCTTCGAGGACGGGCTGAAGATGAGCGAGCTTTCGACGGCGCTGCGGGTCTCCAACGGCAACGTCACCGGCATTGTCGAGCGGCTCGTCGCAGACGGACTTGTGCTGCGGATACCGGTTGCCGGCGACAAGCGCGCGACGCTGGTCAGACTGACCAAAAAGGGCCGGGAAACCTTCGCCCGCATGGCCGAGGCTCACGCCGGCTGGGTGAATGGCATTCTGGGCGACCTGTCCGACGAGGATTGCGAACAGGCGATCGGCATACTGGAAACCGTCGGCAGGTCGCCGAACCTGACCGCAAGGGTGGACGCCAATGACTGACATGGCCGGATACAAGGCGAAACATTTCCGCTGGCGGGCGCAAGACGGCGTTGCCGTCATCACGCTCGACCGGCCGGAGCGCAAGAACCCGCTGACCTTCGACAGCTACGCCGAGCTTCGCGACTGCTTTCGCGCGCTCGCCTATGCGGATGACATCAAGGCGGTGGTGTTTGGCTCGAACGGCGGCAATTTCTGCTCGGGCGGCGATGTCCACGACATTATCGGCCCGCTGCTGAACAAGGACATGAAAGGCCTGCTGGCCTTCACCCGCATGACCGGCGACCTGATCAAGGCGATGATCAACTGCGGCAAGCCGACCATCGCCGCCGTCGACGGCGTCTGCGTCGGCGCCGGAGCGATCATCGCGATGGCATCGGATTTGCGCATCGCCACGCCGGAGGCGAAAACCGCGTTTCTGTTCACCCGCGTCGGCCTCGCCGGCTGCGACATGGGCGCCTGCGCCATCCTTCCCCGCATCATCGGCCAGGGCCGCGCCGCCGAGCTTCTTTATACCGGCAGGACCATGTCCGCCGACGAGGGCGAGCGCTGGGGGTTCTTCAACCGCGTCGTCGAGCAGGCGGCGCTCGACAGTGAGGCGCTGGCGCTGGCCAGGCGTCTCGCCGAAGGCCCGAATTTCGGGCATATGATGACCAAGACCATGCTTAACCAGGAATGGTCGATGTCGATCGAGCAGGCCATCGAGGCGGAAGCGCAGGCGCAGGCGATCTGCATGCAGACGCTGGACTTCAAGCGCGCCTACGATGCCTTCGTCGCCCACCAGAAACCCGTTTTCCAGGGCGACTGAGATGTCTGATCGCAGCTTCCTCGACTGGCCCTTTTTCGAGGATCGCCACCGCGCCTTGGCGCAAGCGCTGGAAGGCTGGGCGTCGGATAATCTGGCGCATGTCGATCACGGCGGCGTTGATCAGGCCTGCCGCGAGTTGGTGGCAAAGCTGGGCGAGGGCGGGTGGCTCGTCCATTCCGCCGTCGATCCCGACGACGGCGATTCAGAGCTGGACGTGCGCAGCCTGTGCATCATCCGCGAGACGCTGGCGCGCCATGATGGCCTCGCCGATTTCGCCTTCGCCATGCAGGGCCTGGGCACCGGCGCGCTGTCGCTGTTCGGCACGGCCGGGCAGAAGCGCGAATGGCTGGCAAGGACGCGGCGCGGCAAGGCGCTGTCGGCCTTTGCGCTGAGCGAGTCGAAATCCGGTTCGGACGTCGCCAATCTCGATTTGGCCGCCGCCGTCGACGGCGACTCCTACGTCCTCAACGGCGAAAAGACATGGATATCGAATGGCGGCATCGCCGATGTCTACACAGTCTTCGCCCGCACCGGCGAAGGACCAGGCGCCAAGGGCATCTCGGCCTTCATCGTGCCGGCCGATGCGCCGGGCCTGTCGATCGCCGAACGGCTCGAAGTGATCGCGCCGCATCCCCTGGCGCGGCTGTCCTTCGAAAACTGCCGGGTTCCCCGCACCGCCATGATCGAGTCGCCAGGCCAGGGCTTTCGCATCGCCATGTCGGTGCTCGACGTGTTCCGCCCGACCGTGGCCGCTGCCGCCCTCGGCTTCGCGCGCCGCGCGCTCGACGAATCCGTCTCCCGCGCGACATCGCGCAAACTGTTTGGCGCGCCGATGGCCGAATTGCAGATGGTCCAGGGCCACATCGCCGACATGGCGCTCGACATCGACGCTTCCGCGCTTCTGGTCTACCGCGCGGCCTGGCTGAAGGATTCGGGCGCTCCCCGCATCAGCCGCGAGGCGGCGATGGCGAAGCTCTTTTCCACCGACCGCGCCCAGAGCGTGATCGACAAGGCCGTGCAGATCCATGGCGGCGACGGCGTGCGCAAGGGCAGCATCGTCGAGAGCCTCTATCGCGAAATCCGCGCTCTTCGGATCTATGAGGGCGCGTCGGACGTTCAAAAAATCATCATCGCCAGACAGGTCATTGCGGGGAACTGAGATGCTGGGACCATCGGCGCATATCGACACATTCACGCGGGACAATCTGCCGCCGCAGAGCCAGTGGCCGGACTTCCTGCTCGACGGCTTCGACTATCCCGGGCGGCTGAACGCCGCCGTCGAACTGACCGACGCCATGGTCGCCAAGGGCTTTGGCGACAACACAGCGCTTATCGGCAATGGCCGCCGCCGGACCTACAAGGAACTGACCGACTGGTCGAACCGCATCGCCCATGCGCTGGTCGAAAATTACGGCGTAAAGCCCGGAAATCGTGTGCTGATCCGCTCGGCCAACAATCCGGCGATGGTTGCCTGCTGGCTCGGAGCCACCAAGGCCGGCGCGGTCGTGGTCAACACCATGCCGATGCTGCGGGCAGGCGAACTGGGCCAGATCGTCGACAAGGCCGAGGTCCAGTTCGCGCTCTGCGACACGCGCATCAAGGACGAGCTGATCGCCTGCGGCAAGGCGAGCCGCTTCCTGAAGACCATCATCGGCTTCGACGGCACGGCCAATCACGACGCAGAACTCGACCGCATCGCGCTGAACAAGCCGGTGAAGTTCGAGGCGGTGGCGACCGGTCGCGACGATGTCGCGCTGCTCGGCTTCACTTCCGGCACCACCGGCGAACCGAAGGCCACGATGCATTTCCATCGCGACCTTTTGATCATCGCCGACGCCTACGCCAAGGAAGTCCTCGCCGTCAGGCCCGACGACGTATTCGTCGGCTCGCCGCCGCTCGCCTTCACCTTCGGGCTCGGCGGCCTGGCGATCTTCCCGTTGCGCTTCGGTGCGGCGGCGACGCTGCTGGAGCAGGCGACGCCGCCGAAGATGATCGAGATCATCGAAACCTACAAGGCGACGATAAGCTTCACCGCGCCGACCGCCTACCGCGTGATGCTGAACGCCATGGACGAGGGCGCGGATCTGAGTTCGCTGCGCATCGCCGTGTCCGCGGGAGAGACGCTTCCGGCTCCGATCTATGAAGAGTGGATGAAGAAGACCGGCAAGCCGATGCTCGACGGAATCGGGTCCACCGAAATGCTTCACATCTTCATCTCCAACCGGCTGGGCGATTCCGCGCCTGCGTCCACGGGCAAGCCGGTCACCGGCTACGAGGCGAAGGTCGTCGACGACGACATGGTCGAAAAACCGCGCGGCGAGATCGGCAAGCTCGCAGTGCGCGGACCAACCGGCTGCCGCTACCTCGCCGACCGCCGCCAGACGAAATATGTGCGCGACGGCTGGAACCTCACCGGGGATTCGTTCTGGCAGGACGAGGACGGCTATTTCCACTTCGCCGCCCGCTCCGACGACATGATCATCTCATCGGGCTACAACATCGCCGGTCCGGAGGTGGAGGCGGCGCTGCTGACCCACGCCTTTGTCAGCGAATGCGCCGTCATCGGGGTGGAAGACGGGGAGCGCGGACAAATTGTGCAGGCACATATCGTGCTGGCCGCCGATATCGCGCCGGACGCCGCGACGGTGAAGGCGCTGCAGGACCACGTCAAGGCGGCCATCGCGCCGTACAAATACCCGCGCTCGATAAAATTCATCGAGGCCCTGCCGAAGACCCCGACCGGCAAGATCCAGCGTTTCGTGCTCAAGGCCAAGGGCTCACAATGACGAACGACATTTTCGCCAGGACGCGAGCGCTGTTCGAACTGCCGGAAGGCGTCGTCTATCTCGACGGCAATTCGCTCGGGCCGCTGCCGCGGGCCGTGCGTGAAAGGGTTCTGGCCGAGATAGACCTGGGCTGGGGCGAGCGGCTGATCCGCGGCTGGAACGAGCGTGGCTGGATCGATTTGCAGCTCGACGCCGGCAACCGCATAGCCAGGCTGATCGGCGCGCCGGAAGGCAGCGTGGTCGCGGCGGATTCGACCTCGGTCAATCTGTTCAAGGTGCTGACCGCCGCACTCGACCTGGCCGGCGACCGGAAAATCGTCCTGTCGGATTCGGGCAATTTCCCGACAGACCTCTATGTTGCACAAGGCGCGGTGAAGGCGCTCGGGCGCGGGCACGAGCTGAAAGTCGTCGCTCCGGAGGAGGTTGAGGCGTCGATAACCGCGGATGTCGCCGTGCTGATGATTACACAGGTCGACTACAGGACCGGCCGCCTGCACGACATGGGGGCGCTGACCGCGAAGGCGCATGAACAGGGCGTGATAACCATCTGGGATCTCTGCCATTCCGCCGGCGCTCTGCCGGTGGACCTGGCTGGCTGCAATGTCGATTTCGCCATCGGCTGCGGCTACAAATACCTGAATGGCGGCCCCGGCGCTCCGGCTTTTCTATACGTCCGGCCCGACCTCGCGGATACCGTGCAGCCGTCGCTTTGCGGCTGGATGGGCCATGAGGCGCCGTTCGCCTTCGATCTCGACTATCGCCCGGCGCGCGGCATCGACCGCATGCGGGTCGGCACGCCCGCGATCCTGTCGCTGGCAGCGCTGCACACGGCGCTGGAGGTTTGGGATGGCGTCGACTTGAACGCATTGCGCAGGCGCTCGATCGTGCTTTCGGAGCGCTTCATCATGGAGGTCGAGGCGCGCTGCCCGGAACTCGAACTGGCGTCGCCGCGCGATCCGTCGGTGCGTGGAAGCCAGGTCTCGTTCCGCTTCCGTGAAGGTTACGCCGCCATGCAGGCGCTGATCGCCAACGGCGTCATCGGCGACTTCCGCGCGCCCGACATCATGCGCTTCGGCTTCACGCCGCTCTATATCGGCGAGGCGGATGTGGTGACCGCCGCGCGAACGCTGGAGCGCGTCATGACCGAGAGGCTGTGGGACCGGTCGGAATACCGCATGCGCAGCAAAGTGACCTGAGCTAAAGGCTGGACCTTATTGAAAAGCTTGCTGGCTACCGAATTGAAGGTTGATTTATTCGCGGGGCTGGGGCTGGCTACAAAATACCCTATTTCCATACGTATCAACGGCAACAACGGGGGGAAAACACAATGAAACGCATCACCAGGACAATCTTCGCCACCGCCATGGTCGGCACGGCCGTGCTGGCCGCTTCGGCCGCCAATGCCGACGTCAAGATCGGCTTCCTCGGTGGCTTCACCGGCCCAATCGAAAGCCTTGTCCCGCCGATCTTCGAGGGCGCCAAGCTGGCGATCACCCAGGTCAATGACCAGGGCGGCATCCTCGACGGCCAGAAGCTCGAGATCATCTCGGGCGATTCCACCTGCGCCGACGCGACCGCGGCCTCGAACGCCGCCGACCGCATGGTGAATTCCGAGAAGGTGACCGCGCTCGTCGGCCCGCTCTGCTCAGGCGAGACCATCGCGGCCGCCAACAATGCCGCCATTCCGGGCGGCGTCGTCATCGTCTCGCCGGCTGCGACTTCGCCGGCCATCACGGCGCTGGACGACAAGGATCTGGTGTTCCGCACGACATCGTCCGACGCCTATAGCGGCGAGACGCTGGCCAGGATCCTGAAGGAAAAGGGCACCGACAACATCGCCATCACCTACGTCAACAACGACTATGGCAAGGGCTTTGCCGATGCGCTGGAAGAGTCGTTCAAGGAGCTCGGCGGCACAGTCGCGGCCAAGGAGGCGCATGAGGACGGCAAGGCCGACTACCGCGCTGAAATTGGTTCGCTGGCCTCGTCGGGCGCCGAGATGCTGGTGGTTCTGGCCTATGTCGACGGCTCCGGCCTGACCATCGTCCGGCAGGCGTTGGAAGGCGGCGACTTCTCGAAGTTCGCCGGCGGCGACGGCATGGTCGGCGACTCGCTCATCGCCAACATCGGCGAAGGCAAGCTCGACGGCATGATCGCCACCCGTATCGGCAACGCCACCGGCCCGGGCACCGAAGTCTATTCGCCCCTGGCAAAGGCCGCCGGTCTCGACCCGAACGCTAATTTCGGCGCGCAGGCCTATGATGCCGGCTTCCTGATTGCGCTCGCCATCGAGAAGCTCGGCAAGGACACGCGTGACGGGCTTAGCGCCGCGCTGCGCGAAGTTGCTGCCGCGCCGGGCGAAGTCATTTTGCCGGGCGAATGGGAAAAGGCCAAGAAGCTGATTGCCGAAGGCAAGGACATCAATTACGAGGGCGCCGCCGGCAGCCATGAGTTCGACGAGAAGGGCGACGTGCCGGGCAACGTCATCGAAATGGTCGTCGAAGGCAAGGGCTTCAAGGAAGTGGCGGCGGCCAACTAAAGCATGATCCCGAAAAGTTGCAGACTTTTCGGACAAGATCATGCGAATAAAACAAAAGGGTTGGAGCCGGATACCGTAGGATCGGCTTCAACCCTTTACGAATTGGCGGGAGGCCGGATTGGGCCTCCCGCCGCACGATGCGCAAGACGGAGCCGGCTTTTGGGGGCTGGCGAGAAGCCGCTGTTGCATCCAAGACAAAGAAGATTGGCGGGTGGGGTGAATACACTCATCGAGGTCGTAAACGTCACGAAACGGTTCGGTAGCGTCGTGGCGGTCGACAATTGTTCGCTCAAGGTCGAGCGCGGCACGATTACCGGACTGATCGGCCCGAACGGAGCCGGCAAGACGACCATGTTCAACATGGTCGCCGGAGCCTTCGCGCCGACCTCGGGCACTATCCTGCTCGACGGCGAGGACGTCACCGGGCTTGCCGCGCACGAACTGTACGAGCACGGCCTGTCGCGAACCTTCCAGATCGCGCAGGAATTCACGCATCTGACGGCGCTCGAAAACCTGATGGTTGTCACTGCGGGCAAGGGTGAGGAATCGTTCTTCGATGCCTGTTTCCGCCGCGGCAAGATCCACGCAGACGAATTGGCCGCCCGGCGCAAGGCCCAGGAAGTCCTCCAAATTCTGCGCCTTACCCATGTGAAGAACGAGCAGGCCGGCAATCTCTCCGGCGGTCAGAAGAAGTTGCTGGAATTGGGCCGTGTGATGATGGCGGAGCCGCGGGTGGTGCTGCTCGACGAGGTCGCGGCCGGCGTCAACCGCACTTTGCTCAACGACCTGGCTTCCGTGGTGGAATCGCTCAACCGCGACAAAGGGCTGACCTTCTTCGTCATCGAGCACGACATGGATCTGATCGCGCGGCTCTGCGATCCGGTCATCGTCATGGCGGCCGGATCGGTGATGATGCAGGGGCCGATGGCCGAAATCCGCAAGAACCCGGAAGTCATTGAGGCCTATTTCGGCGGCGTGCCGGCGGAGCGCGCGTCATGAGCATCTTGAGCATGCGTGATATCCATGCCGGCTACGGCGGCGCAAACATCCTGAACGGCGTCAGCATCGACATAGAGGCCCACGAGATCGGCGTCATCATCGGGCCGAACGGAGCGGGCAAGTCGACGACCCTGAAGGCGCTGTTCGGCCTGCTGACGGTCTCGGAAGGCAGCGTCACCTTCGACGGCGAGGACATCACCAACAACAACCCCGAGAAGCTGGTGCGGCGCGGCCTTTCCTTCGTGCCGCAGGAGTTCAACGTCTTCCCGACCTTGTCTGTGCGCGAAAACCTCGAAATGGGCGCATACATACGCCGCGACGATTTCCGGCCGCTGATCGAGAAGATCTTCGGATATTTCCCGCCGCTGCGCGACAAGCATCGCCAGCCTGCGGGCGAATTGTCGGGCGGACAGCGCCAGATGGTGGCCATCGGCCGCGCGCTGATGATGGAGCCTAAGCTGCTGCTGCTGGACGAACCGACCGCCGGCCTGTCGCCGCTCTACATGGGCGAGATTTTGGAGCGCGTCATCGCCATCAATGAGAGCGGCGTAGGCATATTGATGGTCGAGCAGAATGCGCGCCAGGCGCTGGCCATCGCCCACAAGGGTTTTGTCCTGGCCGGCGGAAGAAACTCCTTTACCGGCACCGGGCAGGCCCTGCTCGACAATCCGGAAGTGGCCGAAAGCTTCCTCGGCGGGGGAGCACATTGATGGAAGATGTCGGCCTGCTGGCGGCGATGCCAATCAACGAGATCGTGTTCTTCATCAACAAGGTGGTCATCGCCGGGCTGATCATCGGCTCGGTCTACGCGCTCGGCGCGGTCGGCATGACGCTGGTTTCGGGCATATTGCGCTTCGCCAATTTCGCCCATGGCGACATCATGACGCTCGGCGCCTTCGTTGCCTTCGTGCTGACCATGCTCATGCCCGGCCTCGGCGCGCTGGTCGGCTTGCCCACCGCCTTCGTGGTCCTGCCCTTGGCGATGGTCGTCACGGCCGGCGTGTCGATCTTCCTGGACAAGAGTTTCTACGCGCCGCTCAGGACCGTCGGCTACAAGCCGATCACGCTGGTTATTGCCTCCTTCGGCGTCATGCTGATGCTGCAAGGTGTGATCCGCCTGTTCTTCGGAACCGCGCCGCGCCAGATGTATGTCACCGCCAAGGACATCTATCGCATCCCATTCGGCGGCCGCGACATCATCGTGACGGAACCGCAGCTGCTGCTGATCGTCTTCACGATCGCCAGCATCGTTGCGCTGCATCTGTTCCTCACGCGATCGCGCACCGGCAAGGCGATGCGGGCGATGTCCGACAATGCCGACCTTGCCAGGATCTCCGGCATCAGCACCGGCCATGTCGTGCGCACGACCTGGGTCATCGCCGGCAGCCTGGCGGCTGCGGCCGGAACGCTGCTCGCCATGGATGTCAGCCTGAAGCCCGATCTGAGCTTCAACCTGCTGCTGCCGATCGTGGCCGCGATGATCGTCGGCGGGGTAGGGCAACCCTATGGCGCCATCAGCGGCGGCCTGCTGGTAGGCTTCACCGAGACGCTGTCCGTCTTCAACTGGGCGATCCTGCTGCGGCCGCTGAAGCCGCATATGCCTGAATGGCTGGAAATCCCGGCAAACCTCGCCTTCGTGCCTACGGAGTACAAGCTGGTCGTGCCGTTCTTCATCCTCGTCGCCGTGCTGATCTGGCGGCCAAGCGGCATCTTCAAGGGTAGGGTGCTGTGATGCGGGCGGTGGATACTCGCGCGTTAGCACTTCTCGGCGGGCTGGCAGTACTCGTGGCGCTGATCTTCGTCTGGCAGGGCAACGCCTATGGCGTTCGCATGCTGGCCGAGGCGGGTTGCCTCGCCATTGTCGCGCTCGGCCTCAACGTCCAGTGGGGCTATGCCGGGCTTTTCAATGCCGGCGTGATGGGCTTCATCGCCATCGCGGCGTTCACCAGCGTGCTGGTCTCGTTTCCGGTCAATCCCGCTTTCTGGGAATCCGAAGCACCGAGCATGCTGCTTGTCACCGGCATCTATCTCGCCATAGGCGTCGCTGCCACGTATCTCGTCAGCCGCTCGGACCGGATCGGCGTGCCCAAGAAACTCCGCACGGTACTCACAGTCGCCGTCGCCGCCATAACTTACCTGACGGTACAGAACACGCTCGGCCCCGCGGCGGAGATCATCGAGGAAGGCTCCAGTTTTGTAGGCGGCTTCGGCCTGCCAGCGCTGCTCGGATGGACCTTAGGCGGGCTCGTCGCCGGAGCGCTGGCCTGGGCGATCGGCCGCATCACGCTCGGCCTGCGGTCCGACTATCTCGCCATCGCCACGCTCGGCATCGCGGAGATCGTGAAGTCCTTCCTGAAGAACGCCGACTGGCTGACCCGCGGTACGCTGACGGTATCGCCGCTGCCGTGGCCGGTGCCGACGCCCAACGAGATCGGCTTCGTCGCCGCGCGCGCCGCCTATCTCAGCCTGACCGCGGTGCTGATCGCGGCGATCTACATCCTTTTGCAGCGCGGCTGGGCTTCGCCATGGGGCCGCATGATGCGGGCCATCCGCGATAACGAAACCGCCGCCGAAGCGGTCGGCAAGGACGTGAACCGCCGCCGGCTAGAGATGTTCGTGCTCGGCAACATCATCGTCGGGGTAGGCGGCGCGGCGCTTGTCAATTTCGGCGGGATTTTCGATCCGAGCGGCTTCAATCCAATCAACCACACCTTCCTCGTGCTGATCATGGTGGTGCTCGGCGGGTCGGGCAACAATCTCGGGACGATTTTCGGCGCGCTGCTGGTCTATGTCATCTGGACCATGTCAGAGCCCGCCGCATTGATCCTGTTCCGGTACGGCGCAAGCTGGTTCCAGCAGTTATTCGATGTCGCCCCGCCGTCGGACCTGCCGACGCGTGCCCTGCAGATGCGGGTCTTCGTCATCGGGCTGACCATCATCCTCGTGCTGCGCTTCGCGCCCAAGGGCCTGCTGCCCGAAAAGGTGATGAAATACGAATAGCCCCGAAGCGAACCTCCCGCGGCTTGGATTACGGCCGGCATTGCCATCATTGCCTGCCGCTCGGCGGCCGATGGAACATTCGCCATGCTTCCGCCTTGTATTGGTGGCCGCATCGGTCCCTGAAATGGTCAAGACGATAGAATGGGCACCCTGTCGATAGCGCTGGCCGTCCTGGCGGGCTTGGCGCTGTTTCTTTATCTTGCGGTCTATTCCTATGGCCGGTTCGCCCGCCACGAACAGGGCGAGCCATCCGTCAGCCTCGACGTTTCCGAAGGCCGGACGGCGCTCGATGCGGCGATTGCACCGCTGCTCGAAAAGCATCCTGGCGAAACCGGCCTGCAACTGCTCAGTGGAAACCTGCACGCTTTCGCCGTTCGCGCCGCGGCGGCACGCAATGCCGGCCGAAGCCTCGACCTGCAATACTATTACTGGAAGGACGATCTGACCGGCAGGCTGCTAGCCAACGAGGTCCTCATGGCCGCCGATCGCGGCGTGCGCGTGCGCCTGCTGCTCGACGACGTCAACGTCAATGGCCGCGACGCCAATTATTGCGCGTTCGAAGCGCATCCCAATATCGAGGTGCGGCTGTTCAACCCCTGCCGCAGCCGGGACGGTCCGTTTCGCCGCGGCCTGGAAATGCTGCTGCGCTATTACAGCGTGGTCAGGCGCATGCACAATAAGGCGTGGATCGTCGACGGACGGCTCGCCATCGTCGGCGGGCGCAACATTGGCGATGCCTATTTCGACGCCGCCGAAGCCTCGAATTTCCGCGATATGGATGTCCTGATGGTGGGGCCTGCGGTTCAGCAGACCGAAGCGATATTCGACGCCTACTGGAACAGCAGCGTCGTCATCCCCATCAAGATTCTTGCGGGCTCGCGCAGGGGCAATCTGCCGAAACTGCGTCAGGCGCTGCAGTCGTCGCCTTCACACGCCGCCGCAATTCCCTATCTGGGCCGGGTACTGGAGCAAGAAGACGTCCAGGACATGCTGGCGGGCATCCAGAAGCTGCACTGGACCGCCAGCGCGCGCGTCGTTTCCGACCCGCCGGAGAAAGCGTATGATGGAAAACGGGAGAACTGGCTGATAAAGGCCATCATGCCAGCCGTCGCTTCGGCGCGCAGCCGTGTCGAGATCGTGTCGCCCTACTTTATCCCCGGCGAGGACGGCGCAAACATATTGCTGGACCTTGCTGCGACGGGCGTGAACGTCTCCGTCCTCACCAATTCGCTGGCCGCGACCGACGTGTCGGCGGTCCACGGAGCGTATGCGCGTTACCGCAAGCGGTTGATAAAAGGCGGCATCCGGCTGTTCGAACTTCGTCCACGCGAGGCGCGGCAGGACATCTCTTTGTTCGGATCGAGCGGCGCCAGCCTCCACATCAAGGCTTTTCTGGTCGACGGTCGGACAGGCTTCGTCGGCTCGTTCAATTTCGACCCGCGCTCGGCCTCCCTCAACACCGAAATGGGTATCATGTTCGACCATGCCGACTTGGCGAGAGAGGTGCAGTCGGTGTTTGCGCAGGAGATGTCGCCTCGCAGAAGTTACCGTGTCGTGCTTGGAAACGGAGCCATAGGATGGGAGGATGGGCCAGTCGGCGCCGCGAAGCTTCTCGGGGCCGAGCCCGAGGCCAGCCTGCGGCGGCGGATGATTGCTATGCTGGTGGGCCTGTTGCCCATCGAGGAGCAGCTTTAGACCAACGTTTCCAAGCGGTGAAAGGCACCGAATGCCACTCCGACGCTTTCGCTTCTTCGATCCGGTGCAGCTCGACTTGCTCAAGCGGGCGCCCCGCCGCCTCGGATCGATAAAGGCGCAGATCAAGAACCACATCCGCAACCAGCAACTCGCAGCCCGCGCCGCCGATCCGCATCGGCTGGGCGAGGCCGCGAGCCATCAGGTCACCGTCGCCTCGTACAACATCCACAAATGCCTGGGCGTCGACCGCCGCTTCGACCCGGACCGCGTGGCGGCTGTTATCGCCGAGATCGATGCCGACGTGGTCGCGCTACAGGAAGCCGATGAGCGCTTCGGCTTGAGGAGGGGCCTGCTCGACCTGCACGCGTTGGAAAAGGCGGCAGGGCTCACTCTGGTGCGCGCATCTCTTATGCCAAACAGCCATGGATGGCGCGGCAATGCCGTTCTGATCAAGACCGGCCGCGTGCGCAACGTCACGCGGCTGGCGCTGCCGGGCGCGGAACCTCGTGGGGCGCTTGTGGTCGACCTGGAATTGCCTGCGGGCCCGCTACGAGTCGTGGCCACCCATCTCGGCCTCTTGCGGCGCGTGCGCCGCTGGCAGGTTCGCGCCATCGTCAACGCGGTCGATGACGGCGAGCGGATCCCGACGCTTCTGCTCGGCGATCTGAACGAGTGGCGGCCCGGCCCGCGTTCGTCGCTGCATGAACTGCGGCCGCTTTTCGGCCCGTTGGCCGCCGCGCCGATGAGCTTCCCGTCCTACTATCCGATGGTGGCGCTCGACCGGGTTATCGGAACGCCCGGACTGGTGACCGCGCTGGAAGTTCACCACACGCCCCTGTCGCAGGTCGCTTCGGACCATCTGCCGCTCAAGGCGACGATCGACATACCGGCGGCGCTGGATGCACTCGGCGTCAGGCAGCCCGAAATGCAGCAGGGCTGATCGCCTCGAGTCGATTCAGGTGAGCGACCGCGTGAAGTAGCGCACGCTCTTGCTGCCGCCATGGATCAGCGCCTGGCCGGCGACCGTGAAACCGAGCGCGGCGTGGAACGCGTCGGAAGCCGGATTGGGCGGATCGGCGTTGACTTCGCAGGTGACGAGATCGTAGCGCGAACGAGCGGCATGGTCGAAGAGATCGGCGTAGAGCCGGCGGGCATAACCGCGCCCGCGCGCATGCTCGGCGACCACCACGCGGTCCACATAGACGAAGCGCGGATAACGGGCGCGAAACCACTCGAAATTCGGGCTGTCGTAGCGCGCGTCCTGGTCGAATGCGAGCAGAAAGGCGTCGACTTCGCCGATCCGCCGGGCATGGAAGGCCTCGTCCAGAAGCCGCGAGAGTTCGGCGGGCTCGAGCCATGACAATTCCGCTGCATGGGCATTGTTGAGCGCCAGGATCGCCGCCCGCGAGGCGGCTGAAATTTCGGACAGGGCGGTCTCGGGTGGCATTGCGGTTTCTCCGGCTGCGGCCGCAGTTTCTATGGGCCGCACGCTTGATTGCCAAGACCTGCGATCTGCCCGGCAGGTCCGGCCTACCGGCGAATCCGGAGATATTGAGCGCTTGTCGCCATTTCGAGTTTCCTGGCTTCGACTTCGCTCGATATCCTCGGCAGGATTGTCGAAGCTGGAGGCGTTCCGGCAAAGTTCATCGCCTTTAGCCGCTCCTTTCCGGCGATAGCGATCAGGATTTGCGGCGATGGTTCCGAGCCGAGTGGCGCGGCCGAGCCGAACCCTAGAGGGACGTCGAAGCGTGCCATGCTCCCCGATCGCTTGAGTCGCGCCTCGAGATTGTGGACCAGCCCTTCATGGTCGACCAGCAGCAGGTAAGTTTTTGCACCCGCCGCAGCCACGACCTTGCCTCGCATGGGTTCGGCGGTCGTCAGATCGTGCTTGTCGAGCGAGAGGTCCGGCGTCTCGCCCGGCGCGTTCGGGAAATTCCGGAGGAAATCGGCAACGGCGCACTGTTCGTCCGAAATCACGCGCAGCCCGATCTCAGGAACGATGCCGAACCGTCGTTCGAACGCCGCAAGCATGTCCTGGAATGGTTCGATGCCGCGCCCGTAGCCTTCGATCGCAACTTTGCCGGAGGATACGGACATCGCCGCCGCGAAGAAGCAATCGCCGCCCTTGTAGCTTCTGAGCCAGCCGGCGCGCACGATGGGGTCGTCGAGCGCGTCCGTCGGCTGTGAGCGCACAGTGGCCGCAGCTGAGGGGCGCGCGGGTTGAAGAGCTGTGTCTGCCGGTATTGAGCGGGACTGGCCGAATTTGGGCTGGGCAAGGTTCCAGCGAGAGGCGAGGGGGCCGCCCGGCAGGAACAGGTAACCCGCCACCGCGCCCGCAACGAGCAGGACGACGGCCGCGGCAAGGACGGCGGATTTCTTCGAAATCAGAACTTCACCTTGACGCCGAGCTTTCCCGCGAAGGTCTCGCTGTCCGAGGACAATTTCGTCCTTATCTCGGAGCTGACCGTTGTGGTCGGGGTCACCTTCAGATTGAAGCCGGCCGAGAGAGCGGCGGAAAAGTCGGCGTCGTCGAACTCGAACTCCAGGCCTTCGACGCTGCCGGTGTTTTCGTAGCCGAGCCGCTGCTGGAGCTCCAGTCGGCCATAGGGGCTTATCGCCATGCCGTTGTCGAGGTTGAAGTCGCCGTAGATTCCCGGCTCGAACTTGATCGCGCCGAACGACACCTGCGACTCGCCAAAACTGTTGCCTTGGCTGTCCTCGAACTCGTCGCCCTCGAAAGACGCCCAGAGCGCGCCGCCGCGGAGATCGAAGCGCAGCGTTTCGGTCAACATGAAGATGTGGCCCACCGTACCGGTGAGCGCATAGCCGACCGTGTCGTATGCGCCGGTCGAGCCGAGCACGTGATTGTCGATCTCCGTCTCGCCGATGAAGGTGGTGGCGGAAACGAGCGCGTAGTCGGTGCCCCTCCTGAAAAGGCCATAGGCGCCGATCATGCCGCTTTCGTTTTCCGCGTCGCCGACATCCTGGAAGCCGTTCACCGGATCGAGGGTAACATCGGATGACGCATAGCCGCCAAACATCCCGACATTCAGGCCATACCTGTCATCGAAGCCGTAATATTTCGCCACATCGAGCTCCAGGCTGGCTGCCAGCGAAAAATCGTTCGCGCTGAAGGACGGTCCCTGCGCCGAGACTGTTCCATCCGAAACGGTGAAACCGTCGTGGTTGACGCGGGCAAGCTGGCCGGAAGCATAGACGCCGAATCCCGGACCTGCATCGGAGCGGCCCGAGCCCTTCGGAAGCTCCATGATGTCCGCTATCGCGTCGTCTGAAATCTCGGCGATGGTATCAGTGACGTTTTCGATCGGCCGGGAATCGATCGCCACCCGCGTTGCCTGCGGCGAGACGAGATCCGAAGGCAATGCCCGCAGATAGATGCCGCCGTCGCTGCCGGTGACCACGTCGTAGGTGAACAGCGAACCTGGGGTCGCCGTGATGCCCTGCACCGTGAAGAGCGCCGAACCGGTTCCGCCGGAATCCACGGTTTCGCCAGCCACAGGGGCGATCGGTATGATGCTGACCCCGCTGAACACCGGCGCGCCTAGCAGGTTCACCAGAACGACGTTGGCCCCGGACGCCTGGAACAGCCCCGCCGCAACCAGTTGATCCGCCTGGATGGTCTCCTGGTTTATGTCGATGGCCAGGGTGGCCGCATCGAACGTGGCGTTGCCGACATTGAACTGGTCCGTCGGGTCGCCGTTGGTCATGTTGATGGTGGAGTTGGAGATCGAGAAGTTGCCCGCTCCGCCATCGGTCGAGAGCAGGTTGACCTGGCCGGCGACAAAGAGAGTGGAACCGTCGACAAGCGACAACTCGTCTATCGTCTGCGTCGGCCCGGAAAAGCCAATGGCCGAGCCGTCCACCCCAAGACTGGAAAACCCTTGGAAATTCTGGCTGGCGAAGCTCGTGCCCTCCACCCGTGCGAGGTCGGTGCCGGTGATCGTGCCGACGGCGTCCGTGCCCTGAAACAGCACCCCGTCGCGGAGATTCAGGCTCGTACCGGCTGCCTCCACCACGAGCGTATTGTTCGAAATTCCGGTTATGTCCCCGCCGATCGAGCCGCCGAAAAGCCGCACCGTTTCGCCTTCGACGTTACCGACAATCGAGCCGCCGCTGATCGTCACGGTATCCGTACCGGCCCCTCCCGAGACCGAGCCGCCGATGTTTCCTGCCGAAATGTTTACCGTATCGCCGCCGTCTCCGGCGAGCACATCGCCGTCGATCGTGCCGCCGCTGATCGTCACGGTGTCCGTACCGGCCCCTCCCGAGACCGAGCCGCCGATGTTGCCCGACGAGATGTTCACAGTGTCGCCGCCGTCTCCTGCAAGCACGTCGCCTTCGATGGCGCCGCCGCTGATGGTCACGGTGTCCGCCCCGGCCTCGCCCGATACCGAGCCGCCGATATCGCCCCCCGAAATGTCAACCGTGTCATCGCCGTCGCCGGCAAACACATCGCTGCCGATCGCGCCGCCACTGACGTCGATGCTGTCGTCGCCGATGCCGGCGTTGACGAACAGGGAGACCGTTCCGCCGCTGATCGAAACGATGTCGTCGCCCTCGTCGGCCGTGACATGCTCGCCGATGGTTGCCGTGCCGGAAATGCTGATTGTGTCGTTGTCATCGTTGCCGGCGACGTAGGCGGCGACCAGCCCGCCCGAGATCGAGATCGTGTCGTTTCCGGCATTGCCGCTGACGCCGCCCTGCAGCGTGCCGCCGGTCATGGTGAATTGGTCATCGCCGTCTTCCAGTCCGACGGAGTCTGTGCTGGACCCGGAACCGGTCAGGACGCCGATTTCGGCCGTTCCGGAAACCGTGACGGTATCGTTCCCACCGCCGCCAAATACGGCTCCGGCGATCGAACCTCCGGCGAGCGAAATGGTGTCGTTGCCCGAACCCTCGTCGTCACCGAAGATCGAGCCGCCGATGTCGCCGCCTGTGATATCCACCGTGTCATCGCCGTCGCCGGCAAAGACATCGCTGCCGATCGTGCCGTTGCTCACATCGATGCTGTCGTCGCCAATGCCGGCATTGACGAACAGGGTGATGGTCCCACCGCTGACCGAAACGACATCGTCGCCTTCGTCCGCCGTGACGTGTTCGCCGATCGTCGCCGTGCCGGAAATGCTGATCGTGTCGTTGTCCTCGTTGCCGGCGACGTAGGCGGTTACGAGCCCGCCCGAGATCGAGATCGTGTCGTTTCCGGCATTGCCGCTGACGCCGCCCTGCAGCGTGCCGCCGGTCATGATGAATTGGTCATCGCCGTCTTCCAGTCCGATGGAGTCTGTGCTGGACCCGGAACCGGTCAGGACGCCGATTTCGGCCGTTCCGGAAACCGTGACGGTATCGTTCCCACCGCCGCCAAATACGGCTCCGGCGATCGAGCCTCCGCCGAGCGAGATGGTGTCACTGCCTGCCGGACCCACATCGTCACCAAAAATCGAGCCGCCGATGGCTCCGCCCGTGACCTCGACCGTGTCGTCGCCGTCTCCGGCAAATATATCGCTGCCGATCGCCCCGCCGTTCACTTCCAGAGTGTCATTGCCGGTCCCGCCGTCGAGGAACAGCGTGACCGTTCCGCCGCTGACCGTAACGCTGTCGTCGCCTTCGCCCGCCGTGACGTGTTCGCCGATGGTCGCGGTGCCGGAAATATTGATCGTGTCGCTGTCCTCGTTGCCAGCGACGTAGGCGGTTACGAGCCCGCCCAAGATCGAGATCGTGTCGCTTCCCGCATTGCCGCTGACGCCGCCGTCCAGCGTACCGCCGGTCATCGTGAAAGTATCGTCGCCGTCTTCGAGGCCGACGGAATCGGAGCCGGGCGTCAGGAGGCCGATCTGGGCCGTGCCCGAAACCGTGACGGTATCATTGCCTGCGCCGCCGAATACGCTGCCGGCGATCGAACCTCCGCCCAGCGAGATGGTGTCGTTGCCAGCCGGACCCTCGTCGTCGCCGAAAATCGAGCCGCCGATGGTTCCGCCTGTGACCTCGACCGTATCGTCGCCGTCTCCGGCAAAGATATCGCTGCCGATCGCTCCGCCGCTCACTTCCAGAGTGTCATTGCCGGTCCCGCCGTCCAGGAACAGCGTGACCGTTCCACCGCTGATCGCAACGCTGTCGTCGCCTTCGCCCGCCGTGACGTGCTCGCCGATGGTCGCGGTGCCGGAAATATCGATCGTGTCGCTGCCTTCGTTGCCGGCGACGTAACCCGCGACCAGCCCGCCGGAGATCGATATCGTGTCGCTTCCCGCATTGCCGCTGACGCCGCCGTCCAGCGTGCCGCCGGTCATCGTGAAAGTATCGTCGCCGTCTTCGAGGCCGACGGAATCGGAGCCCGGCGTCAGGATGCCGATCTGGGCTGTCCCGGAAACCGTGACCGTATCATTGCCGCCGCCGGCAAATATCGGCCCCATTTCGCCGCCCGAAATGTTCGCCGTATCGTTGCCGTCGCCGAGGAAGATGGCGCCGTCGAACAGTCCACCGCTGATATCGACTGTGTCGTTACCGTTGCCCATGTCGAGCTGGATGATCGGCGGCGGCCCCCCCCGGGCCGTCCTCGCCGATGACGTTGCCGCTGGTCATCGTGAAAGTGTCGTCGCCGTCCAGCGTCTCGATCACGAAGGCCGAAAACGGAATGCTCGGGTTTTGCTGGATGCGGACGTCGCCGCCCAGGACCGAAACCGTGTCGTCGCCGGCCCCGTCGTAATCGAAATCAAGCTCGTTTTCCAGGAAGGTCTGGTAGTCGGTGTCTATCACATAGGGGGTGGGCTGATCGCACACCACGTCCACCGAAGTGACGACCGATCCCGACACCTGCGCTGTCGCCTCGCATGCGAGCGCGCCCGAAGGCAGAAAGGCGCCGGCCGCAATGAGGGCCAGGGCCGAAACGGCGCCTGAACGAGGAGTTTTGCAGCCTTTGATCATCTCGCCCCGCCCGCCGCCGGCCCGGGACCGGCGGAATTCAGAAGATGTCTGGAAACGCACCTCAAAGAAAAATACACAGGCAGTATAGTTTTAAATCGGTAGGTCAGTATCGGCGTAAATGCAACCTGCCGAACGAAGCATCGAGGAGGAACCGTAGCGATGTGGCAGGGAGGCAACAGGAATCCGTTCCTGCCGAGTGGCGCATCGTGCAACGATAGCCGAAAGGAAATCGGATAGAGTTGTGCCTCGCGGTAGTGGAAGACCGCGCGTTTTAATGCCATTATCATGCCGACAGCTTTGAACATGCCGTTTCCGGCAAATGTTACGGCGTGCGCAGGTTGCCGAAGATCCACATGCATCGAACGGTGCCGAGATGATACGTCCCGACAAACTCTTGGTGTTGCTGTCGTTTCTGGCGTTTTACTTTTTGGGCGTGGCTCCGGCCGCCGCCATCGCCGAAAACGAGGATCAGGCTCGCGATCTCGGACGACTTGCCATCGTCATCGGCAACTCGAACTACGAACATGAGCGCTATGACGATCTTCCCAATGCGTCCAACGACGCCGTGAGGATATCGGAGAGCCTGCGGCGGCTGAATTTCGAGGTCGCCACCGGTATCGACCTGTCCTCCGACAAGCTCAAGGAAATGCTCGGCAGCTTCGAAGGGAAACTCGATCGCTACAGCGCCGTCCTGATCTTCTACGCCGGCCACGGCGTGCAGATCCAGGGCGAGAACTTCCTCCTGCCTTCCGACACGCTGGAGCCGAGCAGCGTGGATAACCTGACGTCCAGGGCGATCAGGCTGAATGAGATCATCGCACGTTTGCCAGCCGGGACCGGCCGACATTCATATTCCTGGATGCCTGCCGCAACAGCCCGCTCCCCGCCGCGATCGAGGGCGCGGGCAAGGGTCTCGCGCAAGTCGAGGTTGGCGAGAACACCTACATCGCCTTCGCGACCCAGCCGGGCAACGTCACGGTCGACGGCGTCGGTGAAAACAGCCCGTTCACGGAAGCGATGCTCCAGAACATCGAATTTCCGGGCCTGAGCATTTCCGACATGATGATCCGCGTCAGGAACGCTACCGAAGCGCGCACGCTCGGCAATCAGGTTCCCTGGGATCAGTCCAACCTTCGCGAGCAGTTCTACTTCACGGAATTGCAGGTCATCGACCCGCAGGAACTCGGCTCGACCCTGAGCAGGATTCTCGAAAATCCGAGCATGAAGGAAAAGCTGATGGTCCAGTTGGCGTCGGCCGACGGCGATCTGCAAAGCACCGTGCTCCTGCTTGGAAAGCAACTGCCCGACACGGTTCGTTCGACCGGGAATTCCAGCCAACAGAAGCTTTCGGGCACGCAGGTGGCGGGGCTTGCGCCATCGGACGGTCTGGCGGTCGTCGAAAAAGATGTGGCGTCGGCGTTGAGTTCTCTCGTCACTGGCGGGAGCGATGAGGACGATGCGGCCAAGGTCGATATCAGCCGCCGCGTCCAGACCGAATTGGCCAGGGTCGGCTGCTACCGCAAGGCAATCGACGGCGACTGGGGGCCGGGATCTAAGAAGGCGCTTTCCGATTATTTCCAGCGCACGAAGCAGGCCCGGACGTCGCTCGAACCGGATGTGAACTTGCTCAGCGATCTGTTCCTTCGCTCCGGCCGCATCTGCCGGCAGCCGGTGGCCGCGCCGCGCCCGGTCAAGACGGCCACGGTCGACCGCGGCGACGCAGCCGCAAAGAAAGCAACGGCTGGGCGCAAGGCGCGGGCGCAAAGGACAAGACCGGCCGCGCCTCCTCCGGACATCGGCGCCGGCATTGGCATCGGCGGCATATTCTAGAGCATCGTGCCGAAAAGTGGATGCCGGTTTTCGGCAAAAACGATGCGAAAAACAAAAAGCTAGAGCGAGCCGCCCGATTCCGAATCGGGCGGCTTGCTCTAGATATCGAACGCGTAAATCTGGTCGAAACCGCGCCTGCAGCGACCCCGAGCTGCTTTGGCGAGCGCTCGGCCGGGGAAATGCACTCGCCTTGTGCGGCCGCTGCTCCGGCAGTTCCGGCTGCACCGTTCAATTTCAAACTCCCTCTTGAGCCAATGCTCCATTATTGTTATGTTTCATAACTATAGGGAGGAGCACATGGACGCTGGACAGGGTCTGCACTTTCGTCCCGTTCGCATGGGCAGGATGCGCGCCGAAGCCGAACGGAGGCCGGACGGCTCCGTTTACGTCCGCGCCCTCGACCCTCTCGGCGCGTTCCCGCGCTGCATGACCGACCGGCTCGAGGAATGGGCGCAAAGAACGCCCGATGCGGTATTCGTCGCCGACCGTGGCGAGGACGGCGCCTGGCGCACAATCACCTATGCCGAGGCCAATCGGGCCATCCGCAACCTCGCCCAGGCGATGCTCGATGCGAGGCTTTCCGCTGAGCACCCGCTTCTGATCCTTTCCGGCAATGAGATCGAGCACGCGCTCATCGGCTATGCCGCGATGCTCGTTGGCATCCCGCACGCGCCGATCTCGCCCGCCTATTCGCTGATTTCGAAGGACCACGCCAAGCTCAGGCATATTGTGGGCCTTCTCGAACCGGGCATGGTCTATGTGAACGACGGCGCGAAATTCGCCTCCGCCATAGACGCTGCGATCGATCGAGCGATTCCGCTGGTTGTTCGCAAGAACCCGCCTGCTGGCCGCGCGACCCGGCTCTTCGACGATCTCGCCGCGACCGTTCCCACCGACGCGGTCGCCGCCGCCAATGCAGCGGTCGGCCCCGACACCATCGCCAAGTTTCTTTTCACCTCCGGCTCGACCGGAATGCCAAAGGCGGTGATCACCACCCAGCGCATGCTGACCTGCAATCAGGAGATGATACGCACGGCGCTCGCCTTTCTCGCAGACGAACCGCCGGTGATGGTAGACTGGATGCCGTGGAACCATGTCGCCGGCGGCAGCCACAATCTAGGCATCGCGCTGTATAATGGCGGCAGCTTCTACATCGACGACGGTATGGCGACGCCTGAAGGCATCAAACGCACCATCCGCAATCTGGCCGACATTTCTCCGACGCTCTACTTCAACGTGCCGAAGGGTTATGAACTCCTCGTCGGGCCTCTCACCGCCGACGCGGCGCTGCGCGACAATTTTTTCCGGCGCCTCAAGCTGATGCAGTATGCCGGGGCCAGCCTCTCGCAGCATGTCTGGGACGCGCTCGATCGCACCGCCCGCGCGGCCACCGGCGAGCGCATCATGATCATCACCGGCTACGGCTCGACTGAGACGGCGCCCTTCGCCTTCACCACCACGTGGGCGGTCGATCGTGCCGGGCTGGTCGGATTGCCGGCCGCCGGGCTGGAGGTCAAGCTCGTGCCGAACGGCGAAAAACTGGAATTGCGCCTGCGCGGCCCGAATGTCACGCCCGGTTACTGGAAACAACCGGACAAGACCGCCGAGTGCTTCGACGAGGAAGGCTACTACAGGATCGGTGACGCGCTGAAATTCGCCGATCCGGACGACATTGGGCGAGGCTTTGTCTTCGACGGGCGCGTCACCGAAGATTTCAAGCTCTCGACAGGCACCTGGGTCAACGTGAGCGGCGTCCGGCTGGGGGCGATCTCCGCCTGCGCGCCGCTTGTTCGCGACGTCGTGCTGACCGGGCTCGACCGAAACCATATCGGCGCGCTGATCTTTCCCGATCTGGACGCCTGCCGGAGCGTGGCCGGCCCGGGGTGCGGCGTAGACGCCGAGGCGGTCGTGGCGCATCCGGCAGTCCGCGCCGCCTTCCAGGCGAGACTCGACGCGCTGGCGTCAAAGGCGACAGGCAGCGCCAGCCGCGTCGTGCGTGCGATCCTGCTGACCGTGCCGCCCTCTATCGATGCCGGCGAGATCACCGACAAGGGCTCTATCAACCAGAGCGCCGTCGTCGCCGCGCGCGCCGCGCTGGTCGAGGATCTTTATGCCGAACCTGTACCCGACCACGTCATGACCTTCGAAGGAAAGGCCGTTAAGTGACCGCCAGGGAAAAGGGCCTGAGGGCCACCTTCAACGATGCCTATCTGATAGACGGCGTTCGCACCCCGTTCGTAGATTATCGCGGGGCGCTTTCGGCCATTTCGCCGATCGATCTCGGCATCAAGGCCGCTCGGGCGGCGATCGCCAAGGCGGGCGTCGATCCCGCGGACATCGGCACGACCATCGCCGGATCCATGGCGCAGGCCTCGTTCGACGCCTATGTCACGCCGCGGCACATCGGGCTCCACGCCGGCGTGCCGACAGAACGCCCTGCGCATCTCGTCCAGCGCATCTGCGGCACCGGGCTGGAAGTGTTGGTGCAGGCGGCCGACGCCGTCTCGCTCGGCCGTGTCGACATCGCGCTGGGCGTGGGAACCGAGTCGATGAGCCGCAACCCGATCGCCGCGTATACGCACCGCAACGGCTTCGCCATGGGCGCGGTCGAGTTCAAGGATTTTCTCTGGGAGGCGCTCTTCGACCCGGCCGCCTGCGTCAACATGGGCGACACCGCCGAGAACCTTGCCAAACAATACGGCATCACCCGCGAGGAGGTGGACCGCTTCGCCGCCCGCAGCTTCGAGCGCGCGATCGCGTCCCGCGACGGCGGGTTCTTCGCCGACGAGATTGTTCCGGTCATATCCGAGAGCTTCGAGGTGGAGGGGTTGCACGCGCGCGGCGTCAGTCTCCCAAGGGGCGTCGATACGGTCGCCGCCGACAGTCACGTCCGTCCGTCGCCTTATGAAGTGCTCGCCAGGCTCCGCCCCGCCTTCGGCGGCGTGCAGACAGGCGGCAACTCCTCGGCCATCGTCGATGGCGCGGCCGCGGTGCTGGTCGGCTCTTCGGACTATGTGAGATCCATGGACAAGGCGCCGCTCGCCCGCCTTCTTGCCGGCGTCTCGATCGGCGTGCCGCCGCACATCATGGGCATCGGTCCCGCACCGGCCATCCGCGCCGTGCTGGATACGGCCGGCCTGACACTGGACCAGATCGACCGCATCGAGATCAACGAGGCTTTCGGCGCGCAAGTTCTCGCCTGCGTGCGCGAACTCGGGCTCGACGAGGCGAAGCTCAACGTCAATGGCGGCGCCATCGCTATTGGGCACCCGTTGGGCGCTACCGGCGTTCGGCTGGCCCTGACGCTGGCTCGCGAATTGAAACGCTCAAAACTCCGCTACGGCGTTGCCTCGGCCTGCATCGGCGGCGGGCAGGGCATCGCGCTGCTGATCGAAAATCCGGCGGCCTGAGCAACACGTCCGCGCCGGGCGAAAACATATAGAGGAGAACGCCGCGATGCTGGTCAACACGCATGAGGTCGAGATCGAGTTCGGCGACTGCGATCCGGCAGGCATCGTGTTTTACCCGAACTATTTCCGCATGTTCGACGCCGCGACCGCCCGCCTTTTCGAAGCCGCGCTCGGCATGAAGAAAATCGCCTGGACCAGGCGTTTCGGGATTGTCGGCATCCCGATGGTCGACACTGGCGCCAAATTCATCAAGCCGGCGCGCTTCGGGGATGTTGTGAGGATCGAGAGCGCCGCCGCGGCGTTCAGGCGCTCGAGCTTCGACGTCGAGCACAGGCTTTTCAACGGCGGCGAACTCGCCGTCGAAGGCCGCGAAACTCGCGTCTGGGTCGGCAGGGACGAGACCGACCCGCAAAAGCTTAAATCGCAGCCGATCCCCGACGAGGTGATCGCGGCGTTTTCGCTAGTCGGCAGCCAGCATGTCGAGTAGCGCCATCAACTGGTCCCGTGCCTTCTGCCCGGCGAGCTTCGCCACGCATTCGGCCTCGAAATCGGCTTGCGCCGCATTGGCTTTGGCGACGAATTCTTCTCCGGACGGCGTCAGGAACAGCGCGTTGGAGCGGCGGTCTCCCGCCGGCTGGCGGCGTTCGGTCAAGCCGCGCTTTTCGAGCCCGTTGATCAGCGCGACGAAATTGGCCCGCTTGATGCCCAACGCTTCGGCGATCTCGGTCTGTTTGCAGCCCGGATTGGCCGCGATCAGCGCAAGCACCGAATATTCGGCCGGCCGCAGATCGAATTCCGCGAAACGGGTGATGAATTGCTGGAAAACGCGGAGCTGCGCCCGGCGCAGGCGATAGCCGATGATGTCGTTCACGGAACTGGGGTCGAAGCGCTGCCGCCGTAGTTTCGCGGGCTTCACCGGGTTGGGATTGTCCATTGTCGCTTTTTGCCGTTGCCGTCGCTGCGGGATGTGCGCGTTACGCAACCGCAGTATAGCGTCCACAATTGTTATATGATAGAACATTCCGCGGGTTTGATGGAGCATCGAAATGCCGACGCCGGCTGACACGGAAGGACGCGCAGCGAGCATGGTGGACGCGGTTCTTGAGGTGCGGCGCGAAGGCCCGCTGGCTTACCTGACCCTCAATCGGCCGGCCAAGCGCAACGCCGTCAACGATGCCTTGATCGAAGCGCTGCGCAGGTTTTTCTCCGATGTGCCGGATGGCGTCAGGGCGGTGGTGCTCTCCGGAAACGGCGGGCATTTCTGTTCCGGGCTTGATCTGAGCGAGCAGGTCGAGCGCGCGCCGCATGAAGTGATGCGGCATTCCCGCAAATGGCATGCGGTGATGGGATTGATCCAGTTTGGCGGCGTCCCGGTAATAGCTTCAATGAACGGGGCGGTTATGGGTGGCGGGCTCGAGATCGCCTCAGCCTGCCATGTTCGCGTTGCCGAGGAGGGCACATTGTTCCGCATGCCCGAAGGCCAGCGGGGGATTTTCGTGGGCGGCGGCGCCACGGTTCGCGTGGGCGCCATCATAGGGGCGGACAGGCTGACGGAGATGATGCTGACAGGCCGGACCTATTCGGCCGAAGAGGGCTATCGGCTCGGCCTCGCGCACTATCTCGCGCCGGCCGGGGAAGGCTTGGCGAAAGCCGTCGACCTCGCTTTGCAGGTGGCGCAGAACTCCAGCGCGGTCAATTATCTGATCATTCAGTCGATCGCCAGGATCTCCAACATGTCGGCCGAAGACGGTCTTTATGCCGAAAGCTTGGCGGCCGCGCTGAGCCAGACCGGACCCGACGCCGAGGAAGGGCTGAAGGCCTTTCTCGAGAAGCGCAAGCCGAGATTCGCATAGGCATACCGATTGATATCCCTGGGGTTATGTAAGCCGCGGAACATTTCATTTTACGCGCCGGGGAGAAGAGACGACCATCGAGCCTTGGGAGGGGACTGCGAGCATGGACGAAACCAAACTGGGCCGGGGGGTGTACGGGCTTGCCAGATATGTCGCCATTGCCGGCGGCGTGGTGTTGACCGCGATCGTCATCATTACCGTGCTGAGCGTTGTCGGCCGCGCGTTCATCTGGGCCGGGCTCGGCAGCATCAGAGGCGACTATGAACTCGTGGAGGCCGGTGTCGGCTTCGCCATCTTTGCGTTCTTGCCGTGGACGCACCTGACCCGCGGCCATGCGGTCGTTTCCGTCTTCACCGACTTCCTCAGCGCGCGCGCCAACGCCTGGATCATGGTCGTGTCCGACGCTCTGATGCTGGCGATCGCAGCCTTCATCGCCTGGCGGCATTGGCTCGGCACGGTCGACAAATTCAATTACGGCGAGACGACGCTGCTTCTTCGGATGCCGCTCTGGTGGGCCTATGCCGCGGGAATGGTCGGCGCTGCTGTCTTCGTGGTTGTCGCCGTCTATGTCCTGGTGCGCAGCGTTCGCGAGGCCCTTTCCGACAATCCTCCCCACCCGACCCAGGGGATGGTCCATTGACCAACATCGAACTTGGATTCTGGTCCTTTCCCGTCATCCTGGCGCTCATCTTCCTACGCATTCCCATCGGGCTGGCCATGCTGGCCGTCGGCATCGGCGGTTCCTGGCTCGTCACCGGTTCCCTCAACCCGGTGATGGCCCAGTTCAAGAACCTCACGCATGGCACCTTCGCCAACTATTCGCTCTCGGTCGTTCCGCTGTTCCTCCTGATGGGCCAGTTCGCCTCGCTCGGCGGCATGTCGGCAGCGCTGTTCAAGGCGGCCGCCACATGGCTCGGCCATCGCAAGGGCGGCGTCGCCATGGCTGCGGTCGGCGCCTGCGCAGGGTTCGGCGCAATCTGCGGCTCCTCGCTCGCTACGGCCGCGACAATGGGGCAGGTCACGCTGCCCGAACTCAGGAAATACGGCTATTCCGGCGCGCTGGCGACAGGCACGCTCGCCGCCGGCGGCACGCTCGGCATTCTCATTCCACCGTCGGTCATCCTCGTCATCTATGCGATCCTGACCGAGCAGAACATCGCCAAGCTCTTCGTAGCCGCGTTTGTGCCGGGCATCCTAGCGGCCATCGGCTACATGATCGCCATAGCCATCTACGTGCGCGTAAACCCCGGCTCGGCAGGCCATCGCGAGCGAACCCCCTACCGGGAGCGCTTCGAAGCGCTGGCCGGCGTGTGGCCGGTCATGATCGTCTTCATCGCTGTCATCGGCGGTATCTACACCGGCGTCTTCACCCCCACCGAGGCGGCCGCAATCGGAGCCGCCGGCACCGGCATCATCTCGCTTCTCAACCGCGGGCTGACGCGCGAGAACTTCATCGAGGCCATTCTTTCGACAGCTTCGTCCACGGCCATGATCTTCCTGATCGTCCTTGGCGCCGGAGCGTTGAACGGGTTCCTTGCCATGTCGCAATTGCCCCAGTTCGCCGCCGATTTCGTCACCGCCCAGGGCTACAATCCCTGGATTGTCCTCGTGGCGATCCTGATCCTCTACCTTATCCTCGGCTGCGTGATGGACTCGCTTTCGATGATCCTTTTGACGGTGCCGATCATCTTCCCGATGGTCACCGCGCTCGATTTCGGGCTGCCGCCCGAGGAATTCGCCATCTGGTTCGGCATCCTCATCCTTATCGTCGTGGAGGTGGGCCTGATCACGCCGCCCGTGGGCATGAATCTTTTCGTCATAAATTCGATGGCGAAGGGGATTTCGCTCGGGCAGACCTACATGGGCGTTCTTCCGTTTGTTGCAACCGACATCGTTCGCACGGCGATACTGACGGCGTTTCCGATCATCAGCCTGTTTCTCGTCCGCCTGCTCTATTAGAAAGAGGTATGCTAGGCGCGGCGCAACAGAACAAGACTCCACCAAACGGAGCATTCCTCGAGTTCAACCGGGCAAAGCACGGGAAGCGTGCGAAGAAAGGGAGAGAGACTATGAACAAGCTAGGCATGATGCTCGGCAGCGCGCTTGCTGCCGTGGTTTTCTCGGGCGCAGCGCTCGCTCAGGATGTGACGCTGCGCGTCCATCAGATGCTGCCGGCGCAGGCAACCATTCCCGCCAAGGCGATTACCCCCTGGGCCAAGACCGTCGAGGAACAGTCGGGCGGGCGGCTGAAATTCGAGCTCTACCCCGCCATGCAGCTCGGCGGCACGCCGCCGTCGCTGTTCGACCAGGCGAAGGACGGCGTCGTCGACGTCATCTGGACGGTTCTGGGCTATACGCCCGGGCGTTTCCCGAAGTCGGAAGTCTTCGAATTGCCCTTCCTCGTGACCACCGGCGAGGCCAGCTCGGTCGCGTTCCAGAAATACGTCGAAGAAAACGCCATGGACGAGTTTGCCGGCGTGCACCTGATCGCCGTGCATACCCATGGCCCAGGCCTGTTTCACACCGCTACCCCGGTCGCCAAGCTCGAGGACCTGAAGGGCATGAAGATCCGCGGCGGTTCGCGCGTCATATCCGACATGCTTGCGCGTCTCGGGGCCGAGCCCGTCGGCATGCCGGTGCCGCAGGTCACCGAAGCGCTTTCCAAGGGCGTCATCAACGGCACGACCATCCCCTGGGAGGTGACCCCGGCTCTGAAAGTCGCCGAACTGGTCAAGAACCACACCGGCTTTTCGGGCGACAACGGGCTCTACACCCAGACATTCGCGATCGTCATGAACCAGGGCGCCTACGACGCGCTGCCCGACGATCTCAAGGCTGTCATCGACGCCAATTCAGGCGTTGAAGTCGCCCGCGCCTTCGGCAAGGCGATGGACGAAGGCGACGTGCGCGGCCTCAAGATCGCGACCGATCTTGGCAACAACATCGTCACCCTGGACGAGGCGGAAACGGAGCGCTGGAAGGCCGCTGCGCAGCCCACCATCGACCAGTGGTTCACCGACATGCAAGCTGCCGGCGTCGACGGCAAGGCTCTCTACGAGAAGGCCAAGGCGCTGATTGCGGCCGAATCGGGGATGTAGCACCGCTTGTAAAACCTATGACGATCGGGGGTGCTCCGGCGTCCCCGATCGCCCGCAGGCCGAGCCGTTCGGCCTTGCACCCGAGGCACATTTAGAACCATCCGGAGGAGATCGTCATGGCTGAAACTACCGCCACTGCAACGCCCAGGCCGCCGTTTCGCGCGGACATAGTCGGAAGTTTCCTGCGGCCCGATTCCGTCAAGAAGGCCCGCAAGGCCCATTTCGACGACAAGATCATGTCCGAGGAGGAACTGAAGGAAGTCGAGGACAAGGCCATCATCGACGTGATCCGGATGCAGGAGCAGGCCGGCCTCAAAGCGGTGACGGATGGCGAGTTCCGCCGCGCCTGGTGGCATTTCGACTTCATGGGCATGCTGGATGGGCTAGACATCATCCAGCGCGAAGGCGGCGGCATCCAGTTCCACGGCACGGCCACAAAGGCGGACGTTCCCGTGATCAACGGCCGGCTCGGCTTTCCCGATGACCATCCGATGCTGGAGCATTTCAAGTTCGTGCAGGCGCACACGAACGTTACTCCGAAGATTTCGATTCCGGGGCCGAGCGCCGTCCATTTCCGCATTGCCGACGACGACATCCATGTCGCCGAATACAAGCACGATTCCGACGCCTACTTCGCCGATATCACCGCAACCTACCGGAAGGCGGTGCAGGCTTTTTACGACGCCGGCTGCCGCTATCTCCAGATGGACGACATCTTCTTCGCCTATCTTTGCGATCCCAAGATCAGGGCGGAACGCAAGGCGCGGGGCGAGGATCCGGACTGGCTGATCGGCCGGTACGCCAGGATGATGCACGACGCCATCGCCGACCGGCCCTCCGACATGATCATCGGCATGCATATGTGCCGCGGCAACTTCAAATCCACCTGGGTCGCCGAGGGCGCCTACGATCCGGCAGCGGACGCCGTGTTCAACCAGACCGGCGTCGATATCTATTTCATGGAGTATGATTCGGAGCGGGCAGGGGGCCTGGAGCCGCTGCGGCTGCTGCCGAAAGGCAAGAAAAGGGTCATGCCCGGCTTCATCACCACCAAGACCGCCGAACTCGAGGATTTGGACGATCTGAAGCGCAGGTTCGAGGCGGCGTCCAGATACGCCGACATCGACCAGCTCGGAATAGCCCCGCAATGCGGCTTTGCGTCGACCGAGGAAGGCAACGCCATCACCGAAGACGACCAGAGGCGGAAACTCGACCTCGTGGTGAGAACCGCGGAGGCGGTCTGGGGCGGGGTTTGACGGAATAAGGATTTTTGCGCGTGGCTTTGGGGGGCCGATCGGTCGAGGCTGGACGCGGGAGTCTTCGGCCGGCGTCTGGTGCCTTCCGTCCGGTTGCGGCTTGCTCTAAGCCGGCCGCGCGAGGTAGGTCGACTTTTCGCTTGTCGGGGAGATGCTGCCGATCAGCCGTTCATACTCGGCTTCCGGCACGCCATAGCCGCCGTCAGCCAGGTCTATCAGTCCTTGGCGCTCCCGGATGACGATTTCGCCGCGCATGGCCCGGATGAACCCCTTGCCTTCCAGTATCTGGATAGCCACGGTGACGCCCGGTCGCCGGACGCCGAGCATGATCGACAGGAATTCGTGTGTGAGCTTGATTTTGCCGCCGACGCGGTCGTCGCACATCAACAGCCACCGGGCCAGGCGCTGTTCCAGAGTCATCCTGACGTTCACGACAGCGGTGTAGCTGGCCTGAACCATGAGGCATTCGACATAGCGCAGAAGAAACAGCCGCAGCGTGGGACTTTGCTCAAGCGCGTCCCGGAAAGGGTCTGCCGGAATGCGCATCGCTTCGCCGGCCATCTGGACGAAGCAATTGTGCGCAGTCAGATTGTCGCCCAGGACCACTGCCGTTCCCGTCATGCCTTCGTAGCCGAGCACGCCCACCTCGGTGTCGCGGCCATTCCCGATCCTGGCTACAATCGAGCCGATGCCTTCCTCAAGGAAATACACGAACTTTATTGGCGTGCCATGCTCTTCGAGGCGGTCGCGTATCCCAAGCTTGACGCGCTCCAGATGGGGCGACAGCAAGGCGGAATCCTGCGGGTCGAGGCGGTTGAGAAGCCTGTTCTTGTATTGGGGTTTTGTGGAGTGCAACATTGGCTCTCCCCCGTTTTTGGGGCAAGAGCTCCCGTCTCCCAGCCGTTCGCGCCCGTGCAATGTGCGAACGATCCGTGAACATTAGACTTTTATGCCGCACCTGGCAAGCAGAGGCGCATATCGGAGTACAGCGCTTCCAGCGCGGCCACCGGCACCCGGCACGGATATGGTCGGCCGCCACTGGATGATAGAGCGCGCCGCTGGATGATAGAGTGCGCCGCCGATGGCGGACGCTCGACCTTATAGTGCTCGCGGTGGAGGTTAAGCTTCTATAACATCATCTTGGAACACAGCGTGGCGCCGTTAGAGTCTGTTTCGAAACTCGCTATGGTGAGTCATATGACGGTGTTTTCGAGAACCGGAGCGGAGCGGACATTTGGGTCCGTGAGCACCGGAAGCGCAGAAAACGCCGGAAGATGACCGCCAGAGTAGATTTCCAAACAGACTCTTAGAGGTTTGCGGGCTATTTGATGTCTACCAACGGACAACAACTTCAGACTGGCGCGCTTTCGGGAGAACGCAGGCAGGTAACCGCGCTTTTTTACGACATTGTTGGATCCACAGCTTTGCTGCAACAACTCGGTCCCGAAGAGTTTGGCACACTGCAGCGGAGGCTTCACAACGAGGCTGCCGTCTTGATAAGCGGCAACAACGGTTACCTGGAGCGGGTTCAGGGCGACGGCGGCTGCGCTTACTTCGGATTCCCGGAGTCAAGCGAGGATGCTGCCGAATGTGCGGTTACGTCGGCGCTCGAGATGGTAGCGCGATGTCAGCGGATGGCACAGGAATTTGGATCGGGCCTGAAGGTCAGAGTGGGCGTTGCCACGGGCCTCGTCGTGGTCGCCGATCGCTCGAATACAACGCTTCCTGGCAGCAGCACCGAGGTCATTGGAATTGCGCCAACGCTCGCCGCTCGCATCCAGTCCGAGGCAGAACCGAACAGCGTCGCAGTGGCGGAAGCCACGTATCGCCTGACCAGCGGCGCATTTGAGTTTGAGGAGATCGGAGTGAGGGAGCTGAAGGGCTTCGGCGAGCCGGTTCGGCTGTGGCGGCCGGTTACCCGCCGACAGCAATCGGATCGCTTCACGACATATCGTCGCGTCTCGGCTCCTTTGGTCGGCCGGGACGACGAGCTTGAGTTGTGTCGACGCCGCTGGACCCGAGCCGCAAGCGGCAGCGGGCAACTCGTTTTTCTGCGAGGCGACCCGGGAATCGGGAAATCGCGACTGGTCACGGAGTTTCGCCGCAACCTTGCCGGAGAAGGTGCAGACATCCTCGTGTTTCAATGTCAGCCCCGCGGCAATACGGACCCGTTGCATCCGTTTCTCGAGCCGATCAGGCAGGCCGCCGCCAAGGCGGCCAATGACGCCGAGCCGGATCGGGAGACCGTCATTCGCTTTCTGGAATCGCTCGGGGTTGGCGAGCTGAACGCTGAGATCGTCGCATTCCTGCTGGCCGGAAAAGCGCAAGGATTGCCAGGCGAATCCTGGCAAGTCGACCTCTCGGACGAGGAAATTCGAGCGCGCGCGGTCGAGGCCGTGCTGGCCGTGGTGACTTCTTCATCAGCATCAGGACCCGTCCTCATGGTGATTGAGGATCTGCACTGGGCCGACACGCTCACAACGGCGTTGGTCGCACGCCTGCCTGAGTGGATCGAATCGAGACCGGTTCTTGCCATCGCGACGTCGCGCCATCCCATCGACCTCGAATACCTTGGCGATCCGAACGTGCTGGCCATGGCATTGTCCGGCCTGACCGCTCAAGCGACATCGGAGTTGCTCGCCCGAATCTGGGAGGTTGCGCCTCCTGATGGGCTTGCCGCGTTTGTCTACGAGAAGAGCGACGGTGTGCCGCTCTTTGCCGAACAGCTCGCGCTGCTGCTCAGGGAGCGCGCAACCGGAAGTGTTCAGGATCGCCCGGGATGGGAAGGTCTGCTTCGCGAAGGCCACGTCATCAACCTGCAGGACCTTATCGCGGCCCGCCTTGCCGGCTTGGGGCAATTGAGGCGCGTGGCGCAGATCGCCAGCGTTCTCGGGCGGGAGTTCGGACGGAAGCTTCTGGTCGCCCTGCTGGAGCCTGAGCCGCTTCCGGTTCCTCTGGACGAGGTGATCGAGAGGCTTGTCCAGGCCGGAATCCTGCGCCGGATTTCTGCGGGCGCGACAATTCGATTTCGTCACGTCCTCATTCAGGAGGCGGCGTACGACAGTCTCCTCAAATCTGAACGGCGGGAGATCCACGGACGCATCGTTCGCCTCGTGCAGACGGGCTCAGTTTCGTCTCTACCCGACGAAACCATGGCTTGGCACTTCGATCAGGCTGGGCAGCCGCTCGAAGCAGCGCGCCACGCAATTCGGGCGGCGGAAGCTTGCGGTGTCCGTTCAGCCATGCACGAGGCGGATCGCCTGCTGGATTTCGCCGAGAAGCAACTCGCTCAGGCTGACGAGAGTGGCGACGCGAACGATCTGCTGCTTCGCCTCCTCACGATCCGCGGACCGGTTGCTGCGGCGCTTTTCGGGAGAGGGGGCGAACAAGCGCGCTCGATCTATGAACGGGGGGTGTCGCTGTGTGCCGAACGTGTGGATCAGGATCGCGCGAAATGGTTCCCGCTTTATTGGGGCTGGTGGTTCACCGCTCCCGATTACGAGACGCAGCGTGCAAGGTCCGACATCCTCGTGCGCGACCTTGAAGGCTCGGCCGATCCGGAGGTCCGGCTCCAGTCGCTCCATTGCGCATGGGCGACGAACGAAGATGCCGGGCTGCACGCGCACTGCCTGAAATGCGTCGAGGACGGACTCAAGCTTTATGACGAGAACCGCGCGCGATTTAGCCGCGGTCGCTACGGCGGCCACGATGCGAAGGTCTGCGGCTTGGGCGAACGGGCCTTCTCTCTCTGGTTCATGGGCGACGACGCCGGATCGTCGGAAAGCATTGATGCGGCGAAGCAGTGGGCCGAGCACATCAACCATCTGAACAGCGTGCTTCATGCGCTGGAGTTCGAGATCGAGCTGAAACGCTATCGGAATGATTATGCAGGCGTGATCGCGGTGGCCGACAGGATTTCTGAACTCGCGCAAGCCATGCCGGGCGTGCTCACCAAGGCGGCGCTCTTTCGCGCCTGGGCCCATGGCCTGAACGGGAACGCGGCAGCCGGCTTGGCGCAATTCGAAGCCGGGCTGGCGCGCCAGCGCGAGATAGCCACCTACGAGGGGGCGCCCATCTATGAAGGTATGCGCGCAGAATTGTTCGTTCGCGCCGGACGCAACGATGAGGCACTGTCGATCCTGGACGGCGCAATCGAGGCCTCGACCCGCAACGGCCAGGTGTTCTGGCTGGCGGAACTGCTTCGCCAGCGGGCCCTCCTTCGCCATGCCCGCCATGAGTCGGAAGAGGCAATCGCCATGGATCTTCGCCGCGCGCTCAAGGTCGGCGCCGAGCAGCATGCCGTGGCGCTTGTTTCCCGTGTCCGCCAGGATCTGGAGCGGCTCGGACTTCAAGCCCAGGCCCCCGACGCATGAACGGGACGCATGCAGCAACTGCAGCTGAACTGGGCATGCAACTCGACCGTGAACTTTCCGCTTGCAGCGATTTCCGGGGCCGGGAGCCTCAAGCCACCGAAGAACTCGTCCGTGCGCTTTTTTCCGCACGCCGGCGCTTCGGGATAACGCGCATCGGATCGCTGACCCGGCTCGATAGCGCCGGCGTAGCGGTCGCCCAGGTCGTGCGACCGCTATCGCTGTCCAACGCCGTCTCCCAGGGCAAGGGCGCAAGCATCATGGAGGCGGCGGCATCGGCCCTGATGGAAACGCTCGAATGCTGGGCGGCGGAACGGATTGCATCTGAGCGCATCAAGGTCGCAACCGCGCGCGACCTGGGAGATGAGATTCGCAATCTCTACGCCGGCTGCCGTGTGCACGGCTTCGACGCTGGCTGGGATCAATTGCAACTCGGCTGGACGGAAGGCTATGACCTGTTCGCGGGGAGCGTCCTGCCCGTTCCCGTCGCCCTGGTCGATACGATCTACACGCTTCCCTCGCCGCACCCCATAGCGTTTCCACGCTCGACAAGGGGACTCGCTGCCGGCCCCACAATGCTTGCCGCCATCATCCATGCGGCGCTCGAAGTGCTGGAACGGGCAAGCGTCGCGGGGGCGCGACGATATCCGCGCTCCTATCCGGAGCTTCGGATCGATCCGGCTCGCGTCGACGGACCGCTTTCGTCGAGGATTTTGGCCGACCTCAAGGCCGCGGATCTGGCCGCGGGCATCTGGCTGGTCCCCGGCGATCACCATCTTCCCGTCTTCCGCTGCGAGGTCATGGAGACGGAAGCCCATCGGGAAATCGCGCCGATGCCGGGTGAGGGGTTTGCCTGCGATTTCACTTATGACGGCGCTTTGGCAAGAGCCCTCATGGAGGCGGCGCAGGCGCGGGTCACCGCGCTTGCGGGGGCTCGCGAGGATATTACCCGCGCGGCCTACCCCGAGAGTTACGACCGCAGGAATCTGGATGCGCGCCGGCATGCCTTCCTGTCGCAAAGCGGAACCGTCGCGCTTCCTGCCGATCGCGACGGACCAGTTTCAGGGGACGCCGCACTGAGAGCCGTCCTCGATGCGCTCAAGGGCGCCGGCGGGCAGGCGGTTCTGGTCGTGCCGCTCCACAGTGGCAAGGATCCGAACCTCGAGATCGTCCGCCTTGTAGTCCCGCCGCTCCGGGATCTCATCGGAGAATAAGCGATGCCAAGCGAGGTGGTCGTTTTCCTCGGACCTACGCTGCCGCATACTGAAGCTTCCGGGTTTCTCGATGCCACCTATCTGCCACCCGCCGAGCAGGGCTCGGTCGTGCGTGCGGTTCGGACATATCTGCCGCGAGCGATCGTCCTGATCGACGGCTCGTTCGGAAAGGTGCCGGCGGTGCGTCACAAGGAGATCCTCTGGGCGCTTGCGAAAGGCATCCGCGTGTTCGGGGCCGCAAGCATGGGCGCGCTCCGGGCGGCCGAACTGGCGGCCGTCGGGATGCGAGGCCACGGATACATCTATCGGTGGTACGCGCTGACGCCGCTCGCGGACGACGACGAGGTTGCGGTGGCGATGTGCCCTCCGGAACTCGGCGCGGCGCCGCTGAGCGAGGCGCTCATCAACATCCGCCTCACCCTGCGCCGCGCGCTGCGCGCCGGAATTGTGACCGCCGAGGAGAGGCGCGCGCTCGAAGGCCTGGCGCGCGACACGCACTTCGTCGATCGCAGCTATGCCCGCCTGCTGGCCGATGCGCGATCCACCCTGCCTCACAAATCGGGACCTGCTCTGGACCGCCTGGCGCACTGGCTCCCGTCGGGCGCGCTCGACCGCAAGCGTGGAGACGCGATCGAACTGTTGACGACACTGGCGCGCTGCCCGCACCTTGTTGGTAAAGGCCAGGACAATGCACCCTTCCGCCTGACGGAAGCCTGGGCCTACGACCTCGACGCGGCAGGACTGTGGGATGACGATATTACTTCAATTCTTGCGGATAACGGCAAAATGACTTAAGAAAGACTTCGTGCCATCCCTGTAACGGGGAGGTTGGGGGCGCCAGCATGGATGCTACCGGGCAATGGCAGTCTGGCGCGCGGACCGCGGTTTCGCGCCTTGGAACCCGCTTTCTCGTTTTCCCGCAACCTCCTTTTATCCCAGGCTATGAGCGGCCGGAGACGATTTGGATCTCCACCCCGCCCAACCGGATCGGCCCCGGGCCGGCCGACCGTCGGATGTATGTGATCGACCCGCTCGTCGATAAACAGCCCTACCAATTCCCGTACCTGCCTCCCTATTCCGGGGCCCTGAGGCCGCCTGCCGAGGCGGGCCCGGACGGTCACTTCGACAACATTCCGATCGGTACGCCGGAATTCGAGGCTGCGCATGCCTACGCCTGCATCCGGCGCGTGCTCGACATCTGCGAGAGCTACCTCGGGCGCGAGATTCCCTGGTTCTTCGAACCGACCTATGATCGCCTCGAGATCGTGCCGCGGCTCCGCTGGGATAATGCGCAGTCGGGCTACGGCTTTCTGGAAATGGGAGAAGACGAGGCGCGCGGCGAGCCGCAGCCCTTCGCGCTCAACTTCGACGCCCTCGCGCACGAGATCGGTCACCTGATCATCTTCGGGGTGATGGGCGTGCCCCGGTTCGACCCGCCGCACGAATATTTCGGCTATCACGAGGCCGTCGCCGACTTCATCGCATTGATCGGCCTGCTGCACTTCGATACGGCGCTCGACCTGCTTTTGCGGCGCACGCGCGGCAACCTCCTGATCGCCAACGAGCTTGACCGTTTCGGCGAGCTTTCCGACGAGAAACAGGTGCGCCTGTTCAGCCATTCGCTGCGGATGAGCGACGTCAGCGCAGAGGTGCACGACCTCTCCAAACCCTTCGCAGGCGCGCTGTTCGATATCCTGGTCGAAATCTACCAGGTGCTGCTTTTCGAGCGCGGACTTTCCGATCTCGATCCGCGCGACTTCCGCGACCTCAGGAGCGAGCTTTCGGAAGAGGAACTGGAGGAGCAGCTTTCGGCTTCACTCGGTGCCAACGACAGCAGGCACTTTGCCTTGAAATCGGCGCTGGAAGAGGCGCGCGATCTCGTAGGCGAAATCCTGGTTCGCTCTTGGGAAGAGCTTGAGCCGGAAACCCTCGACTATCGCTGGGCGGCGGAGGCGATGATCGTGGCTGCTGAGAGCGGCCGCGCGAGCCGCTTTGCCGGCAGCGTCATCGACAACTTCGCCTGGCGCGAGATCTTGTGAGGAGAAACGCGTGGCGATTGAGAAAACGCCAACACCCGGGCAACTACGGCCACCTAAGCCTCGTCAGCCGCGAAACGATCCAGGAGGGAGAAGCACCATGACATCCGACGATATACCTGCGGCGCCCGACCCGCGGAGGTATTGGCCAGATCAGATTACACTTTATGGGGTTACGTTGAACCCCGCAACTACGGCCAAGATGGCCAATCTTCCGTTCGAAGGTCACCTCGTCCGCATTGCGGTTGTGCCAATCGGATCAGACGATCCAGCAGACCCGCGATTGATGGCGATTGCGGCCATATACGGATATGCGTTCGAGGGCCAATGCTATCGCTATGAAAAGCCAAAGCTACTCGTATTCCGCCCGGGAGTGTCGGAGACTCCCGCAAAAGGATGCGGTTTTGAAAACTTAGGATATTCGATGTGGCAGATAACAAAAAAGACGCCAATTATGGAACTTGCCACAAGTACAGACCTTGCTGAGGAGATTGTCTTGAATTCTAATCTTCCCGCAAACCGCAATCCCAACACCTACGGCAACAGCTTCAATCTCGCACATCGAGGCGGTCGGCTGAACCGTGGAGGGGGAAGTCAGGGCTAGCATTCATCGCAGAATGTGCAACTGTGCATATTCGCAACTGGCGTTAGGCCGACGACTGTTCCGGCTTCGTTTCTGAAAGCGGTTTCTTCTTCAATGGTGGAAGCTTACTGTCGTCAATCTCATATGTGTTTCCGTGAGCGACAGGCATTTTTTTGTCATGCGTAGCGAAATTTTTCCCGTTCCTACTTACCTCGACTTTTACCAATCCTGTTTTTTCATCGAAAGTTTCGACGACAACTAGAAGAAATGAATTTGCATTACCCCCAGTCAACAAGTCTTCTGACGTTTCCACTTTTGGAGGGTTAGCCACATTGTCAGTGATTCTCAAATGCTTATCGGATTGAGCTGCTGTGAACTTTATTGACGCCACCATGGGTTCCTCCCTCGCGTAACCATTGCTCCAGCTTCAATGACTTACCAGAGTGCAGCTACTTCGGCCAGTTGTAAAGTCACGCAGCCGGCAAAGGCCGGGCTCTCAGTTGCGTCTTAAGATAGCAACTTTGGTCCGGATGTTTCTCTATTAAGGCGTTTTCCGATCATGCTGCATCGTATCCTGCGGATGCGAAGTAGCTCGCGTTTCCGCAGCTTGAAGAGTTCGAAGAGACGGCCGATTGCACAGCGCGAGCGGCTGCGGGCATATCCAGAAGTGCGGGCCTTTTTATCGTGCGGAGCTTGTGCCACGCGAACCACCCAACGCTCCGATGTTGCAGGAGTGTCGTTTTGATAGGCTCTGTTCGCCTGGAAGCGATGACCACTGTCGCCCGCCACGGAAGAACGACGCGGCCCCGCCCGCAGCGGGCGATTGCAATGACAGTGCTGTTCGTTGTAGCCGTTCCGACCGCTTGATTTTGGAGGAGACTTGAGCATGGACCGAGTAACCGGCGGTTGCCTGTGCGGCAACGTGCGAATTGTGGCGTCGGGTACCCCATACCGGGTCGGCCTTTGTCACTGTCTCGACTGCCGCAAGCATGGAGGATCTCTCTTTCACGCTTTCGCGATCTTCCCTGAGAAGGCAGTGGCGATCCATGGCGAAACGCGTGACTATGGTGGGCGCTTTTCTGTCCTGGCTGCGGTTCG